>NZ_JASBRN010000075.1 GCF_030149505.1 Nocardioides sp.
CGACGACCACTCGCGACCTGGACACGGCGGGTCGACGGGCCTGCCGCCCGACGTGCGGACGCCCGAGCCCACCGCGACCGCGCCGGGGCCCCCCCGGAGGCCGGTGGATGGGCCAGGCCGTCCTCTCGTGAGGGACGAACGAGAGGACTGGTTCCGACGGAGGGGGCGCCTCCGGGAGGGCGCGGTGGGCTCGGGCGGGAGCACCCCACGGCCGGTCCGTCGACCGGCCCCCTGACCATCAGACCGGACCCCTGACCACGCCCCCGCCCGGGGGGTGGCCAGGGGTCGGTGCTCCCTGATCCGCGGATCGACCTGGCGGCTAGTGCCGGTCGGTCGCTCCGCCCGCTCCCTCCACGGGCGGCTCGGAGAGCGGCGGTTCGGTGACCGCCATCAGGGAGATCGTGAAGACCGAGCCGCCGTACTGGCCCGGTCGGTAGGTGACGCGGCCGTTCTGCGCCTCCGCGAGGGTCCGCACCACGTGCAGGCCCAGGCCGGTGCCCGTGGCGACCGTGCCGGCGGCGCGGGTGAACTCCTTGAACAGCTGGTCGCGGAACTCCTCCGGCACGCCCGCGCCGCGGTCGACGACGTCGATGGCGACGTGGTCGGGTCGGGCGGAGTCGGGACGGATGCGGATGGTGTACGGCGCCTCGCCGTACTTGATCGCGTTGCCCAGCAGGTTGCTGACCATCTGCTCCAGGCGCAGGGCGTCGGCGCGGACGAGCCGGTCGTCCTCGACGACGATCTCCACGTCGAGGCCGTAGCGGTCGCCGGCGACCGACTCCACGACGCCGCGGGCGCAGACGGGTGCGAGGTCGATGCGCAGGGTGCCGCGCTGGATCTGGGCGGCGGTGAGCAGGTCGGCGGTGATGGAGTCGAGCATCCGGGCCTGGCGGGCCACCGAGGACATGAGCCGGCCCTGCATCTCCGGGTCGAGCTGGGCGTCGCCGTCCCAGCCGCTGGCCTCGGCGATGCCGCAGATGACCGCGACCGGTCCGCGGATCTCGTGGGCGGTGGTGGCGATGGCGCGGCGCAGCAGGGCCACGTCGTCGGAGGTGGAGTCGAGGTAGACCAGCAGCGACCAGCCCGTGCGTCGGATCGTGGCGCGGCAGGTGCCGCCCTCGAGCTCGACCTCGAAGGAGGCGTCGGCGTCGAGGCGGTGGTAGGCCACCAGGGAGGCGAGGGTCGGGGCGGCGAAGCCGAGGGGGGTGCCGGGGCTGGTCTTGTTGACGAGCAGCCGCTGGGCGGTGGTGTTGGCGTAGACGATGCGGAAGAGCGGCTCGTCGGCGAGCTCGAGGATCCCGACGGGGGCCATGCTCATCGCCTGCCACCAGGAGATGGGGGAGGCGGTGACGCCGCCCGGCGTGAGGGGCGAGTCGGTGCTGGCCGGCGCGGGGACGTGCCCGGTGTCGGCCGCGGCCGGGTGGCCCGCGGGTGCCGGACCGTTCCGGGTGGACTCGTCGGCCCGGGCGTCGGCCGGCTGGGGCGAGGTGCCGGCGGGGGCGGCCGGGTCGGGGCGGCCGAAGGACGGCGGCATCGGGGCCAGGCTCTCCGGGGCCTCCAGGGGCGGGACGACCGAGAGCGAGCGCGGGGTGCGCGGCGGCGCACCGGTGGTCATGTCGCGGACGTAGTCGAGGATCGAGTCGAGCGAGGCGCCCTTCTGCACGTAGCCGTCCGCGCCCTGGGCCATGGCCCGCTCCGACATCTGCGTCGCGCCGAATCCGGAGAGGACGATGATCTTGGCGGCCGGGCAGGTACGACGGATGGTGGGCAGCGCCTCGAGACCGTCCATCACCGGCATCGACAGGTCCAGCAGGACGACGTCGGGCCGCTCGGCGCGCACGACGTCGATGCCGGCCTTGCCGTCCCCGGCCTCGCCGACGACGTCGAACCCGCCCCGGTCCAGCGCGAGCCGCAGCAGGTCGCGGAGGTCCGCGGTGTCGTCGATGATGACCGTCCTGAGCGGACGGACTCGGGGTGCGGCGCTCATGATCATGGCCTCTCGACGTCCTTCGCGTGGCTGTGCTCGATCGGTGCGGCGACCGGGTCGTGGGTGCTGGTGGTGGCGACGTCCGTGGGCGGATCGCCCACGACGGTGGCGGTGCCGCCCGTGGAGGTGCCCGCGGAAATGGGCCCGTCCGGGACCGCCAGGGCGGCGGGGGTGCTGCGGACCAGGTCGAGGGTCGCGCTGCTGCCCAGCAGGTCGGTGATGATCCGGCTGGCGGAGTCGATGGAGACGCTGAGCGACTCGTGGGCGCGCTTGGTGTCGTCGAGGTCGAGCGCCATCTTGGCCACGACCAGTCCCTGCAGGACCGTGTCGTTGAGCTCGAGGGCCTGCTGCTCGCGCTGCCGCAGGTCCTGGAAGAGCTGGGCCCCCTCCATGAGGGAGGAGTAGCTGCGTCGCAGCGTCCAGTAGTAGACGCCGATGACGGCGCCGAACAGGTCCCACAGGGAGAGCTGCCAGTCCCAGGCCTGTCGCATGGCCAGTCCCTGCTCATCAGCCAGGCCGACGCTCGGGAGGAACATGTGGAGGGAGTGCAGTCCGTGCTGGACGGCGCACGAGAAGAAGATGGAGGCGGTGGCCGCCCCGAGCGGGTTCGTGCGCAGCTGCCGGCTGCGTGCCAGCGGGACCACGATCGCCAGGGAGATGAGCAGGTAGGCGATGGCGATCACGCCGTTGCAGATCACTCCGATCACCCAGGACTGCACCCTTGCCACCCCCTCTCGTCATCACGGTTGGTCGTCGTGCTCGGAGCCGCACCGGCTGGTGGGTTCATCCGCTGGCACCGCTCAGCGACAGGAGCAGCAGCGCCACCGCGGAGACGACCGCGACGATGACGGCGCCGCTCCGCCAGTCCGCCCACGGAGCGATGCGCAGGCCGGCGTACGACGCGGGGGGAAGGCAGCGCAGCAACCACACGCAGCTGAGCACGACGGCCACCTCCCAGCCCACTGCCGCGAGGTCCCAGGCGCCGACCGGCTCGGGCGTCGGCATCAGCCCCAGGGGCAGTCCCCAGGTGCGGGTCCAGACCCACAGGGCGATCGTGCCGGCGTTGAGTGCGATGCCCGCCCGGAGCAGTCCGGGGGTCACTCGTTGCAGGGCGGCAGCGGTCCATCCCAGCTGGGTGAGAGCGGAGGCGGCGAAGAACAGGCCGAAGAGCCGGGACTGGTCCAGGTGGAGGGGGCCCATGGCCGCGTGCACACCGGCGGCGGCAGCGCTGGCCACGACGGCCACCGGCAGGTGGAGTGCGACCGCCGGTGCAGGTCGGGCGTGGGCGGTCGTGGGACCTGCGGTGAGCAACGCACCCCGCGCGACGGCCTCGCGCAACGCGGCGACGCGGCGGGCGTGGTCGTCGCGCGGCAGCACGCCGGCTGCTCGCGGCGCCAGCTGCGGCCCGAGCAGGTACGCGACACCGACCAGCCCGACCACCACCAGTGCGTAGTGCACTCCGTGGGTGAGCAGGCTCACGCTGTCCAACGACCAGGCAGTCATGGGTCTCCCTCCCTCACCTCGTCCCCCCGGGCGAGGTGGCCCGAGCCCACGGTAGGCCTGCGCCGCGGCGGCGGACAGAGGATTGAGGACATTGCTGTGGCATGCCCACGGGTCTGACCGATCGGCCATGCCGGCGGGGGGACCGGTCGGGTCATGTCATCGAAGTTCAGATAACTTGAGCGGAACAGACTCAAGTCCTGGCGCGTTGGTGCAGGTGACGGCCAGACTCGGTCCGTCCCCCAGGTCGCAGGAGGAGACCCCATGAGCCAGTTCGGCGCCGACAAGTTCACGACCCGCAGCAGGGAGGCCATCGAGACCGCCCAGCTGACGGCCACCAAGGCGGGCCACTCGGCCACCGAGCCGATCCACCTGCTCGTCGCGCTGCTCTCGCAGGAGGACGGCGTGGCCCGGTCCCTGGTGACCAAGGCCGGGGTCGACACCGCCGCACTGGTGGCCGGTGCCCGCTCGGCGCTGGAGGTGCTGCCGCGCGCCACGGGCGCGACGGTGCAGCAGCCGGCCGCCTCCGCGGCCCTCACCCGCGTGCTCGCCGGTGCCCTCGACCTCGCCGCCTCCCTCAAGGACGACTACGTCGCCACCGAGCACCTGCTCATCGCGATGGCCGGCACCGAGTCCAGCGCGCAGAAGGTGCTCACCGACGTCGGCCTCACCGAGGCCGGCCTCCGGGAGTCGCTCACCGCCGTCCGTGGCTCGCGCCGGGTGACCAGCCAGGACGCCGAGTCGACCTACGAGGCGCTCGAGAAGTACTCCGTCGACCTCACCGCCGCAGCCGAGGAGGGCCGGCTCGACCCCGTCATCGGTCGCGACGCCGAGATCCGCCGGGTCGTGCAGGTGCTGAGCCGGCGGACGAAGAACAACCCGGTCCTCATCGGCGAGCCCGGCGTCGGCAAGACCGCCGTCGTCGAGGGCCTGGCCCAGCGCGTGGTCGCCGGCGACGTGCCCGACTCCCTCAAGGGACGCCGGGTGCTCTCGCTCGACCTGGCGGCGATGGTCGCCGGGGCGAAGTACCGCGGCGAGTTCGAGGAGCGGCTCAAGGCCGTGCTCGAGGAGATCAAGGACGCCGAGGGCCGGGTCATCACCTTCATCGACGAGCTGCACACGGTCGTCGGCGCGGGCGCCGGCGGCGACTCGGCCATGGACGCCGGCAACATGCTCAAGCCGATGCTGGCGCGCGGTGAGCTGCACATGATCGGCGCGACGACCCTCGACGAGTTCCGCGAGCGGATCGAGAAGGACCCTGCCCTGGAGCGCCGCTTCCAGCAGGTCTTCGTCGGCGAGCCGTCGGTCGAGGACACCATCCAGATCCTGCGCGGCATCCAGGAGAAGTACGAGGCGCACCACGGCGTCCGGATCACCGACGCCGCCCTGGTCGCCGCCGCCACCCTGTCCGACCGTTACATCTCCGGGCGCCAGCTGCCCGACAAGGCCATCGACCTGATCGACGAGGCCGCCTCCCGGCTGCGGATGGAGATCGAGTCCTCCCCGGAGGAGGTCGACCAGCTCCGTCGCCAGGTCGACCGGCTCAAGATGGAGGAGTTCGCGCTGGCCAAGGAGTCCGACGACGCCTCGGTCGAGCGACTCGCCGCGCTGCGCCAGGACCTCGCCGACAAGGAGGAGGAGCTGCGCGGGCTCGAGGCCCGCTGGGAGCGGGAGAAGTCCTCGCTGGAGGGCGAGGGCGAGCTGCGCCGCCAGCTGGACGCCCTGCGGATCGAGGCCGAGCGGCTGCAGCGCGAGGGCGACCTCGGGCAGGCCAGCGAGATCCTCTACGGCCGGATCCCCGCGCTGGAGAAGCAGATCGAGGCTGCGGCCTCCACGCCCGGCGATGAGGAGCTCGAGCCGCTGGTCGGCGAGGAGGTCGGCCCCGAGCAGATCGCCGACGTCGTCGAGGCCTGGACGGGCATCCCGACCGGCCGGCTGCTGGAGGGCGAGTCGACGAAGCTGCTGCAGATGGAGGAGGTCATCGGCGAGCGCCTGATCGGCCAGCGCGAGGCGGTCACCGCGGTGAGCGACGCCGTACGCCGCTCGCGGGCCGGGATCGCCGACCCGAACCGCCCGACCGGCTCGTTCCTCTTCCTCGGCCCGACCGGTGTGGGCAAGACCGAGCTGGCCAAGGCCCTCGCGGACTTCCTCTTCGACGACGAGCGGGCGATCGTCCGCATCGACATGAGCGAGTACTCCGAGAAGCACGCCGTCTCGCGGTTGGTCGGTGCCCCTCCGGGCTACGTCGGGTACGACGAGGGCGGCCAGCTCACCGAGGCGGTCCGTCGCCGGCCGTACTCCGTGGTCCTGCTCGATGAGGTCGAGAGGGCGCACCCGGAGGTCTTCGACATCCTGCTCCAGGTGCTCGACGACGGCCGGCTCACCGACGGCCAGGGCCGCACGGTCGACTTCCGCAACACGCTGCTGGTCCTCACCAGCAACCTGGGCTCGCAGTACCTCGTCGACCCGCTGCTGGACCCCGAGCTGCGGCGCGAGCAAGTGATGGCCGCGGTGCGGGCGTCCTTCAAGCCGGAGTTCCTCAACCGGCTCGACGAGATCGTCACCTTCGACGCGCTGTCCAAGGACGACCTGACCCACATCGTCGACCTGCAGCTGGCACTGCTGGAGAAACGGCTGGCCGTGCGGCGCATCGGCATCCGGGTCAGCGAGGCCGCGCAGACCTGGCTGGCCGACGTCGGGTACGACCCGGCGTACGGCGCCCGCCCGCTGCGGCGGCTGATCCAGTCCGCGATCGGCGACCCGCTCGCGCGGATGCTGATCGGCGGCGAGGTCACCGACGGAGGTGCGGTCTCCGTCGACGTCGACGAGTCGGGCTCGGGGCTGGTGCTGATGCCCGCCTGACCCCGTCCTGCCTCGCTGGTCGAGGTGCGAAGAGCGTCAGCGACGAGCCACGAGCCCCTGCCCTGACGGCGAGGGTCTCGTGGCTCGCTGCGCTCGCACCTCGACCACCGGGGTGGCTGCCCGTCGGCCGTTGCCCGACGGTGACCGCGGGTCTGCTGGAATGGGGCCGTGCCCGCCCCCGACCCCCACGCCCGTCCGCGCCAGGTGACCATGGCCGGCTGGGTGACGATCATCGGATCGGCGCTGGTCATCGCCTCGGTCTTCGCCCAGATCGGCGCCCTGGACTCCCTCGACACCCGACGCGGCATCGAGGACACGCTCGCCCAGCCGCCGCTCGACGGCCTCGACCTGCAGGTCAGCGAGGTCCTCGAGGCGATCCGGGTCCTCGCGATGGTCACCGGTGCGTGCGCTGCCGCGACCGCGATCCTCGGCTGGCAGGTCATGCAGCGCAGCCGCTCGGCCCGGCTGGCGCTGAGCATCCTCGCGGTGCCGATGTTCCTCGCCGGCCTGGTCGCCGGAGGTTTCACCACCTCGCTCGTGGCCGCCGCCGCGGTCATCCTCTGGCTGCAGCCCGCCCGGGCCTGGCTCAACGGTGACCCCGTCCCCGAGCGGTTCCTCAGGCCGCCGGGCGACGCGCGCCGGGAGCAGGAGGCCGCGCGTGGCAAGGACGCCGGTCGGCCCGACCCCTTCGCGCCCCGGCCGCCCGCAGCCCCGACCGGGGGCCCGACCGAGGGCCCCGGCCCGGCCACGTCCTGGCCGCCCCCGACGGGCAGCCCCGTCGGTGACGGTTCGGCGCCCACGTCGACCGGTCCGGCGGCGTACCCCGGTTTCGGGCAGCGGCCCGCAGGGGTCGACCAGCCGGTCGGTACGCCGGGTCAGCCCGGTCAGCCCGGCGCCTGGCCGGCCCCGTCGGGTCAGCCCGGCGCCTGGGGCCCGCCGGTCCCCGCGCAGCGCGGCCCGAAGCCGAACCCCCTGCGCGCCGGTCTGGTCCTCACCTGGATCACCTGCGCGCTCGTGGTGGTCGGCCTCGTGCTCGTCGTCGTCGCGATCGCCCTCGACCCGGCGCTGGTCGACGAGGAGATCGAGCGCGCCATCGCCCAGAACCCCACCACCGCCGGCGAGATCACCGTCGACCAGGTGCGGGTTGCGGTGTACGCGTTCCTGGCCGGGTTCGTGGCGTGGGCGCTGGCCGCCGCGCTGGTCGCCTCCTTCGCCTGGACCGGCCGGACCTGGGCGTGGGTGCTGCTCTGCGTCTCCGCGGGGCTGTCGGCGGGGCTGTTCCTGCTGCTCTCCCTCCTCGGCGCGTTCGTCGCCCTCATCCCGCTGGCCATGGCCAGCGGGGCCCTCGCGCTGCTGCTGCGGCCCGAGGTGCGGGCCTGGTACGCCGCCCGCTGAGCCTGCTGGTCGAGCAGCCCGAGCCGCTAGGCGAGGGCGTCGTCGAGACCGCCGCGCCTGTGTGGTCGGCGACCACGGGCATCTCACGCGGTCTCGACGACGCTCGCTGGCGCTCGCTGCTCGACCAACGGTGAGTAGGCGCTCGCTGCTCGACCAGGGGGATCGGCCGGGTCAGCGGGTGAGCGTGGCCCGGGCCAGCCGGTCCAGGCCCTCCTCGATCACCTCGGGGGTCTTGCAGAAGGCCCAGCGCACCAGGTGCCGCCCGGCGTCCTGGGACTCCGGACCGTGGAAGCCCTGGAGCGGGATGGCCACCACGCCGGCCCGCTCGGCGACACCGAGGCAGAAGGCCCGGCCGTCCGCCCACCCGAGCTGCTCGACGTCGGTGACGGTGAAGTAGGTGCCCTCGCTGGTCCGCGGCTCCAGCCCGAGGCCGCGGAGGCCGGCGAGCAGCAGGTCGCGGCGGCGCTGGAGGTCACGGGCGAGCTCCTGCGGCCACGCGTGCTCGTGCTCCAGGGCGTGGGCGACCGCGGGCTGGAGCGGAGCGCCCGAGGTGAAGGTCAACCACTGCTTGGCGGCCAGCACGGCGGCGACCAGTGGCGCGGGCCCGGTCGCCCAGCCCACCTTCCAGCCCGTGAACGACCACGACTTGCCCACGCTGGAGAGGCTGAGCACCCGCTCGCGCATGCCGGGCAGCGTCGCCAGCGGCACGTGCCCGTCGGCCGCCCCGTCGAAGACCAGGTGCTCGTAGACCTCGTCGGTCACCACGAGCAGGTCGTGCTCGACCGCGACAGCAGCGACGGTGGCGAGCTCGGCGCGGGTCAGCACCGTGCCGGTCGGGTTGTGCGGGGAGTTGAGCAGCAGCAGCCGGGTGCGCGGACCGACGGCGGCGCGCAGGGCGCCGGCGTCGAGGCGGTACGCCGGCGCGCGCAGGGTCACGGCCCGGCGTACGCCGCCGGCCATCGCGATCATCGCGTCGTAGGAGTCGTAGGACGGCTCCAGCACGAGCACCTCGTCGCCGGGCTCGACCAGGGCGAGCAGCGCGGCCGCGATGCCCTCCGTAGCGCCGGTGGTCACGCACACCTCCGTGTCGGGGTCCAGCTCGATCCCGTGGTGGCGCAGCTGGTGGGCTGCGACCGCCCGGCGCAGCGCGGGGACGCCCGTGCCGGGGGCGTACTGGTTGGCGCCCGAGCGCAGTGCCTCGACCGCCCGCTCGACCACCGAGGACGGGCCGTCGACGTCGGGGAAGCCCTGCCCGAGGTTGACCGCTCCGGTGCGCACCGCGAGTGCGGAGAACTCCGAGAACACCGTGGGCGGGATGCCGGCGAGGCGGGAGGCCAGGTGGGCTGCCATGGACCCACCGTAGACAGGGCAGGATGTCGGGCGTGAGCACCGACGAGACCCTCGCCGCCGACATCGACGCCCGCTGCCGGCTGACCGGCACCTTCACCCTGCGCTCGGGCCAGGTGGCCGACACCTACTTCGACAAGTACCTCTTCGAGTCCGACCCGGCGCTGCTGCACCGGGTCGCCACCCAGATGGTCGAGCTGCTCCCCGAGGACACCGAGCTGCTCGGCGGCCTCGAGCTCGGCGGCGTGCCGATCGCGACGATGGTCGCGCAGCTGACCGGGCTGCCGGCGCTCTTCGTGCGCAAGAAGGCCAAGGAGTACGGCACCTGCAAGCTCGCCGAGGGTCCCGACGTCGCGGGCCGCCGGGTCACGCTCATCGAGGACGTCGTCACCACCGGCGGCGCCGTGCGCGACGCCACGCACGAGCTGCGTGCGGCCGGCGCGATCGTCACCACCGTGGTCTGCGCGATCGACCGCAGCCTCGCCGGGGAGAACCCGCTGGCCGACGTCGAGCTCGAGGTGCGCCCGGTGCTGACCCGTGCCGAGCTCGACGCGGCGGCCGCCGCGCGCCAGGGCGCCGACGCGTGATCGGCGCCGCGGTCCTGGCCGCGTCCACGAGCGGTGACCCCGCCGAGCTCGACGGCGTCGCCGGCTGGGCCGTCGACCTCATGGAGCGGCTCGGCCCGCTCGGGGCCGGCATCGCCATCGCGCTGGAGAACCTCTTCCCGCCACTGCCCAGCGAGATCATCCTCCCGCTGGCCGGCTTCACCGCCAGTCGCGGCACCTTCAGCCTGGCCGAGGCGATCGTGTGGACCACGGCTGGCTCGGTCGTCGGCGCGATCGTCCTCTACTGGCTCGGCGTGCTGCTCGGCCGCGACCGGATGTACCGCATCTGGGACCTGCTGCCGCTCACCAAGACCTCCGACCTCGAGCGGACCGAGGCGTGGTTCGGCCGGCACGGCCGCAAGGCGGTGTTCTTCGGCCGGATGGTCCCGATCTTCCGCAGCCTCATCTCGGTGCCGGCCGGTGTGGAGCGGATGCCGGTGCTGCAGTTCCTCGGACTCACGTTGGCGGGGTCGCTGATCTGGAACACCGCCTTCGTGCTCGCGGGCTACCAGCTCGGCGAGCAGTGGTTCCGGGTCGAGGACGTCATCGGCACCTACAAGTACGTCGTCGTCGGGCTGGTCGGCCTGGCGCTGTGCGTGTGGGTGCTCGTGCGCGTCCGCAGCCTGCGGGTCCCGCCGGAGGCCTGATCTGGGCGGAGCCCGGGTCCTGCCCGTGCTGGGGCGCCGGGCGCGTCAGGCGCGCTCGGCCGCCCGGGCCCGGTCGCGCGCGACCTCGCGGCGCCACTCGATGACGAGCGGGACCGCGAAGACGGCCAGGATCGCCAGGAGGGCGAAGTCGAGGTTGTCGCCGAGCCACTCGATGTTGCCGAGGAAGTAGCCCAGCATCGTGATGGACAGGACCCAGAGCACCGCGCCGACGAGGCTCCACAGGAGAAAGACGTGGCGGTCCATCCGGGTCGCGCCTGCGACCACCGTGACGAAGGTGCGCACGAAGGCGACGAAGCGGCCCAGGATGAGCGCCAGCGCACCGTGCTGGTCGAAGAACTCGTGGGTGCGGTCGAAGTGCTTGCGCCGCAGGAACCGGCCGTCGCGCTCGTAGAGCGGCGGGCCGACCTTGCGCCCGATCTCGTAGCCCGTGACGTTGCCGAGGAAGGCCGCGGCGACGAGCAGCGTCATGGCGATCGCCAGCTCCACCGCCGCGCTTCCGGGGAAGAGGTCGATCTCCCCAGTGGCGATGAAGAGGCCGAGGCTGAAGAGCAGGGTGTCGCCGGGCAGGAACGGGAAGAGCAGCCCGCACTCGACGAAGACGACGGCCAGCGCCACCCAGAAGAGGGTCTGCCCGAGGTGGCCCAGCCACCACTCGAGGTCGAGGAACTCGATGCCGAACAGCAGTGGTTCGATCCCCAACATGGCGTCAGCGTAGTCACTGGTCCCTACTACGGTGCGCACGTGGCCGAGGTCGAGCAGGAGAACGGTGCGCGCACGACGGGGGAGGACCGGCGAGCGCCGTACGACCCGATGCCGCACGGCCCGGCCGAGGTGGGTGTCGGCCCCTGGCCGGGGGAATGGCCCGAGGGGGAGCACTGGGACCCCGAGCTGCTGCGCGAGGGCGACCGGCGCAACGTCGTGGACCGCTACCGCTACTGGAGCCTGGAGGCGATCCGCGCCGACCTCGACACCCGGCGGCACGGTTTCCACGTGGCCATCGAGAACTGGCAGCACGACTTCAACATCGGCACCATCGTCCGCACCGCCAATGCCTTCCTCGCCGCCGAGGTGCACATCGTCGGCCACCGGCGGTGGAACCGCCGGGGCGCGATGGTCACCGACCGCTACCAGCACGTGCGGCACCACCCGAGCGTCGAGGACCTCGCGGCGTACCTGCAGCAGGAGGGGCTGCCGCTGCACGGCGTCGACAACCTGCCGGGCTCGCAGCACCTGGAGTCGATGCGGATCCCCGAGCGGGTCTGCTTCCTCTTCGGCCAGGAGGGGCCCGGGCTGTCCGAGGCCGCGCGGGAGGCCTGCGACGCGACCTTCTCCATCGCGCAGTTCGGCTCGACCCGGTCCATCAACGCCTCCGCCGCCGCCGCGATCGCCATGCACACCTGGGTGGTGCAGCATGCCGACCTCGACGACGGCGGGACGTGGAGGGGCTGAGCCCCTCCCAGGTTCAGCGGGTCAGCGGCAGGCGCGTCGCAGGTCCAGGCTGCGGACCTGGCCGCGGTCGATGAAGACCTTCTGCGAGGACTTCACCTTGCCGTCGACCTCGCAGGTCAGCGTGTAGGACTCCTT
This sequence comes from Nocardioides sp., assembly GCF_030149505.1. Taxonomy (GTDB): domain Bacteria; phylum Actinomycetota; class Actinomycetes; order Propionibacteriales; family Nocardioidaceae; genus Nocardioides. Next base: position 11,949 of record NZ_JASBRN010000075.1, read on the forward strand.
CTTGCCCTTGGTGTGCTTGGTGACCCCGTCGACGGTGTAGGTGCGCGAGCGCACGACCGGGCGGGTGGAGGGGTTGACCACCCACGAGAAGGCGCCGTTGCGGCCGACCCGGATCGAGGAGTCGAGGAAGTCCTCGAAGCTGGACTCCCAGGTCGGGGAGTCGAACTCCTTGCGCAGGCGCAGGGTCGCGCCCTTCGGAGCCTTGCCCTCGAGGACGCCGTGGAAACGGGTGTCGACCGCGTGCTCTAGGGCGGTGAGGTAGGCCTCGCGGTTGCCCTCGAGCCCGCCTGCGCCGAGGTACTCGTCGACGACCTCGGGGTACGGCGGGTGGAACTCGTTGGCGCCGATCTCGAAGGTGTAGCCGAAGCCGCCGGTGGCGTTGTAGGACCAGTCCTCGGTCGTGCCGGTGGTGTCGTAGAGCTGCCAGCCGTGGATGTTCTGGTAGCCGTTGGCCGAGGTCATCTTGGCGCCCAGCTTCTTCAGCGCCTTCTCGTCGGGTGCGTCACCGACGGGCAGGCCGTCGGGGCCGATGGTGGTCGGCGCGACGCCGTTGGGCCGCAGCACCAGG
>NZ_JASBRN010000029.1 GCF_030149505.1 Nocardioides sp.
CTCGAGGTCCTCGCCCGCTGCCGCGTCAACATCGTCCCCACCACCGAACCCGAGATCGGAGCCGACGACCTGCCCGCCCTGACCGCCTAATCCGAACTAGAAGGAACGCGAAGCGCTACACCACTCCCGGGGACTTGACCGATCTTGACAAATGTTCGTACTTGTCCATGTTGGCTGCATCTCGACAACAAGTGTCGAGATGCAGGGAAGATTGACGACGCGCCCGCGGGACAGTTTGGCGAGATCGGTCGATAAGTGGCTCGTCGTCAAGGTAGGCGATGGGCCCCGCCTCGTGGCCACGGCGGCCCGTCCGAATGGGGCCCCTTCACCGGAACACATCACCGGACGGGATAGACGGACGCCGGCCAGAGGCGCAGGCACGCTGGCCTGCGACATTCCCGTGGGAGGTTCGCTGATCGGGCGGCGTCCCCGGGGTAAGGGAGTCCGCGCGGGGCCTTCCCGGTTGCGGGCGCCGCTCCCCGGTCTCAATCTCCCCGTGTCCATCACCCACCTACGTGAAGCCTCGTTCCCTGAGGTGGGAGAACCAACCTGGCAGCCCTCGTGGCCTGGGAGCCCGGACAGCTCAATCGGATGACGTGAGGCCCCGGATGTTGGCACCGGGCGGTTGCCTTGCAGTCCGCTCACGCAACCACCTAGTGGTGCCAGCAGCCATGCCCCGCGACTTGGGCGTCTGGTGCACGGGGACCACGATCAGCGAAGCCTCACCCTCCAGGGACCACTTGATGGCGTGATAGACCGCTGACAGCGATTCGGTGCTGTCCACGGCGACCAGCCCGGGCGCCACAAGCCGAGCCTCGTGCCACGGCCCCTCCAGGTCAGGCAGGTCCTCCGAGGTCCAAGCGAGATACACAGTCATGCCTTCATCTTTCATGACATGTACGGATTCTTCTTGGCGTGATGCCTCCGCGCCCGCGCGGCAGCCTGACGGCACACCGGCCGCCCGCACCCAGCTCATGTCCGCTCGAGCCGCCGCGAGAGGTAGGGCGCGGTCGCGCTGCCCTCGGCCCTCGCGATGTCGGCTGGCGTGCCGGTCGCGACAACCCGACCGCCGGCATCTCCTCCGCCCGGACCGAGATCGATGACCCAGTCCGCGGTGGCGATCGCGTCGAGGTCGTGCTCGACGAGGACCACCGTGTTGCCGGCGTCGACGAGCCGGTGCAGCTGGCGCAGCAGCAGAGCGATGTCTGCGGGGTGGAGTCCGGAGGTCGGCTCGTCGAGCAGGTAGAGGGCATGGCCGCGGTGAGCGCGCTGGAGCTCGGTGGCGAGCTTGATGCGCTGTGCCTCCCCGCCGCTGAGCTCGGTCGCCGGCTGTCCAAGTCGCAGGTAGCCCAGACCCACCTCGCGAAGCGTCTGGAGGCTGCGTGCGGCGGCCGGTACGTCGGCCAGGAACGTGGCGGCGTCGTCGACGGACAGGTCGAGGACCTCCGCGATGCTCTTGCCGCGGTAGGTGATCTGGAGCGTCTCGGGGTTGTAGCGATCGCCGTGGCACGTCGGGCAGGGAGCGTAGGTGCCAGGCAGAAACAGTAGCTCGACGGAGACGAATCCCTCGCCCTGACAGGTCTCGCAGCGGCCCCCGGCGACGTTGAAGGAGAAGCGGCCGGCGCCGTAGCCGCGGGCCCGGGCCGCGTCCGTGGCGGCGTACAACTTCCGCACGGCATCGAACATACCCGTGTACGTCGCGAGGTTGGACCGCGGCGTCCGGCCGATCGGGCGCTGATCGACCAATACCAGTCGGTCGAACGACTCACGAGCAGTCGGGTCCTCGGCCAGGACCTGGGTGACCAGGGTCGACTTGCCGGACCCGGACACCCCGGTGACGGCGGTCAGCACGCACAGCGGGATATCGACAGACAGGTCGCGCAGGTTGTGGCGATGTACGCCGGTAAGTCGCAGCCAGCCCTGCGGGGCCCGCGCATCGTGCACGAGCCGCTCAGCGCGACCGAACAGGTAGGCGCTGGTGACCGACTCAGTCACGTCCTCCAGGCCCGCGACAGGGCCGCTGTGAAGCACTCGACCTCCGGCCTCGCCCGCACCCGGGCCGATATCGACGACCCAATCTGCTCGTCGTACGACGTCGAGGTCGTGCTCCACGACGAACAGTGTGTTGCCGGACGCCTTGAGGCGGTCCAGGACATCCAGCAGCGGCTCCGCGTCGGCCGGGTGCAGGCCGGCGAACGGCTCGTCCAGGACGTAGACGACTCCGAACAGACCCGAACGCAGCTGGGTGGCGATCCGCAGGCGCTGCGCCTCTCCGGGCGACAGCGTCGTCGAGCTCCGTCCCAGGCTGAGATAACCCAGGCCCAGATCGAGGAACACCTCGACGCGCGCGACCAGGTCAGTGCAGATCCGCGCCGCGACCTCGTCGGCACCCGCGGGCCGCTCAGCGACCGGACGCAGCAGAGCCACCAGCGCTGTGAAGGGCAGGTCGTTGACCTCGGCGATCGAACGCCCGAGAAAGGTCACCGCGAGGGCCTCGGGCCGTAGTCCACTGCCCTGGCAATCCGGGCAGGGCGCTTCCTCCACGAACCGCATGGCCCGCTCGCGCATCCGCTCGCTCGTGGAGTCGGCCAGCACGTGCATGACGTGGCTGCGCGCGCTCCAGAACTTCCCGTAGTAGCCGTGGTCGACGCGACCTGGTTCCGGCTCGATGAGCACCGAGGGCTGCTCGTCGGTGAACAGCAGCCAGTCGCGGTCCCGCTTCCTGAGACTGTGCCACGGCTTGTCGACGTCGATGCCGAGCCCCATCACGATGCTGCGCAGGTTGGCGCCCTGCCACGCGCCCGGCCAGGCGGCGATCGCCCCTTCACGGATGCTCAGTGACGGGTCCGGGACAAGCAGCTCCTCGGTGACGTCGTGGACGACGCCCAGGCCGTGGCAGCGCGGGCACGCGCCCGCGCTGGTGTTGGGCGAGAACGCCTCGGCCGCGAGGTGATCGGCACCAGCCGGGTAATCGCCGGCCCGCGAGTAGAGGATCCGCAGCAGGTTGGACAGCGTGGTGATGGTGCCGACCGACGAGCGTGAGGTGGCCGCGCCCCGGCGCTGCTGAAGCGCGACCGCAGGCGGCAGGCCGGTGATCTCCTGGACGTGCGGGGCACCGACTTGCTGCAGCAGCCGGCGCGCGTAGGGCGCGACCGACTCGAAGTAGCGGCGCTGCGCCTCGGCGTACAGCGTTCCGAAGGCCAGCGACGACTTCCCCGACCCAGAGATCCCGGTGAACGCCACCATCACGTTGCGAGGAATGTCCACGTCAATGTTGCGCAGGTTGTTCTCATTGGCACCGCGGACACGCACAAAGCCATCGGTCGCATCGGTGGTCACGTGCTGCCCCTGTCGGTCGCTCTCGGTTTGCTCTACAACAAAGTATTGCGTTCCCCGAAGAGTGCTTGAGACCCCCACGGCGAAACGGGCCCGCCCTCCGAAGCCCACTGTGAGTTGGCGTACGCAAGCATCAAGGTCGGCGAGTGGGTGAGGAGCACCGTATGCGCGACGATGATCTCGGCAATGCGGATGAGCAAGCAGCCGAAGACACAGCAGATCGGTCGGTCGGAACGCTGGAGTTGTTCTTCGACCTGGTCTTCGTCTACGCGATGTTGCAGGTCACTGTCCTGATGCTCGCGGACATCTCCTGGGCGGGGTTCGGCCGCGGGATTCTGGCGCTCGCTGCTGTGTGGTGGGCGTGGGCCTGCTACGCCTGGCTGACGAACACCTCCGACCACGACGGACCCGGGCCTCGCCTGCTGCTCTTTCTCGCGATGGCGGCCATGCTGATGGCCGCGGTCGCGCTGCCGCAGGCGTTCGGCGCGCGGGCGCTGGTCTTTGCGCTTGCATTCCTGGCGGTCCGACTGATCCACGTCGTGCTGCTGGCTCTTGACGTGCGGGGCGAGGCGGACGTGGGTTCGGCCGCGTTGCGACTAGTCGAGCTCAGTCCCGGTCGTGGATAGTCGGGCGAACTCCTCAAGCACCCCCTCACGGTGCTGCAGCGCCGCGACGGTGCGCGCCATCTCGTTATTGGCTGCATAGAGTTCGTGGGCGCGTCGGCGGTGGCGCTCGTGCACCTGCGCGTCCGCGAGCGCCGTCCCGAGGAGGTCGCCCAACCGTTCGATGACGAACAGTTGTTCGGGGTCGGGTCGGGTGGAGCTGCGAAGGACCAGTTGGCCGGGTACGCCGTTCGCGACCGTGACAGAGGTCGTAGACGTCCAGGAGTCGCCGTGGTCCTGCACGAACACCCGTTCACCGGTTGGGGGGATCGGTTCCGCCGGTCTCGTTGGCTCCCCGGGGGGCAGGGTGGTCCACTCCTGGTGACGCTGGAAGTTGACGTGAACCAAGGTGCAGCCGGTCGCCGACTCGACCCCACGCGCCAGGACGTCGATGACCCCGTCCACGTCATGACGTTGCAGCATCGTCAGCGACATCACCAGCAACTCATGGAGGCCGGTGAGGGCATGTTCCAGATCCAGCCCGTCGATGTCCGCAACAGTTCGGGTCGAGGCAGGCTCCAAGACACTCATCTCGCGATCCCTCGCCGACCCACCCCGGGTCCCTCCGTGACGTAGGGACCCGACAGGTCGTCGCGCTGAGCGGCGACACCTCGGTGCCTGCAGCACGGATGCATCCCGGGATCCAGTCCGAGTCCGTGAGAGCTCATCGGTCCTCGTCAACTCTCGGGGGCGGCGATACGCCCGGCCTACGCGCTGCACCTCGCCGGGGACACCGGCGCGGGCGTCGCCGACCACGAGTGGCCCGACCTCGTGCTGTTCCTCGGCGACCAGGTCTACGCCGACGACACCAGCGACGAGATGAAGGCCTTCATCGAGCAGCGGCGCCACCCGTCGGAGGCGCCGTGGTACGAGCTCCAGGACTACGAGGAGTACGCCCACCTCTATCGCCTGGCGTGGGACGACCCCGCCAACCGCTGGCTCCTCTCCACGCTGCCGAGCGCGATGATCTTCGACGACCACGACATCCGCGACGACTGGAACACCAGCGCGACGTGGCGGGCCCAGATGGAGGCCACCGACTGGTGGCACGACCGCGTCGTCGGCGGCCTCGCGTCGTACTGGGTGCACCAGCACCTGGGCAACCTCAGCCCGGCCGAACGCGCCGCCGACCCGCTGTGGCAGCAGGTCACGGCGCACGACGGGCCCGGCGAGCTCGACCTGACCGCCGAGGTCGACGCGCTCGCCGAGCGCGCGGACCAGGAGCCGGACAGCTACCGCTGGAGCTTCTGCCGCGACTTCGACACCCAGGCCCGGCTCGTCGTGATCGACTCCCGCGCCGCGCGCGTGCTGACGCCCGAGCTGCGCTGCATGCTCGAGGACGCGGAGATGGCCTGGCTCGACGAGCGGATGGTCGGCGACGTCGACCACCTGATCGTCGGCACCTCGCTGCCGTTCCTCCTCGCGCCGGCGCTGCACCACGTGGAGGCGTTCAGCGAGGCCCTGGCCCAGGGCCGGCTGGGCCGGTTGTTCAAGCCGCTCGGCGAGCGGGCGCGCCAGGGCGCGGACCTCGAGCACTGGGCGGCGTTCCAGGACGGCTTCCAGAAGGTCGGCCGGATGGTCGTCGAGGTGGCCGCGGGGGAGCGGGGGAGGGCGCCCCGGACGGTGACGTTCCTCTCCGGCGACGTCCACCACAGCTACGTCGCGCTGGCCGAGCCCGACCCGGCCAGCGGTCGCACGGCGCACAGCGCGATCGTGCAGGCGGTGTGCTCGCCGATCCGCAACCCGCTGCCGCGCGTGATGCGGGCGGCGACCGCGCTGGCGGCGTACGGCCGGACCCGCCCGACGGGCCGGCTGCTGGGCGGGAGGGTCCCGCGGAGCCCGTTGCGGTGGCGCCTGCCGCAGGGACCCCGGTACGACAACAACCTCGCCGTCCTCGAGCTGCGCGAGACCGAGCTGCACATGGCGTGGTCCCGCGGCGTCACCGACGGCGCGCCCGACCGCCCGACGCTCGAGCAGGTGGCGAGCGTGGACGTCCCGTTCCGGGAGTGAGGCCGGAGGGGAGCCGAGGCTGCTGGTCAGGTGTGGACGAGGTCCCGCGCCGGCTCGCAGTCGCAGGTCTCGGAGCAGGCGAGGTAGGTGTGCGCGGCGTGGCCGCAGCGGCCGCACGGCAGGTCGTGCGAGATCGGGCGGGCGTTGGTCTGGACGGTGTCCCACATGGCGATGACCCCCAAAGTCGTCTGCTCGACCGTAGGCGCCCGGGGCCGGGTGTGGGCTGCAACACACCGCGGATGACCCGGACGGGTCAGGGAGCCGGACCGCTCGGACGACGCGGCGGCCCCTAGGCTGCGGGCGTGAGCAGCCAGCCGGACCGCGCGATCCACGACGCCGAGATCGGCGGTCCCGGGGGAGCCCGGACGGTCTTCCTGCACGGTCTCTCCGGCCAGGGCAAGAACTTCACCCAGGTCGCCAAGGCGCTCGAGCCCGACCTGCACTCGCTCCTGGTGGACCTGCCCAACCACGGGCGCTCGGCGTGGACCGACTCGGTCGACTACGTCGACGTCGCCGACGCGGTCGCCGCGCACCTGCGCGAGGGGTTCGCAGCCGACGGACCGGTGCACGTCGTCGGCCACTCGATGGGCGGGAAGGTCGCGATGGTGCTCGCGCTCCGGCACCCCGAGCTCGTCGACCGGCTCGTCGTCGTCGACATCTCGCCGACCGCGAAAGCCGGCACAGGGGAGTTCGAGCACCTCCTCGACAGCCTCGCGCGGCTCGACCTCGACGCCGTCGACCGCCGGGCCGACGCCGACCGGCTGCTGACCGCCGACATCCCCGACGACCGGGTCCGCCTCTTCCTGCTCCAGAACCTCCGCTCCACCGACACGGGCTTCCGGTGGCAGCCCCACCTGGCACTGCTGCGGGCCGAGCTCCCGACCATCGGCGACTTCCCGGACAACTCCGACCTCGGCGACGGCACCTTCGACCACCCGGTGCTGTGGCTCGCCGGCGAGCGGTCGCCGTACATCCGTCCCGAGCACGACGCCACGATGCGCCGGCTCTTCCCACGCACCCGCCTCGTCACAATCAAGGGCGCCGGCCACTGGGTGCACTCCGAGCAGCCCGAGGCGTTCGTGTCCGCGCTGCGGGTGTTCCTCACCGCCTGACCTGACGGACGGCCGCCGGGTAGCGGGAACCCTCGAGGAGGGGGTCGTCCAGACCGCCGACGATTCGCCTGCGGCCCCCGCCCGCGCCGCCGTGACCGACGACGCCAACTGCGACGCGCTGCACCAGGACCTCACGTACGGCGTCGCGCGCTCGAAGAAGGCGGCCGACGCCCAGGCGTGGTGGACTGAACCGCGTGGACGACGACGCACGTGCTCGTTCCGGCCGCGCGCTGGTCCGGCCGTACGTGCTCGCCGTCCCCTGGACCTGGGCGCCGGTGGTGCTCGGTGTCGCGGTCCTGCGACTGCTCGCGCCGCTCGAGTGGGCCCCCGAGTGGGCCGGCGTCGCGTGGCTGCTCTCCCTGCTGCTCGCCGTCGTCGTGACGGGGGTGGCCTTCGCGCTCATCGCGCTGGGCCAGGCCTCCGACGCGGCGGACCGCTGGTGGGACCGCCGCAGGAGCCGTCCGGGCGCAACCGACGGGCACCGCAGGTAGGGGATCCGGTCGATCGGGAGTCCGGGCGCGCCCCGCGGTCGCGCGGCGCGCCCGGACTGCTCCGGCCGGTGCGGTCAGGGCTGGAAGACCACCTTGACCATGCCCTCCTCCTTCTTCTGGAAGTGCTCGTAGGCCTGCGGGGCCTCGGCGAGCGGGAGGTGGTGGGTGGCGAACGCGTCGACCCCGAACGGGTCGTCCTCGACCAGCATCGCGAGCAGCTCGCCGGTGTGGGCGCGGACGTTGGCCTGGCCCATCCGCACCTGGACCTGCTTGTCGAAGAGCTGGAACATCGGCATCGGGTCGACCGCCCCGCCGTACACGCCGGAGATCGACACGGTGCCGCCGCGGCGGACGGCCTCGATGGCGGTGTGCAGCGCGGCCAGCCGGTCGATGCCGGCCTTCTTGAGCATCGGCTCGGCGATCACGTCGGGCATCAGGCCCACGAACTTCTGGACGCCCTGGGCGCCGGGCGAGCCGTGCGCCTCCATGCCGACGGCGTCGATGACCGAGTCCGCGCCGCGTCCGCCGGTCAGCTCCTGGACGACCGAGGCGACCCCGCCGACCTGGGCGGCCTCGTCGAGGTTCAGCGGCTCGGCGCCGAACGCCGCGACCCGGGCGAGCCGCTCGGGCACCCGGTCCACGCTGATGACGCGGTAGCCGGCGCGCACACCCATCCGCGCGGCCATGTCGCCGATGGGACCCGCGCCCATGACCAGCAGGGTGCCGCCGTCGGGGACGTCGGCGTACTTCAGGCCCTGCCAGGCGGTCGGCAGGACGTCGGAGAGGAACAGGAACCGGTCGTCGGCGTGCTCGTGCGGCACCTTGACCGGCAGGAAGTTGCCGAACGGCACCCGCATGTACTCCGCCTGGCCGCCCGGGACCTGGCCGTAGAGCTTGGAGTAGCCGAAGAAACTCGCGCCGGTGCCGTGCTCGGGGTTCTGCGTGGTCTCGCACTGGCTGTAGAGGTGCCGGTCACACATCCAGCACGAGCCGCACGAGACGTTGAACGGCACGACGACGCGGTCGCCGACCGCGAGCTCGGTGACGCCCGGGCCGACCTCCTCGACGATGCCCATCGGCTCGTGGCCCACGATGTCGCCGGGTTCCATGAACGCCGCCAGCGTCTCGTAGAGGTGGAGGTCGGATCCGCACAGACCGGTCGAGGTGACCCGGATGATGATGTCGGTCGGTTCCTCGATCCGCGGGTCCGGCACCTCGGTGACCTGCATGTCGTGCGTGCCCTGCCACGTGACTGCCTTCATGGAACGACCTGCTTCCCAGTTGCTCGATCTCAGATTCCGGTGCGGTGGCCGGACGGTGTCCGGCCACCCGGGTCCGGTACCCGTCATCACGCTTCGATAAACGCCGATAACTGACCGTACCCCTTGCGCTGTGCACGCGACGTAGCGAGTTGTGCACTCGACCCAAGTGGGCCCCGGGGTTTGGACCTGGCGTGCCCATGACTTCCTGCTGGTCGGCCGCGAGCGTGGAGGGGTCAGAGTGCCCCCACAACGATTGGAGATTCGCATGAAGGCTGTCGTGTATCAGGGACCCCGAGACGTCGCAGTCACCGATGTTCCGGACGCGAAGATCGAGCGACCCACTGACGTGCTGGTCAAGATCACAACCACCAACATCTGCGGCTCGGACCTGCACATGTACGAGGGGCGGACCTCCTTCGAGGAAGGCCGGACGTTCGGCCACGAGAACATGGGAGAGGTGGTGGAGGTCGGTCAGGGCGTGGAGAAGGTCAAGGTCGGTGACCGGGTCGTGCTGCCGTTCAACATCTCGTGCGGGTTCTGCAAGAACTGCGAGCGCGGGCTCACGAACTACTGCCTGACGACGCAGCCTGACCCGTCTGCCGCTGGTGCGGCCTACGGATTTGCAGACATGGGCCCGTACGGCGGCGGGCAGGCAGAGCTGCTCCGGGTGCCCTTCGGCGACCACAACGCGCTGCGCCTGGGCGAGGACGCGGACGACAAGGAGAACGACTACGTCATGCTCTCCGACATCTTCCCCACCGGTTACCACGCCACCGAGATGGCTGGCGTGATCCCGGGGCGACAGCGTCGTGATCGCCGGGGCCGGTCCGGTGGGTCTGATGGCTGCGTTGTCCGCGGCGATCAAGGGCGCCGCGAAGGTCATGGTGGTCGATCGCCACCCCGACCGGCTCGCGCTGGCCGAGCAGATCGGAGCGATCGCCATCGACGACTCCAAGGTCGACCCCGTGCAGGCTGTGCTGGACGAGACCATGGGGCTCGGAGCCGACCGTGGCTGCGAGTGCGTGGGCTACCAGGCCCACGACCCGCAGGGGAACGAAGACCCGGCTGCCACCTTGAACATGCTCATCAACTCGGTGCGTTTTACCGGCGGGATCGGCACCGTCGGCGTGTTCGTCCCCGAGGACCCGGGGGCCAAGGGCGAATTGGCCAAGCAGGGCAAGGCGGCCATCGACTTCGGCACCCACTGGTTCAAGGGACAGACCATGGGCAACGGTCAGTGCCCGGTCAAGAGGTACAACCGCCGGCTGCGTGACCTGATCGCGGCTGACAAGGCGAAGCCGTCCTGGATCGTCTCCCACGAGATCTCGCTGGATCAGGCTGCCGACGCCTACAGGAACTTCGACTCCAGGTCCGAGGGTTGGACCAAGGTCGTCATCAAGCCCGGTATGTCAAACGGAAAGAAGGCAAACTGATATGGCAGCAGATCTTCAGGGCAAGAGGGTCGCGATCCTCGCCGCCGACGGCGTCGAGCGCGTTGAGCTCGAGCAACCCCGCGAAGTACTGGACCGCGCGGGCGCTCAGACCGAGGTCCTCTCGATCCACGACGGCGAGATCAAGGCCCGTAAGAACGACCTGGATGAAGCGGGCACGTTCACCGTCGACGGGCTGGTCGCCGACGCCTCGGTGGGCGACTACGACGCCCTGCTGCTTCCCGGCGGTACGGTGAACCCCGACCAGCTCCGGGTCGACGAGGGCGCCGTTTCCTTCGTCCGCGACTTCGTCGAGAGCGGCAAGCCAGTGGCGGCGATCTGTCACGGTCCGTGGACGTTGATCGAGGCCGGCGTGGCCATCGGTCGCACTCTGACGTCGTACCCGAGCATTCGCACCGACCTGCGCAATGCCGGCGCGAACGTCGTTGACCAGGACGTGGTGGTCGACAAGAATCTCATCACCAGCCGCTCGCCGGAGGACCTGCCGGCGTTCTCCGAGGCGATCGTTTCCCAACTCGCGGGCACCACGACAAAGGAAGAGGAGAAGTCATGAGTGTGACCAAGGGATTGCTGGTCAGGTTTGACGCGTTGCCCGGCAAGGAGGACGACGTGGAGGAGTTCCTTGACAGCGGCCGTGCGCTTGTTGAGGAAGAGCCGGCGACCACCGCGTGGTTCGCCATCCGCCTCGGGTCGACCTCGTTCGGGATCTTCGACGTGTTCCCCGATGACGCCGGACGTGACGCTCACCTGTCCGGCCCTGTGGCGGTAGCTCTCGGCGAGCAGACCGGTGCGTTGTTCTCCGAACCGACGATCGAGAAGCTCGACGTACTGGGCTCCAAACTCCCCGCCTGACACCAACAGAGCGGGAGTACTGACCCAGACATGAGGGGTCGCTGCGCGCGGTGACTTCGGGCTGACACAGTCCGTTGACGTCGTGGCAGCGGCCCCTTGTCTTGCGGCCTATCGCACATCCCTAACAGATCGAGGAACCGCGATGACAGGAACTGACGACGACGTTGCCACGACGCGTTCACCCGAGGTAGCAGTGATCGGGGGCGGGATCGTCGGTCTGTCGACGGCGTACGCGCTGCGGGAGCAGGGCGTACCGGTGCGGTTGTACAGTGGAGTCCAGCAGAGTGGTGTACGACGGACCTGAGTGAGCGCGTGCCTGCAACGTAGGCGCGGCCACCAGGTGGATCCTTCGAGTGATCTCTCACAACCGACTCGAAGAAGGACACCTTGATGACCGCTGTGCCCAGT
>NZ_JASBRN010000030.1 GCF_030149505.1 Nocardioides sp.
ACTGGGCACAGCGGTCATCAAGGTGTCCTTCTTCGAGTCGGTTGTGAGAGATCACTCGAAGGATCCACCTGGTGGCCGCGCCTACGTTGCAGGCACGCGCTCACTCAGGTCCGTCGTACACCACTCTGCTGGACTCCACTGCGGCACGCGCGACTCACCTGGTGGCTGAACGCAGGGGTTCCGCCAACGCAGGTCGCAAGTTGGGCGGGACACAGCGTCCGAGTGCTGCTGGACGTCTACGCCGGGTGTGTCGACGGTGGCGAGCAGCAAGCACTGAAGCTCCTCAGGAAGGACTAAACCGGGAAGCCTGGCGACAAACTTTGTCGCGTATTTGTCGCGGCCAGCCGTTGACAGCCGGACCCGGCCGGACAGAGCCGGACAGACACCGAAGAGCCCCTGACCAGCATCGCTGCTGGTCAGGGGCTCTTTGTCATGCTGTGGCAGGTGAAGGATTCGAACCTTCGAAGGCAAAGCCGACGGATTTACAGTCCGCTCCCATTGGCCGCTCGGGCAACCTGCCGGGATGTCGCGTACGGCGCCGTTTGGCCCCGCGGCAACGGGAGGAAACAATAGCGCAGCCCCCCGGGGCGACCTCAATCCGCCGCCCTTCCGCACCGAGCACAGGAGACCACCGTGGCCGACTCCTCCTTCGACATCGTCAGCAAGCTCGACCGCCAGGAGGTCGACAACGCGCTCGGCCAGGCCGCCCGCGAGGTCGCGACGCGCTTCGACTTCAAGGGCACCGGTGCCACCATCGAGTGGAAGGGCGAGCACGCGATCGAGATCAGCGCCTCCGCCGACGACCGGGCCAGCGCGGTGCTCGACGTCTTCAAGGAGAAGCTCATCAAGCGCAACGTCTCGCTCAAGGTCCTCGACGCCTCCGAGCCGCGCCAGTCCGGCCAGCAGTCCAAGATCGACATCGCGCTCAAGGAGGGCATCTCCTCCGAGGACGCCAAGAAGATCTCCAAGCTGATCCGCGACGAGGGCCCCAAGGGCGTGAAGGCGCAGATCCAGGGCGACGAGCTGCGCATCTCCAGCAAGAAGCGTGACGACCTCCAGGCCGTCCAGCGGCTGGTGAAGGAGCAGGACTACGACTTCGCGGTGCAGTTCACCAACTACCGCTGAGGCGCGTCCACCTCGACGCCCCGCGGGACCGGGACCGGGACGATGACCGTCGTGCGCAGCACCTCGCTCGGCGCTCGCCCGTAAGCCGCGCGGTAGTGGCGGCTGAAGCTGGAGCTGGTGAAGCCCCACCGGTGGGCGATCGAGGTGACGCTGCGGCCGTCGCCCGGCTCGGCGCTCCGCAGCTCGTCGTCGGCCTGGGCGAGGCGCACCCCGCGCAGGTACGCCGTGGGCGTGGTGTCGAGCTGGCGACGGAAGGCCATCTGGAGGGCCCGCGGGGTGACGAAGGCGGCGTCGGCCACCTGCTGCGTGGTCAGGTCGACGTCGGGGTGCGACTCGATGTAGGACACGGCGCGGCGCACCGTGGCGCTTCCTGCTCGCGAGGGCTCGCGGGGGACGACCTGCACGGCGTCGTTGGGGAAGCAGGCCAACGCCGTAGCGGCCAGCATCCGCGCGGCCGGCGCGACGACCAGTTGCGACCCGGCGTCGCCGAGCTCGGCCAGCAGCGCGTGGACCGCCGACGCCGCGTGCCACCACCGAGGCCCCAGGCCCCCGTGGGCCGTGCACGAGGTGAAGCGCGGGGGCCGGCGGGAAGCGTCGTCGCGCCGGCCCATCACGTCGGCGACCAGGGAGGCCGGCAGGCGCACGGCGAGCAGGGAAGCATCGCGCACCTGCCACCGCAGGTCGGCGGGGACGTCAGGGTGGTTGGCGAGCAGCACGTCCCCGGCACCGACCCGACGAGCGTCGGAGTCGCTGGGGTCGATGGGGTCGACGACGCCGCCGAGTAACGAGAGGACCACGACGTCCCGGCTGCCCGGCACGTGGACGTCGGTCTCGCCGGGCACCTCGACCCGTGCGGACCGCACGACCCCCGGCGTCCCGGCCGCCACCACGAGCCGCGCAGGGTGCGGCGGACGGTCTCCCCTCGGCAGGGGGTTCGCCACCCAGTCGCACGCATCGAGGAGCACGGGGTCCGCACCGAGCAGCCCCGGGTACGCACGGTGCCTGTCGGGTTCCCAGCCCTGGGGGAGCGCGCCCGCCGGGGACCCGCTGCCCATCACGCCCTGGCTGCGATCACGGGGACGGAGCGCTGGGCCATGTCTCGGAGGGTAGGCCCGATCGCCGACGACCGCGTCCACCAAAGGGTGGTGCCGCGCTTCGCCCCGTGGGTCGACCGGTTCGTTCTGCGCCTAGCGCGCCGGGGCGGTCCGCGGCGAGCATCGAGACACCCAGGGTCTGCGCACCCAGCCCCTGGGATCGCGCGGCGCCGTCGACCATTGCCCCCCAACGGTCGGCGGCGCCCCCGGAATGTCGCCCGGCACCGGCACCCGCACGCTGCGAGCGGCGTCGTACGCCGCTCAGGAGGCCCGGACCACCAGCCCGACGAGCACGTGCAGCCACCCCGCCAGCACGCCCCGCTCGTGGGCGTCGAGGGCCAGCAGCGTCCGCACGCGGTCCACGTCGACCGGCCCCGACTCAGGCCACCACACCGTCGCGCAGCCGGAACGGCATCGACGGCACCGTGGCCGCACCCACGGCGGGGCAGAGCCAGAGGGTCGCGCCCTCGTCGACGTGCAGGGCCTTGGCGTGGGTGCGCGTCATCGAGACCGTCACCTGCTCCCCCGCCGTGGTCTCGGCGCTGACCCGCACCTCGAAGCCGACCCGCAGCACGCGCACGACGACCGCCTCCTGCGCCCCGGCCCGGCCGGGGCCGCGGTCGACCTCGATGTCGTGGGGCCGCAGCACCACCCCTCCGAGGGTCGTGGTCTCGCCGAGGAAGCCCATGACGAAGTCGTTGGCGGGGTCGTCGTAGAGCTGGTCCGGGGTGCCCACCTGCTCGACCCGGCCCTGGTTGACCACGACGATCTCGTCGGCGACCTCGAGGGCCTCCTCCTGGTCGTGGGTCACGAAGACGGTCGTCACGTGCACCTCGTCGTGCAGGCGGCGCAGCCAGTCGCGCAGCTCCTTGCGCACCTTGGCGTCGAGGGCACCGAAGGGCTCGTCGAGCAGCAGCACGGTGGGCTCGATGGCCAGCGCCCGAGCCAGCGCCATCCGCTGTCGCTGCCCGCCGGAGAGCTGCGAGGGCAGCCGGTCGGCGAACTGGCTCAGGTGCACGAGCGCCAGCAGCTCCTCGACCTTGGCCCGCACCTCGTCCTCGGGCTTCTTGCGGATCTCCAGGCCGAAGGCGACGTTGCGCGCCACCGAGAGGTGCTTGAAGGCGGCGTAGTGCTGGAAGACGAACCCGACGTTGCGCTTCTGGACCGGGAGCCGCGTGGCGTCCTTGCCCTCGATGACGACCGAGCCGGTGTCGGGGGTCTCGAGCCCGGCGATGATCCGCAGCAGCGTGGTCTTGCCGCCGCCGCTGGGGCCGAGCAGCGCGGTCAGCTGACCGCGCGGGAGGCTCAGGTCGATGCCCTCGAGGGCCACGAAGTGGCCGTACCGCTTGGAGACGCCGGTGATGTCGATGCTCATGGTGAGGCCTTTCAGGGGGTGTCAGCGGTGGGCTTCGCGCGAGCGGAGCAGGGAGACGACGACGATGGCGAGCACGGAGACGCTGGCGAGGAGGAAGGCGATCGCGTAGGCGCCCTCCTGGTCGAAGTTGAGGTACTTCTCCTCGACCGCGAGGGTCGCGGTGCGGGTCTCCCCCAGGACGTTGCCGGAGACGACCTTCACCGCGCCGAACTCGCCGAGGGAGCGGGCCAGGGTCAGCACGACGCCGTAGACCACGGCCCACTTGATGCTGGGCAGCGTGATCCGCCAGAACGTCTGGCGCCCGCTCGCCCCGAGGCTGCGCGCGGCCTGCTCCTGCTCGTCGCCGAGCTCCTGGAGCACCGGCACCACCTCGCGGATGACGAGGGGCAGGGAGACGAACGCGGTCGCCATGATGATGCCGGGGGTCGAGAAGATGACCTGGAGGCCGGCGCCCTCCAGCGTCGGGCCGAACCAGCCGTTGCGGCCGCCGTAGACCAGCACCAGCGCCAGGCCGACGACGATCGGGGAGACCGAGAGCGGCAGGTCCATCAGGGCGCTGAGGATCCGCTTGCCCGGGAAGACCGTGCGCACCAGCAGCAGCGAGACGGTGACGCCGAAGACGGTGTTGATGGCGGTGGCGACCACTGCGGCGACCGCGGTCAGCCGTAGCGCGTCGACCAGGTCGGGGTCCTCGAGGATGCTGCGCAGCGCCTCGTCGCCGTTGGCGAAGGTGTTGGTGACCACCAGCGAGACGGGCCAGATGACCAGCAGCACCAGGTAGGTGATGACCAGGACCCGCAGGACGTACGTCGTGGGGCCCGGCGCGGGACGGGTGCGCTCAGCCACGGCGGGCCACCCGTCGCTGGACGACGTCGAGGACCACGATGACCAGCAGCGAGATCACCAGCAGCAGCGTGGCGATGGCCGCCGCAGTGGCGCGGTTGTCGTTCTCGATGGCGCTGAGGATGCGCACCGAGGTCACCTCGGACTCGAAGGGCAGGTTGCCCGAGAGCAGCACGAGCGAGCCGTACTCGCCGACGGCCCGGGCGAAGGAGAGGGCGGCGCCGGCCGCGATGGCCGGGGCGAGGGCGGGCAGCACGATCCGCCGGAACGTGGTGAGCCGGCTGGCACCGAGGGAGGCGGCGGCCTCCTCGACCTCCTGGTCCAGCTCCTCGAGCACCGGCTGCACCATCCGCACGACGAACGGGAGGGTCACGAAGAGGAAGGCCAGGTAGATCGACCAGCCGGTGTTGGCCAGCTCCAGGCCCAGCGGGCTGTCGTTGCCGTAGAGGGAGAGCAGCACCAGGCCGGCCACGATCGTCGGCAGCGCGAAGGGGACGTCGATGACCAGCTCGAGCAGAGCCTTGCCGGGGAACCGGTCGCGGACCAGGACCCAGGCGATCATCGTGCCCATCACGACGTTGACCAGGGTCACCGAGAACGCCGCGAGGACCGTGATCCGGATGGCAGCGGCGGTCTGCTCGTTGGTGACGGGGCGCCCGAAGCCGTCCGGGCCACCTGCGGCCGCGGTGGCGACGACGGCGGCGAGCGGGATGAGGACCAGCAGGCTGAACCAGGTCATGGTCAGCCCGAGACCGATCCCGGACGTGCGGGTGAGGTTGTGGCTGGGCGTACGCCGTCGTGGGGCCGGGCCGACCGTCAGGCTCGGTGGTCGGGGCTCGAGCTGCACGCTCATGTCAGCCTCCCTGTCTTCTCTCGTGGCACGTCGGGGATCGGGATGGGGCCGGGACTACTCGGTGGCCTTGCCGGACTTGGCGATCGCCTCGGTGACGATGCCGAGCGACTGGCCGTCCTCGCCGGTGCCGAAGAGCTTGTCCACGATGCCGCTCCAGTCACCGCCACCGAAGTTGCCGTCGAGGGTGAGCAGGTTCTGCACCGCGGGGAACGGGTCCTCGGGGTCGGCAGCGCCCTCGATGTCGGAGGCCTCCAGGCCCACCGCAGCGAGGTCGGCGGTGCCGGGCTCGTCGAGGTTGAGCGGGCGGAACCCGGTCAGGGCGAACTGGCGCTGGCCCTCCTCGCTCAGCACGAAGTCCAGCCACGCCTGGGAGGGCTCGCTGGCCTCCTCGAGGATCGCGCCGGGGTTCTCGATCAGCATCGTGGTCTCGGGGATGACGTAGTCGAAGCCCTCGCCCTGCTGGTTGGCCAGGATGGCCTCGTTCTCGTAGGCCAGGAGCACGTCGCCGTTGCCCTGCAGGAAGCTGGTGGTGGCGTCGCGACCGGAGTTGGTCAGCGACACGACGTTGGCGAAGATCTGGTCGACGAACTCGGTGGCCTCCTCCTCGGTGCCGCCGTTCTCGGTGATGTGGCCCCAGGCGGCGAGCGCGTTCCACCGGGCAGCGCCCGACGAGGCCGGGTTGGCCGTGACGATGCCCACGCCGGGCTCGACCAGGTCGTCCCAGCCCTGGATGTCCAGCGGGTTGCCCTCGCGCACACCCAGGACCACGATCGAGGTGGAGACGATCCCCTTGTTCTCCCCGTCGTCCCAGGCCTCGTCGACCAGGCCGGCGTCGACCAGTCGGGCCACGTCGGTCGCGACCGACAGGTGCACGTAGTCGGCCTCGAGGCCCTCGGCGACGGCACGGCTCTGGTCGCCGGAGGCGCCGTAGGAGGTGTTGAACTCCACGCCCTCGCCCTCGGGCGTGGAGGTGAACTCGTCCGCGATCGCCTTGTTCGCGATCTCCGGCACGGCGAAACCGACGATGTTGATGGTGTTGGCGTCGTCGGCCGCGTCACCGTCACCGCCGCAGGCGGCGAGGGCGAGGGACAGCGGGAACAGGACGGCGGCGGCGCGCACGAGGCGCCGACGGGGTGTCGTCATGGTGACTCTCTTCCAGCCCGCGGACGGGCCTTGCGTGGGGGGCCGGGCATTTCCGGTCAATGTCGAGTGAATTAGTCCATTTACATCACAAGACGTCAAGCCAGACCCTCCCGGCGTGTCGAGGATCACGCGGGGCGCGTCGACCGGAGCGCGGACGGGCACTTGACGCGTCCGGGGCGCGTCTACAGTGGCGAAGGCGTCCGGGGACGTCGGTCGGACACCTGACCGATCGGCAGGATCCGTGCGAAACTAGAACACGTTCTAAGCATCGGCGTACGAGCGCGGCCACCCCGCGCTCGCGAAGGAGTGGGCGCACCGTGTCCAAGCAGGTCAAGCAGCTCGACCGGGTCATCATCCGGTTCGCCGGGGACTCCGGCGACGGCATGCAGCTCACCGGCGACCGGTTCACGCAGGAGTCGGCCGCCTTCGGCAACGACCTCGTGACGCTGCCCAACTTCCCGGCCGAGATCCGCGCCCCCCAGGGCACGATCCCGGGTGTCTCGTCGTTCCAGGTGCACTTCGCCGACCACGACATCCTCACCCCGGGCGACGCCCCCGACGTGCTCGTCGCGATGAACCCGGCGGCGCTCAAGGCCAACCTCGCGGACCTGCCCAAGGGCGCGACGATCATCGTGGACACCCACGACTTCTCCAAGCGCAACCTCGACAAGGCGGGGTACGCCGAGAACCCGCTCGACGCGATCGGCGACACCGCCGGTCCGCTGGCCGACTACGCCGTGCACACCCTGGACCTGACCGGCATGACCGTCGAGGCGGTCAAGGAGTTCGGGCTCTCCCGCAAGGACGCGGCCCGCGCCAAGAACATGTTCGCCCTGGGCCTGCTGTCGTGGATGTACGGCCGCCCGACCGACACCACCGAGGCGTTCCTGGCCCGGCGCTTCGCCAAGGTCCCGGCCATCCGCGACGCCAACATCACCGCCTTCAAGGCCGGTTGGAACTTCGGCGAGACCACCGAGACCTTCGTGGTGCGCTACGAGGTCAAGCCCGCCGCGATGTCGCCGGGCACCTACCGCAACATCACCGGCAACCTCGCGCTCGCGTGGGGCCTGGTCGCCGGCGGCGTGCAGTCCGGCCTGCCGGTCTTCCTGGGCACCTACCCGATCACCCCGGCCTCCGACATCCTCCACGAGCTCAGCAAGCACAAGGGCTTCGGCGTCACGACCTTCCAGGCCGAGGACGAGATCGCGGGCATCGGCGCGGCCATCGGCGCCTCCTTCGGCGGCGCCCTCGGCGTCACCTCGACCTCCGGCCCCGGTGTCGCGCTGAAGTCGGAGTCGATCGGCCTCGCGGTGATGACCGAGCTGCCGCTGGTGATCGTCGACGTGCAGCGTGGCGGTCCCTCCACCGGGCTGCCGACCAAGACCGAGCAGGCCGACCTGCTGCAGGCGATGTTCGGCCGCAACGGCGAGGCTCCCGTGCCCGTCGTCGCCCCGCAGTCACCGGGCGACTGCTTCGACGCCGCCGTCGAGGCGACCCGGATCGCGGTCACCTACCGCACCCCCGTCTTCCTGCTCTCCGACGGCTACCTCGCCAACGGTTCCGAGCCGTGGCGGATCCCCGAGGTCGCCGAACTGCCGGTCATCGACCCGGCGTTCGCGACGGCCGACGCCGACCAGCCCTACATCAACGAGGCTGCCGACGGTTCACTGACCTTCGAGCCCTACCGCCGCGACCCCGAGACGCTGGCCCGCCCGTGGGCTCCCCCGGGCGTCGCCGGGCTCGAGCACCGCATCGGCGGTCTGGAGAAGGCCGACATCACCGGCAACATCTCCTACGACCCGGCCAACCACGACTTCATGGTCCGCACGCGCCAGGCCAAGATCGACCGGATCGCCGACTCGCTCCCGCCGCTGCAGGTCGACGACCCGTCCGGGCAGGCGAAGGTCCTGGTCATCGGCTGGGGCTCGACGTACGGCCCGATCGGCGCCGCCTGCCGCCGGGTGCGCCGCGCCGGCTTCGACGTGGCCCAGGTGCACCTGCGTCACCTCAACCCCTTCCCGAAGGACCTCGGCGAGGTCCTCCAGGGCTACGACAAGGTGCTGGTGCCCGAGATGAACCTCGGCCAGCTCTCGCTGCTGCTGCGCGGGAAGTACCTCGTCGACGCCCTCGGCTACAACCAGGTCAACGGCATGCCGATCAAGGCCGCCGAGCTCGCCGAGGCGATCGGCCACCTCGTCGCCGAGGCCGAGGGCATCCCCGCCGACCAGCTCGACCTGTCCGTCGCGACCAGCCAGGAGGTCCACCAGTGACGATCGAACTCAACATGCCGACCTTCCGCTCCGGCATCGAGGGCGTCCCGACGCTCGAGGAGGGCCAGACCCAGACCGGCAAGGACTTCTCCAGCGACCAGGAGGTCCGCTGGTGCCCCGGTTGCGGCGACTACGCCGTGCTCAAGGCGGTCCAGGGCTTCCTGCCCGACCTGGGGCTGCGCCGCGAGAACATCGTGTTCGTCTCGGGCATCGGCTGCTCGAGCCGGTTCCCCTACTACCTCGACACCTACGGCATGCACTCCATCCACGGTCGTGCGCCGTCGATCGCCACCGGTCTCGCGACCGCGCGGGAGGACCTGTCGGTGTGGGTCGTGACCGGTGACGGTGACGCGCTGTCGATCGGCGGCAACCACCTGATCCACGCCCTGCGCCGCAACGTCAACATGACGATCCTGCTGTTCAACAACCGCATCTACGGCCTCACCAAGGGGCAGTACTCCCCCACGTCGGAGTCCGGCAAGATCACCAAGTCGACCCCGATGGGCTCGGTCGACCACCCGTTCAACCCGGTCTCGCTGGCACTGGGCGCCGAGGGCACGTTCGTCGCCCGCACGATCGACTCCGACCGCAAGCACCTCACCTCGGTGCTCGCCGCTGCCGCCGCGCACCGCGGCACCTCGCTGGTCGAGATCTACCAGAACTGCCCGATCTTCAACGACGGGGCCTTCGACGCGATCAAGGACCGCGACACCAAGGCCGACGCCCTGATCCCGCTCCGGCACGGCGAACCGGTCCGGTTCGGGGCCGAGGGCTCGCGGGGTGTCCGTCGCGACCCGGCGGACGGCTCTCTCCAGGTCGTGGACGTGGCCGGCGAGGACCGGGCGGACGGGGTCCCGGTGGAGGACCTGCTCGTCCACGACGCGCACGCCGACGACCCCACCTCGGCCTTCGCGCTCTCCCGGCTCACCGACGCCGGCTACCTGCACCGGGCGCCGATCGGGATCTTCCGCCAGGTCGAGCACCCGACGTACGACGATCTGGCGCGTGACCAGGTCAGCACCGCGCAGCAGGGCACCGGTGACCGGGCCGAGGCGCTCGCCGGCCTGCTGGGCGCCGGTG
>NZ_JASBRN010000042.1 GCF_030149505.1 Nocardioides sp.
CCTACCGAGGCCATCAACGGCCGCCTCGAACACCTACGCGGATCAGCCCTCGGCTTCCGCAACCTGACCAACTACATCGCCAGGAGCCTGCTCGAGACCGGCGGCTTCAGACCCCAACTACACCCCGGTCTGTGAAGAGCCGTGAAACCTGCCATTGCAGTCGGACTATCCCGCGCCGGCGCCTATCACGGCAGCTGGAACACGTACCGACACGCCAGGTACGTCAGCGCCGCCATGCCGCCGGCCATGGGGAACGTGAGCACCCAGGCGGCGACGATCGAGCGGGCGACCCCCCACCGCACGGCGGAGAAGCGCTTGGTCGCGCCGGCGCCCATGACGGCGGAGGTGATGGTGTGGGTGGTGGAGATCGGCGCCTCGAAGACGTACGCCGTCGTGTAGAGCACCGAGGCGGCGACCGACTCCGAGGCGAACCCGCGGGCCGGGTCGAGGTGGATGATGCGGCGCCCGAGGGTCCGCATGATCCGCCAGCCGCCGGCCCAGGTGCCGAGCGAGATCGCGGCGGCGGCGGAGAAGATGACCCAGAACGGCAGCGGGTCGCCGGGCTGGACGTAGTTGCCGGCGAGCAGCGCCAGGAAGATCACGCCCATCGTCTTCTGGGCGTCCTGCAGCCCGTGGCCGAGCGCCATGGCGGCGGCCGAGACGGTCTGCGCGAGCTTGAAGCCGCGCTGGGCCTTGGCGGGGTGGGAGCGTCGGAAGCCCCACATGATCGCGAGCATCACCGCGAAGCCGAGGGAGAAGGCCACCAGCGGCGAGAGCAGCATGGGGATGACGACCTTGGAGATCACGACGTCCCAGTTGGCGGTGGCGCCGGCGGCGACCGCCGAGCCCACGAGCCCGCCGATGAGGGCGTGGGAGGAGGAGGACGGCAGGCCGTACCACCAGGTGATGAGGTTCCACGCGATCGCGCCGACCAGGCCGGCGAGCACGATCACCAGCGCGTGCGAGCCCGTCCCGGGGTCGATGGTGTCGGAGACCGTCGTGGCGACCTTCTGCCCGAGGAAGGCGCCGATGAAGTTCATGATCGCCGCCATGGCCAGCGCCACCCGGGGCGTCAGGGCCCGCGTCGAGACGGAGGTCGCGATCGCGTTGGCGGCGTCGTGGAAGCCGTTGGTGTAGTCGAAGACCAGAGCGACGACGACGACGGCGATGATGATCGCCAGCTCCACGCTCAGGACTCCTTGACGGCGATCTGCTCGACCGTGTTCGCGACCTTCTCGAACGCGTCGATCGCGTGCTCGAGGGTCTCGGTGATGTCCTTGAGCTTGAGGACCTCCATGGCCTTGTACTCACCGGAGAACAGGGCGGCCAGGATGCGGCGGTGGTTCTTGTCGCCGGCGTTCTCGAGCCGGTTGATCTCGATCCAGTACTCCGAGAGCTCGCTCATCGACCGCAGCCGCGGCATCGCCTCGGCGGTGATCTCGGCGCAGCGACGGATCAGCTCAACCTGGCCGGACAGCGCCTCAGGCATGGCCTTGACCTCGTAGAGCAGGACCATGTCGACGACCTCGTCCATCATGTCCATCACGTCGTCGAGGCCGGAGGCCAGCGCGTAGATGTCCTCGCGGTCGAAGGGCGTGATGAAGGTGGAGTTCACCTTCTTGACGATGTCGTGCGTCGTCTCGTCCGCGGCGTGCTCGGCCTCGCGCATCCGCTGGGCCACGCTCTCGTGGTCCGCGCCGGCGGTGAACATCTCCGCCAGCAGCCCGGCACCCGTGACCAGGTGGGCGGCGGACTCGGAGAACATGTCGTAGAAGGCGTGCTCGACTGGTCGGAAGCGCAGACCCACGGGGGACCTCTTCAGCTCGGACGACAGGACCGTCCGACAGACTAGGGCCCAGGTGACCGTCGCGTGAAAGTCAGGCGTCCGGGAGGTGGATCACAGGCGTCCGGGCGGCAACCTCAGGCCCCTCAGGAGCCGGTACGCCGCCGCCGCTGCCGCTCGATCAGCTCCTCCTGCAGGTGCACCTCTCCGGTGTTGCGGTGCCAGGTGCCGTCCGGGTCGAGGACCCAGGCGCTGGTGCGGTCGTCGAAGGCCAGGTCGAGCAGCTCGCCGACCTCGGCGACCGACTCCGCGGCCGGCAGCCGCACCAGCACCTCGACGCGGCGGTCCAGGTTGCGGTGCATCATGTCGGCCGAGCCGATCCACGCCTGGGGCTCCCCGCCGTTCTCGAACCAGAAGATCCGGCTGTGCTCGAGGAACCGGCCCAGGACCGAGCGCACCCGGATGTTCTCCGACAGGCCCGGCACACCGGGCCGCAGCGCGCAGATGCCGCGCACCAGCAGCTCCACGGGCACGCCCTCCCGCGAGGCGAGGTAGAGGGCGTCGATGACGGCCTCGTCGACGACGGAGTTGGCCTTGAGCCGGATCCGCGCGGGCCGCCCGGCCCGGTGGTGGGCGATCTCCTCGTGGACGGCCTCGACCAGCCCGGAGCGCACCGAGTCGGGGGCGACCAGCAGCTCGGCGTACGAGGCGTTGCGCGACCAGCCCGAGAGGTTGTTGAACAGGTGCGCGACGTCCTCGGTGACCCGCTCGTCGGTGGTGATGAGGCCGAGGTCCTCGTACATCCGTGAGGTCTTGGGGTTGTAGTTGCCGGTGCCGATGTGGGCGTAGCGGCGGATGCCGCCCTGGTAGGCGCCCTCGTCGCGGACCACCATGGCGAGCTTGCAGTGGGTCTTGAGCCCGACGACGCCGTACACGACGTGACAGCCGGCCTGCTCGAGCTTGCGCGCCCAGCGGATGTTGGCCTGCTCGTCGAAGCGGGCCTTGATCTCGACGATGACCAGCACCTGCTTGCCGGCCTCGGCGGCGTCGATGAGGGCGTCGATGATCGGGGAGTCGCCGGAGGTGCGGTAGAGCGTCTGCTTGATCGCCAGCACGTGCGGGTCGGCGGCGGCCTGCTCGATGAAGCGCTGCACCGAGGTGGCGAAGGAGTCGTAGGGGTGGTGGAGCAGCACGTCGTGGCGGCGGGCGGCCTTGAAGACGTCGACCGGCGCAGCCGACTCCACCTCGGCGAGGCGGTGGTGGGTGGTGGGGACGAACGCGGGGTACTTCAGCTCCTCGCGCCCGATGTCGGCGATCGAGTGCAGCCCGCGCAAGTCCAGCGGGCCGGGGAGGCGGTAGACCTCCTCGTCGCTGACCCCGAGCTCGCTGACCAGCAGCTCGAGCACGGCGGGGTCGATGTGCTCCTCGACCTCCAGGCGCACCGGCGGGCCGAAGCGGCGGCGCAGCAGCTCCTTCTCCAGGGCCGCGAGCAGGTTCTCGGCGTCGTCCTCCTCGACCTCGAGGTCCTCGTTGCGGGTCACGCGGAAGGAGTGGACCTGGAGGATCTCCATGCCGGGGAAGAGCCGGTTGAGGTGCTCGGCGATGACGTCCTCGAGCGGCACGAACCGGTGGCCGCCGAGCGCGACGAACCGGCTGAAGATCGGTGGCACCTTCACCCGGGCGAAGTGCTGCTTCTCGGTCTTGGGGTTCTTCAGCAGCACCGCGAGGTTGAGCGAGAGCCCGGAGATGTAGGGGAAGGGGTGCGCAGGGTCGACGGCCAGCGGGGTGAGGACCGGGAAGATCCGCTCCTTGAACATCCGCTTGCACTGCTTCTGCTCGCCGCGGTCCAGGTCGGCCCACCGCACGATCTCGATGTCCTCGGCCTTGAGCGCGGGCACGATCTCGTCGCGGAACAGTCTGGCGTGACGCTCGCTGAGCTCGCCGGTGGTGGTGAGGATCTGCTCCAGGACCTCGCGCGGCATCAGGCCGCTCGCAGCCTTCACCGCGACCCCGGCCGCGATCCGGCGCTTGAGGCCGGCGACCCGCACCATGAAGAACTCGTCGAGGTTGCTGGTGAAGATCGCCAGGAACCGCACCCGCTCCAGCAGCGGCAGGTCCGGGTCCTCGGCCAGCTCCAGCACCCGCTGGTTGAACCGCAGCCACGAGACTTCGCGGTCCAGGAACCGGTCCTCGAACTCCTCGACCTCGGCCAGCGCCTCGTGGTCGGGCACGTAGGGGGGCTCGACGTCGAAGGACTCCTCGGGGGCGCCGTCGGGATTGGTCTCCTCGCGGGTCGGGACGATCTCGGCGGACATGGCCTGAGTCTCCCACCGCTCGGTGAACGGCGGGTGTCACCCGACCGGGGTCAGCGCCCGGAGGGTGCGGTGGTCGAGGTGCGAGGCGCGCCAGCGTCGAGCCGCGGGACCCGCCCGCGTCGTACGCCGCCCCGCGAGACCCTGCCCACGGCGTACGACGGCGGGCTACTGTCCCGCACGTGAGCGCCCTCGCCCGTGTCCGCGACGCCGTCGAGCGTCGTCTCCTCGTCACCACCCTCGGCCTGCCCGAGGCGGTCCAGCGCCGCCTGGCCGGTGCGCCGATCGTGCTCGACGGCCAGCAGCTGGCCACCGACACCCAGCTGCTGCTGCGGCTGAAGAAGGTCGCCCGGATCCCTCCCGCGGAGTCCCTGCCGCTGGAGGAGGCCCGCGCCGCGACCCGGCACGAGGCCGGGATGGCCGGCGGTGACCAGCCGATCGGCGAGGTCCGCGACGTGACCGCGGCCGGGATGCCGGCGCGGCTCTACGTGCCGACCTCCAGCGCCGGTGGCGAGCCGCTGCTGGTGTTCTTCCACGGTGGCGGCTTCTACGTCGGCGACCTCGACACCCACGACGCGCCGTGCCGCGTGCTGGCCGAGCGAGCGCGCGTGCGGGTGCTGGCGGTGGACTACCGGCTGGCGCCGGAGCACCCGTTCCCGGCGGCGCACGACGACGCGGAGGCGGCCTACCACTGGGCCTGCGACCACGCCCGCGAGCTCGGGGCCGACCCCGACCGGATCGGCGTCGGCGGCGACTCCGCCGGCGGCAACCTGGCCGCCGCGACCGCCATCCACGCCGCGCGCACCGGGCTGCCCTGCCGCCTGCAGCTGCTGGTCTACCCGGCCACCGACAGCGCCCGCGACGAGGACCCCGACAACCGGTCGCTGCACCTGTTCCGCGAGGGCTTCTACCTCTCGAAGGCCTACATGGACCGCGCCAACGAGGCGTACGTCGGGCCCGGCACCGACTTGCGTGACCCGCGCCTGTCCCCGGCGTACGCCGACCTCCCCGAGGGCCTGGCCCCCGCCTACCTCTGCACCGCCGGCTTCGACCCGCTGCGCGACGAGGGCGAGCACTACGCGCGGCTGCTGGAGAAGGCCGGGGTGCCCGTGACGATGCGCCGCTTCGAGGACGCCATCCACGGGTTCTTCAACGTCACCGGTGCCGGCCGCTCAGCCCCGGCTGCCGTGGCCGAGGTCGTCGAGGCGGTCCGGGCCGGGCTGCACTGAGTCCGGGGCGCGGCCGGGGTACTCCGAACGAAAAGTCACCCTCAGCTCGAGTTGAGGGTGACTTTTCGTTCGGACTAGCCCGCGATGCCCCTCAGAGCCCCGGCCGCCACCGGCGCAGCTCCCGCAGGAACGCCTCGGGCTCGACCATGGAGGCATCGACCACCACCGGCGGCAGAGCCCGGCGCAGGAACCGCACCTGCCAGCCGCGCTGCCCCGGCTCGCCCACGACCTCGAGGTCGGTGCCGGTGTCGTAGACGTCGAAGCGGTGGTGGGTCTCCCCGGAGCGGATGTCGACGACGCCGTGGTCGTCGATCGTGACGTGCGCCGTCGTACGCCGGGAGCGGGCGGCCACGAAGAGCAGCAGCAGCGCGAGCAGCAGCAGCCCGCCACCCACGCGCGCACCTCCCAGGCCGGCCGCGAGCAGCCCGCCGCCGGCCAGCGCGCCGACCACGGCCAGACCGCCTGCGACCAGGGGCACCCGGTGCGGGGGAGCGGCCACCGCGACGGGGCCGGTCGTCGCGGGCGCAGTTGTGGAGGAGGAAGCAGCCTCTGACGCCGGGGCCGCGGCTGCCGCCGGGGCCGGGGCGGAGAACGGAGCCGCCGGGGGTTCCGAGGCCAGCTCCGCGGTGATCCGGGGGATCGAGCCGGTGGTGGCGCCGAGCGAGAACCGCTTGTGCTTCCCCGACCCCTCGAGCAGCTCCTCGCGCGCCTCGGCGAGGGCGACGGCGAGCTCGGTGGCGCGCCGCTCGGCCTCGAGCCGGGCGGCGATCTCGGCCTCGGCGATCTCGGCCTGGTGCCGCACGGACGCCTCGACCGACTGCCGGTCGATGCCGCGCTGGCTGGCGGCCTCCTCCGCGTCCGCACGGGCGGTGATGGCCTCCACCAGCTTCGCCTCGGCGGCCTCGCGGGCGGCGACCTGCTCCGCGAGCCCCGCCAGCACCTCCGACGTACGACGCTCCGCAGCCTCGCGCTCGGCGACCGCTTCCGCAGCCAGTCGGGCGTGCTCCTGGGCGTCGGCCTCGGCGACGGCGCGAGCCTCCAGGGCCTCGGCGACGGCCTGCTCGGCGGCGGTCCGGGCGGCGACGGCCTCCTCCGCGAGCCGGGTCTGCTCGGCGGCGAGCGCCTCGGCGGCGGTGCGGCCCTCGAGGGCGACCCGCAGGGCCTCCTCGGCAGTGAGCGTGGCCGCGTGGGCCTCGGCCACGGCTGCAGCCTGGGCGGCGGTCGCCTGCGCGGCCTCCTCCGCGGCGACCCGGGCCGCCTGCTCGGCCTGCTCGCGCAGCGCCTGGGCCTCCCCGGCGTGCAGGGCGGCGGCACGCGCCGCCTCCTCGGCCTCGCTGCGAGCCGTGTGCGCGGCCAGCGCCACCTGGGTCTGCTCGGTGACGGCCTGCTCGGCGGCGAGTCGGGCCGCCTCGGCCTCCGCCATCGCCGCACGGGCTCGCTCCTCGGCCTCCTCGGCGAGCACGCGGGCACGCTCCTCGGCGGCCACGGAGGTCGCCTGCGCCTCGGCGAGGGCGGTCCGGGCCTGCTCCTCCGCTGCCGCCAGGGCCGCGCGGGACTGCTCCTCGGCGGCGGCCAGCGCAGCCTGCACCCGCTCCTCGGCCGCAGCGGTGGCGGCCCGTGCCTCCTCGGCAGCGGCAAGCGCACGGGCGTCGGACGCCTCCATAGCCAGGCGGGACTGCTCCTCGGCTGCGGCGAGCGCCGCCTGCACCCGCTCCTCGGCTGCGGTGGTGGCCGCACGGGCCTCCTCGACCGCCACCCGGGCGGCCTCCTCGGCCGCGGCGCGGGCCTCGGCGTGCTCGGCGGCGACCCGGTCGGCCTCCGCGCGCGCCTCGGCGGAGGCAGCAGCGGCCTGCTCGGCGGCCTCGCGGGCGGCGTGGGCCGCAGCGGCCTGCTCAGCCGCGGCGGTCGCGGACTGCTCGGCCTCGCGCCGGTCGGCCTGGGCCATCTCGGCGAACTCGCCCACCAGCCGGGCCGCCTCCTCAGCGGCTTCGCGCGCCGCCTGGGCCTCTGTGGCGGTGTTCGCGGCGACCGCGGCGGCCTGCTCGGCCTCGGTGCGGGCGCGGTGGGCCTCGGTGGCGGTGACGACCGCGGCGGCCGCGGCCTCCTCGGCGGCGGCGCGGGCCTCGGCGTGCTCGGCGGCGACCCGGTCGGCCTCGGCGCGGGCGTCCGCAGCCTCCGCGGCCGCGGTCTCGGCCGCCTCGCGGGCGGCGTGCGCGGCGGTGGCGGTCTCGTGCGCGGTGCGCGCGTCGTGCTCGGCGTTCTCGCGGTCGGAGTGGGCGTGGGTGGCGGCCTCCGCGTGGGCGCGGGTCGCCTCCTCGGCAGCGGTACGCGCCTGCTGCGCAGCCTCCGCCTCCTCGGTGCGGGCCCGGGCGGCCTCCTCGGCAGCCGCCCGCGCGGCCTGCGCCTCCTCGGCGGCGGTGGCGGCCTCTGCGGCCAGCACCTCGGCGGCCTCGCGGGCGTTGGCCGCGGCCGCGGCGCTGGTGTCGGCGGCCGCGCGACGACGCGCCTGCTCGGCCGCGAGCTCCTGGGCCTCCACGGCGAGGGTCTCGGCGGCCTCGCGGGCGGCGTACGCCTCGGTCAGCGCGGACTCCGCCGCCTCCCGCGCGGCCAGCGCCTCGGCCAGCGCCGTCTCCGCGGACTCCCGCGCGGCCAGCGCCTCGGCGAGCCGGTCCTCGGCCTCGGCCAGCCGGGCGTCGGACTCGCTGCGGCCCTGCAGTGCCTCGGCGGCCCGCTCCTCGGCGATCATCCGCACGGCGGCCTGCTCGGAGGCCGCCTTCTCGGCCGCGGCCCGCAGCGCTGCGAACCGCTCCGCGGCAGCGGTCTGCTCGGCCACCCGGGCCTCGAGCTCCTCGACGGTGGGGCCGGTGTCCTTGCGGCGCAGCCAGCGACGCCCGGCCTCCCCGCCAGTGGGGGAGTCGGTCGGCGGCACGTCGGGGGAGGTCATCGCGGGCAGCAGCCTACTCAGGTGCAGCCCTCTCGCGGGGGACGGAAACCGCTCGTCGAAAGACAGACCGAACACGTCGGCCAGCCAGCGGTCCCCGCGGAGCGGGCGCGCCGCAGGGGCCCGTTCGGTCTGCGTTTTGACGAACCTCCCCGCCCGAACGGCTAGTAGACGAGCGCCTGCGCCCCCTCGGCGAGGACCTCCTCGGCGAAGGTCGCGGCCCCCGCGACCCGCACGCCCTCGCGCACGTCGGCCTCACCGATCCCGCGGCGCGCGGCGCACTGGGTGCACAGGGTGACGGTGCCGGTGGCGAGGACCACGCCCAACAGGTCCTCGACCGGGGTCGCGTGCTCGAGCCCGAGGTCGGCGCCGCGACCGGGGACCGCCCACCAGGACGCCTCGCCGGTCAGCCACAGCGACACCTGGGCGCCCGCCGCCGCGGCCGAGGCCGCCACCGTGAACGCCTGGCTCGCCCGCTCGGGCGCGTCCTCCGCGCAGGTCACCTTCACCACGAGTGTCCGGGTCACGTCCCCCACCCTAGGTCGGCAGGCGCGCCGCCCGCGTACGGTGGAGGGGTGGCGTTCGAGCTCCCCCCCAACCTGCACCCGAACTGTGGTCCCGTCGCCTGGCTGCTCGGCAGCTGGATCGGCAACGGCCACGGCGACTACCCGACGATCGAGCCGTTCCAGTACGGCCAGGAGATCGTGTTCCAGCAGGACGGTCGCCCCTTCTTCCACTACTTCGCGCGGTCCTGGGTGATCGACGAGAACGGCGAGAAGGTGCGCGACGCTGCCCAGGAGACCGGCTTCCTGCGCTGCCCCGAGCCCGGCAAGGTCGAGATGGTGCTCGCGCACAACATCGGCTTCTCCGAGATCTGGTACGGCGAGGCCGCCGACGGCAAGCTCGAGCTGCGCACCGCCGGGGTCGGCTACACCGAGACCGCCAAGGAGGTCACCTCCGGGCACCGGCTCTACGGCAACGTCGAGGGCGACCTGCTCTACGCGTACGACATGGGCGCGGTCGGCGAGGACCTCCAGCCGCACCTGTGGGCGCGGCTGAAGCGGGGCTGACATGCCCTCCTCTGTCGCCAGCCCGCTGTTGGACCTGCCGGGAGCGGTCGCCGGTGACGGCGTCGACGCCCCGGTCGCCGCGCACTACGGCTCCTTCAACGCCGAGCAGCGCACCCTGGAGTCCGGAGCCGGCTTCGTCGACCTCTCGCACCGCGACGTCGTGCGGATC
Organism: Nocardioides sp.; assembly: GCF_030149505.1. Classification (GTDB taxonomy): domain Bacteria; phylum Actinomycetota; class Actinomycetes; order Propionibacteriales; family Nocardioidaceae; genus Nocardioides. The sequence continues at coordinate 9,505 of NZ_JASBRN010000042.1, forward strand.
AGCGGACCCGACCGGCTGACCTGGCTTCACTCGCTCACCACCCAGCACTTCCTCGCGCTCCGGCCCCGCGAGTGGACCAGCGCGCTGATCCTGTCGCCGCAGGGTCACGTCGAGCACGCGATGACCGGGTACGACGACGGGGAGTCGTTCTGGGCGCACACCGAGCCCGGCGCGTCCGGGTCGATGCTGGAGTTCCTGCAGCGGATGGTCTTCATGACCCGTGTCGAGCTCGCCGACGTCACCGACGACTGGGCGGTCGCCTGGCGGGGGCGCAGTGACGGCCCGACGTACGACCTGGTGCCGCGCGGCGAGCTCACGGCGTACGCCGACGCAGCCGGCCCCGCGTGCGGGATGTGGGCCTTCGAGGCGCTGCGCATCGCGCGCGGCGAGCCGCGGCACCTGGTCGACACCGACGAGCGGACGATCCCCAACGAGGTCGGCTGGGTCGGGCCGGCCGTGCACCTCGACAAGGGCTGCTACCGCGGGCAGGAGACCGTCGCGCGGGTGCACACCCTCGGGCGGCCCCCGCGCCGCCTGACCCTGCTCCACCTCGACGGCACCGAGAACCGCCTCCCCGCCCGCGGCGCCCCGCTGCTCCTGGGCTCCGGTGAGTCCACAAAGACCGTCGGGTTCGTCGGCTCCTCGGCCCGCCACCACGAGCTCGGCCCGATCGCCCTGGCGATGGTCAAGCGCAACGTCCCGCTCGAGGTGACCCTCGAGGTCGACGGGATGCCGGCCGCCCAGGAGGTCGTCGTCGACCCCGAGGTCGGCTTGCACGTGCGCCCCAACCTCAAGCGCTGAGCCCACCCCCACCGGCTCGAGAGAGGCGGCTCCCGGGGCGGGAGTCTCAGGACCGCCCCGGGAGCCGTCGACGCGTCAGGTGTGCATGGGGACTGACGTGTCGTTCGTGGGTCAGCTGTCGACCAGCTGACGGGCGTGGGCGCGGGCGCGCTCCCGCTCGCGGGGGGTCTGGTGGTAGGCGGAGACGTGCGGGCAGGCGTGGCCGTGCCGCATCCGGCAGCGCACGGAGCGCCAGAGCTTCTTGACCATGCGGGCGTGTGCTCCTTGATCGGTCCCGAGAGGGCCAGGCCCCCGGGCTGCTCCAGGGACGATGGTGCAACGAAAGTAAAGACCATCAGTGACACGTGTTCGTAGACGTGGATGGATCGGTCTGGACCAGTGCGGCCGTCCCTGGCAGGGAGGGGGCCGGCGGAGGGGGTCAGCGGCGGTACATCACGTGCGTGTCCCGGGGGTCGTGGGTGAACCCCAGCTTGTCGCGGTAGACCCGGATCGCCGCGGCGTTGTCGGACTCGACGTAGAGGATCACCTCGCGCACCCCGCGCGCGTGCAGGTGGTGCAGGCCGGCGAGCGTCAGCAGCCGCCCGAGGCCCAGTCCCTGCGACTCGGGGGAGATGGCGACGACGTACACCTCGCCGGTGTCGCGCTCGGCGACCTTGGTCCAGTGGAAGCCGAGCATCCGGCCCTCGGTGGGGGAGCCGGGTCGGTGGTCGATGGCCACGAGCAGGCCCTCGGGCCGGAACCACGACTCCGCACAGCGCTCCGCGAACGCCTCCTCGTCCATCTGCCCCTGCTCGGGGTGGCTGGCGAAGGCGGCGGCGTTGAGCGCCAGCAGTTCCGCGGTCTCGGCCGGGTCCTCGGGACGGAAGCCGCGGATCTCGACACCGTCCGGTACGCCGGAGCCGGGCGCGTCCAGCGGCTCGAGCTCGAGCGTGGCGGGCCGGCGCATCACCCACAGCTCGCGGACCGCCGCGAACCCGTGCCGTGCCGCCAACGCCCGCGCAGCCGGGTGGTCGGCGTGCGACCACGCCTCGAGTGGTCGGGGCGGGAAGACGTCCCCCAGCAGGGCCTTGAGCAGCCCGCCCCCGACGCCGGTGCCGCGGTGCTCCGGGTCGACGCACAGGTGCACCTGGTCCTCGGCGAGCAGGGCGAAACCCTCCGGCTGCACCCACCCGCGGATCCCCTCGGGACGGTTGCGGAGCTCGAGGAGCGTGGCCTCGTCGAGCGGGGCGGTGCCGTCGGCCTCCTCGGCCCGCGCCGCGGTGTGCAGGACCTGCCGGGTCTCCTCGGGAGTCACCTGCTCGAGGCTAGCCCGCCCCCGGGCAGCCGGCCCAGGGACCTCCGGCCCGACCCGGACCACCGCTCACTCGGCGCTTCTTCGACGGTGACTTGGCGCTGGTTCGAGCGTGACTCGGCGCCACCTCGACGGTGGGTCGGCACTCGTTCGAGGGGGCCCGACGCGCCGGCTCAGGCCTCGACCGCGTCCTCGTCCCGCGAGATCCGCGAGTCCGCGGCGGCCCGGCTCTCCTTGGCGGGCAGGACGAACCGGTAGCCCACGTTGCGCACGGTGCCGATGAGCGTCTCGTTCTCGGGGCCGAGCTTGGCGCGCAGGCGCCGCACGTGGACGTCCACGGTGCGGGTGCCGCCGAAGTAGTCGTAGCCCCAGACCTCCTGGAGCAGCTGCTGGCGGCTGAAGACCCGGCCCGGGTGCTGGGCGAGGAACTTCAGCAGCTCGAACTCCTTGAACGTCAGGTCCAGCGGTCGGCCGCTGACCTTCGCGGTGTACGTCGCCTCGTCGACGAGCACCTCCCCGGAGCGGATGAGGTGCGCGTCCGGGTCGGCGGCGTCGCGCTGCGCGGCGAGCCGGCCGATGGCCAACTTGATCCGGGCCTCGAGCTCGGCCGGGCCGCACGTGTGGAGGACGACGTCGTCCATGCCCCAGTCGTGGGTGACCACGGACAGCCCGCCCTCGGTGACGACCAGGAGGACGGGGACGTCGGTGCCCGTCGTACGGATGAGGCGGCACAGGTCGCGTGCGTGCGCGAGGTCCTGGCGACCGTCGACGAGCAGCAGGTCGGAGTCGGGCGCCTCGAGCAGTGCGCTGCCCTCGGCGGGCAGGATCTTGACCTGGTGGCCGAGCAGCGCGAGGCCGGGGAGGACCTCGGCGGAGGGTTGCAGGGCGCTCGTCAGGAGCAGCAGGGTGCTCATGTGGTGGTCTCCTCCCGGGCGGGGGCGGGGACCGAAACGCGTCGTCGGGCTCCGGCCGGGTGCAGCTGCGTGCTTGGCTTACCTTATCGACACCTCCCGGACACGATGGAAGGTTCTCCAGGTGAGTGAGACGCAGGTCATCACGGTGCGGTACTGGGCGGGCGCCAAGCACGCCGCCGGCACCGACCTCGACGAGGTCGCGTCCGCGGGCCCGCTGACGCTCACCGAGCTGCGGGAGCGCGCGGTCGCGCTGCACCCGGGCACGCGGTTGGGCGAGGTGCTCGCGGTCTGCTCCGCGCTGGTCGGCGACCTGCCTGTGGGCTCCGCCGATCCGGGCGAGGTGGTCGTGCGGCCCGGGGAGACCGTGGAGTTCCTGCCACCCTTCGCCGGCGGCTGAGCCGCGGCGGTGCCGTGCTGCGTGCGGGCGGCTGAGGCTCAGGCCCCGCCGGCCGGGTCGTCCGACCGGCTACCGAGGTCGAAGGCCCGTCCGCACGCGACGGCCAGGGGCAGGGGCAGCAACAACCACGCCGACACGGCCAGCGCCACCACGAGGGTCGTCACCATCTCTCCTCCACGGTCTCTCCGGAGTCCGTGCTCCGAGTTCGATCCTCCGGATCGACCCGGATGGCGCGCACCTGAGGTGGTCCGGACCAGCGGTCGCTCCCGGGTACGCCGGAGCCCGGCCCGCGCGTGGGCGGACCGGGCTCGGGGTCGGGCGCGGGTGACGGTCAGGACTCGATCGCGACGGTCTCCTGCTCGGGAGCGGCGGCCACCTGGATCTTGCGCGGCTTGGCCTTCTCGGCGACGGGGACGACCAGGCGCAGCACGCCGGCGTCGTACGTCGCCTCGATCCGGTCGAGGTCGAGGTTGTCCCCGAGGACGAGCTGGCGGCTGAAGACGCCCGTCGGACGCTCGGAGGCCAGGCGCTCCCAGTCGCCGTTGCGGGCGACGCGCTCGGCGCGGACGGTCAGGACGTTGCGCTCGACGTCGAGGTCGATGGACTCGCGGGCCACGCCCGGCAGGTCGAACTCGATGACGAAGCGGTCGCCCTCGCGCCAGGCGTCCATCGGCATGACGGCCGGGCGGTTGGTGGTCCCCAGCAGCTGCTGGGTCAGGCGGTCGAAGTCGCGGAACGGGTCGGTGGTGCGGAGCAGCATGGGGTCCTCCTGGTTCTTCGGGTCGATCGGTCAGGACGGGTGGTACGCCGGGGTCTGCGTAAGTCCGTCGTACCTGTATCAACGGATACAGGTTTGTTGTATTCCATCGATCAGCGAAGATCAACCCCGTGACCCCACCTCGTGACGCCCCGCGCGACGACCGGCCGACCGAGCGCCGGCGCGGGGTCTTCGCGATCTCGGTGGCGGCCGACATGGTGCGGATGGAGGTCCAGAACCTTCGCGTCTACGAGCGGCGCGGGCTGCTCACCCCCGACCGCACCGATGGGGGCACCCGGCTCTACTCCCAGGCCGACATCGAGGTGCTCCACCGCATCCGCGAGCTGCTGGCCGAGGGGCTCAACATCGCCGGGATCGCGAAGGTGCTCGAGCTGGAGGAGCGGGTACGCCGCCTCGAGGCCCGGCTGCGCGCGTCGCGCTCCTGAGAGCGCTCATCGCCGCTAGGTTCCGCTCAGTGTCAGGGTGAGGCTCGCCGCGATCAGCGGCTGGTTGGATCCTGAGCACCCGGTGTCTGGCTCATAGGTTCATTGTCGCCTTCGGGTTGATGAGCATGCGTTTTGCCGGCATCGGGTGTGAAGGACCGGCCGGCGT
>NZ_JASBRN010000044.1 GCF_030149505.1 Nocardioides sp.
TACCTTCGCTGCGAGCGACGCGTGAGATCTACACGCAAACCAGACGGGCGACGCCGGCAAGCGCCCGTCGGTTCTCACCTGGTGCAGGCCGGGACTTGCCTGCGCGATACGACCAACCTTGATACGCAGGGTCTCCAGTAATGTAGATCGCGACCCACGGCGGCCCCCTCACCTCGCCCAGCCGGCCGAGCCACGGGTCGTCGACCTCGAGCCCACCCACGGCGCTCCCCGCACCCCGGCGCCGGTCAGGTCGCACCGCTCGAAACGCGCTCCGGACAGGTCCTCCTCGACGAACCTGCGCGCACCCTGCCCATCGCCCATGACCGGCACCCTGCCACTGCGGACCGACGACCACCACGTGCGACGCACGTCACTGCAGCCGATAGTTGCTACTAGCAACCATCATGTGACTTCATGTCCCGGTGACGACCTCAGCGACCGCCCCGGCCCCCGACCGTGCGACCCACCCCTGGGCCGCCGTGGTGGCGCTGTGCTCCGGTGGCCTGGCGGCCTCGCTGACCCAGACGATGGTCATCCCGATCCAGGGCGAGCTCCCCCGACTGCTCGGCAGCACCGCCTCCAGCACCGCGTGGGTCGTGACCATCACCCTGCTGGCGGCCGCCGTGACCATGCCGGTCATGGGCCGGCTCGCCGACATCGTCGGCAAGCAGCGGGTGCTCGTCGCCAGCGCCGTGCTGCTGGTCGTCGGCTCCGTCGTCTGCGCGCTCTCGGACTCCCTGGCCCCCATGCTCGTCGGCCGCGCACTGCAGGGCCTGGCGATGGGCTACATCCCCGTCGGCATCGCCTTGCTGCGCCAGGTCGTGCCGCCGCGCCTGGCGGGCTCGGCCATCGCCGCGATGAGCGCCACGCTGGGCGTCGGGGGCGCGATCGGGCTCCCGCTGTCGGCCTGGATCGTCGAGGTGGGTGACTGGCACGTGCTCTTCTGGGTCTCCGCCGGCCTCGGCGCCGCCGTGCTGGCCGCGATGCTGGTGCTGGTCCCCCGCGACGTCGACACCACGCCCGCCCGCTTCGACGTCGGCGGCGCGCTCGGCCTGGCGCTGGGGCTCGTCCTCTTCCTCGTCGGAATCTCCAAGGCCAGCGAGTGGGGCTGGACCTCGGGCCGCACCCTCGGCTTCATCGTCGTCGGGCTGCTCGTGCTGGTCGCCTGGGGTGCCGTGGAGCTGCGCACCGCCGAGCCGCTCGTCGACCTGCGCGCCACCGCCCGCCTCCCCGTGCTGCTCACCAACGTCGCGGCCGTGGCGGTCGGCATGGGGATGATGGCGCAGGCCGTCGTGGTCCCCCAGCTGCTGCAGCTGCCGGAGGTGCTCGGCTACGGCCTGGGTCAGTCGATCCTCGCCGCCGGTCTCTGGATGGCGCCGGGCGGGCTGATGATGATGGCCTTCGCGCCGGTCTCCAGCCGTCTCATGCGCACCCTGGGCCCGAAGGCCACCCTGATGATCGGCGCCGCCGTCCTGGGTGCTGGCTACCTCCTGGCCCTCGTGATGACGGCCAGCGCCTGGCAGCTCGCCGTCGCCTCGATCGTCATCAGCGTCGGGGTCGGGATCGGGTACGCCGCGATGCCGGCGCTCGTGCTCGACGCCTCTCCCCCGCACGAGGCCGGCTCGGCGGTCGGGGTCAACGCACTCTCCCGCTCGCTCGGCACCACCCTGGCTGCGGCCCTCATGGGCACGGTCCTCACCAGCAGCACCGTGGACCTGGGCGGCATCGGCGTCCCGACCGAGGGCGCCTTCCAGGCCTGCTTCGCGATCGGTGCCGCGGCCGCGTTCCTGGGCGTGGCGATCGCGGCCCTCATCCCCCGCTCCCCTGCCACCAGCGGCCCGGTCGCACCGGCACCGCAGCTGGCCACCTCCGACCGAGCCTGACCCCGCCTAGAAGGGCCTCGCCGGACCGGGCCGGGCCGGCCGCTACGGTGGCGGACATGCCCGTCGAGACGCCGCACCTGCGCGTCGACCTCGGGCGGCTGCGCCGCAACGTGCGCCACGTCGCCGAGCAGGCGGCCAGCGCCCGGATCGCGCTGCGACCGCACGCCAAGACCCACAAGAGCCTCGAGATAGCCCGGCTCCAGCTCGCGAGCGGCGCGGTCGGCCTGACCGTGGCGACGGTCGGCGAGGCCGAGGCGTTCGTCCGCGGCGGCTGCACCGACGTCTTCATCGCCTACCCGATCTGGGTCGACGACGCCCGCGCCCAGCGGCTGCGCGACCTCGCCGAGCAGGCCCGGGTCGCGATCGGGGTGGACTCCGTGGAGTCCGCCGCCAACGGCGGTCGCCGCCTCGGCGGCTCGGGCATCGAGGTGCTGGTCGAGGTGGACTCCGGGCACCACCGCACCGGTGTGCCCCCGAAGGACGCCGGGCACGTGGCGAAGGCCGCCGCCCGGGTCGGGCTTCCGGTCCGGGGCGTCTTCACGTTCCCGGGCCACGGCTACGCCCGCGGGGCCGCCGACGTGGTGGTCGCGGCGGAGGCGACGGCCCTGCGCGTGGCCCGGGAGTCGGTGGAGGCCGCGGGCCTGGACTGCCGCGTCGTGTCCGGGGGCTCGACCCCCACGCTGGCCGCGAGCCTGGGCAGCGCCGGGGCCAGCGGCGACCTGGGGCGGGTGACCGAGCTGCGCCCCGGGGTCTACGTCTTCGGCGACGCCCAGCAGTGGGAGCTCGGCACGGTCGACCCCGACGACATCGCGCTTACCGCCCGGGCGACGGTGGTCAGCCATGCCGGCGGCCGCGTCGTGCTGGATGCCGGCTCGAAGGCGCTGGGCGCCGACCGCGCGGCGTACGCCACCGGCTACGGGCGGATCCTCGAGCGCCCAAGGGCGCGCGTCGTATCGCTGGCCGAGCACCACGCGGTCGTGGAGTGGCCCGGCCGCCGCCCCCGCCTGGGCAGCCAGGTCGACGTCGTGCCCAACCACGTGTGCGCCGCAGTCAACCTCGCCGACGTGCTCTGGGTCGAGGAGGCCGGGCGGCTGCGCGCCTGGGACGTGGCGGCCCGCGGGCTCAACTCCTGACTGTCCTCAGCGGCCTCCCAGGTGGGCTGTCTACGATCGGCGCCATGCTGACCCGCCGCTCCCCCCGCTCGACGACGCGCGCCGTGGCCGCGCTGACCACCCTCGTCTGCCTCGGCGCGCTCTCCGCGTGCGGGGACGACGGCGAGGAGACCGCGACCGACACGCCTGCGTCCGCGGCCAGCGAGAGCGGCGACGCAGGCTCCTTCGAGCCGCCCGCCGAGGGCGAGTGCGCCTACCCTGCCGACGGCAGCCCGTCGGTGGAGGGCATCGAGGCCCCGCCGGCGGACCCCGAGGTCGAGGGCGAGGTCGAGGTCACCATCTCCACCAGCGCCGGTGAGATCGGTGCGACCCTCGACGCCGACCGCACGCCGTGCACGGTGGGCTCGTTCGTGTCCCTGGTCGAGCAGGGCTACTTCGACGGCACCGAGTGCCACCGGCTGACCACGCAGGGCATCTTCGTCCTCCAGTGCGGCGACCCGACGGCGACCGGCACGGGCGGCCCGGGCTACACGATCCCCGACGAGCTGACCGGCGACGAGACCTACCCCGCGGGCACGCTGGCGATGGCCAAGACGCCCTACCCCGACTCCGGTGGCTCGCAGTTCTTCATGGTCTACGAGGACACCCCGCTCCCGGCCGAGTACACCGTCTTCGGCCAGGTCGACAAGGCCGGCCTCAAGGTGCTCCGCGAGGTGGCGGCCGACGGCACCTCGACCGGCCAGCCCGACGGCCCGCCAGCGACCCCCGTGGTGCTGGAGACCGTCAGCACAAGCTGACCCGGGGCGGGTCAGCGCAGGCCGAGGTCCACCCCGCTGAGTCGCACCGAGGCGTCCCAGCAGGCCCGGGCGAGGTCCGGGTCGGAGGCACGGGCGCTGCGACCCACCAGGGTCGGCCAGCCGAAGAACTCCTTGAAGCCGTCCGGACCGACGTAGGAGTTGCCCGGCACGTCCATCGTGGCGGCGTACAACGTGGGCAGCGCGCCGCGCCACACCGGCATCCCGACCAGGTGGTGCCCCCACGACCCGACCCAGCTCAGCCACCCGCGCCCGCTGCTCGAGGTGATCGCGGTGGCGGTGGTGCCGGGGTGCGCGCCGGTGACGCGCAGCGAGGAGCCCTGCTCGGTGAGCCGGCGCTGCAGCTCGAGCAGGAAGAGCATGTTGGCGAGCTTGGAGGCGGCGTACGCCGCGTAGGGCTGGTAGCCGCGCCGGGACCAGTCCAGGTCGGTCACGTCGAGGTCGCCGTGGTGGTGGGAGTTGCTCGAGACGACCACGACGCGGTCGCCGATCCGCGGCAGCATCCGCAGCGCCAGGGCGTGGTGGCCGAGGTGGTTGGTGGCCAGGTGCAGCTCGACCCCGTCGACGGAGGTCCCCTGCGGCACCCCGAGGATGCCTGCGTTGTTGACCAGCACGTCGACATCGCCGATCCGGTCGGCGAAGGCCTCGACCGAGGAGAGCTCCGAGACGTCGAGCCGCTCCACGACGGCCCGACCGGGTCCCGTCATGCCGGCTGCCGCCTGCGCGCCCTTCTCCGGGTTGCGCACGGCGAGCACGACCTCGGCGCCGCGGTGCACGAGCACCTGGGCGGTGAGCAGGCCGATGCCGCTGGTGGCCCCGGTGACGACGAAGCGCCGTCCGTGCTGGGCCGGGACGGCGGTCCAGGGCGCGCCGGTCACGGCTGCGCAGGCTCCGCTCGGGAGGCCGGGGCGGGCCGGGCTGCGACGGAGTCGTCGGAGGGCTCGAGGAGGGCGCCGGACAGGTCGCCGGTGCGGTACTCCACCGGGTCCCCGAGGGTTACGGTGCGACCGACGGTGCACAGCCGGTCCTGGATCTGCTGCACCGAGCGCGCGAGCGAGCCGCGGGCCGCGTCGCCGCCCTCCCCCTCGGGGAAGGTCACGTCGAAGGTGACGGTGAGCCCGGTGAGGTGGTGGCCGCCCTCGTCGCGGACCTTGTGACCCTCCGCGTGCGCGGCGAAGGAGGCGAAGGGCGCCCGCTTGCCGGTGAGGTAGTCCAGGTCGATGGCGCCGCAGCCGGCGAGCGCGGCGAGGAGGAGCTCGACGGGGGTGAAGTCCGGGTCGTCGCCGCCACCGATCGGCAGCACTCCCCCGCGACCGTTGGTGGCCTTGTAGCGCTTGTCGCCGATCCGGACCATGTCGATCTCGCGCAGGGTCTCGTCGCGGCCCTGCTGTCCTGCCTGCTCCTCAGCCATGGGCACAGCGTGCCAGAGCGACCACCCCGCCGCCGCCAGGGTCCCCGACCGGGTGAACGACACGCCGTCGGCTTGATCGAGCCGCGCGTAACCGGCACGGTGGACAGCTGACCACACGCACGCGAGACGGAAGGCGAGCCATGCTCACCCTCACCCAGAACGCCACGCTCATCGTCAAGGAGATCGCCGACCAGCAGGGCGGCACGGAGGGATCCGGGCTCCGGATCTCCGCCGAGCCCGGCCCGGAGGCGGGGCTCAACGTCACCACGGCCGCGACCGCCGAGCCCGGCGACCAGGTCCTCGAGCAGGACGGCGCGACCGTCTACCTCGACGAGAACGCCGCGACCATGCTCGACGACAAGGTCCTCGACGCCGCCGTCGACGAGGGCGGTCGCGTCGAGTTCGCCCTGGGCGTCCAGGGCTGACCCGGGCGACCTCCCACCCGGTCGGGGCGGCGGGACGCTGGCAGGATCGGCGGGCATGAGCACCAGCACCCGCGAGATCCACCTCGTCCGCCGCCCCGTCGGGCGTCCCACCACCGACGACTTCCGCACCGTGGAGGTCGAGCTCCCCGACCCGGCGCCCGGCCAGGTGCTGGTGCGCAACACCGTGCTGTCGGTCGACCCCTACATGCGCGGGCGGATGAACGACACCGAGTCCTACGTCGCGCCCTACGCCCTGGACGCCCCGCTCGAGGGCGGGGCCGTCGGTGAGGTCCTGGCCAGCGGCGTGGACCACCTCTCCCCCGGTGACGTCGTCACCCACATGGCCGGCTGGCGTGAGCACGCGCTGGTCGATGCCGCCGAGGCGCGGAAGGTCGACACCAGCCTCGCCCCTGCCTCGGCGTACCTCTCGGTGCTGGGCATGCCCGGCCTCACGGCGTACGTCGGGCTGACCCGCATCGGCGGCCTGCAGGAGGGCGAGGTCGTGCACGTCTCCGGCGCGGCCGGCGCGGTCGGCTCGCTGGTCGGGCAGATGGCCCGCCTGCTCGGCGCCTCGCGGGTCGTCGGCTCGGCCGGCTCCCCGGAGAAGGTCCGCTGGCTCACCGAGGAGCTCGGCTTCGACGCCGCCTTCGACTACCGCGACGGCTCGCTGGTGCGCCAGCTCGGCACCGCGCTGGACGGCCGTCGCATCGACGTCTACTTCGACAACGTCGGCGGCGACCAGCTCGAGGCGGCCATCGAGCACATGGCCGACTTCGGCCGAGTCGCGGCCTGCGGCGCGATCGCGACGTACGACGCCACCGAGATGCCTCCCGGACCCCGCAACCTCGTGCGGCTGGTGCAGCGCCGGTTGCGGCTGCAGGGCTTCATCGTCTCCGACCACCGCGAGGCCGCCGGGGAGTTCTACCGGACCGTGGGCGGCTGGCTCGCCGACGGCAGCCTGGTCGCACGGGAGACGACCTTCGACGGGCTGGACCGCTGCGTCGAGGCGTTCCTGGCCCTCGGCACCGGCGGCAACACCGGCAAGATGCTCGTGCGGCTCTGACCCCGGCTCGCGCCGGGTGCCAGAGCCGCACCAGTGGTTGCTCGCTAGCCGCGGTGGATCAGCAGCCCCGGCACTGCGGGCCGCCGCGACCGCCGTCGACGTCGACGAAGTAGCCCTTGCGGCCGGTGACGACCGAGGCCTGGTCCTCGCTGGGGACGATGACCTTGCCGCCGTTGCCCTTCATCCGCAGGTTGAAGACGACCTGGTCGTTGCTGGCGGCCTTGGCGTAGGCCTCCTGGATCTCGGCCACGGACTTCGCGCCCCAGATGCTGATCCAGTCCGAGGCACCGCCCATGACGTTGAGGAAGCCGCTCTGGGCCTTCTTGCCGATCCGGGTGGAGAACGGCACGTAGCTCAGCGACTCGTCGGCGGCCTTGAGGACCGCGCGCACCCGCAGGAGCTCGCCGCGCTCGGCCTTGATGCCGTAGCGACGCCCGACCTTGGTCCACTCACCGCCGCGCAGCTGCTCGACGGCCACCAGCTTGATCGAGGAGTCGTCGTCGTCGACCGCGGCATCGGTGGTGATGGAGTCGATCGACACGTCCGGCAGCCGCGAGAGGTTGTAGACGGTGTCGGCGAGGTCCCAGGACGCCTCGAAGGTGATGTCGAAGGTGGAGATGTAGCGGTCGGCCCAGCTCAGGGTGAACGGCGCCCCGGTCTCGTCGGTGCCCTCGATCGTCCAGGACAGGTCCTCGCCGCCGGCCATGATCCCGTCGATGACGCGGTCGTGGTTGACGATCTGCTGGCCGAAGGTCACGTCAGCGGAGAAGGGCGTGAAGTAGATGTCGGAGGAGCCGGTGCGCGAGCGCTCGCCGTAGGTCACCGTGGAGGTGACGGTGGCGGCGTCGGGCAGCGTGCCGAACGCGCCGCTGATCCCGGTCAGCCGGTCGTTGTCGATCATGCCGGTCGGCGGCGCGATGTTGGCGACCTTGAACGGCGCGCCGAGCGAGTCCGGCTGCACGTACAGCGCGTCGGCCGGGTGCAGGCCGAGCGTCGTGGCGCCCAGGAAGTTGAACGGGTGGCCGAAGCCGACGACCTCGCCGTCGCACACCGAGGTCACGGTGCCGACGCCGGCGTAGGAGACGTCGCCGTAGGAGATCGAGGCGGCCATGTTGCCGCCCGCGACCACGCTCTCCGGCGCCGCGGCACGCGCGGTGTCGCGGCCGATCCGGCCGGCGGCGAACGTCGACGGGGCGAGGTAGCCCTTGCCCTGGTCGGCGGCGTAGCGCTGCGCCTGGGCCAGGCGCGAGGCGGACATGCCCGCCACGCCCATCGGCACCGGCAGCTGGGCGAAGCCCTGCGCGGCCTGCGAGCGGCTGACGTCGCTCTCGCGGGCGATGGCGCGGGCGGCGCTGTCAGGGACCGCGACCTTCGCGGCGGGACGCTGGGCGGAGCGACCGAGGTAGTCGTCCATCTCCGAGAACGGCGTGACGCCGGCGATCGGCGAGGGGCCCCAGCTCAGGCCGTAGGCGACGGCGCCGACCAGCTGGTCGCCGACGTAGACCGGCGAGCCGGACATGCCCTGCCAGATGCCGCCGGCGCGCTGGATGGCCTCGGAGTCCAGCTCGACCATGATCATGTCCAGCCCGGCGGCGATGCCGTCGTCGAGGACACCGATGACCTCGCCGGTGAACGCCTCGGGGGTGGTCCCCTCGTCGACGGTCAGGCCGGTGACGGCGTCACCGCGCTGCAGCAGGCTGGCGTCGTACGGCGCCGCGCAGTCGGCTGCCGGCTCCGCGGAGACGGCCGTGCCGGTCGTGCCGGCGACGGCGAGCGTGCCGAGCGCCAGCCCGGCCGCGGTGGTGGCAGCCAGGGCCCGAGCCCGACGTGCCTGGATCGAACGCGTCATCGCGCTGTGTCCTCCCTCGAGTGCGGACGCGGAAGTGCGTCCGTCGACATGGTGACGTCCCGGGAGCCGGGTTGGTTGCCCGACATGAGGGAAATGTCTGGACCTTTACGTGACCGTGTCCTGTTGCGGCCCTCCGGCGCCCGTCCCGCGGCCGCGCCGACCCACCCGGGTGGGCCGGTCTGTGGTGGCCACCGCGGTCGTAGGGTCGGCCCGTGCCCACCAGCGAGGACAGCCCAGCCACCCCGACCCCGCCCGTCCGCGGCCTGCAGCGCAGCGAGGCCCAGCAGCGCGCGGCCCTCCTGCGGGTGCAGGAGTACGACGTCACCCTAGACCTCGCGAGCAGCGAGGAGACCTTCGGCTCGCTGACCCGCATCACCCTGGACTCCCAGGCCGGCGAGACCTTCCTGGACCTCAAGCCGACCGCGGTGCGATCGATCCACCTCGACGGGGCACCCCTCGACGTCGACACACTGCGCGCCGGGCGGCTGCCCCTGTCGCTGACCGAGGGCCGGCACGAGCTGGTCGTCGACGCGGTCATGCCCTTCCGCAACGACGGTGAGGGCCTGCACCGCTCGGTCGACCCCGCAGACGGTCGGCACTACGTCTACGGCATGTCCTTCATGGACGCCGCACCCAGCATCTTCGCGTGCTTCGACCAGCCGGACCTCAAGGCGCCCTACACCTTCCACGTGCGCGCACCCGAGGACTGGGTCGTCATCGGCAACGCCCCGGGGACCAACCCCGAGCCGGGTGTGTGGGAGCTGGAGCGGTCCCAGCCGCTGTCGACGTACTTCGTCACCCTGGTCGCGGGGCCCTACCACCTGGTGCGCGACGAGCACGACGGGATCGCGCTGGGCCTGTCCGCGCGGCAGAGCATCGCCGCGGACCTCGAGCGCGACGCCGACGAGCTGTTCACGATGACCAAGCAGTGCTTCGACGAGTTCCACCGGCTCTTCGACATCCGCTACCCCTTCGGGGACTACCACCAGGCCTTCGTGCCGGAGTTCAACGCCGGGGCCATGGAGAACCCCGGGTGCGTCACCTTCCGCGACCCGCTGGTGTTCACCAGCAAGGTCACGCGGGCGGTGCGGATCCAGCGGGCGACGACGGTGGCCCACGAGATGGCCCACCAGTGGTTCGGCAACATCACGACCCCGCTGTGGTGGGACGACCTGTGGCTCAACGAGTCCTTCGCCGAGTACATGGGCGTCCGGGTCACCGCCGACGTGACGGAGTACGACGACGCGTGGGTGCAGAACTCCTTCGCCCGCCGCCAGTGGGGGCTGGTCGCCGACCAGCGCCCGAGCACCCACCCCGTCGCCGGCAACGGCGAGGAGGACGCCCTGGCGGCACTGCAGAACTTCGACGGCATCTCCTACGCCAAGGGCTCGAGCATCCTCAAGCAGCTGGCGGCGCGGCTCGGCGACGACGTCTTCCTGGCCGGGGTGCGCGACCACCTGACCCGGCACCGCTTCGGCAACGCCACGATGCACGACCTCTTCGACTCCTGGACCCGGGCCGGCGCCGGTGGCTTCGGGAGGTTCTCCGGCGACTGGCTGGTCACCGCGGGCCCGGACCGCATCCGCCTGGACCGCATCGCCGGCGAGCTGGTCCGCACTCCCCCGGCCGAGCACCCCGCCGACCGCTCGCACGCGCTGCGGCTGGCGACCGCTCCCGCGGGCGGCGACTGGTCCGAGACCCCGGTGGAGGTCGCCGGCGAGCGGACCCCCGTCGAGGTCCCGACCGGCCAGGCCGTGCTCATCGACCCGTGGGAGGACACCTGGGCGGTCTGCGAGCCGGACGAGCTGACCCTGGCGCTGCTCCCGGGCCTGGTCGCCACCACCACCGACCCGATGGTGCGGGCCGGCGCGTGGAACTCCGTGCGCAGCGGCTTCCACCACGCCGAGGTGGCCCCCGACGCGGTGGTCGACCTCGCCGAGGCCTGGCTCCCGGTCGAGACCCAGGACTCCGGCCTCACCTACACCGTCCCGTGGCTGCTGCGCTCGGCCGTGCCGCTGGCCGGTGACCCGGCCGAGGCGGCCTCGCGGCTGCACCGGGTGGCCCTGTCGGCGGCGCAGGCGCACGAGCCCGGCTCGACCCTCCAGCTGGGCACCGTGCAGGCCGCGGTCGCCACCGCTGCCGACCCGGCGCTGCTGCGCGGTTGGCTGCTGGGCCGCGACCTGCCCGACGGCCTGGAGCCCGACCTCGAGCTGCGCTGGCGGATCTGGGTGCGGCTGGCCGTCCTCGGCGAGACCGACCGCGAGGAGCTGGACGCCGCCCTGGCCGCCGAGCCGACCGCGGTCTCCCGGGTCGAGCACACCCGCGCGGTCGCGTCGATGCCGACGGTCGCGGCCAAGGAGTTCGCCCTGGAACGCTTCACCGGCGCGGTCTCGGTGCCCAACTACGAGCTCGAGGCCGCCGGCACCGGCATGTGGCGCGAGAGCCAGCGCGCGCTCCTGGAGCCGTACGTCGAGCGGTACGCCCACGGGCTGGCGGCCGCGGCCGCCGCGCACTCGGGGTGGGTGCAGGCCGACGTCGCCGAGGACTTCTTCCCCACCTGCATGGTCGGGGACGAGGCGATGGCACTGCTGGCCCCGCTGCGCACCGACGAGCGGCTGCCCGCGCCGGTACGTCGCCGCCTGGTGGACGCCGTGGACCAGCTGGAGCGGCGCAACGCCGTCGCCGCGCGCTTCCCCGCCCTCGCCGCCCGGGCCTCGCTCGGGGGCGCCGGGTGAACCGACGCCCCGGCCCGACCGTCCGCTCACGGGTGGTCGAGCACGTCCTCGACGGCAGCGGGGACGAGGTCACCCGTCGCCGCGAGGACCGGCTCGTCGGAGAGGAGCCGCTGGAGCTGCGGCTCACCTGGCCCGGTGCCGCGCCCCGGCGCGCCTGGGTCACCATGCGCACCCCCGGCCACGACTTCGAGCTGGCCGCGGGCTGGGTGCGCCACGAGGGCCTGGTCGACGACACCCCCGGCGCAGTCGCGGGCGTGGCCTACTGCACCGACGCCGACCTCACCGAGGAGCAGGCCTACAACACCGTCACGGTGACGCTGGCCGCTCCCCCGCTGCGCGACCTCGCGCACCGGCACGAGGCCTCCTCGGCCGGGTCGTCGGCGTGCGGGGTCTGCGGCGCCGACAGCCTCGCCGACGCGCTCTCGGTGGCTGCCCCCGGCGGCTGGACCGGACCGCTCCCGGCCGCCGACGTGGTGCGGTCGCTGCCGGACCGGCTGCGGGCCGCCCAGGCGGTCTTCGACCGCACCGGCGGCTCCCACGCCGCCGCCCTGTGCACCGCCGACGGCGAGGTGCTCGTGGTGCGCGAGGACGTCGGCCGGCACAACGCCGTCGACAAGGTGACCGGGGCCCGGGTCCTCGCCGGGCTCTCGCCCGCCGAAGCCTGTCTCGTCGTCTCCGGCCGCGCCGGCTTCGAGCTGGTGCAGAAGGCGGTCGCCGCGGGCACCGGCTCGCTCGTGGCCGTCGGCGCACCGACCTCGCTGTCGGTGCGCCTGGCCGCCGAGCACGGGCTCGCGCTGTGGGCGTTCACCCGGCCCGACCGGGTCGTGCGGTACGCCGGCTGACCCACCCCCCACGTGGAGCCGGCCGGCGTACCGCGCCACCCCTCAGCGGCGGGTGAACCTGCCCAGCAGACCCCGCACGCCGCGACCGATGGCCGCGTCGGTGGCGGTGCCGCCAGCCGGCCTGGTCGAGCGGGCGGCCGGGGCCGCACCTCGACGGCCTCCGACGAACCTGGAGACGATGCTCTGCAACACGGTTGACTCCCTCCCCCGGGCCGCGTCGGTGCTGGCCCGGTCCCGGGACCGTGCCCGGACCGGCCGTCGCTCATCCCACCCGTGGGGATGAACGCGCTGCTCGACCCGGGGCCGGCCGTGCCACAGCGATGAGTTCGGCAGCTGGGTCCGGTCGGTCCCGTCGGCCCTCCCAGCGCACGTCCGCGCTGCGTGCCAGGATCAGCCCGCGCCCCCGCCTGCGTCCCAAGGAGACACCGTGAGCACCCACCCGGCCGACGGCCACGACCTGATCCGGGTCGTCGGCGCCCGTGAGAACAACCTCAAGGACGTCAGCATCGAGATCCCGAAGCGCCGGCTGACGGTGTTCACCGGGGTGTCGGGATCGGGCAAGAGCTCGCTGGTCTTCGGCACGGTCGCCGCCGAGAGCCAGCGGCTCATCAACGAGACCTACAGCAGCTTCGTGCAGGGGTTCATGCCGAGCCTGGCGCGGCCCGACGTCGACGTCCTGGAGGGGCTGACGACGGCGATCATCGTCGACCAGGAGCGGATGGGGGCCAACCCCCGCTCCACGGTCGGCACCGCGACCGACGCGCACGCGATGCTGCGGATCCTCTTCAGCCGCCTCGGCGACCCCTACGTCGGTCCGCCCACGGCGTACTCCTTCAACGTGCCGACCCGCCGCGCCGGCGGTGTCATGACCACGGAGAAGGGTGGTCGGGTCGAGAAGAAGGTCGTGAAGCAGGAGGTCTACCTCGGCGGGATGTGCCCGCGCTGCGAGGGCACCGGCTCGGTCAAGGACGTCGACCTCACCGCGTTGTACGACGAGGAGAAGTCGCTCTCGGAGGGCGCGCTGACCGTCCCGGGCTACTCCATGGACGGCTGGTACGGCCGGCTGTTCGCCGGGATGGGCCTGCCGATGGACAAGCCCATCAAGCAGTTCACGAAGAAGCAGCTGGACACGATGCTGTGGTCGGAGCCGACCAAGATCAACGTCGAGGGGGTCAACCTCACCTTCGACGGGATCATCCCGAAGATCCAGAAGTCGATGCTGACCAAGGACCCCGAGGCGATGCAGCCGCACGTGCGGCGCTTCGTGGAGCGAGCGGTGACCTTCCAGACCTGCCCGGAGTGCGAGGGCACCCGGCTCACCGAGGCGGCGCGCTCCTCGCGCATCCGGGGCCGGTCGATCGCCGACCTGTGCGCGATGCAGATCAGCGACCTGGCCGGCTGGGTCCGCGAGCTCGACGAGCCGTCGGTCGCGCCGCTGCTGACGGTGCTCGGCGAGGCGCTCGACTCCTTCGTCGCGATCGGCCTGGGCTACCTCTCCCTCGACCGGCCCAGCGGGACGCTGTCGGGCGGCGAGGCGCAGCGCACCAAGATGATCCGGCACCTCGGGTCCTCGCTGACCGACGTCACCTACGTCTTCGACGAGCCGACCATCGGCCTGCACCCGCACGACATCGAGCAGATGAACCAGCTGCTGCTGCAGCTGCGCGACAAGGGCAACACCGTCCTCGTCGTCGAGCACAAGCCCGAGACCATCGCGATCGCCGACCACGTCGTCGACCTCGGCCCGCGGGCCGGGTCGGAGGGCGGCGAGGTGGTCTACGAGGGCGACGTCGCGGGCCTGCGCGACAGCGGCACGCTGACCGGGACGCACCTCGACGACCGGGCCCGGCTCAAGGAGTCGGTGCGATCGCGGACGGGGGTCGTGGAGGTCCGCGGGGCGTCCACCCACAACCTGCAGGACGTCGACGTCGACGTGCCGCTGGGGGTGCTGTGCGTGGTCACTGGTGTCGCGGGCTCGGGCAAGAGCTCGCTGGTGCACGGGTCGCTGGCCGGCCGCGACGGCGTGGTCGTCGTCGACCAGGGCGCGATCAAGGGCTCGCGGCGCAGCAACCCGGCGACGTACACCGGGCTGCTCGAGCCGATCCGCAAGGCCTTCGCCAAGGCCAACGGCGTGAAGCCCGGGCTCTTCAGCGCCAACTCCGAGGGCGCCTGCTCGACCTGCAACGGCGCGGGCGTCATCCTCACCGAGCTCGGCGTGATGGCGACCGTGGAGTCACCCTGCGAGGAGTGCGAGGGCCGGCGCTTCCGCGCCGAGGTGCTCGAGCACACCCTCGGCGGCAAGGACATCGCCGAGGTGCACGAGATGTCGGTCGCCGAGGCCCGGGAGCAATTCTCCGAGGGCGAGGCGCGGCTCCCCGCGGCGGTGAAGATCCTCGACCGGCTCGCCGACGTCGGGCTGGGCTACGTCACCCTCGGCCAGCCGCTCTCGACCCTGTCCGGCGGCGAGCGGCAGCGGCTCAAGCTGGCGGTGCAGATGGCGGAGAAGGGCGAGGTCTACGTCCTCGACGAGCCCACCACCGGACTCCACCTCGCCGACGTGGAGAACCTGCTGGGGCTGCTCGACCGGCTCGTCGACTCCGGGCTCTCGGTCGTGGTCATCGAGCACCACCAGGCCGTGATGGCGCACGCCGACTGGATCCTCGACCTCGGCCCCGGCGCCGGCCACGACGGCGGCCGGGTCGTCTTCGAGGGCACCCCCGCCGAGCTCGTCGCCGACGCCTCCACCCTCACCGGGCAGCACCTGGCGGCGTACGTCGGGGGGTGAGTGGTCGCCCGCATCGGGACCGGGCTCACTCCACCGGCACGACCTCGGCCGCCCCCGCCCACGACTGACGAGCGGACGTGCAGCTCGCAGGGAGCGACGTCCTGCACGCTCAGGGCCGCCCAACAGGTGCGATGCGTCGCTCGCTGTCCTGGGTGTCCAGCCAGGGTGCACCCGCCCACCGCCGAACACCCTCTGGCGCAGGCGTGCCGGGGTCGAGCCATGCCTCGGAGCAGCGGCCCGAGCTCTGCCAGCCGTGAAAGGTGCGACTGATGGACGCCTCCGCCGAGCGGGCGTGCAGGATCCCGCCGCGCACGACAGTGAGAACCCACTCGTCGAGCTGCTCCAGCAGGTCCGCAGAGCCGGAGTCGCAGGCGTCGCAGCCGCAGCCCGGGATCGACTCGAGGAGGACTGACGTGTCGTCGCCAGGCGCGACGAGGCCCAGATCGATCCCAAAGCGCCGTGGTGCGGTGGACCAGCGAACGACGGCCAGGCCGAGCCCGCCGACCTGGCGTGGCACCAGCACCTGCTCGACAGGAGCGGCGGACCGGCCGCGACCGCGCCCAGGCAGCCACGACGCGAGCCCCCGGTCCTGGAGCGTCGCGATCCCACGCGCACCGAGGACCGCGGACCAGGCATCGACCCGCGCGTCGAGGATGCGGTACCTGTCGGGGTCGGTCAGCCGGGAGTACTCCTCCTCCGCGACCTCCCGGTCCGGGTGCGGGTCCGGCCAGGTCGGTGTGGCTTGGCCGGTCTTCTCGAAGGCACGCTCCACCGCTCCCATGAGGTCGAGGACCCATGCGGGAGTCGGTGGCGGCGCCCAGTCGGTCACCACGGCATCCTGACCCGGAGGGTCACGCGGACGCACCTCGATTCCCGCGCTCGGCCGCAGCCGGAGATGCACTTTCGGCACGAGGACCAGCGGCGCGGCAACGCCCCGACGGCTGGTCGAGCGAGGCGCGGTCCGGCTGGTCGGCCCGTCGTGCCCAGGCGGTCACGGCGGTCCCGTCGCGTGCGAGTCGAGCTGCTGCCGGGCGTGAGGTGTGAGGCGGCGTGCTCGGTGTGACCGTCTGGCTCCGAGCGCCGGCGACACGTCTCAGCCGATCGGTACGTGGCGCTGCAGGAATGCCAGCTGGTCGGTGACGTTGCGCTCGAACCACTCGCCGACGTAGATGTCGAAGTGGCCGGTGTCGTAGGAGAGCACCTCCGCGTGCGGGGCGCGCTCGACGTGGCGGCGGGTCTGCTTGGCCGGAGCCACGGTGTCGCGCTCGCAGACGACGACGTGCAGGGGGCAGCGCACGTCCTTGGCCCGGCGGCCGGGGAAGGCCAGCGGGACCTGCAGGGCGATGCGGGCCGGCACCCGCTTCGGCCCGGCGGCGGCGTCGGGCATGAGCGCCTCGAAACCGGGGGCGGCATCGGGGGCGGTCATGAGGGCGACGGAGCCCGGCCGGCCGTAGTTCGGGACCCGGACAGGGCCACGTCCGAGAGCGGTCGCGGCGAGGTCCGCCAGCCCGAGGGCGGTCACGCGGACGGAGGTGAGCGGGTCCATCGCCAGCGCCGAGGCGAGGCCGTCGGTGAACGGGCACTGCGAGACCGCGGCGGCGATCCGAGGATCCTCGGCGGCGGTGACCAGCACGTGCCCACCGCTGAAGGAGGTGCCCCACACCACGACCCGGGCGGGGTCCACGGTCGGCAGCGTGCGGGCGACGGCGACCGCAGCGCGCCAGTCCTCGCGCTGGCGGGCGATGTCGAGCAGCTCGCGCGGCTCCCCCGGGCTGGCGCCGAAGGTGCGGTAGTCGAAGACCAGGCAGGAGTAGCCGGCGGCCGCGAACCGCTCGGCGAAGGCGTCGAGCCGCTCGGTACGCAGGCCACCCAACCCGTGCGCCATCACGACGACGGGACCGGGTGCGTCGCGGGTGACGCCCTCGGGCGTGTAGAGCCAGGCGGCGCAGCTGCCGTCGCCGGAGGCGAAGGTGAGGTCGGCGCGGGTCCAGGTGCGGGTCACGGCAGGACGCTAGTGACCGGGCGCGCGCAGCGGAACGGGGCGAGGCGTGAGGTCGGACTCAGCCGAACCGGCGGACCAGCTCCTGCCCGAGCGCGGTGCCCGAGAGCCAGGCGCCCTCGACCCGCGGCTTCTCCGACCACGAGTCGCCGCAGGCACCCACGCCGGTGTCGGTGAGCAGGTAGGTCTCCGGGCGACCGTGCGCGGGCTTGGCGAAGGTCCAGCGGTGGACCGCGCTGTGGACGGGGTCGCGGTCGATCCCGGCGTACCGCTGCAGGGCGGCGAGCATCTCCGGGCCGCCGGCCGGCGGGTCGGCGAGGTGCGGGCGGGCATGGGCGTCGGTCGAGTGCGCGACGAGCACCGGTCCCCCGTCGCAGCGCCGCCGCCCGTCGTCGGCGATCCACGACAGCACCGGGTCGTCGTTGACGAACAGCCCGTCGGGCAGCTCCTCCCAGCACCGCTCGTCCCAGACGGCGGTGAGCGCCAGCACGGCCTCGTACGCCGTCGTCAGCCCCGCCACCGCGTCCGGGTGCGCCGCGGGGTCGACCAGCCGCACCGCCTGCGGGTCCGGCATGGCGAGGACGACGGCGCGGGCGGGGCGGCCCTCCACGGTGGGCGTGCCGTCGCGCAGCGACACCGCGCCCTCGGCGACCTCGTGGGCGTGGGTGATGGGCAGGTCCACGGCGAGGGCCTCCACCAGCGAGCGGATGCCACCGGTGGTCCCCCAGCGCACGGGGCCGGTGGTCATGGACCGCTCCCCCGCGGCGGAGACGACCCCGAAGGTGTCGGTCCAGGGGCGGGTCAGGTCGGCCGCCTCCCAGCGGCGCACGACCTCCTCGAACGCGGGGTCGGAGACGGTGAAGTAGGAGGCCCCGATGTCGGCGGGGCGGCCCTCGTGGCGGCGCGAGGCCATCCGGCCACCCGGCCGACGACCGCGGTCGACCAGCTCCACCGGCACCCCGGCCCCGACGAGGACCCGCGCGCACGCGACCCCCGAGATCCCGGCACCGACCACGACCACGGGCTCGTCCACTCGCACCCCGACATCCTGCCCGGGGGGTGGTCGGCGTGGGTCCACCCCGTTGTCGGCGCCCCCTCCTACGGTCGTCCCATGCGCCTGCTGCACACCTCCGACTGGCACCTGGGCCGGTCCTTCCACCGCGAGGGGATGCTGGCGCACCAGGCGAGCTTCGTCGACCACCTGCTGGAGGTCGTGGAGTCCGAGCGGATCGACGTCGTGCTGGTCGCGGGCGACGTCTACGACCGCGCCCTGCCGCCGGTCGACGCCGTGGCGCTGGCCGACGAGGCGCTCTCGCGGCTCGCCGCGTCCCGCGCCCGGGTGGTCCTCACCAGCGGCAACCACGACTCCGCGCGCCGGCTCGGTTTCAGCTCCCGGCTCATCGACGCGGCCGGCGTCCACCTGCGCACCGACCCCGCGGGCGTCGGCACCCCCGTCCTGCTCGAGGACGAGCACGGCCCGGTGGCCGTCCACGGCCTGCCCTACCTCGACCCCGAGGCGGTCCGCGAGCCCTGGGGCCTGGCCGAGCGATCCCACGAGGCGGCGCTGGGCGAGGCGATGCGCCGGGTGCGCGCCGACCTGGCCGGACGGCCCGGCACCCGCTCGGTGGTGCTGGCGCACGCGTTCGTCGGAGGCACCGGCCGCCCCGAGGAGCAGCGGGAGATGGCCAGCGACTCCGAGCGCGACATCTCCGTCGGCGGCGTCTCCCTGGTCCCCTTGCCCACCTTCGACGGCATCGACTACGTCGCGCTCGGCCACCTCCACGGTCGCCACGTACTCGCCGACCACGTGCGCTACTCCGGCTCGCCCCTGGCCTACTCCTTCTCCGAGACCGACCACCTCAAGGGCTCCTGGCTGGTCGACCTCGACGCCACCGGCCAGGTGCACGCCGAGCTGGTCGAGGCCCCGGTCCCGCGTCGGCTCGCCCGGCTGCGCGGCACCCTCGAGGAGCTGCTCGCCGACCCCCGGCACACCGAGCACGAGGACTCCTGGATCCAGGTCACCCTCACCGACACCGAGCGTCCCTCGCAGGCGATGGAGCGGCTGCGCCGGCGCTTCCCGCACACGCTCGTGCTGGCCTTCGAGGCCGCGCTGCCGGTGGTCGGCGGTCTGCCCGCTGCCCGCACGACGGGGCGCACGGACCTCGACGTGGTCACGGACTTCGTCACGACCCTGCGCGGGCGCGGCCCCTCGGAGGCCGAGACCGCCCTGCTGCGCGAGGCCGTCGACAGCTGCTGCGAGGACGACGACCTCGCCGCCGAGCGCCGGGTCGAGGCCGGATGAGGCTGCACCGCCTCGAGGTGACCGCCTTCGGCCCCTTCGCCGGCACGGTCGAGGTCGACCTCGACCGGCTCTCCGAGGGCGGGCTCTTCCTGCTCACCGGTGCCACCGGTGCCGGCAAGACGAGCATCCTCGACGCGGTCTGCTTCGCGTTGTACGGCGATGTGCCCGGCGACCGGGGCAAGGCCAAGAGCCTGCGGTCGGACCACGCCGCCCCCGGCGTACCTCCTCGCGTCGAGCTGGAGCTGAGCGTCGGCGGCCGCCGGCTGCGGCTGGTCCGCTCCCCCTCGTGGGAGCGCCCCAAGAAGAAGGGCACCGGCTGGACCACCGAGCAGGCCTCGGTGGTGGTCTCGGAGCGGAGCGGCCCGCCCGAGCAGCCCGAGTGGCGCACCCTCTCGACCCGGCTCGACGAGACCGGCCAGCTCGTCAGCGACCTGCTGGGCATGACCCGCACCCAGTTCACCCAGGTCGCGATGCTCCCGCAGGGTCAGTTCCAGGCGTTCCTGCGCGCCCGCTCCGAGGAGCGGCACGCGCTGCTGCAGCAGCTCTTCCGCACCGGCCGCTTCGAGGACGTCGAGGCCTGGCTGAAGGAGCGTCGCCGTGCGCTGCGCCAGGAGTCCGCGCAGGTCGAGGAGCGGCTGGCCGACCTCGCCAGCCGGGTGAGCGAGACCGCGGGCCTGCCAGCCCCAGACCCCCAGGGCTGGGCCGAGGGGCTCCTCCCCTGGGCCGCTGCCGCCCGCACCGACGTGGCGGCCGCGCTCTCCAGCACCACCGAGCAGGTCGCCTCCGCAGCCCACGAGGAGGAGCAGTCCCGCGAGCGTCTCGCCGAGGCCCGGGCCGCCGACGAGCGGCGACGTCGCCGTGCGGCCGCCGCGGCAGAGCACGCTCGCCTCCAGGAGCGCGCCGAGGAGCACGCCCGCGAGGTCGCCGCGCTCGACGCCGCGCGTCGTGCTTCCCCCGTCGGGGTCGCGGCAGCTCGGCGCGACCAGGCCCGCCACGAGGTCGACCGGCTGGCCCGCCGCGCGACCGCCTTGCTCGACGGGCCGCTCGCGCCCCTGCCGTCCTTGCACGGGCTGGCGGTGCCCGACGCCGACCGACCACCCGACGCGACCGCCGTCCTGGCCCGGCTCGAGGACGCGCTCGGCGAGGCGCTGGGGTCCGTGCGCGCGTCGCTCCCGAGGCTGGTGCTGCTGCAGCGCACCGAGGCCCGGCTGCCGCAGCTGGGCGCGGCGTGCGCCGCTGCCGAGGAACGGCTCGCCGACTGCGAGTCCACCGGCGCGGTCCTGCCCGGCCGGATCGTCGCGGCTCGAGACGAGCTCACCGCCCTGCGCACCACCGCGTCGACCCTCCCGGTCCACGAGACCGCTCGGGCAGCACTGGTCGAGCGACGCGACGCGGCGCTCGAGGTGCTGCGGGTCGAGCGCGACCTGGAGGTGGCGCGGCTGGCCCACCTGGAGGCAAGGGAGCGCGCCGCCTCCTCGCACGAGCAGCTGCTCACGGTCCGCGAGGCGCGCATCGAGTCGATGGCCGCCGAGCTGGCCGGCGCCCTGGCCGTCGGTGCCTGCTGCCCCGTCTGCGGATCGGCGGAGCATCCCGCCAAGGCCGAGGCTGCCCCGGGCGACCCCGACGCCGCCGGCGAGCGCGAGGCCCAGCGCCGCCTCGACGACGACAAGGCCGCCGAGCACCTGCGGGCCATGGACGTGCGCGACCTCGAGGTCCGGCGCATCCTGCTGCTGGAGCGGGCCGACGGCCTCGACCCCGCCGCGGCAGCCGAGGAGCTGCTCACCCTCGACGCGCTGGTCGCGGAGGCCACTCACGCACGCGACGCGCTTCCTGCCGCCGCCGAGGCGCTCGAGCGCCTCGAGCAGCAGCTGGCCGCGCACGGCCAGGCCCTCGAGCACGCCCGGCTCGCGCTCGCCGAGGCCCGGGAGCAGCACCGTGCCGCCGTCGGCGAGGTGGAGCGGGCCGAGTCCGACCTGCGCGAGGCCGCCCTCGTCGCGCTGCGCGCGCTGGCCGCCGACGGGTCCGTCCCCGAGGGCGCGGAGCCGGAGGCCGGACGAGAGGCCGATCCGACCGACGACGACCCCCACGCGGACGAGCCCGACCTCCTCGACCTGCTGCTGGCCGTCGAGACCCAGACCGGGTCCGTCGGCACCGCGCAGGACAGCGACCGCGAGGCGTCGTACGCCGAGGGCCGGCCCGACCTGGCCGCGCTCGAGGCGGCCCTGGCCGAGCGCCAGCGCGCCGTGCGCGACCTCAGCGCCGTGCTGGTGGCGCGCGCCGCCGCGGACCGTGCCCTCACCGAGGCCGAGGCCCACGTGCAGGACGTCCTGGCGCGGGCCGACATCGCCACCGTCGAGGACGCGCTCGCCGCCGCGCTGCCCGAGCCCGACCTCGCCCGCCTCGAGGAGTCCGCGCAGCACCACCGCACCCGGGTGGCGGCCGTCACCGAGGTGCTGGCCGGCGATGACCGCGGGGACCAGCAGCCCGGCGACCCCGACCAGGAGGCGCCTGCCGATCTTCCCGCCCTGGAGCGCGCCCACGCCGAGGCGCTCGCCGGGCTGGGTCGCACCCGCGCCGCCGCGGCCGGGCTGACCGAGCGCTGCGGCCGCCTCACCGCGCTGCTGGTCGACCTCGAGCGCACCCTGGCGGCCTGGCAACCGGTCCGCGAGCAGCTCGCGCTGGTCTCGCAGCTGGCTGCTTTCGTCGAGGGTCGCTCGGCCGACAACAGCCTGCAGATGCGCCTGTCGGCGTACGTCCTGGCCTGGCGCCTCTCGCAGGTGGTGGCCGCCGCCAACGAGCGGCTCGCCGGCATGACCGACCGACGCTACGCCCTGGAGCACACCGGGCGCCGCGGCGCCGGCGAGACCCGCGGCGGGCTGAGCCTGCGGGTGCGCGACGACTGGTCCGGGGAGAGCCGCGACCCGGTCACGCTCTCGGGCGGCGAGACCTTCGTGGTCTCCCTGGCCCTGGCGCTGGGCCTGGCCGACGTCATCAGCCAGGAGGCCGGCGGCGCCGAGCTGGACACCCTCTTCGTCGACGAGGGCTTCGGCTCCCTGGATGCCGACACCCTCGAGGACGTCATGGACACCCTCGACTCCCTGCGCGAGGGCGGCCGGGTCGTCGGCGTCGTCAGCCACGTCGCCGACATGCGCGACCGCATCCCGGTCCAGCTGCACGTCGCCAAGGGCCGCTCCGGCTCGACGGTCGTCCTGCGCCACGGCACGTGAACCCGGCCCGGTCCCGCGTGTAGGTTGCCGCCCATGAGCCGACCCGAGGTCGATCCCTCGTTCCTCGCGCTCCCGTTCCGCCACCTCGGCGAGGTATCCCTCGCCCGGGCCGTGGAGCTGGGCGTGACCCATGCCGACTTCCGCTTCGAGCGGGTGCGCTCCCAGCACCTGCGGGCCCGCGACGGGGTGCTGCAGTCCGCCAGCGACGTCGAGGACCTCGGGTTCGCCGTGCGCGTGGTGCACCGCGGCGCCTGGGGCTTCGCCTCCGGCGTGGTGCTGACCCCCGAGGAGGCCCGCCGGGTCGCCGAGGCCGCTGTCTCGGTCGCCGAGGTCGCCGCCGCGATGACGACCACGCCCGTGCGGATCGCCCCCGAGCCGACGTACGACGACGTCACCTGGGTGTCCTCCTACGCGGTGAACCCCTTCGACGTCCCGACCGCCGAGAAGGCCGCCGTCCTCACGGGCTGGACCGAGCGGCTGCGCACAGGCGCGGCCGTCGACCACGCGACCGCGTTCGTGATGGCGGTACAGGAGAACAAGTACTACGCCGACACCGCCGGCACCCGCACCACGCAGCAGCGGGTGCGGATGCAGCCCGGCTTCGAGGCGATGGGCACCGGCGCCGACACCTTCGACTCGATGGCCTCGATCGCGCCGCCGGTCGGACGCGGGTGGGAGTACGTCGCGGGCAGTGCCGCCGACGGCGCCTGGGATTGGGACGCCGAGATCGAGGAGGTGCCCGAGCTGCTCGCGGAGAAGCTCAAGGCACCCAGCGTCGAGGCCGGCACCTACGACCTGGTCATCCACCCCTCCAACCTGTGGTTGACCATCCACGAGTCGATCGGCCACGCCACCGAGCTGGACCGTGCCCTGGGCTACGAGGCCAACTACGCCGGGACATCCTTCGCGACCTACGACAAGCTCGGCACCCTGCAGTACGGCTCGCCCGTCATGAACGTGACCGGCGACCGCACCGTGGAGCACGGCCTGGCCACGGTCGGGTACGACGACGAGGGCGTGCAGACCCAGGCGTGGGACATCGTCAAGGACGGCGTGCTCGTGGGCTACCAGCTCGACCGGCCGATGGGCGCGATGAAGCCCGAGCTGGCCGGGCCCGAGCACCCCGAGGGACGCTCCAACGGCTGCGCCTACGCCGACTCCTCCGGCCACATCCCCATCCAGCGGATGGCCAACGTCTCCCTGCAGCCGGCCCCAGACGGGCCCAGCACCGAGGAGCTGATCGGCCGCGTCGAGCGCGGGCTGTACGTCGTCGGCGACAAGTCGTGGTCGATCGACATGCAGCGCTTCAACTTCCAGTTCACCGGGCAGCGCTTCTACGCCATCCGCGACGGCGAGCTCGCCGGCCAGGTCCGCGACGTCGCCTACCAGGCGACCACGACCGACTTCTGGGGCTCGATGGAGGCCGTCGGCGGCCCGCAGACCTGGGAGCTGGGTGGTGCCTTCAACTGCGGCAAGGCCCAGCCCGGCCAGGTCGCGGCGGTCAGCCACGGCTGCCCCACCGCGCTCTTCCGCGGCGTGCGCATCCTCAACACCACCCAGGAGGGCGGCCAGTGACCATCTCCCCCCAGAGCCTGGTCGAGCAGGGCCTGCACGCCACGACCGCCGACGACTGCATGGTCGTGGTCACCAACGGCACCGACGCCAACCTGCGCTGGGCCAACAACACCCTCACCACCAACGGCGTCATGCACGGCGTCGACGTCTCGGTCATCAGCTTCGTGCGCGGACCGGAGGGCACCAGCGTCGGCACGGTCTCCGGCAGCGCGGCCACGCAGGCCCAGGTGACCGAGCTGGTCCGCGCCGCGGACGCCGCAGCCCGGGCCGGCTCCCCCGCCGAGGACGCGGCCGACCTCGTCCGCGATCGGGTCAGCCCCGACTGGGACGAGCCGCCGGCCGCCACCGACATCCACGTCTTCGACACCTTCGCGCCGGCCCTGGGTGAGGCCTTCGGCCGCGCCGGTGCGGCCGGACGGGTGCTCTACGGGTTCGTCGAGCACCGGGTCAGCACCACCTACCTCGGCTCGACCACCGGGCTGCGGCTGCGCCACGTCCAGCCGACAGGGCACTACGCCTGCACCGGCAAGGACGCCGCGCTGACCCAGTCCGCCTGGGTCGGCGGCGCGACCCGCGACTTCGCCGACGTCGACGCGCTGGCCCTCGAGGCCGAGCTCGAGCAGCGGCTCGGGTGGGGCGCGCGCCGCGTGGACCTGCCGGCCGGGCGCTACGACACGATCCTGCCGCCCACCTCGGTGGCCGACCTGATGATCGACGCCTACTGGTACGCCGGCGCCCGTGCCGCCCACGAGGGCCAGTCGGTCTACTCCCGACGCGGCGGCGGCACCCGGATCGGCGAGCGGATCGCCGCGCCCGGCGTGCGACTGCACTCCGACCCGGCGTACCCCGGCCTGGAGTGCCTGCCCTTCGCGGTGACCGGCTCCTCGGACGACGAGCGGTCGGTCTTCGACAACGGTCTCGAGCTCGGCCCGACCGACTGGATCCGCGACGGCGAGCTGACCTCGTTGATCCAGACCCGGCAGACCGCCGCGATGACCGGCCAGCCGCTGACGCCGTACGTCGACAACCTGGTGCTCGAGGTCGACGGCGGCTCCGGGGACGTGATGGACCTCGTACGCGGCACCGAGCGCGGGCTGCTGGTGACCTGCCTGTGGTACATCCGCGAGGTCGACCCACAGTCCCTGCTGCTGACCGGCCTGACCCGCGACGGGGTGTACCTCGTCGAGGGCGGCGAGATCACCGGGCTGGTCAACAACTTCCGGTGGAACGAGAGCCCGGTGGACCTGCTGCGCCGCTTCAGCCACGCGAGTGCGACCGTGCCGAGCTTCAGCCGCGAGTGGGGCGACGACTACTTCAACCGCACCGCCACCCCCGCGCTGCGGGTGCCGGACTTCAACATGTCCAGCGTCTCGCAGGCGCAGTAGCCCCGCCCTCACCCGCTGGTCCAGACCACGTCGGGGCCGTGCAACCGGACCCCGGGGTGGGGCGTATCCCCCGTGACAGCACACCAGGCGCCGGCGATCCCGGCACCGCCAGCACGGGAGAGACCCACCATGTCCAGCAGCACCACCATCCGCCGCACTCGGGGCACCCTCGGCGCGATCCTCGGTCTGACCGCCACCGCGGTGACCGCGCTCGCCCTGGCCCTGCCCACCGGGGCGACGGCGACCGCCTCGGAGCCGGGCGACCCGACCCCGACGCCGACCGGTACGCCCACCAGCGAGCCCACCGAGCCCACCAGCGAGACCACGCAGGAGAAGGGCGTGCTCATCGAGTGCGCCGGCACCTGGAAGGGCCAGCCGGCCATGGTCTCGGTCTACGAGAACCGCACCTACGGCAACGAGCTCGTCGTCGCCGTCGGCGCCGAGGACGCAGAGTCCTTCTGGATCACCGACCCCGAGGGCCGGATGGTCCGGCGAGGCGAGCTCCAGCAGGAGGGCCGGATGGACGGCAAGCGGGTCGTCCTCGCCGGCCGGGTCGTCCGCGACGGCGAGCCCGTCGAGGTCCACGAGGAACGCGAGGACGCCGGCCAGCACATCGTCGTCGACGGCGTGCACAAGCCGCTCGCGGCCGACCTCGTCCTCACCTGGAAGAAGCGCAACGCCGACCTCGACTGCGACAACGCGTTCCGCTACGACCTCACGGTCACCAAGACGCCGATCGCCTGATCGGCCGAGCAGCAGCGGCAGTACGCAGGAAGGGCCCGTCCCCACGATCGTGGGGACGGGCCCTTCCCGCGTCGTGGCCTACTCCGCGAACGCCTCCAGCGGCGGGCACGAGCACTGCAGGTTGCGGTCGCCGTAGGCCTGGTCGATCCGGGCGACCGGCGGCCAGTACTTGTCCGGGTCGATGCCGGTGGGGAAGACGCCCAGCTCGCGGGAGTAGGGCCGGTCCCACTCGCCCACGAGCGCACGCGAGGTGTGGGGGGCGCGCCGCAGCGGTGAGTCCTCCGGGGTCCACTCCCCCGCTGCCACCCGGTCGATCTCGCCCTTGATCGCGATCATCGCGTCGCAGAACCGGTCGATCTCGGCCAGGTCCTCGGACTCGGTCGGCTCCACCATGAGCGTGCCGGCCACCGGGAAGGACATGGTCGGGGCGTGGAAGCCGTAGTCGACCAGCCGCTTGGCCACGTCGTCGACGGTGACGCCAGTGTCCTTGGTGATCTCGCGGACGTCGAGGATGCACTCGTGCGCGACCAGGCCGTTGTGCCCGCGGTAGAGCACCGGGAAGTGCTCACCGAGCCGCGCCGCGACGTAGTTGGCGGCCAGCACCGCCGTCGCGGTGGCGCGGATCAGCCCCTCGGCCCCCATCAGCCGCACGTAGGCCCAGGAGATCGGCAGGATGCCGGCCGAGCCGTACGGCGCCGCCGAGATCGGGCCGATGCCCTCGCGCCTCGCCGGGTCCGGGTGCATGCCGTGCGTCGGCAGGTACGCCGAGAGGTGCTCGCGCACCGCCACCGGACCGACGCCGGGGCCGCCGCCGCCGTGCGGGATGCAGAAGGTCTTGTGCAGGTTGAGGTGCGAGACGTCCCCGCCGAACTCACCGGGACGGGCCCACCCGACGAGCGCGTTGAGGTTGGCTCCGTCGACGTAGACCTGGCCGCCGTGGTCGTGCACGATCTTGCAGAGCTCGGTGATCCCCTCCTCGTAGGCGCCGTGGGTCGAGGGGTAGGTCACCATGATCGCGGCGAGGGTGTCCGCGTGCTCCTCGCAGCGGGTGCGCAGGTCGTCGAGGTCGACGGAGCCGTCCTCGTTGGACCTCACCACCACGACGCGCATCCCGGCCATGACCGCCGAGGCGGCGTTGGTGCCGTGCGCGGAGCCGGGGATCAGACACACGTCGCGCTGGGTGTCGCCGTTGCCGCGGTGGTAGCCGCGGATCGCCAGCAGCCCGGCGAGCTCGCCCTGAGAGCCGGCGTTGGGCTGGATCGAGACCCGGTCGTAGCCGGTGACCTCGGCCAGCCAGGCCTCCAGGGTCGAGACCAGCTCGTGGTAGCCCTCCGCGTCCTCGGCCGGGACGAAGGGGTGCAGGTCGGCGAAGCCCGGCAGGCTCACCGGCTCCATCTCCACGGTGGCGTTGAGCTTCATCGTGCACGAGCCCAGCGGGATCATCCCGCGGTCCAGCGCGTAGTCGCGCCCGGAGAGCCGGCGCAGGTAGCGCAGCATCTGGGTCTCGGAGCGGTAGGAGTGGAAGGTCTCGTGGGTCAGGTAGTCGGTGGTCCGAGCCAGGGCGGCCGGCAGCGCGTCGGCCGCGTCGTCGGCGCACGCCGCCGGGTCCGTGACCCCGAACGCGCTCAGCACCGCGGCCAGCGTCTCCTCGGTGCTCACCTCGGAGAAGGACAGCCCCACGGTGTCGGCGTCGACGCGCAGCACCTGCAGCCCCTGCTGGCGGGCCGCGGCCACGACCTCGTCGGCGCGCCCGGGCACCGAGACCCGGATGGTGTCGAAGAAGGCGCCGGTGGGCACCTCCAGCCCGGCCGAGCGCAGCGCGGCGGCCGCCCGCGCCGCGAGCCCGTGGGTCCGCTGCGCGATGGCGCGCAGCCCGTCGGGACCGTGGTGGACGGCGTACATCCCGGCGACGACGGCGAGCAGCACCTGCGCGGTGCAGATGTTGGAGGTCGCCTTGTCGCGGCGGATGTGCTGCTCGCGGGTTTGCAGCGCCAGCCGGTACGCCGGGCGGCCCTCGGCGTCGATCGAGACGCCGACCAGGCGGCCGGGCAGGTGCCGCTCCAGGCCCTCGGACACCGACATGAACCCGGCGTGCGGGCCGCCGTGGAAGAGCGGGACGCCGAAGCGCTGCGAGGAGCCGACGGCGACGTCGGCGCCCAGCGTGCCGGGCGACTCGAGGACCGTGAGCGCCAGCAGGTCGCAGGCCAGCACGGCCAGTCCCCCGCGCTCGTGCGCGGCCTCGATCGCCGGGCGCGGGTCGCGGACCTCGCCGGAGGCAGCGGGGTACTGCACCAGCACGCCGCAGACCTGCTCCAGGCCGTCGGGCAGACCGGCGGAGACGTCGGCGACGACGACCTCGATGCCCATGGCCTCGGCCCGGGTGCGCACGACCTCGATGGTCTGCGGCAGCGCGTCGGCGTCCACGACGAAGGGTCCGGCGGACTTGCGGTTGGCCCGTCGTACGAGCGTCATCGCCTCGGCCGCAGCGGTGCCCTCGTCGAGCAGCGAGGCGTTGGCGGTCGGCAGGCCGGTGAGGTCGCCGATGACGGTCTGGAAGTTGATGAGAGCCTCGAGCCGGCCCTGCGAGATCTCCGGCTGGTACGGCGTGTAGGCGGTGTACCAGGCCGGGTCCTCCAGCACGTTGCGGCGAATGACCGGCGGCGTCGTGGTGCCGTGGTAGCCCAGGCCGATCATCGGCTCGGCGGGGCGGTTGCGCGCCGCGAGGTCGCGCAGCTCACGGGCGACCTGGGTCTCGGTGGCCGCCTCGGGCAGCGAGAGCGCGGCCGCGGAGCGGATCCCGCTGGGGACCGCGGCGCTCATCAGCGCCTCGAGGGAGTCGAAGCCGACCGCGGCGAGCATCGCCTCGACCTCCGCGGGACGGGGGCCGATGTGGCGGTCGGCGAAAGCTGCGCTCATGGGTGAAGGGCTCCTGGGAGTGGGCGTCCGGGTTCCCTCCCCCTCTGTCACGCACGCGCTCCAGAGTCGCCTGTCCTGCGCGGTCCGGGTGCCTGAGAGGTTCCGGGGAGGAATTGCCCCTTCGGCGCCCCCTGCCCGACGGGCGGCAGGAGGACTCTCCCGCGCGGGATGGTCAGCTGTGCGGTGAATCTACCAGTGGGACAGGTGCGGAACGCAGCGATCCCGTGCCGGCGAGCGGCACGGGATCGGTGTCGGAGGTACGGGTGCCGGGCCCTCTGGTCCGGCGGCGCGAAGGCTCAGCCGGCAGAGCGGGCGGCCCGACGCGCGGCCAGCTCGTCGTTGGCGCTGGGCTCGGCGGTGGCCTCCTCGCTGGTGCGCTCGGAGGGCAGCTCGGCGAGGGTGCCCTCGATCTCGCGCCAGACACCGCCGATCGCGATGCCGAAGACGCCCTGGCCACCCTGCAGCAGGTCGATGACCTCGTCGTTGGAGGTGCACTCGTAGACCGAGGCGCCGTCGCTCATGAGGGTCACGCGGGTCAGGTCGTCGGTGCCCCGCTCACGCAGGTGCGAGACGGCGGTGCGGATCTGCTGCAGCGAGATGCCGGCGTCCAGCAGCCGCTTGACGACCTTGAGGATCAAGATGTCGCGGAAGGAGTAGAGACGCTGCGAGCCCGACCCCTTGGCGCCGCGCACAGTCGGCTCGACCAGGCCGGTGCGGGCCCAGTAGTCGAGCTGGCGGTAGGTGATGCCCGCGGCGTTGCATGCCGTGGGACCGCGGTAGCCGAGGTCGCTCGGCAGGGGCGAGACGTCGTCGGTGAAGAGCAGTCCCTGCTCGTCGGCGGCCTCGGCCGCACGTTCCACGTCGACGCTGTCGCGCAGTTCCTGCTCGTGCTCGTTCACGCGGTCCTCCGGGGGTCTACTCCGTTGGGCGTAGCTCCGGGGAAGGGTGCCGGCGGTCCGGGGTGAACCACGGCGGTGGAGTTACAACGAAGACAGTTCAAGGTAGGCGGTGCCGGGACACCGGTCAAAGAACTCCCCGGCGTGTCGAACCCTCAACCTGAGCCTGAGACTTTCCCGCCGAGCGGCACCCGGGTCAGTCGGAGGGGGCCTCGAAGTCCTCGGGGGTGACGTGGTCGAGGAACTCGCGGAACTTCTCGACCTCGTCCTCCTGCTCGGCCGGCACGGCCAGGCCGGCCTCGTCGAGGACCTCCTCGGCACAGACGATGCGGGAGCCGGTGCGCAGCGCCAGGGCGATGGAGTCCGAGGGGCGCGCGGAGACCTCGGTGCCCGAGGCAAGCACGAGGGTGGCGAAGAAGACGCCGTCGCGCACGTCGGTGATCCGCACCTCGTCGAGGGTGTTGCCGGTGGCCTCGAGCACGTCCTTGAGCAGGTCGTGGGTCAGCGGCCGCGGCGGGGTCACGCCCTGCTGGGCGAAGGCGATGGCCGTGGCCTCCACGGCACCGATCCAGATCGGGAGGTACCGGTCGCCGGCCACCTCGCGCAGGAGCACGATCGGCTGGTTCGAGGGCATCTCGACCCTGACTCCCATGACGTCGACCTCGCGCATGCCACCACCCTACGCGCACGTCCACGACGTACGGCGGGGACGGGCCGTGACCTCGATCAGCGCGACAGGCCGGACTTGACCAGCGTCGCGTGCAGCCGCACCGACAGGGCGGCGATCTCCGAGGCGGCCTCGGCCACCCGGGCGCTCGCGGCGGCGTCGCGGCTGCGCTGCAAGGGAGCGACGGCCTGCTGGACCAGGCCGACCTCGCGGTCGGCAGCGGCCTTGTAGGCGCGCAGGTGGCGCGGCTCGATGCCGTAGTCGGCCAGCTCGCGGGCGGTGCGCACCACCACCAGGGCGTCGGTGTCGTAGTGCCCGGTGCCCGGGCGCGGACCCACGAGGCCGAACTGCTCCAGCTGCGCGAGCAGCTCCTCGCCGACCTCGGCGACCTTGAGGAGCTCCTTGCGCGAGAGCCTCAGGTCGTCGGTGCGCCGGAAGGACTCCGGGCTCGGCGTGCCGTCGGCAGCGAGCGCCACCGTGGGCACCGTCGGCACGACCGGCTCGATCGGCGGCGGCTCCAGGCCGCGGTCGATCGCGTCGAGGTGCTCCCCGATGACCTTGAGAGGGAGGTAGTGGTCGCGCTGCATCCGCAGCACGTAGCGCAGCCGCGCCACGTCGGCGTCGGAGAACTTGCGGTAGCCGGCGGGCGTGCGCTCGGGCTTGATCAGCCCCTTGTCCTCGAGGAACCGGATCTTCGGGATGGTGACGCCCGGGAAGTCGGGGCGCAGCTGCTCGAGCACCTGCCCGATGTTCATCCGGGCAGTGCTCGACCCGAGCGGGGCGGTCGAGCCGGTCACCACGCTCAGCCCTGGACCTCGTGGCCGGAGAAGAAGACGAGGCGGTACTTGCCGACCTGCACCTCGTCGCCGTCCTTGAGCTGCACGGTGTCGATCCGGTCGCGGTTGACGTAGGTGCCGTTGAGGCTGCCCACGTCGGAGACGGTGAAGGTCGAGCCGTCGCGCTTGAACTCCGCGTGCCGGCGCGAGACCGTCACGTCGTCGAGGAAGATCTCGCTGTCGGGATGGCGACCCGCCGTCACCGTGTCGGTGTCGAGCAGGAAGCGGTTGCCCGACCCGGGCCCGCGCTGCACCACCAGCAGGGCGTGGCCCACCGGGAGCGCGTCCACGGCGGCGGCGTCGACCGGGTTGAGCTGGCGGTCTGAGGTCTCCACCCGCGCGTCGCCGGCCGCGATCGAGATCGTCGCGGTCGTCTCGCCGCGCGAGGCCTCAGGGGCGGGGTCGGCGGTGACGAGCCGGGTCCCGCACTGGGAGCAGAAGCGGGCGTCGTCGGGGTTCTGCCGGCCACAGGCGGTGCAGAACGGCATCGGGGTCTCCTCGTGCTGCGCTGGACGATCCGGTCGCGGAACCCTCACCGCCGGGTGGAGAGTGAGGGTTCCGCCGAACCTACCAGTGATGGAGGGTCGGGCAACCCCGGACCGGGGAACCCGCTCGGGTGGCGCGAGGGCTGGTCGACCGGTGGGTTCAGCCCTCGAGGGAGGCCTGGTAGGCCGCCGCGTCCATGAGCCCCTCGCCCACCTCGCCGGCGGGGACGACCTCGAAGAGCCAGCCACCGCCGTACGGGTCGTCGTTGACGAGCTCGGGGGTCGCGTCGAGCGCCTCGTTGCGGGCCACGACCTCACCGGTGACCGGCGCGTAGACGTCGGAGACCGACTTGGTCGACTCCAGCTCGCCGCAGGTACTGCCGGCGGTGACGCTCTCCCCCACCTCCGGCAGGGAGACGTAGACGATGTCGCCGAGGGCGTCCTGGGCGTAGTGGGTGATGCCGATGCGCACCGCGCCCTCGTGCTCGCCGGGGGTGCGGACCCACTCGTGCTCCGCGGTGTACTGCAGGTCGTCGGGGTACAAGGTGTCTCCTCCAGGTCGGGCTGTCCGGCGGGTCAGGCAGGTCGGGTGAGGCTACTGCGGCTGGGGCTACTGCGGGTCCACGGGCTGGGCGAACTCGGGCTCGACGGGCTGGCGCACCGACTCGATGTCGAGGGAGGAGAGTGTGACGACCTCCACCTCCGCACCGTCGTCCTGCAGGTCCACGCGCGGGCCCTCCAGGATCGACATCGCACCGGCGAGGGCGCTCGGGTCGCCGATCACGTCCACGACGTACGGCGCCGACAGCTGCTGCCCGTCGACCACGAGACCGCCCTCGGCATCGGTGAAGGAGGTCTGCGCGACGACCCGGACGGTGCCGTTGATCTGCATCGCCTCGGCCGAGGCGATCCGCAGGCCCTGCACCATGTTGAGCATCGTGTCGGCGCGGACCCGGCCGGTCACCTCGGTGATGGTGATCCGGATGCCCGGGCCGGTCACGGGCACCAGGCCGGCCAGGATG
This sequence comes from Nocardioides sp., assembly GCF_030149505.1. GTDB lineage: Bacteria > Actinomycetota > Actinomycetes > Propionibacteriales > Nocardioidaceae > Nocardioides. The sequence continues at coordinate 32,975 of NZ_JASBRN010000044.1, forward strand.
CTCAGGCTGTCGGCCTCGCTCGTCGCCTGCTCCAGGGCGACCCGCTCCGCATCGGTGTCGGAGACCAGCTCGTCGCGCGCGGTCTCGAGGCGGGTGATCTCGGCGCGCGCGCGGCGCGAGGCGCCGGCCAGGCCGGACAGGACGTTGACCAGGTCCTGCTCGCGGTAGCCGGCGTAGGTGTCGTCGTCCTCGACGGTCTGCACCTGCACGATGGCGGCGAAGGCCACGACCGCCAGCAGGACCGCGACGACGACCTGGCTGCGCGAGGGCCGCAGCAGCGCCCGGCGCAGGCGGGCACGCCCGGTCTCCTCCGCGGGCACCGGGTCCTGGCCCGACCCGGGGCCAGGGCTCGTCGGCTCAGGCATGGAACAGGTGCCGTCTGATCGCGGCGACGTTGGAGAAGATCCGGATGCCGAGCACGACGATGACACCGGTCGAGAGCTGACCGCCGACGCCGAGCTGGTCGCCCAACCACACGATGGCCGAGGCGATCACGACGTTGGAGACGAAGGAGACGACGAAGACCTTGTCGTCGAAGATCCCGTCGAGGTAGGCGCGCAGCCCGCCGAAGACGGCGTCGAGGGCGGCGACCACCGCGATCGGCAGGTAGGGCTCGAGGGAGAGCGGTACGTCGGGCTGGAGCAGCAGCCCCAGGGTGATCCCGACGAGCAGGCCGAGTGCGGCGATCACGGGGTGTCTCCCTCGGCTTCTCGGGGGTCGGCGTCGACGAGCAGCTCGGCGTGCCGCAGGACCCGGGGCGCCGCCGCTGGCAGGACCAGCTCCTCGACGGGGACCATCTCGAAGCCGAACCCGAAACGGGTGACCAGGTCTGCGACCGCCAGGCCGCTCGGGCTGGCCAGCAGGTCTGCCTGGAGGGTACGCCGGTTGCCGACCACCGAGAGCACGTAGGGGGATCGCAGCGGCTGGCTGTTGACGTTGACCACCGTGCCGGAGTTCTCGATGGCGGTGCGGACGGTCAGGCGCTCGCCGTTGATGCTGATCGCCTCGGCGCCGGCCTGCCACAGCCCGTTGACCAGCAGCTGGAGGTCGGTGTCGCGGATCAGCTCACCGCCTGCGGGGGCGTCGGTGATCGTGACCCGCGCGCCCTCCCCGCGCACCCCGATGAAGCCGGTGCGGACCTGGAGGCGGCGCAGCCGACCCTCGGCGGTGAGCCGGTTGCCGGTGACGGTGGCCAACAACTGCTCGCCGTCCTCGACCTCGCCGCGCAGCTCCTGGATCCGGTCCTGGAGGGCGGTGACGGTGTCACGGCGCTCGATGACGCGCTCGACCAGCACCACCCGGCTGGACTGCGCCTCGTCGGCGCCCCGGGCGGTCTGCACGGCCGCGGTCGCGACGAGCACACCGAAGACGGCGACCACGACGGCAGCGGTGCGGTGGGCCCGCACACCGCGCGGCGGCTCCTCCCCCGCGGTTGCCCGGCGCCGAGCCACGTGGACGTAGTCCTCGTCCAGCGACTGCTGGGTCAGCAGGTCCAGCAACGGGGTGGCCGCGCGGCTGCGCGCGTCGTCCACCGTGCCCGGGGCGCGCTGCTCGCGCGTCGCGGGCCCTGCGGGGGGCCGGTCGGTGCCGGGCACGGCTCAGGCCGCCGTACCGGATTGGCGCGCGCGGCGCGGCGTGGTCATGAGCAGCTTGCGCACCTGCCAGGCGTAGAGGACCCCGGCCCACCAGTAGAGGCCGACGCCCCAGATGGCGAAGGCCCAGCCGAAGACCTGGGCCAGGTCGGCGACCACGCCCTCGCCGTCACCGAGCAGCAGCAGCGGGAAGGCGTAGAGCAGGTTGAAGGTCGCGGCCTTGCCGAGGAAGTGGACCGGCAGCGCGCTGTAGCCGCGGGTGCGCAGCAGCGGCACGAGCAGCCACATGAGGGCGTCGCGCAGCGGCAGCGAGACCGCGAGCCACCACGGGATGACCTCGCGCAGGGCGAGCCCGACCACCACGGCCAGGATGTAGAGCCGGTCGGCCACCGGGTCGAGCACCTGGCCCAGCACCGAGGTCTGCCCCCAGCGGCGGGCCAGCCAGCCGTCGAGCCAGTCGGTGACGCCGGAGAGCACGAGCAGGCCCAGGGCCCAGCCGTCGGCCTCGGGGCCGAGCACCAGCCACAGGAAGACCGGGATGAGCGCGAGCCGGACGGCGCTGAGCAGGTTGGGCAGGGTCCACACCCCGGCGTCCGCCTGCCGCGCCGCGCTCTCCGTCACGCCCCGGACCCTAGGGCATGGGACCCGACGCGGACTGCGCGGCGGGCCCGGTCGGCGCAGGTGCGTCGGTCGGCTCGTCGTGGTGCGCGGCGTCGCGGATCTCGCCGACCAGCTCCTCGATGACGTCCTCGAGCGTGGCCAGCCCGACCGTCACCCCGTCGGGCCGCACGACGCGGGCCATGTGGGCGCCGCGGCGCTGCAGCTGCTCGAGGACGTCGTGGAGCAGGTCGCCCGGCGAGACCGGCGCGAAGGGGCGCACCCACTTGTCCTCGACCGGGCGCAGCCGCCGCTCCTCGTCGGGCTCCAGCACGTCCTTGATGTGGAGGTAGCCGACCAGCTCGCCGGTGTCGGAGGCGACCGGGAAGCGGCTGAAGCCCGTCGCCGCGCACAGCGCCTCGACGTCCGCGGCGCTGGAGCCGCGGGTGACGGTGGTGAGCGACCCGGCCTCGAGCAGCACCGCGTCGACGGTCTTCTCGGTGAACCCGAGGGCGCCGGCGAGGCGGTCGTACTCGTCGTCCTCCAGCAGGCCCTCGCCGCGCGACTCCTCGACCAGCGCCGCGACCTCCTCACGGGTGTACGCCGAGGACAGCTCGTCCTTGGGCTCCACGCCCAGCAGCCGCAGCGTGCGGTTGGCGACCGCGTTGAGCGAGACGATGAGCGGGCGCAGCACGGTGACGACCGCCAGCAGCGGCGGCCCGAGCACGAGGGCGGCCCGGTCGGGCCCGGCGATGGCGATGTTCTTGGGCACCATCTCCCCCAGCACCACGTGCAGGAAGACCACGATGGTCAGCGCGACCACGAAGGAGACCGGGTGCAGCAGGGACTCGCTGACCCCGGCGCGCTCGAAGAGCGGCTCGAGGAGGTGCGCCACGGCGGGCTCCCCGACGGCACCGAGCCCGACCGAGCAGATGGTGATGCCCAGCTGGGCGCCCGCCATCATGAGGGAGACGTTCTCCATGGCCGTCAGCGTGGTGCGGGCGATCCGGGAGCCGGACTGGGCCAGCGGCTCGATCTGGGAGCGGCGGGCGGAGACGAGCGCGAACTCCGCCCCCACGAAGAAGGCGTTGGCCGCCAGCAGCAGGACGGCGACGAGCAGCGCGGTGAGGTCGCTCATCGGTGCGCCCCCTCCTCGTCCGTGGAGTCCGTCGCGGCCGGGCCGAGCAGGCGCAGCGAGACGCGGTCGACGCGCAGGCCGTCCATGTGCTCGACGGTGAGGGCGGCCAGCCGCTCGCGGACCTCCTCGGGGTCGCTGCGGTCGGGCACCGCGACCTCGGCGACGTCGCCGCTCTCGGGCACCTTGCCGAGCACCCGCATCACGAGTCCGCCGACGGTGTCGTAGGCCTCGTCCTCGGGCAGCTCGATGCCGGTCAGGTCCTCGACCTCGTCCGGCCGCAGCATCCCCGACAGCGTCCAGCTGCCGTCGCGGCGCTGGCGGCCGCGGGAGCCGGCCCGGTCGTGCTCGTCGGCGATGTCGCCGACGATCTCCTCGATCACGTCCTCGAGGGTCACGATGCCGGCGTGCCCGCCGTACTCGTCGAGCACGACGGCCATCTGGAAGCCGTCCTCGCGCAGCAGCGACAGCAGCGGGTCCAGGCGCAGGGAGTCCGGCACCACGATCGGCTTGACCATGAGGTGCTTGACCTTGGTGGTGGCGCGCTCGTGCAGCGGCAGCGCCACGGCGTGCTTGACGTGGACGGTGCCGGCGACGTTGTCGTCCTCGTCGAGGACGGGGAAGCGCGAGTGGCCGCTGGCGCGGGTCAGGTCGATGACCGCCTGGGCCCGGTCGTTGAGCTCCAGGGAGAGCGTGCGCACGCGCGGGGTCATGATCTCGCCCGCAGAGCGGGTGCCGAACTCCACCGAGCGCTCCATCAGCTCGGCGGTGTCGGCGTCGAGGGTGCCCTCGTCGGCCGAGCGCGCGATCAGCGAGGCGAGCTCGGAGGAGCTCCGCGCCGAGCGCAGCTCCTCCTGGGGCTCGATGCCCAGGCGACGCACGATCTTGTTCGCGGAGCCGTTGAGGAAGCGGATCGGGTAGGTGTTGACCGCGGTGAAGAAGCGCATCGGCCCCTGCGTGGCCCGCGCGGTGGCCAGCGGCACCGCGATGGCGAAGTTCTTGGGCACCAGCTCGCCGAAGAGCATGGTCAAGATGGTGCTGATCACCAGGGCGAGCGCCAGCCCGACCGGGGAGACCGCACCGTCGGGCACGCCCGCGGCGGTCAGCGGGTCGCGCAGCAGCTCGGAGATCGCCGGCTCGGCGAGGAACCCGATGCCGAGGTTGGTCACCGTGATGCCGACCTGGGCACCGGAGAGCTGGGTCGACAGCGAGCGCAGCGCCCGCTGGACACCGAGCGCACCCTGGTCGCCCTCGGCGACGAGCTGGTCGACCTTGTTGCGGTCGACGGCCACGAGCGAGAACTCCGCGGCCACGAAGATGCCGCACGCCACCACGAGGAGCAGCGCGACGAGAAGGAGCAGGAGGGGGGTCATGGTCGCTCTCCCCTCGCCGGTGCCGCCTCAGCGCCGCGACGGGCAGATCGAGGGGCGGGGGGCGGGGAGAGCGGGCGACTTTGGGAGCCGTCCATCAGCGGAGCTCTGGGTCCTTTGCGTCAGGGGGTGCGGGCGCCGACCGGTGGCCGACGCCCGCCCAGTCTAGGGGGCGGCAGGGCACCGCCCACCGCCCCCGCAGCCGGGCTACTCGCCCAGCGTGATGTCGCACTCCTGCTCGGCGTGCTCGGAGATCGCGTCGGAGGCCTCCTGGAACTCCGGGCTGTCGAGCTCCTCGAGCGTGGGGCCGAGCTCCTGGAGCTTCTCCATGTCGACGCCCTCGGGGATCTCCCCGGTCATGACGTCGCCGAGGTCGTCGAGCTCCAGACCGGCGTCGGCGAAGGCGTCCTCGATCTGCTGGACACCCTCGTTCATGGTCGCCCACTCGTCGGCGACCTCCTCGGGGGCCTCCTCCGAGAGGGTCTCGAACGCCTCGAAGGCGGTGCTGAAGGCACCGGGGTCGCCCGCCTCCAGCGCGTCGATGTCCTCCTTCGCGGTGGACAGGGTGTCGCAGTAGGCCTCGATGTCGTCGCCACCGCCGCAGCCGGTGAGCGCGAGCGAGGCGGTGAGCAGGCCGGCTCCCAGGAGCGCGGCGGGTCGGGTCAGGCGTCGCTTCGTCGTCTTCACCCGGCTCAGCATGCCGTGTCCGGGTCCTCGGCGGGAGTCCCCCCGCCGAACGACGCCGAGACTCCCTCACCGTCCAGCACCCGGTACGGGGCCACGCCGGTGCTCGAGCGGCTCCGCCAGTCCGCCACCGGGAGCTGCTGCCGGCTCGCCAGCAGCAGGACGTTCCCGGGCCGACGCGCCCGCCTGGTGGCGGGCTCCATCCCCGCGGCCACGTGCGGCAGCACCGCGCGCAGCCCGGCCACCGCCGTGCGCACCAGCGGGAACGGAGCCTGGTCGGCGACGTTGAGCAGCGCCGACCCGTGCGGGGCCAGCACCCGCGCCACCTCGGCCAGCGCCGGGGCCGTGAGGAGCTCGGGCGGCACCCGCCCACCGTCGTACGCGTCGAGGACGAGGAGGTCCGCGCGGGCGTCGGGCAGGGCCGGCAGCCCGGTGCGGCCGTCGACCGGGCGGACCTTGATGCCGCTGCGCGGGGGCAGCGGCAGCTCGCGGCGCACCAGCTCGGTGAGCTCCTCGTCGGGCTCGAGCACGACCTGGGAGGAGCGCGGTCGGGTGGCGGCGACGTAGCGGGCCAGGGTCATGCCGGCGCCGCCGACGTGGACGACCCGCAGCGGCGTGCCCTCGGGCGCGAGCACGTCGACCAGGTCGCCGAGGCGGCGGACGTAGTCGAAGACGAGGCGTCGCGGGTCGCCCAGGTTGACGTGGGACTGCAGGTGCCCGTCCACGACGACCACGTGCCCACCGTCACCCGGCCTGATCTCGCGCATGCGGCCAACCTCCCACGCACACCGTCCCCGTCCGGGCATCATGGGGTGTCCGTCCACCGACGGCTCGACGCGCGACGAAGAGCGAGCATGAGCGCCACCTCCCCCGCCGGTTCCCCCGGCACCCCCTCAGCCGACGGCGGCTGGCAGGTGGTACCGCCCCTGCCCGCCGACCGTGGGCTGGTGGCGCGCCTGCTGGAGGAGTGCGTGCGCGAGGACCGCGCCCTCGCCGCACTGGCACCCGGTGTCGCCGACGGGACCCAGCGCGCGGGCGCCTGGCTCGCGAGCACCCGACCGGCCTGGTCCGGGGTCGTCGCGGAGCCGGGACGCTCGCCCCGTCGCCTGCTGGGGTACGCCGACGTGCTGGCCACCCCCGGCCCGACCCCCCGCCACCGGGTGCGGCTCGTGCTGCTCGCCGCAGCCGCCGACGGCACCCCGGTGGCCGGGCTGCTCCGCACCGCGGCCGAGGAGGCCGTCGCCGCGCTCGACGCCGCGCTCGACGCCGCGCTCGGAACGGCCGCCGCGGCCGTCTCCCTCCCCGACCCGGACGAGGCACCGCCCACCCGCTTCGCGGTCCCGGTGCCCGTGCGCCGACGCCCCGTCGCCGCCCTGGCCGGTGCCGCCGCGATCGTGATCGGAGGCGTCCTCGCCATCCTCGCCGTGCAGGTCGGGGTGGGTCCACTGGGCGGGGTCCTGCCCTTCCTCGCCCCGGACGACCCGTCACCGGTCTCGGGCACCGCACCCGAGAGCGACCCCGACGACCCGACGACGCCCGCTCCGGCCCAGCCCGTGGTCGGTGCCGGTGCCCCGATCGCCCCGCTCCCGGTGCCCGCGACCGGCGGAGGTGCCGGCGCCTCCGACGGCCCCGCCCCGAGTGGCCCCGGGGGTCCTGAGGCTCCCCCGTCCGGCCCTCCTCCCGCGCCTCCGAGTGAGCAGCCCGGCCTGACCTCCTCGCTCCTCGACCCGGTCGTCACCACCGTCGTCTCGGTCGTGGACAGCGCCACCGGGGGGACGCTCGCGCCGGTCACCTCGCTCGTCGAGGGCACCGCCGACGGCGCCACCGACCTGCTCGACGACACCGTCGACGGGGTGCTGGGCCTGCTGCCGGTCACGGCCCGCTGAGCAGCCCGCGCGGTCCGTCCCCGCCTCGGGCAGGATGGCCCCCATGAGTGCCTACTGGGTCAGCAGCTACCTCGAGATCACCGACGAGGCGAAGCTGCGTGCGTACGCCGAGCTCGCCGGCCCCGCCATCGTCTCCGCCGGGGGACGGTTCCTGGCCCGGGGCCTGCCCGAGGCGACGTACGAGGCCGGGCGCGCGGAGCGCTGCGTCATCATCGAGTTCGCCGACGTCGCGGCCGCCGTGGCCTGCCACGACTCCGCGGCCTACCAGGAAGCGCTGAGCGCCCTGGGCGACGGCGCGGTGCGCGACCTGCGGATCGTCCCCGGCGCCTAGGAGCGCCCGGCCGAGGTGACCAGCCGGGCCCGACGGCGTCGCCCGCCGATGCCGCGCACGGCCTCGCCGGAGACGAAGCGCGACGCGGCGCTGATCGCCCGCAGCCCGGGGTCGGGCTCCAGGCCGCGGCCCATCCGGGCGATCTGCGTCTCGTACCACTCCGACTCCCCCGCCAGGCCGGCGACGGTCGGCAGCGTGTAGCGCGGGAGGGGACGACCGGTCTCGCCGGCGAGCAGGCGGGCGGTGAGGTCGGGCTCGATCGCCAGCGGGCGGCCGAGACCGATCAGGTCGACACCGCCGTCGGCGAGGAGCGCCTCCATCGCCTCGCGGGTGCGGATGCCTCCGGTGAGCATCAGCGCCACCGAGCCGGCGCTCTCGCGGACCCGGCGGGCGAAGCCGGCGAAGTAGGCCTCCTTGTGGCTCCCACCGCCCGCAGCGGTGCCGGTGCCGAGCCCCTCGACCTCCCCGAAGAGCGCGGGGTTCTCGTAGGTGCCGCCGGAGATCTCGATCAGGTCGACGCCCTCCTCGACCAGCAGCCGCACGACCTGCTCGGCGTCGTCCTCGGTGAAGCCGCCGTGGCGGAAGTCGGAGGAGTTGAGCTTCACCGAGACGGTGAAGCCGTCACCGGTGGCCGCGCGCACGGCGCGCACCGACTCCACCAGGGCGCGGGAGCGACCGGTGAGGTCGCCGCCCCAGCGGTCGGTGCGCCGGTTGACGTACGGCGACAGGAACTGCGCCAGCAGGTACCCGTGCGCGGCGTGGACCTGCACGCCGTCCAGCCCGGCCTCCTCGCAGCGGCGGGCGGCGGCGCCGAAGGCCGCGACGATCGCCTCGACCTCGGCGTCGGTGAGGGCGCGCGGCCTGGCGAAGAGCCCCATCATCTTCACCGCACCGGCCTCGGCGCTGGGCGCCACCGGCCGCGAGGCCACGAAGCGGTTGGTCTGGCGGCCGGGGTGGTTGAGCTGGGCGATGACCGGGCTGCCGGCGGCCGCCTCGCGGACCCTGGCCAGGCGCGCCACGTCGAGGTGGGCGTCGGCCACGACGTTGCGGCTGCGCTCCAAAAACCGCCGGTCCACCATGAGGTTGCCGGTGACGAGCAGGCCGCCGGCCGCACCCGCGGCCCAGCGGCGGTAGAGCTGCTCCAGGGCCGGCGTCGGCTGGTTGTCGGCGTCGGCGAGGTTCTCGGTCATCGGCGCCTTGGCGATGCGGTGCGGCAGCACCAGTCCGCTGGGCAGGGTCAGGCGCGCGTCGAGGGTGGCCACGACGGGAGGGTAGACCGGCGGTGGTCGAGGCCCGCGGGACGACCGCGCACGTGGACGCCGACCGGGCGCCGACTCAGTCGGTGCTGACCGTGCGGCCGTCGAGGTAGGAGCGCAGCACCGAGGTGCGCGGGCTGCTGACCCGGCTCATCTGCTCCCCGTCGCAGCTGACGAGCGCCACCTCGATCCACTCCTCGCGCTGCACGAGCACCTCCCAGTGCCCGCCGGAGGCCTCCCAGCGCTCCAGCACCGAGACCAGTCCGCCGGGCGGGCCGGTCTCCGGCCTGCTGTGACCCTCGCGTGCGGCGTACCCCTGCGACATGCGGACCTCCTGGTGCTCTCCCGCTCCCGGCCCGGTCCACCCTGCCACCGCGCCGCCGCCCGCGCACGGGACCAACGACCCAGATCCGCCGGGACCCGCGCCCCTTCCCCTCGCGCCCGCGGCGTACGACGCTGGGCGCGACCCGTCCCGGACACCCACGTGGCCGGGACACGACGTGGGGAGGGCCGATGTCGACCACTGACCGGGGCGCGCGGGTCGACCGGCCCGGCGCGTCCGACCGGGCCGCTGCGGCGCGCCCGGCGAGCCCTGCTCGTCCTGGGCGACCCGGCCGGCTGGTGCCCGACCAGCACGGGGCGTGGGCGTTCCTGGCGCTCCCGGTGTTCCTCGCCGCACCCGCGCTGTCGTGGCACCCGGCGCTGGTCCCCGTGGTGCTGGCCTGGGTGGCGGCGTACCCCGCAGCCTGGGCGCTCACCGGCCGGCTCACCGCGCCGCGCCCCCACCGCTTCGACCGGGCGCTGCGGCTGTGGCTGCCGCTCGCCGGCGTGGCCGCGGCCGCCTCGGTGGCTTGGCGGCCCTGGCTGGTCTGGGTCGGTGTGCTCTACGGCCTCGGGTACGCCGTCTCGCTGACCTACGCGCGGGCCCGGCGCGAGCGCGCGCTCGGCAACGACCTGGTGCTGGTCGCCCAGTGCGCGCTCATGGTGCCGGTGCTGGTCGGCGTCGGTGCACGCGGCGGCTGGGTCCCGCCGTGGCCGACGTTCGACGGGACGCTCGCCCTGCTGACCGCCGTCTGCGCGCTGGCCCTGGTCGGTTCGACGCTGCACGTGAAGTCGCTGATCCGCGAGCGCCGCCGCCCCGGGTTCGCCCGGGCCTCGCGGTGGTTCTCGCTGGCCTGCCTGGCCGCAGCGACCGGCCTCGCCGTCACGGGGACCCCGTGGCCGCTCATGCCGGCCACGCTCGCGGCCCTGCGGACCCACCTGCTGCGCGACCCCTCGCTGCGTCCCGGCCGGATCGGCATGGTCGAGCTCGGCGTGCTGGTGGTGCTCGCCGGCAGCGCGTGGTGGGCCTGACCAGGCAGCACCAGCCTCGCCCGGGCAGTGGCCGGGCAGGTCGTCGCCTGCGGGGCTCAGCCGCGTCCGAGGACCGTGCGCACGGCGACCACGCCCAGACCGGCGAAGCCCGACCAGGACGACGGCAGCAGGGCCAGCGAGAGGTGGTCACGGTTGCCCGTGGCGGGGGGCGCGGCAACCCCGTGGCACGCTGCCCGGTGGTCCTCGAACCGTCGCTCGAGCCAGCCGAGCATGACGGGGAACCCCAGCAGCATCAGGCTGATGTGCTCGCTGGCCCCGTCGCGCAGGTAGAGCACGTCGGCACCCCGGTCGGCGTATCGCTGCACCTGGCTGTCCACGTCGTCGACATCGATGATCTGGTCCCACCGGGACTGGACGACCAGCAGTGGACAGGTCGGGGCGTGGTGGCCCAGCCGGAGGTCGTCGAAGACGTGCAGGACCTCGGGGAGCGCCAGGACGTCCGCGAGCGGGGAGTCGAGGTAGTCGTCGAAGTCGTCGAGCGCGTAGCGCAGGCACGCCTCGGTCGTGGTGAGCTGCTCCAACCGGTCCAGTCGCTGCCTGCCCTCGCTCGACGCGTGCTCGCGCACCACCTCGGCCAGCCCCGGGTAGACGTGTCGCAGCCCCGCCACCACGAGGGCGGGCAGACCGGCGAAGAATCCGCCGTTGAGCTTGATGAACGCCTCGCCGGGGTCGCCCACCGGCGAGCCCAGCACGGCACCGACGATCGGCAGCTCGGGGGCGTGGGTCGGGGCCATCTCGGCGGCCCACGACGTCGCCATGCCCCCACCGGAGTAGCCGAACATCCCGACCGGCAGGTCGCCGGGCAGGCCGGCGTCCTCGAGGGCCAGGGCGGCCCGCACGCCGTCGAGGACCCGGTAGCCCGGCTCCCTCGGAGCTGCGAACGTGCCCAGCCGGCCCTCGTGGTCGCAGGCGCTGACGGCGTACCCGAGGTCGAGCAGCCGCGCTATGAGCAGGATCTCGAACTGCGGCAGCGCGCCCCAGGCGCGGGCGCCGGCCCGCAGCGCGTAGGACGGGAAGCACCGGTCCGAGACCGCGTCGATCGCGCACTGGTAGGCGACCAGCGCGGTCGGCACCGCTCCCCTGCGTCGCATCACCGTCGTGACCGCCACCTCGGGCTCACCGTGCAGGTCGGTGCTGCGGTAGGCGACCTGCCACGCCTCGATCCGCTGCTGCGGCACCAGCCCCAGCAGCGCGACCCGGACGCGACGGCTGCGGATGACTGCTCCCGGCGCCAGCTGCGCGAGCCCGGGCGGCGTGTCGAGGAAGTCGTCCTCGTGGGGACGCCGCGGCGCCTGTCCACGGGCGTCCTGCGTGCCACCGGTGGGACCGGGAGCCGGCAGGCGCGAGGCCCGGACCGGGCGGGCGGATCGAGGAGTCACGGGCTGACGCTAGGCGATGTGGTCGGCGGCCGGCGGTGCGACCCGAGAACAGGCAACTCGCCACCGCCTCCGCGACCGACGTCCGTGGGACCGCTTCGTCCTCGAGATGGCCGCCCTCGACCGCTGATCGCGCAGGCACTGGTCACGCACGCCCCCAGCAGAGAACCGGGGCGATCCGCGGGGCCCCGGTTGCGTGTCGCCGCAGGCGCCGGGACGAGCGAGAGGCCGCCCCCGCGGCGGGGACGGCCTCTCGTCTCGATCGTGTCCGGTCGGGCTGACAGGATTTGAACCTGCGACCCCTTGACGCTGACCATGCGGTCGGCGCCCACTTGGCGAAGCGTGCCCGAATAGGTCCTGACCTGCCGAAACAGCCGCATTCGGGCATGCAGTCGCTTGCGCTGATGGGGACGCGTCTGCTCGATCTCGCGGGGGTTTACGACCAGTAAACGTCCACGGACCCTGCAACAGCGGGATCAGCGCCCGCATCGGCACCTCGCCCAGTATCAGCTCGTCAGCTTGCGTACGAGCTTCTTGTTCGCGAACTCGTCGAGCCCGAACCGGCCGAGCTCGCGCCCGACCCCCGAGGCCTTGACCCCACCGAAGGGCAGGTCGGGAGCACTCTTGATCGTGGTGTTGATGCCCACCATCCCGACGTCGAGCTGGTCGGCGACCTGACGCGCGTGGTCCTCGTCTCCGCCGAAGACCGCGGCACCGAGGCCGAACGGCGAGTCGTTCGCGACCGCGACCGCCTCCTCAGCGGACCTCACCCGGTAGAGAACGGCGACCGGACCGAACAGCTCTTCCTGGTAGGCACGCATCGTCGTGTCCACGCCGGAGAGCACCGTCGCCGGGTAGTACGCGCCCGGTCCGTCTGGTGCGGATCCGCCAAGATGCACGGTCGCGCCCTTGGCCACGGCGTCCTGGACCTGCCCCTCGAGGTCGGCGCGCCCGGCCACGGAAGACATCGGACCGAGCTTGGTCTCGTCCCGGGCGGGGTCGCCGAGCTGCCAGGACGCAGCCTGACGGAGGAACTCCTCCAGGAACGAGTCCCAGACGGCGTCCTCGACGATGATGCGCTTGGACGACGTGCAGGCCTGTCCGGCGTTGGCGAAGCGGCCCGTCGCGGCCTCCCGGGCTGCAGCGGCGGGGTCCGCGTCGGCCAGCACGATGAAGGGGTCGGAGCCGCCGAGCTCGAGCACGCACTTTTTCATGTGCGCTCCGGCCACGCTGCCCACCGCCTGGCCGGCTCGCTCGGAACCGGTCAGCGAGACGCCCTGGACGAACGGGTGAGCGATCATCCGCGCGACCTGATCGTTGGTGGCGAAGACGTTCTGGTACACGCCCGCCGGCGCGCCGGCGGCCTCGACGAGGTCGGCGATCGCGAGCGCCTGCTGCGGGCAGTTGCTCGCGTGCTTCAGCAGGATCGTGTTGCCGAGGAGCAGGTTCGGCGCGACGAAGCGGGCCACCTGGTAGTGGGGGTAGTTCCAAGGCATGACGCCGACGAGCGCGCCGATGGCCTCGGTGCGCACGACCGCGCTGCCCTGGCCGGCGATGTCCAGCTGCTCCTCCTCGAGGAACTCCGGTCCCTTCGCGGCGTAATACTCGAAGATGGAGGCAGCCAGGGCGACCTCTCCCCTCGCCTGGGCGACGGGCTTGCCCATCTCCGTGGTCATCAGTGCAGCGAGCTCCTCGGAGCGCTCGCGGTAGGTGTCCGCGATCCGCTGCAGCAGGCCGGTGCGCTCCGCGACGTCGGCACGCCGCCAGGCGCCGTACGCCGTGTGGGCTGCCTCCACAGCCGAGTCCACCTCGGCATCGGTCGCGCTGTCGAACTCCTTCACCACCACACCGGTGGCAGGGTCGGTCGAGACGTACTTGCTCACTTCTCCGCTCCCTTCAGGACGATGCGGCCGGTGACGCCACCGGCGGCGAGCCGGTCCAGCGAGACCGTCACGCCAGCGAGGTCGAGCGGCGCGTCGTGGACCGGGATGCGCGGGATGTCGCCCCGCTTGGCCAGCTCGACGACCTCGTGGAGCTCGGGGAGGGTTCCGACGAAGCTCCCCTGGATGGTGATCATCTTGAGCGCCAACAGGGCGGTGGGGATGGTCATCTCGCCTCCGAAGAGACCGACCTGCACCATGTGGCCTCCCTTGGCGAGGGCCTCGAAGGCGACGGGCGCGGTGTGGTCGTTGTTGACGAAGTCGATCACGGCGGGCACCGGGCCACCCGTCGTCGCCAGCAGCTTCGCGGCCACGTCGTCGCCCTCGGCCGTCACCGTGTGAGAGGCGCCGAGCTCCTGCGCGGCTGCGAGGTTGGCGGGCGAGGTGTCCACGGCGCAGATGGCGCGGTGGCCCAGGGCGCTCAGGGTCGCCACGGCCGTCAGGCCTACTCCCCCGACCCCGATCACCACGATCGGCGCGTCGGCAGGGAGCGGCAGCACCTTGCGCGCGGCGCTGTAGGCGGTCAGCCCGGAGCAGGCCATCGTGGCGGCCCAACTGAGGTCGAGGCCCTCGATGTCCACGAGGTAGCGGGGGTGCGGCACGAGCACCTGCTCGGCGTAGCCGCCGGCTCGGGCCACACCGATGTTGCGGCCCCTGGGACAGGCGTTCTCCCGGCCGTCCAGGCAGGGCGGACACTCACCGCAACCCACCCAGGGATAGACCAGCCGGGTGCTGCCCACCTCGACGTCCTGGACGTCAGGACCGGCAGCGATCACAACGCCCACGACCTCGTGGCCCATGACCAGGGGGTACGGCACACCGCGGTCGGTGAGGCGCATCTGGCCGCGCCGGCCCAGGTCGTAGTAGCCCGCCCGGAGGTGGGTGTCGGTGTGGCACACCCCGGACCGGACCACCTCCAGCACCACCTCGGTTCCCGTAGGCGCGGGCGTCGGGAGCTCGATCTCGGTGAGGTCTGTGGTGGTTGCCTCGGGTACGGCGAATGCGCGCATGGTTCCTCGCAGGTGTTCGTGGGTGGATGGGATCGACCAGTCGGCCGGGCCCCATGAGGCCGGCGGCGGCCGCCGGATGGGGGCCGCCGCCGGATGTGTCAGGCGAGTGCTGGCTGGACGGCGGGGGTGAACTCGAACCCCTTGAAGCCGGCGTCCTCGACCTCGTCGAGCTGGGCGCGGTAGTTGGCCAGCCCGCCGATGTAGAACATGACGGTCTTGGTCTTGCCGGGCACGTTGGCGCCGAAGATCCAGGAGTCGACCTTCGGGAACAGGGTCATGTCGGCGATGGTCTGGCAGGTCTCGGTCCAGGCCTGCTCGGCCTCGGCGGACGGCTCGACTGCGGCGTCACGCTCCTGCGCCTCGGCGACGAGCTTGCCGATCCACTCGACCTGGGTCTCGATGCTCGGCGGAAGGTTCGTGAACGGACCGTTGGGACCCAGGATCATGAACATGTTGGGGAAGCCGTGGGTGGTGATCCCGAGGTAGCTGGTCGGAGCGTCCGCCCAGGCCTCGTTGATCGTCCGGCCCTCGCGTCCCCGGAGGTCCATCGCCATGTAGTTGCCGTCGACGGCGTCGAACCCGGTGGCGAGGATCAGCACGTCGAGCTCGTGGAGCTTGCCGTCCGCCGTGCGCACGCCCTCGGGCACGATCTCGACGATCGGGTGGGTCTTGAGGTCGGCGACGGAGACGTTCTCGCGGTTGAAGGTCTCGTAGTAGTGGTTCGCGCACAGGGGGCGACGGGCGTAGAGGTCCGTCGGCGTGAGGATGCGCGCCTTCTCCGGGTCCTTGACGATCTCCTTGATCTTCGACCGGATGAAGGACGCCGCGGCCTCGTTGGCCTCGGGGTCGGTCGCGATGTCGCAGAACGTGCCGAACATGAAGCGGAAGCCGCCGCCGATGTCCCAGTTCTCCTGGAACACACGCTGCCGCTCTTCCTCCGAGACGCTCATCGCGGGCACGGCGCTCTCCTCGAAACCGAAGGCCACCACCGAGCTGCGCACCTGGTCCCAGATCCCGTCGAAGTCGCCCTTGATGGCGGCGACCTCCTCGGGGGTCATCGGCCGGTCACCCGCAGGCACGCTGTACTGCGGAGTGCGCATGAAGACCGTCAGGTGTTCGACCTCGGGTGCGACCGCCGAGATCACCTGCTGGCCGGTGGACCCGTTGCCGATCACGCCGACTCGCTTGCCGGCGAACTCGTGCTCGTCGGGCCAGGCGCCGGTGTGGATGATGTCGCCGGCGAAGGTCTCGATGCCGGGGATGTTGGGCATGTTGATCTTCGAGAGCAGGCCCAGCGCCGTGACGACGTACGTCGCCGTGACCGTCTCGCCATGCTCGGTGGTGACCGTCCACCGGTTGGTCGCCTCGTCGAACACTGCCGCGGCGATCCCGGTCTCGAGCTGGATGTCCTTGGCCAGGTCGAAACGCTCCACGACGTGCTCGAGGTAGGCCAGGATGTCGGCCTGCTTGAGGTAGCGCGTGCTCCAGTCGTAGTCCTGCAGCAGGTCCTTGTCGAAGGAGTAGCGGTAGACGAAGCCCTCGGTGTCGGAGAGGGCGCCCGGGTAGCGGTTCCAGTACCAGGTGCCGCCGACGCCGCCCGCGCGGTCGTAGGCACGCACCGAGAGGCCGAGCTCGTTGCGCAGCTTGTGCAGCATGTAGATGCCGCCGAAGCCGGCGCCGATGACGATCGCGTCGTAGTCGACAGGAGCGGTGGCGTCCGGGCCGGGCCCGGTCGTGGTCAGGGTGGTCATGGGAGTCTCCGTGAGGGTGTCGGTGGACGTGGCCCGGCGGTCAGCCGGCGTACCACTTCGCGATGGCGGCGATCTGGTCGTCGGCGGCAGCGGTGCGGCCGGCGTTGAACGGGAAGACGTGCTGCTGGCCGTCGACGACGGAAAGGGTCACGTCGACCCCTGCGGCGGTGGCCAGCTCGTCGAGGCGCGTGGCGTTGTCGAGCAGCGACTCGTCGCCGCCGGCGGTGATGTAGAGCCGCGGGAAGCCGACGTAGTCGCCGTAGAGCGGGTTGGCCAGCGGCGCCGTGGGGCTGGTCTGGTCGCCGAGGACACCGGCGATCATGCCCTCGAGGAGCCCGACAGTGATGAGCGCGTCGGTGGCGTCGTTGGTCACCAGCGTCTCGCCCTTGTTCTCCATGTCGAGCCAGGGCGACAGCGCGATGACCGCACCCGGCAGCGGCTTGCCCTGCTGCTTGAGGGACAGCGCCGTGGCGACAGCGAGGTTGCCACCGGCCGAGTCGCCGATGGTGGTGACGTCCTCCGGCGCGACACCGCTCTCGACCAGCGCGTCGAAGACCGCGACTGCGTCCTCCAGGCTGGCGGGGTGCGGGTGCTCCGGAGCGCGTCGGTAGTCCAGCACGAAGGAGGTGACGCCGAGGGCCTTGGCGAAGTGGCCCGCCAGCTTGCGGTGGCTGGATGCCGAGCCGACCGCAAAGCCGCCGCCGTGGGTGTAGAGCAGGACCTTGGACTCGTCGGCACCGGCCGGGTGGACCCAGATGCCGGGCACGCCGCCGACGACGCCCTCGGAGTACGTCACGTCGGTCGGCTCGGCGGTGGGCTGGTGCCACTCGTCGAAGATGCTGCGGAACAGGCGGATCGTCAGGTTCTCGGTGGTGGCCAGGATGTCCGACCAGTCGGCGTAGAGCGCCTTGAGGGGATCCTGCTCGACTCCGGCGACGGGCTGCTGATCACTCATGTCACTGCTTCTTTCTCTGGTGTGGTTCGCCTGGGATGGCTGGTGTGATCAGCGACACTAGGTTTGGCGCGACGACACAACCTGTACCGATGTGGAACACCTCACTCGACACCTCGCCGAGGGACGCTGGCGTGACACCACGACCTGAGGAGAAGGCCCATGACTGACCAGGTGGAGCGTGCGACCGTCGGCGACGTCGACCTCGCCCACGAGTCCTTCGGAGACCCTGCCGACCCGCCGTTGCTGCTGGTCATGGGGCTGGCGACCCAGATGCTCGGCTGGGACGAGCGGTTCTGCGCCCGACTCGCGGACGAGGGGTTCCACGTCGTCCGCTTCGACAACCGCGACGTGGGGCTCTCCACGCACCTCGACGCGGCTGGTGTCCCCGACATCGGAGCGCTGATGACAGGCGACCCCGCTGCCGCTCCCCCGCCGTACACGCTGGTCGACATGTCCCGCGACGTCGAGGGGCTGCTCGACGCGCTGGGCCTGGAGTCCGCACACGTGGTGGGAGCCTCGATGGGCGGGATGATCGCCCAGCAGCTCGCCATCGCACGCCCCGGCCGCGTCCGCAGCCTCACCTCGATCATGTCGACCCCGTCACGCGAACTCGGTGCGCCGCGACCCGAGGCGATGGCGGCCCTGTTCCTGCCACCACCGACCGACGAGGACACAGCCGCCCAGCGCGCACTGGAGGTCTACCGCGTCATCGGCTCCCCGGCCTACCCACTCGACGAGACCCGTCTCGCCGACGTCGCGCGCCGCGCGTACGCCCGCGGCTACGACGCCGCCGGCGTGGCCCGGCAGTACGCCGCGATCCTGGCGTCACCCGATCGGCGGCCGGGACTTCGCGAGCTCGACGTGCCGACCCTCGTCATCCACGGCGAGGACGACCCGCTGGTCCAGGTGGCCGGGGGCCTGGCCACCGCGGACGCGGTCCCGGGCGCCCGGCTGGTCGTGGTGCCTGGGATGGGGCACAACCTCCCCGAGCCGCTCTGGCCGCAGCTGGTCGACGACGTCGCCGCCCACGCCCGCGCGGCCGAGGCGGCCCGGGCTGCCGTCAACCCGCCAGGGCGGTGACGGCCTGCGGGACGTCGATCTCGCGCTTGAGGATCTTGCCGGTCGGCCCCTTGGGGAGCGCGTCGACGACCCAGACGTGGCGCGCGTACTTGTACGCCGCCACGCGAGCCCTGACGTGCTCGCGGAGCTCCTCGGCGGTCGCGTGGCGGCCCGGACGCAGGGTGACCGCGGCGGCGACCTCCTCGCCCAGCGTGGGGTGGGGAACGCCGATGACGGCGGCCTCGAGCACCGCCGGGTGCGCGTAGAGAACCTCCTCGATCTCGCGGGGGTAGATGTTGAACCCTCCGCGGATCACCAGGTCCTTCTTGCGGTCGACGACGTAGTAGAAGCCGTCCTCGTCGCACCGGGCCAGGTCGCCGCTGTAGAACCACCCGTCGACGATGGCCGCTGCGGTGGCCCCAGGTCGGTCCCAGTACCCCTTCATCACGTTGTGGCCGCGGATGGCGATCTCACCCACCTCGCCAGGGCCCACCTCGACGCCGTGCCGGTCGACGAGCTTGAGCTCGACGCCGTCGAGCGGGACGCCGATCGAACCCACCCTCGAACGACCCGGGCGGTTGAACGTCGCGGTGGGCGAGGTCTCCGACAGGCCGTAGCCCTCGAGGACCGGTGTACCGAGGTCCTGCTCGACCCCGCACAGCACCTCCAGCGGGAGTGACGCACCGCCCGAGACGCACACCCGCAGGCTGGACGTGTCCGAGGCCGCGGCGCCTGCCTCCAGCATGGTGACGTACATCGTGGGGACGCCGGCGAACACGGTCGCCCGGTCCTGTGCGACGAGCTCGAGCACGGCACCGGCGTCGAAACGGGGCACCAGGCTCACGCTGGCGCCGACGGCGATCGAGGCGTTGAGCACGTTGCTCTGGCCGAAGGCGTGGAACAGCGGCAGGCAGCCCATGACGACGTCGTGCTCGGTCAGCTCGACGAGCCCGCCGAAGCCCAGCGCGTTGAGGCGCAGGTTCGCGTGCGTCAGCTGTGCGCCCTTCGGCGTACCCGTCGTGCCGGAGGTGTAGAGGATCACGGCGGTGTCGTCGTCGGAGCGCGCCACCGGCCCCGGCTCGGGCACCAGCGCCCGGACCGTCCGCAGCAGGTCGTCGTCGGCCTCCACGACCTCCGTGCCGACCGCCGCAGCGGCGAGCCGGGCTTCCGGAGCGGCGTGGGGTGACACGAGCACCAGCCGCGCACCCGAGTCGCGCAGCTGGTGCTCCACCTCGGGTGCCTTCAGCAGCGGGTTCATCGGGACGACGACGGCCCCGGCGCGGAGCACGGCGTAGTAGAGGACGGGGAACTCCAGCACGTTGTGCAGCATGAGGCCAACGCGGTCCCCCGGGCCGACACCGCGAGCGCGCAGGAGCCCGGCGGCTCGGGCGCTCAGGTCGTCGAGCTCGGCGTGGCTGAGGGCTGTGGCGTCGAGGCGGACCGCGGCCCGCCGTCCGTGCCGGGCGGCAGACGCGGTGAGGATGCTGGCGAGGTTGGTCATCTCGGACCACCCTTCTGGAGCAGGAAGTCGATGATCGTGGGGATGGTGGTCCTCGCGGCGGTGCGCCCCACCAGCAGCCCGACGTGCCCGCCGTCGAGCCGCAGCTCGTGCTTGTCCGTCGATCCGACGAGGTCGATGAGCGGCGACGCCGAGGCTTCCGGGACGATGTGGTCCTGGTTGGCGAGCACGGTGAGGAACGGCACCGTGATGTCGGACAGGTGCACCCGGTCCCCGCCGATGACGAGGCGGTCGTTGACGATCGCGTTGTCGTCGAGCATGTCCGCCAGCTGGCGCGCGACGCCGCCGGGCAGGGGCACGTGGTCGGTGGCCCATCCGATGAGCGCCTGGTAGGACGCCACGTAGTCGTCGTTCCACAGCCCCTGCCAGAGGTCGACGTACTGCGTGACTGCCGTTGTCGGCTTGAGGGACTTGAACGCCTGGTGAATGACGTGGGGAGGGACGTTGCCGTCGGGGTCGAGCAGCGACGTCACGTCCAGCCCGCCCCTGGTCGTGAGGTTGCTGAAGGGGCCCAGGTGCTCGAGGTCGACCGGCGTGGTCAGCACGGTGAGGCTGCGCAGGGGCGCATTACGGTGGTGTGCGGCGTAGAGCAGGGCAAGCACGCTGCCGAAGCAGTAGCCCAGCATGTCGACCTCCTCTGCTCCGGAGACCTCTCGGACCCGCTGGACGGCGGCCGGCAGGTAGTCGTCGACGTAGTCCTCGAGCCGGTTGGCGGCGTCGCGCTCGTCCGGGACGCCCCAGTCGAGCAGGTAGACGTCGAAGCCGGCGGCCAGGAGGTGCTCGACGAAGCTGTTGCCCGGCCGGAGGTCGAGGACGTAGCTGCGGGAGAACAGGCTGAAGACGAGCAGCAGCGGCGGTCGGGCGCTCACGTCCTCGTCGCCGTTCCCGTCGGCCCGGTAGCGCCAGAGCTCGACGCGGCCGTGCCGCCACACCACGTCCTTCGGCGTCTGGCCGACGGCGGGTCGTGCTGCCCCGGTGGCCAGCCTGACACCGTTGCGTGCGCGCTGACCTGCTCGTCCGACCTGTTGCCTCACGAGGGGGCCCAAGCCTGCCTGCGTCTGCGTGGTGGTCACTGCCCGCTGCCCTCGCGGTCCGTCCGGGACTGCTCCAGCTGCAGCGACAGGCGTCGCAGGTCGCGGTCGAGCGCGCCGATCTGCCTCCGAAGCTTCTGGACGTCGCTACGCGCCGGCAGGTTCACCAGGTGCCACCCGGTGGTGGCGACGCTGTCCAGTACGCGTCCGATCCTGCGCCGCACCCCGAGCGCGGCGGCGGTCACCTGCGCGTACTCCCCGCTGCGCACCCAGCGCTCTGCGTGCGGTGCCACGGCCCGTTCCGCGACGTCGTACGTCCTTCGCCAGGATGGGGTGCTCGTCATGGGTGTTCCTTCGTGGTCGTCCCGGCCGGTCAGGGCGAACCTAGGTCTGCCTCCTCACGCCGACCTGTACCGAAGTGGAACACCCGCGGACCCGACGTCGCGAAGATGCACGAGGCGCGCGGGTGATACTGCTCGCGGAACAATGTGAACCCGACTGGTATCAGACACACCTCGCCCCGGATGTGACCGTCGTTACATACTGGTGAGGTGAGCCCCGCCGACGACCCGAGTGCTGTGGCCGGCTCACGACGCCCGCGGGCCGACGACGAGCTCGTCCGCTCGGCGAAGGAGACGCTGATCTCCCTCGGCCTGCTGCACAGCGCGGACACCCAGCCGGCCCGGGTCTCCGACGAGATCGACCGCAGCTGGCGTCGCTCCATCAGCGCCGGGGCCACCCACACCACTGGCGCCTTCCAGTTCGTCAACGAGTACGACGAGGACAGCGAGCTCTCTCGTGCTGCGCGACCCGTCCTCGACCGGCTCGCCGAGACCTTGCAGGACATGGGCACGGCGATCTTCCTGGCGGACCGGTCGGGGCAGATCGTGGCCCGGCGGGTCGCCGGCCACACCGAGCAGGTCCGCTTCGACAGCGCGAACGCCGCGGAGGGCTTCGACTTCTCCGAGGAGAGCATCGGCACCAACGGGCTCGGCACCCCGATCCAGGAAGGTGCCTCGGTCTTCGTGCGCGGGGCCGAGCACTTCAACGAGGCCCTGGAGAGTCTCGCATGCGCGGGTGTGGGGATCCGGCACCCGGTCACCGGTCGGGTGATCGGCTCCCTGTCGCTGGCAGCCCCCGCGGACGCGGCCGAGATGATGATGCTGGCGATGACCCGGGAGGGTGCCAAGCAGATCGTGGACAACCTGAGCGCCACCGTCAGCAGGCGTGAGCTCACGCTCGGGCGGAGCTACCAGCGCCACCGGGCCAAGGGACCCGTGATCGTGCTCAACAGCGACACCGTGATGACCAACGTCACCGGACTGTCGTTCCTCAACGTCGAGATGCACGCACGGTTGTGGGACTCCCTGCTCGCGAAGGACTGGGGCCGAGGACCCCACGAGCTGGAGCTCGACCTCCAGTCGCTGCATGCCCGGGTGCTCGCCCACCGCCTCGACGACACCGACGACGCGGCCTTCGCCGTCGAGATCCTCGACCGCAAGCAGGCCCGCCCTACCGGCAGGCCGAGCCGCTCTGCCCCGGTCCGCGACGCGTTCGTCGTCAACCTGCAGCGCACCGCTGCTCGCTCGGCAAGTGCCATCACCGTGACCGGTCCGGGCGGGTCCGGCAAGTGGTACGTCGTGCGCGAGTGGCTCCGCACCGAG
Source organism: Nocardioides sp. (assembly GCF_030149505.1). Classification (GTDB taxonomy): domain Bacteria; phylum Actinomycetota; class Actinomycetes; order Propionibacteriales; family Nocardioidaceae; genus Nocardioides. The sequence continues at coordinate 55,505 of NZ_JASBRN010000044.1, forward strand.
GGCCACGAGTCCCCGCTCGTCCTCGACGGAGGCGCGCTCGTCGGTCAGGACGCGTGGCGGGGCGACGCAAGGGACGCACTTGCGTCCGGCGGGGTCGTGGTGCTGCGCCGGTTCGAGGACCTCGACGCCGGCCAGGTCAGCGCCGTTAAGGCACTCGCGGACGACGCTGCGCCAGGACGACTGGTCATCACCGCGGATCTCGACAGGTGCTCGGAGTCCGCAGTGCGGATCCTGTCCCAGGTCGCGGTGGGGATCGACGTCCCTCCGCTCGCCAGCAGGAGCCAGGAGTTGCCCACCATCGTGCAGGCACTCCTGGCGGAGATCGATCCGCAGCACCGACCGGTGCTCTCCGCCTCGACCATGCAGTCACTGATGCGCTGGGACTGGCCCGGCAACGTCGCCGAGCTCCGCCAGGTGCTCCTGGGCCTCGCCGCCGAGCTGCCCGGCAAGTCGGTCAGCCCCTACCACCTGCCCGAGCGGATGTGGGAGACCGCCAACCGACGCCCGCTCACCCGGATCGAGGCGGCGGAGCGCAGCGAGATCGTCGCCGCGCTGCGCCAGGTCGACGGCAACCGGTCGAAGGCGGCCACCCTGCTCGGCATCGGTCGTACGACGCTCTACCGCAAGCTGACCGCCCTCGGGATCGACGACGAGGCGCTGCTCTCCTGACCTCGCCCCTCAGGCGCGGTGCCCTCGCCCGTCCGCTTCGAGGAAGTCGGTCACCGCCCGCGCGCTCGACTCCGGCCGGCTGAGCAGGAACATGTGGCCTCCGTGCGGGACCACCTCCAGCGTCGACCGCGGAGCCAGCAGGTGCATCAGGCGCGCGTTGTGGACCGAGAAGACCGGGTCGTCGTCACCGTGCATGATCAGGGTCCGCTGCGCCAGCAGCGGCAGGAACGGCACGCTCGTCCAGCCTACGAGCGCGAGCAGCTGACGTCGGTAGGCGCCCGCATCGACCTCGCGGACCAGGCCCAGTCGTTTCAGCAGCTCGGGGTCGTCGACGAAGTCGCCTCCGTAGACCCGCCGGACCAGCACCTCCCGGTTCGCCTCGCTGCGGTCCGGTCGCCAGAAGCTCGCGACCGTGGCTGGCGCGACCGGCACGCTCAGGAATCCCGGACTGGTGCTCGCCAGCACCACCCGCCGTACGCGCCGCGGATGCGTCAGCGCCAGCTGCTGGGCAGTGACACCACCCCAGGACAGACCCAGCACGTCGAAGCGCTGGACGCCCAGCCGGTCCATCACCCGGCTGACGAAGCGCGCGTAGCCCATGACGGTGGGCCACCGGCCGAGATGCTCGGGCTGCACGTCGAAGGCGATCGTGGTCCGGGGGATCTGCTCGCGGAACTCCCCCCACTTCGCCTGGTCCAGGCCGACGCCGTGACACATGAGCAGGGGCAGGCCCCGGCTCCCCACCCCGCCTGTCTTCCGCACGCTCACCACCACCGCGTGCTCGCCCACCCTGACCTCGCGCGCGTCCTCGTCTACCAGCTGCACTTCGAGCACCTCTTCCTCGTCCCGACATGACGCGGTCGAGGTGGCGTCCCCCGTGGGCGCCACCTCGACCGGATGCCGCGTGCTGCTACTTCTTCTTGGCGGCGGATGCGGTCTCGCCCGCGGGCTTCGGCGCCGACTGCGCGGCGGCGACCAGCTGGTGCCCGAACTCGCGCTGGTTGGCGATCACCTTCTCGAAGGCGTCGTAGACGCCGTCGACCAGCGCCGCGGGCTGCGGGAACCGCTCGGACCAGGCGGCCGCGTCGGGCTGCGAGCTCTTCGGGGTCAGCGACTGGGCGGTCTGCGTCCAGAATCCGACCGAGCTGACCGCCGCCGCCTGGGCGGTGCGGACGTTGGCGAGCACCTGGTCGGTGACCTTCTGGACGTACTCCTGTGCCTGTGTCATCTGTTTGCTCCTCTGGGTGTGGGTGACGACGACCTTGCAAACTTTATGCAGCACTTGCTCGATGCGTCAAGTACCTCGCAGATGCTTGGTACTGTTTGCGCATGGCCGACCCGTGGACTCCGCAGCTGCAGGCGCTGGGCAGCTACATCAAGACCCAGCGGCAGCTGGCCGACCTGTCCCTGCGGCAGATGGCCGAGCTCGCCGAGGTCTCCAACCCGTACCTCAGCCAGATCGAGCGCGGCATGCACCAACCGTCCGTACGAGTGCTCAGATCGATCGCCAAGGCGCTCAACATCTCGGCCGAGTCCCTGCTCACACAGGCCGGTCTGCTCGACGCAGCCACCGGCGGGACCGAGGGCTCGGCCTCCGGCGTCGAGGCCGCGATCAAGGCCGACCCGCGCCTGACCCAGCAGGCCAAGCAGACGCTCCTCGCGGTCTACCGCACCCTGCTGCCGGCCGACCGCGATCCGTCGGGCGCCGACGGCTCGTCCAGCTGATCGATCCCGAGCAGGGAGTCCCGCACCGCGCGCACGGCGGGACTGCGCTCGTCGGCCCGCCAGGCCGCCCGCAGGTGCACGTCGGGAAGTCCCTCGGCCTCGCTCGCCGCGATGGGGACGAAGGTGACGTGTGGATCCCCCTGGTTGGCCGCGACCGATGCCAAGGTGAGAAGGCAGCCCACCTCGGCGCTGACGAGGGCGAGCGCGGTCTGCGTGTCAGGCGCCACCTGCGCGACGCGGGGCAGGAAGCGCTGCGCCTGGGCCAGTCGTCGTAGCCGGTCCGTCAGCACCGACCCCTCGTCGACAGGCAGGGAGACCAGCCGCTCGTCGAGCAGCTCGGCGAACTGGACGGCGTCGACGCCGGCGAGCCGGTGAGTGGCAGGGACCGCGAGCACCAGGTGGTCCTCCGTCACCACCCGGGCGTCGATGCCCTCCGGGACGACGTCCCAGCGGCCCATCGCGACGTCGGTCTCGCGCGTGGCCAGCTTCTGGATCGCCGCCAGCGCGAAGTTCTGGCTGGAGAGCTCGAGCTCGATGCCCGGTCGCTCCGAGCGCACCCGGCGGGCGAGGGTGGCGATGAGGGGATGGGTCGAGACGCCGGCGAACGCGACCCGCACGAGACCGACCTCCCCGCGCTCGGCCGACCGCGCGGCTTCGGTGGCGCGCCGCAGCGCCTCCATCACTTCGCGGGCGGGCTCGACCATCGCCTGTCCGGCCGGGGTCAGCGCCACCGAGCGGGTGTTGCGGTCGAACAGCGTCGTGCCCAGCTCGCGCTCGAGCTGCTTGATGGTGCGCGTCAGGGGCGGCTGGGCCACGTGGAGACGCTCGGCAGCCTTGCGGAAGTGCAGCTCCTCGGCGACGGCGAGGAACGCGCGCAGCTGGGCGACATCCATGAGATGAAGGTATCACCGAATGAATGATCAGGTATTGGACGCGCAACAATACGACGCGCATAGTCGTGGGCATGTACACCGGCAACCCAGAGGTCCCCGACGACGTCTTCGCCGACGTCCTCAAGCAGATCACCGAGTTCGTCCACGAGCGCGTCGTACCGCGCGAGCTCGAGATCATGTCCACCGACGCGATCCCCGACGACCTGCGTCGCCAGGCCGCCGAGATGGGCCTGTTCGGCTACGCCATCCCGGAGCAGTGGGGCGGGCTCGGCCTCGACCTCGTCCAGGACGTCGAGGTCGCGATGGCCCTGGGCTACACGTCCCTGTCCTTCCGCTCGATGTTCGGCACCAACAACGGCATCGCCGGCCAGGTGCTCGTCGGGTTCGGCACCGAGGAGCAGCAGGAGCGGTGGCTGCCCGGCATCGCGTCGGGTGAGATCGTCGCCTCCTTCGCCCTCACCGAGGTCGGTGCCGGGTCCAACCCCGCCGGCCTGCGCACGAGCGCCACGCCCGACGGCGACGGCTGGGTGATCGACGGCACCAAGCAGTTCATCACCAACGCCACCGAGGCCGGCCTGTTCGTCGTGTTCGCCCGCACCGCGCCGGCGACCGAGAAGAGCACCGGCGTCGCGGTCTTCCTCGTCCCCGCGGACACGCCCGGCGTCGAGGTCGGCGTCAAGGACGCCAAGATGGGCCAGGAGGGCTCCCGCACGGCGGAGGTCAGCTTCGACCAGGTGCGTGTGGGCGCCGACGCGCTCGTCGGAGGCGACGGTGACGTCGGCTACCGCGCGGCGATGACGTCGCTCGCCCGAGGGCGCATCCACATCGCAGCCCTGGCCGTGGGTACAGCGCAGCGCGCGCTCGACGAGTCGGTGTCGTACGCCGCCAGCGCAACCCAGGGCGGCACGCCGATCGGGGACTTCCAGCTGGTGCAGGCGATGCTGGCCGACCAGCAGGCCGGAGTCCTGGCGGGCCGCGGGATGGTCCGCGAGGCCGCCCGCGCCTACGTGACGGGCGAGGACCGGCGCATCGCCCCCTCGGCCGCCAAGCTGTTCTGCACCGAGATGGTGGGCAAGGTCGCCGACCTCGCCGTGCAGGTGCACGGCGGCTCGGGCTACATGCGGGAGGTTCCCGTCGAGCGCATCTACCGAGACGTGCGACTCCTGCGCCTGTACGAAGGCACGAGCGAGATCCAGAAGCTCATCATCGGAGGCGGCCTCCTCCGCGCAGCTCGAAAGGCCTCCTGATGCTTCCGCTGGAAGGCGTCACGGTCGTCGCGGTCGAGCAGGCCGTCGCGGCCCCGCTGGCCACGCGCAACCTGGCCGACCTCGGCGCCCGCGTCATCAAGGTCGAGCGGCTCGGCGGCGGCGACCTCGCCCGCGGCTACGACCACGTCGTCCACGGCACCGGCGCGCACTTCGTCTGGCTGAATCGGGGCAAGGAGTCGATCGCGGTTGACCTCAAGAGCGACGAGGGCCGTGCCGTCGTCAGGCGGCTCGCGCTCGCTTCCGACGTCTTCGTCCAGAATCTCGCCCCCGGCGCAGCCGCTCGGCTGGGGCTCGGCGCCGAGGAGCTTCGCGCCGAGAGGCCCGCGCTCGTCGTGGCGAGTCTGTCCGGCTACGGATCGGGCGGGCCGCTGGAGGAGCGCAAGGCCTACGACATGCTCATCCAGGCCGAGGCCGGGCTGATCTCGATCACCGGCACTCCGGAGGACCCGGTCAAGACGGGGATCCCCACCGCCGACATCGCCTCGGGCATGTACCTCTCGCAGGCCGTCGTCGCAGCCCTGCTGCGCCGCTACCGGACCGGTGACGGTGCGACGATCGAGGTGTCGATGCTGGAGGCGACCGTCGAGTGGATGGGTCACGCCCTCTACACCCAGATGCACACGGGGAGCCAGCCCGCTCGCATGGGTGTGAGCCACAGCGCGATCGCGCCGTACGACGCGTTTCCCACCAGCGACGGCGAGATCCTGATCGGTGTGCAGAACGACTCCGGCTGGCGCGCCCTGGTCACCGCGGTTCTGGACGCACCCGCGCTCGCCGACGACCCCCGGTTCGCCACCAACGTGGCGCGCGTCGCGCACCGCGCGGAGTGCGACGCGGAGGTCGGTGCGCGGACCCGGCTGTGGAGCACGCGGGAGCTCGACGCGCGCCTGGCCGCCGCCGGCGTCCCGGCCGCCGAGATCAAGACCCTGGCCCACGTCGTCGACCACGAGCAGCTTCGCGCTCGTGACCGCTGGCGCAGTGTCGACATCGAGGGCGCGAGCATCGAGGGGCTGCTGCCTCCCGCGACCTTCGGCGACGTCGAGGCACCGATGGGGTCTGTCCCGGCTCTGGGCCAGCACACCCGCGCGCTGCTCGTGGAGTCGGGCGTTGACCCCGCGGAAGCCGATGCCGCCATCGGCCGTGGCGTCGCCTATCAGCTCCCTCGCAGCCCCGTCGGCGTCGCCTGACCCGGCCCCTCCCCCGAGCTCAACCCGCCTAGGAGACAACCCCTTGGAAGCATTCATCATCGCCGGCGCACGCACGCCGATCGGCCGGTACGGCGGCGCACTGGCCGGCGCCCGGCCCGACGACCTCGCCGCGCTGGTGCTGGGCGAGGCCGTGTCGAGGGCGGGCGTAGACCCCGTCGACGTCGACGAGGTGGTGTTCGGTGCGGCCAACCAGGCCGGCGAGGACAACCGCAATGTCGCCCGGATGGCCGCCCTCCTTGCCGGCCTTCCCGACACCGTCCCCGGCTTCACCGTCAACCGCCTGTGCGCCTCCGGCCTGACCGCCGTCGCCACCGCTCGCTCCCTGGTCGCGGCCGGTGACGCCGACGTGGTGGTGGCCGGCGGGGTCGAGTCGATGACCCGCGCCCCGTGGGTGACGGAGAAGCCTGCGAAGGCATGGGCCAAGCCCGGGGCGAGCTTCGACACTTCGATCGGCTGGCGTTTCTCCAACCCCCGGTTCGACGCGAGCACGACGCTGTCGATGCCGCAGACCGCGGAGCGGGTCGCCGAGCAGTGGAAACTCACCCGGTCCGAGCTCGACGAGTTCGCCCTCGCGTCCCACCAGCGGGCCGTCAAGGCCATCGAGAGCGGCCACTTCGCCGACGAGATCGTGCCCGTCGGAGCGGTCGACACCGACGAAGGGCCGCGGCGCGACACGAGCCTGGAACGGCTCGCCGGTCTCCGCCCGGTCAACGGTCCGGACGGCATCGTCACCGCCGGGAACTCCAGCTCGCTCAACGACGGGGCTGCTGCGCTGGTGATCGCCAGTGAGGCGTACGTCGAGCGGCACGGCCTCCGGCCCCGCGCCCGGGTCGTCGCCTCCGCCTCGGCAGGCGTCGCCCCCGAGATCATGGGGATCGGCCCGGTCCCCGCCACCCGCAAGGTGATGGAGCGCGTCGGCTGGTCGACCTCCGACCTCGGCGCGGTCGAGCTCAACGAGGCGTTCGCCTCCCAGTCGCTCGCGTGCATCCGGGAGCTGGGGCTCGACTCGGAGACCGTCAACGCCGACGGTGGGGCCATCGCGCTGGGGCACCCGCTTGGCGCCTCGGGAGCCCGGATCCTGCTCACCCTGCTCGGCCGGATGGAGCGCAGCGACGTGAGCCGTGGTCTGGCCACCATGTGCGTCGGGGTGGGACAGGGCACCGCGCTACTGGTGGAACGGCCGTGACGGCCTCGGTGGAGGTGGAGGAGCACGCCGACCGTGTCGTCGTACACCTCGCCCGCCCCGAGGTCCGGAACGCGATCGACCACCAGATGGTCACCGAGCTGCACGCGGTGTGCGACCTACTCGAGGCCGACCCGCGGGTACTGCTGCTCGCAGGCAAGGGCGACAACTTCGCGGCCGGAGCGGACATCTCCCAGTTGCGGGAGCGACGTCGCGACGACGCGCTCCGCGGCATCAACTCCGGTCTCTTCGACCGGATCCACCGCCTCCCGATGCCGGTGGTCGGGCTGCTCGACGGCTACGCGCTGGGCGGCGGCGCCGAGCTGGCGTACGCCTGCGACTTCCGCATCGGGACCCCGCGCCTGCGCATCGGCAACCCGGAGCCCGGACTCGGGATCCTCGCAGCGGCGGGCGCCACCTGGCGGCTCAGGGAGCTCGTCGGCGAGCCGGTGGCCAAGGAGATCCTGCTCGCCGGCCGGCTCCTCGACGCCGAGGAGGCGCTGGCCCTGCGACTGGTCAACGAGATCGTCGAACCGCACTCCCTGCTCGAGGCCGGCCACGGCTGGGCGGATCGGATCACCCGGCAGGCCGGCCTCGCCGTACGCCTCACCAAGTCGGCTCTTCACGCTCCGCGCGACGCTCACCCGTACATCGACGACCTGACCCAGGCCGTGCTCTTCGAGACCGACGAGAAGCAGGCACGCATGACCGCGTTCCTGGAGAGGAACAAGAAATGACCCTACCCACCCAGGTCGGCGTCTACGGCGGAGGCCGGATGGGCGCCGGGATCGCCCACGCGTTCCTCGTCGCCGAAGCACACGTCACGGTCATCGAGTCATCCACCGAGTCCGCCGACACCGCCCGGGAGCGCATCGAGACCTCGCTGGCGCGCGCGGCCGAACGGGGCCATCTCGCGGAGGGTGCACCCTCGGCCGTCGCACGGCTCGCGGTCTCCACGGAGCCGGCCCAGCTGTCGGGGTGCGGCCTCGTCGTCGAGGCGGTGCCGGAACAGGTAGCGCTCAAGCGCCAGGTGCTGGCCGCGATCGAGGTCGCAGCTCCGGGTGCCTGGGTCGCCACCAACACCTCGAGCCTGTCCGTGGACGAGCTCGCCTCCACGCTGGCCCGACCCGAGCGCTTCATCGGCCTGCACTTCTTCAACCCGGTGCCGGCCAGCCGGCTCGTCGAGATCGTCGTCGGGGCCAAGACCGTCCCGGAGCTCGTCGACCTGTCCAGGGGGTGGATCGCCGATCTCGGCAAGACCGCGATCACGGTGACGGACTCTCCTGGGTTCGCCTCCTCGCGTCTCGGCGTCGCCATCGCCCTGGAGGCGATGCGCATGCTCGAGGAGGGCGTCGCCACTGCCGAGGACATCGACACCGCCATGGAGCTCGGCTACAAGCACCCGGTCGGTCCGTTGCGGACCACCGACCTCGTCGGGCTCGACGTACGTCTCGCGATCGCCGAGCATCTTGCTCGGGAGGTGGGTGAGCGGTTCGCGCCACCTTCGATCCTGCGGGAGCTGGTCGCGGTCGGGCACCTCGGACGCAAGTCCGGCCAGGGCTTCTACAGCTGGCCCCCTGCATGAGGATCACCGGCGCCGTTCTGGAAGAGCTCGGCCGCCCGGGGCCGTGGGCGGAGACCCGACCGCTCACCGTGAGCGAGCTCGAGCTCGAGGGCCCTGGCCCCGGTGAGGTGCTCGTGCGGATCGCCGCTGCCGGGGTGTGCCACTCCGACCTGTCCGTGGTGAACGGGAACCGGCCTCGCCCCGTCCCGATGCTGCTGGGCCACGAGGCCAGCGGCCGGGTCGTCGCACTGGGCGACGGCGTGACCGAACTGCGCGTGGGTCAGCAGGTGGTCATGACCTTCCTCCCCCGCTGCGGACACTGCGAAGGGTGCGCGACGGACGGGCGGATGCCATGTGTCGCCGGCTCGGCCAGCAACGCTGCCGGTGAGCTTCTCGGCGGCGGCCGACGGCTGACCCGCGACGGGGTCCCGGTGCATCACCACCTCGGCGTGTCAGCCTTCGCCACCCATGCCGTGGTGGACACCCGATCGGTCGTCGCGGTCGAGGACGACGTGCCGCCCGACGTCGCTGCGGTACTCGGCTGTGCCGTCCTCACCGGGGGCGGTGCCCTTCTCAACGCGGCCCCGCCGGAGCCGGGCCAGAGCGTCATGGTGGTGGGACTCGGGGGCGTCGGCATGGCGGCGCTGCTCACCGCGATCGCCCTCGGCCGCGGGGACGTCGTAGCGGTGGACGGGGTGCCCGCCAAGCGTGATCAGGCCCGTCAGCTGGGGGCGTCCACCGTGCTCGACCCGGGCGACCTCGCGTCGAGCGGCATCAGGTGCGACGTCGTCGTCGAGGCGGCCGGCAACGCCCGGGCGTTCGAGGCAGCACTGGCCGCCACCGCGCCGGGTGGGCGCACGGTGACCGTGGGCCTTCCACCGCCCGACGCGCTGGCGCGCATCTCGCCGCTGCAGCTGGTCGCCGAGGCACGAACCGTGGTCGGCAGCTACCTCGGGTCAGCGGTCCCGGCCAGGGACATCCCGGTGTTCGCCCAGTGGTGGCGCGAAGGCCGCCTCCCCGTCGAAGAACTGGTCTCGTCGCGCATCACGCTCGATGACATCAACCGGGCCATGGACGATCTCGCCGCCGGCACAGCGCTGCGCCAGATCGTCGAGCTCTGAGCGCACCACCCCACCCCGCGACGCAGGATGCCGCAGTCGACTGAGCTTCCCGACGCTGTCGGGTTCCAGCTCATGATTGCGCTGCGAACACGGGCATCAGGGTCGAGACGAGCTGCTCCGCGAAGCCGGGACCGAGGGACTCGCCGCTGAGGAAGAGTCGGTAGTAGAGCGGTCCCAGCAGCATGTCGGTCACCAGCTCGGGGTCGAGGTCCGGGCGCAGCTCCCCCCGAGCCACACCTCGTTCGACGAGTGCAGTGACGTCGGCGACGCGTCGGCTTACGACCTGCTCGCGGTAGGTCCGGGCGAGCTCGGGGTCCGCCGCGATCTCAGGGACAAGGCCCTGCATGACACGCCCCAGGACCGTGGTGCTCATCAGCTCCGCCGTTCTGCCCACCAGACCGACCAGCTCGGTCCGGGTGTCTCGCCGGTAGGGCTGGGTGCTGACCTCTCCGACCATGTCGAGCAGGACACCGAGCGCAAGATCGGACTTCGAGCGGTACCGGCGGTAGATCGTCGTCTTGGCCACCCCGCTCCTCGCGGCAACACCTTCGACGGTCAGGCCGGAGAACCCGCTCTCGGCGAGCACCTCCCGGGCGGCGCCGAGCACCAGGCGCTCGGACCTCGCGCGGCGCCGATCGTGACCAGTGGGCGTCGCGGGTGCATCAGGGTGCACGTTCAATGGCAGACCTCCAGATGTTACGGAATAATGCTACGCAACGTAGCGTTTTTCTAGCGATAGCACAACCCCTACTTCTGAGGAGCACCCCGTGACCGAGATCAACACACCCACCGACCGTTACCAGCGAGGGTTGGACCGGATGATGGAGCTCGTCTCCACCGAGCACGCCGGCACCTTCGACCACGCCAAGCTGGTCGAGTCCTACCGCGACCTCGACGAGCACCTCGCCGACTACATCGTCTCGTTCGCCTTCGGCGACATCTACTCCCGCGACTCCGTGACGCAGCAGGAGCAGACGTTAGTGACGATCTCCATGCTCACGGCTCTCGGCATCGAGCCGCAGCTCAAGCTGCACATCAACGTCGGCTTCAACGTCGGCCTCTCCCAGGAGCAGATCGTCGGTGCCCTGATCCACGGCATCCCCTACGTCGGGTTCCCGCGCGTGCTCAACGCCCTGACCTTGCTCCGGCAGGTCATGACCGAGCGCGGCGCAACGGACCCCGCGGCCAACTGACCCATCGCGACGAAGGGAATTGATCATGAGCAAGAGAATCGGGTTCGTAGGACTCGGCACCATGGGGCTGCCCATGGCGGTCAACCTCAACAAGGCCGGCTTCGAGGTGATCGGCTACGACGCCTTCGAAGGCAGCCGCCAGAAGGCGCGCGCCGCAGGCATCACCGTCACCGAGACCCTCACGGAGGTGGCGGAGAAGTCCGACGACGCCATCGTGTCCATGGTGCGCGACTACGCCCAGAACGTCGATGTCATCCTGGGCGAGGACCGGCTCCTTTCCGCCAACCCGCAGGGCCTGACCATCATCGTCATGAGCACCCTCGATCCCGACTCGATGAACGAGCTCGGCCAGCGAGTGGAGGAAGCCGGCGACGTGAAGCTCATTGCCGCCGCCGTGTCCGGCGGTGCCTCCGGCGCCGAGGCTGGCACGCTGTCCATCATGGCTTCCGGTCATGAGGACCGAGTAGAGGCGGCACGCCCGTATTTCGAGGCCGTCGGCTCGCACACCTTCTACTACGGCACCAACCCGGGCAACAGCCAGGCCGCGAAGCTGGTCAACAACCTCGTCCTGGGGATCACGATGCATGCCGTCGCCGAGGGCCTCAGGTTCGGCGCGCATTACGACCTTCCCGAGTCCGAACTGCTGAGCCTCTTCAAGGTCTCCACCGGGGACAGCTGGGTCGCCCGCAACTGGGATTCCGTCTCAGGGTGGACCGCGGACACGGCCCTGGCGGTGCTGCTCAAGGACCTCAAGGCTGCACACCTCAAGGGCCTCGAGCACGGCATTCCCCTGCCGTTCAACGCGCTCTCCTCGACCCTGCTGTTCGACTCCTGGGGCCAGGAACCGCACGCAAGGTAGACCTCAATACGACCGTGTGCATTGAGAGAGCGCCTGCGCGCACACCTGCGAGCTGCGGCCGAGCGCACCAGAGGATTTGAACCTCAATCCTCTGGCTAAGAGCGCAAAACACAGCAAGCTCGATCACGACCCGCCCACCGACGTCACGTAGCAGCAGAGGGCGCCGAGAGAGTCCCGTCGGTCGGTCCAGTTGGCACCCCCCGCTCGGCGTGACACCTGCGATCGCTCCAGGAGGTCGAACAGGGATCAATTCTCCACAGCCTGCGCGGTGTGGGCTGCACACCTTCAGCTACGAGGGCAAACCTGGTCCTCGTGATCACGAAGGAGCACACGATGAGTACCACCGTCGACACGGGCCACGAGAGCATGATCCTCACCATCGACGAGGCGGCGGCCTACCTCGCGATCCCGAAGGCGACGCTCTACACATGGCGGACTCGCCGGCCCGGGTTCGGACCACGCGCCGTGAAGATGGGCGGTTGCCTGCGCTACCGCCGCGCGGACCTCGACGCCTGGATCGTCGAGCACCTCGAGCCCGCAGCAGGCGAGTAGAGCCATGGCCAGGCCGCCACTGCCCCTCGGCACCTGGGGAACCATCACTACCGAGAAGATCCGCGACGGAAGCTACCGAGCATTGACCCGGTTCCGTGACACCGACGGCAACACTCGTCGTGTCACTGCGACGGGTCCGAGCAAGGCGGCTGCGGAGCGAGCGCTTCGAGACGTCCTGAGCACGCGCACCGCGCCAGCAGGCGAGCTCATCACTGCAGAGACCCGGCTGATCGAGCTGGCCAACCTGTGGATCTCTGGTCTTGAGGCTGAAGGACGGATCGAGCAGACCACGATCAACGAGTACCGCCGGGTGCTGGACAACCTGGTGCTGCCCAGTGTTGGCGGGCTGAAGCTCCGCGAGGCCACCACGGGGCGCCTGGACCGGCTCCTGCTGCGGTTGCGCGATCAGAGCGTGAACCGGCAACGCAAGGCCAAGGTCGTCCTCGGGGCCATGCTGGACCTCGCGGTCAGACACGACGCCATCCCGACGAACCCTGCCCGCGGGACGACCCGGGTCCACCGTCCCAGGCAGGAGACCAAGGCTCTCCGGGTCGAGGACCTGATCGAAATCCGCGCAGCAGTACGCCGGTGGGTCAACGCGGACCGCCCTGGACCCAGGGCCACCAGTGACATGGCCGACATCATCGACCTGATGCTCGCCACCGGGTGCCGCATCGGCGAGGTCCTGGCCCTGCGCTGGAGCGACCTGGATCTCGATGGGGACCTGCCCGTCCTCACGGTGTCGGGCACGATCAAGACCGAGACCGGGAAGGGCACGTATCGCAAGCCCACACCGAAAACGGACACCAGCCGGCGAACCGTGGTGCTACCCCGGTTCGCGGCCGAGCTGCTACGCGTGCGCCGGGAGTTCGCGACACCCAACGAGAACGACGCCGTCTTCGCGACACGCAACGGCACGTGGCATCAGGTCGTCAACATCGAGCGGCGGTGGCGGCAGATCCGCAAAGACACCGGCTTTGAATGGGTGACCCCGCACACGTTCCGCAAGACGGTGGCGACACTGATCTCCGAGGCAGCGACGTCGGAGCTCGCCTCGCGACAGCTCGGCCACTCCTCGAGCCAGGTCACCCGAGACCACTACATCGCCAAGCCACCGGTCTCAGCCGACCTCTCCGAGGTCCTCGAGCGGCTCGCTGAGAGCGAAGACGCGAGCGCGGATTCGTAGACCGAGAAATCGTTTACGACCAGTAAACGACCATTCTGAGGATCCACGTCAATAACGGAAATCGCCTCTGCCCTGCGTGTCCGCAGGCCAGAGGCGATTTTTCGGTCGGGCTGACAGGATTTGAACCTGCGACCCCTTGACCCCCAGTCAAGTGCGCTACCAAGCTGCGCCACAGCCCGAACGCCGCTCGGTCGGATCGCGACGTCACGGCGCGTGAACACTACAACAGCGCGGCCCCCGGCCCGGAATCGGGGCCGGGGGCCGCGTTGGTGGGTGGATCTACCGTCGTTCCGCCCGCTCCCTCAGCGGATGCGGGCCAGGAAGTCGGCCACCTCCGTGCGCAGCTGCGAGGACAGCTTGGCCAGCTCCAGCGAGGCGGTCGTCATCTGCCCGGCGCCGCTGCTGGTCGCCTGCGTGGCGTCCCCGATGGCGCCGATGTCGTCGGTGACCTGGCCGACCGCGGCGGCGGCCCGGGTGGTGGTCTCGCTGAGCTCGCCGGCCGCCTGCCGCTGCTCGGAGACGGTGCGGGCGATCTCCTCGAGGTTGTCGCCCATCCCCCGCACCGAGCCGGTGATGGTGTCGATGGCCCCGACGACGGCGTCGGTGGCGCCCTGGATCTCCTTGACCTGGGCCTCGATCCGACCGGTGGCCTCCGCGGTCTGGGTGGCCAGCGACTTCACCTCCGAGGCGACGACCGCGAAGCCCTTGCCGGACTCCCCCGCCCGGGCGGCCTCGATGGTGGCGTTGAGGGCGAGCAGCCTGGTCTGGCTGGCCACCTGGTTGATCAGGTTGATCACCTCGCCGATCTCCTGGGAGGCCGCGGCCAGGCCCTGGACGGTCGCGGCGGTGGACTCCGCCTCACCGACCGCAGCCACACCCGCGGCGTTGGACTGCGCGGTCTGCTGCTCGATGGAGGAGATGGTGGCCGCGAGCTCCTCGACCGCGGCAGCGGCGACGGTCACGGCGTTGGAGGCGGTGTGCGAGCTCTCCGCCACCTGACCGGCCCGCACGGCGGTGCCCTCGGCGGTGCTGGCCAGGTTGCTGGACGCCGACTCCATCTCCACGGCGGCGGCGGCGACCTGGTCGGAGAGACCCATCACGGCCTGCTCGAAGGAGTCGGCCATCCGCAGCCGCTCGCTCCGCTCGTGGGCGAGGGTGTCGGCCGTGGCGGCCATCGCGTCGATCGCCTCGTTGATGGTGCTCGCGCCCTGGGCGAAGCTGCCCTTCATGCCGCGACGCAGGAACCGGCGGTAGAAACGCTGCGTGCTGGCGTAGCTCAGCGAGGCCGAGGACTCCCGCACGTAGGCGTCGGTGAGGTCCAGCAGGCCGTTCAGGGCGTCGCGGACCTCGCGGACCTCCGGCTCGTCACCGAGGTGCGGCACGCGCGGCTCGAGGTCACCACCTGCGGCGGCCAGGCACACGTCGCGCACGGCGAGCAGCAGCCGCTCCAGCTGCTGCTCGCGGGCCGAGGGCCTGCCCACCTCGGCGGGGACGGCGGCCAGGGACTCCTCGAGCGCTGCCAGCCCGTCGTCGGTCGCGGGGGCGTCGGTCGCGGGGGCGTCGGTCGGAAGGGCGTCGATGCTCATGCCGCCACCTCCTGGGAGAGCGACCACACGAGCTCGTCGTAGGTCTGGCCGGCGTCGGCGAGCATCTGCTCCAGCAGGGCGGTGCCCGCGGCGAGTGCCTCGGGCGTGGACGGCGCGGAGCGCTCCACGGCCCGGAGCTTGGCGTAGACGTCGGTGATGACGGCGAGGGCGTCCTTGTCCGCCGTACGCCGGTTGGAGTGGTAGCCGACGATCCGGCCGTCCGCGCCGATCGTGGGCGTGACGTGCGCGAGCACCCAGTAGTGCGTGCCGTCGGCGCTGAGGTTCACGACGTAGGCGAAGATCTCCTCGCCGCCGGAGATCCGCTCCCACAGCAGCCGGAACACCGAGCGCGGCATGTCGGGGTGGCGGATGATGTTGTGCGGCTGCCCGATCAGCTCGGCCTCGGTGTAGCCGCTGATCTCGACGAACAGCGGGTTCACGTAGGTCAACCGGCCCTGGGGGTCGGTCTTGGAGACGATGATCTGGTCAGGGCGGAAGGTCTTCTCCCGACCGTTCGGGGTCACTGCGCGAGGCGGCACGTCGGGCTCCTGGTGCGAGGGGGTGTCCCCCGCCCCATCGACCCGCACCCGGCGTACCTGCCCCCTCCCGGGGTCGCCGGGACCTAGGCCCGGCGGCTCGGGACCAAGGTCCCGAGCCTCCACAGGCCCTGCGCAGGAGCCGCCCTCAGCGCTTGCGCTTCTCCCGCGGCCGCTGCTGCAGCACGATCGGCGTCCCGACGAACCCGAACTCCTCGCGCAGCCGGCGCTCGATGAACCGCTCGTAGGAGGCGTCGAGCTTGCCGGAGGTGAAGAGGATGAACGTCGGAGGTGCCGTGGTCGCCTGGGTCCCGAAGAGCACCTTGGGCTGCTTGCCGCTGCGCACCGGGTGCGGGTGCTCGGCGATGAGGCGGCCCAGGAAGGTGTTCAGCGCACCGGTGCCGATCCGGGTCTCCCAGCCCTCCAGGGCCTTGTCCAGCGCGGGCACCAGCCGGTCGATGTGCCACCCGGTCCTGGCCGTGACGTTGATCCGCGGCGCCCACTGCACCTGCACGAGCTCGCGCTCGATCTCGCGCTCGAGGTAGTAGCGGCGCTCCTCGTCGACCAGGTCCCACTTGTTGAAGGCGATCACCAGCGCGCGGCCGGCCTCGCGGACGGTCTGCAGGATCCGGACGTCCTGCTCGGCGATGCTCTGCTGGGCGTCGAGGACCAGCACCGCCACCTCGGCCCGGTCGATGGCCGTGGCGGTGCGCAGCGAGGCGTAGTACTCGTGCCCGCTGGCCTCCTTGACCCGCTTGCGGATGCCCGCGGTGTCGATGAAGCGCCAGGTGCGCCCGCCCAGCTCGACCAGCTCGTCGACCGGGTCGACGGTGGTGCCGGCGACGTTGTCGACCACGACCCTCTCCTCGCCGGCCAGCTTGTTGAGCAGGGAGGACTTGCCGACGTTGGGGCGGCCCACGATCGCGACGCGGCGCGGTCCCCCGACCTCGGGGTCCGACTCGGGAGGCGGCTCGGGCAGGGCCGCGAGGATCGCGTCGAGCATGTCTCCGGACCCGCGTCCGTGCAGCGCCGAGACCGGCCACGGCTCCCCCAGCCCGAGGTTCCACAGCCCGTAGGCCTCGGCCTCGGTCCGCGCGTCGTCGACCTTGTTGGCGGCCAGCACGACCGGCTTGTCAGCCGCGCGCAGGATCTTCACGACCGCCTCGTCGGCGTCGGTGATGCCCACGGTCGCGTCGACCACGAAGAGGACCGCGTCGGCCAGGGAGATCGCGATCTCGGCCTGGGCGGCGATCCGCTGGGCCATGCCCTTGGCGTCCGGGTCCCAGCCGCCGGTGTCGACGACGGTGAAGGCGCGTCCGTTCCAGGTGGCGTCGTAGGGCACCCGGTCGCGGGTCACGCCGGGCACGTCCTCCACGACCGCCTCGCGGCGGCCGATGATCCGGTTGACCAGGGTGGACTTGCCGACGTTGGGGCGGCCGACGATGGCCAGCACCGGCACCCTCGGGGCGCCCTCCGGGGTCGCGTCGAGGGACTGGTCGGGCTGGTCGGTCATGGTGCTCCTGGCTCGTGTCGAGCGGCCTCGTGGCCGTCGGTGTGGGTGGCGCTCCCCGGTGTCGGCGGGAGCAGGGTGGAGGGCGTGGTGGACGGCGCGGTGGACGGGGGTGGCTCGGTGCGCGGCGCCTTCACCCCGGTGGCGGGGTCCGGCTCGAGGTCCCCGAGCGGCAGCGGACCGGGCAGGATGCCGCCGGTCTCCCGGCGCGCGGCGTCGAGCTCCGCGCGCATGTGCTCCCAGAGGGAACGCGAGAGCTCACCCACCTGTTCCCGCGTGCGCGGCCAGGGCTGGTGGGGTACGTCGACGGGGCGGCCCACCACGAGGTGCAGCGTGGCCCCGCGGCGCGGCAGCGAGCCGCTGGAGCCGCCGGGCTCTCGGGTGCCGAACATCGAGACCGGCACGACCGGCGCACCCGCCGCGAGCGCGAAGTAGGCCGCCCCGCGGTGGAAGCGCTCGAGCTCCCCGGAGCCGCGCCGACCTTCGGGGAAGATCCCGACCACGCCGCCGTCGCGCAGCACCCGCAGGCACGAGCGGACCGCGGCGACGTCGGTGCGGAACCGGTCGAGCGGCACCTGGCCCGAGCGGAGGAGGAACCCTCCGAGTCGGCCCTGGAACATCTCGGACTTGGTCAGCGCGTGCACCGGTCGCGGCGCGAAGATCGCCAGCAGCGGCCCGTCGATGACGCCGGCGTGGTTGGCCGCGAGCACCACCGGCCCGGTGGCAGGCACCCGCTCGACGTGGTGGACCACGACCCGGTAGCGGCGTCGGATGATCCAGCGCGCGAGCGGCCGCAGCGGGTGCAGGAGGTAGCGCGGCGGGTGCGGCGTGCGGTCGGTGCGCGGGAGCGCCAGGTGGTCGCTCACGCGTCCACCTCGACCGCCCGGACCAGGGCCACGACCTCCTCGATGACCTCGTCGAGCGTGAGGTGGGTGGTGTCCAGGTGCGCGGCGCCGTCGACCTGCGTGAGCGGGGAGGCGGCGCGACCGGAGTCGATGGCGTCGCGGCTGCGCAGCACGGCCTCGACGGCGGCGGCGTCGCTGCCGCCCTCCTCGGCGGCGCGGCGGGCGGCGCGGGCGGCGGGGTCGGCGGTGAGGAAGACCTTGACCTGCGCCTGCGGCCACACGGTGCTGGCGATGTCGCGCCCCTCCACGACGATCCCCTGAGGTGCTGCGGCGATGGCGGCGCGCTGCAGGGCCACCAGCCGCTCGCGGACCTCGGGCACGGTGGCGACCGGGGAGACCGAGCCGGTCACGGCCTCGCCGCGGATCGGCCCGGCGACGTCGGTGCCGTCGACGTGGATGGTCGGCGCGGCCGGGTCGGTGCCGGAGGTGATGGTCGGCTCGCCGCAGCGGGTGGCGACGGCGGCGGGGTCGTGGACGTCCACACCGTGCTCGAGCATCCACCAGGTCATCGCGCGGTACATCGCGCCGGTGTCGAGGTAGGCCAGGCCCAGCCTCGACGCCACCCCGCGGCAGGTGCTCGACTTGCCGGAGCCGGAGGTGCCGTCGACGGCCACCACGAGGCCTGGTGTCGAGGGGTGCTGCAGGTCGTCCACGGGGCGGCAGCCTACCGGTGAGTCTCCCAACCGCGAGACTCCAGAGAGCCGAGCAGGTGGTCGGCCCGGGTGTCCTCGACCACCAGCTCCACCAGGCCGACGGGTCGACCGGGGTCGTGGTCGATGCGGATGTCCTCGACGTTGACCTCGCAGGCGACGGCGTCGGCCAGCAGCCGGGCCAGCTCGCCGGGGTGGTCGGGCACCGAGACCCACACCGAGCGCATGGGCCGCGCGGGGCCGCCGTGCTTGGCCGGGATCACCCGGGTGCCAGCGACACCGCTGGCGAGCACGTCCTCCAGCGCGGACCGGTCACCGGCTCCGACGGCGGCGATGACCGCGTCCAGCTGGTCGCGCACCTCGCCCAGCAGGTCGAGCACGGCGTCGGCGTTGGCGCCGACGATCTGGCTGTAGAGCCGCGGGTCGCCCGCAGCCACGCGGGTGACGTCGCGCACCCCCTGCCCCGACAGCGCCAGGTGGTTCTCCGGACCGGCGGCCAGCCGCGCAGCCGCGAGCACCGAGAGCAGGTGCGGCACGTGGCTCGTGCGCGCCACCGCCCGGTCGTGCTCCTGCGGGGTCAGCCACACCGGCACCGCACCGCACAGCCGCACCAGGTCCTCCACGACCTCGACGGCCGCGGGGTCGCTCTCGGGGTGCGGGGTGATCGCCCAGGGCCGGCCGTCGAACAGCGAGGCGGACGCCGCCAGCGGCCCGGACCGCTCGCTGCCCGCCATCGGGTGCCCGCCGACGTACGACGCCGCGCCGGCCTGCTCGTGCACCGACTGCCACGGGCCCGTCTTCACGCTGCCGACGTCGGTGACCACGGCACCGGGGTGGGCGGCCAGCGCCGCCCGCACCGCCTCGCCCACGTGGTCGGGCGGCACGGCCACGACGACCAGCTGCGGCCGGTCCCCCGGCTCGAGGGGTCGACCGGCACCCATGCCGGAGGCGGTGCGCACGTGCTCGGAGGAGACGTCGCTGAGCAGGACCTCCAGGCCGGAGCGGCGGCAGGCCAGGCCCACCGAGGTCCCGAGCAGGCCCGCCCCGACGACCAGGACCGGACCGGTCAGCCAGTCACCACGCTCAGGAGCGGGCAGCCCGTCGGGTCGCTCACCGGGCCCCGAGGTCTCAGGCATCGCCGTCGGGCAGCGACCGCACCCGGGTCAGGTCCGAGCGCAGCGCCGCGGCGCCGTGGAGGTAGACGTGGGTGATGTCGGCGCGCGGCCGGTCGGTCTCGACGTGGGCCATCATCCGCACGACGCGAGGCATCGAGCCCTCGATCTCCAGCTCGCGGGCGCACAGCAGCGGCACCTCGCCGAAGCCGAGCCGGCGGGCGGCGTAGGCCGGGAACTCCGAGACCAGGTCGGAGGTGGCGGTGAAGACCACGGAGATGAAGTCGTCGACCTCGAGGCCGTTGGCGGTCATCACGTCGGTGACCATCTCCGCGACCCGCTCGAGCATGTGGTCGCGCACGTCCTCCTCGAGCTGGGTCGCTCCTCGGATCGCCCGGACCGCCACGTGC
This sequence comes from Nocardioides sp., assembly GCF_030149505.1. Classification (GTDB taxonomy): domain Bacteria; phylum Actinomycetota; class Actinomycetes; order Propionibacteriales; family Nocardioidaceae; genus Nocardioides. Next base: position 75,635 of record NZ_JASBRN010000044.1, read on the forward strand.
TGCTCCCTCTGTCCTCGTCGTGCCTGGTGGTGCTCACTGGTGCTGGGTGGTGCTGCGGTTGCGCGGGTCAGGCTACTGACCCCGCTGCTCACATCTGCGCGCTGTCCAGCAGCTGCCCGAGCTCGTCGAGGGTCAGGTCGCGGAGCTCGCCGGCCCCGAGGCGCCCCAGCTCGATCGGGCCGATCCGGGTGCGGGTCAGCCGCAGCACGGGGTGGCCGACGTGGTCGAGCAGGCGCCGCACGATCCGGTTGCGCCCCTCGTGGATCACCAGCTCCACGACCGTGCGGCCGGGGTGGTTGCGCCCGTGCTTGCCCGCGACGACCTTGATGCTGCTGACCTGGACCGGCCCGTCCTCGAGCTCCACGCCCTCGCGCAGCTGCTTGAGGGTGCGCGGGAAGACCTCGCCCTCGACCTCGGCCACGTAGGTCTTGTCGACCTCGTAGGAGGGGTGCGCCATCCGCTGGGCGAAGTCGCCGTCGTTGGTCAGCAGCAGCAGCCCCGAGGTGTCGGTGTCGAGCCGACCCACGTGGAAGAGCCGCTCGGGCCTGTCCGCGACCACGTCGCCCAAACACCGCCGTCCCTCGGGGTCAGACATGGTCGAGACCACGCCGCGGGGCTTGTTGAGCACGAGGTAGACGTGCGCGGAGACCGGCGGCAGCCGGCGCCCCTGGACCCGGATGACGGCGCGCGTCGGGTCGACCTTGGTGCCGAGCCGGGTCACGACCTCGCCGTCGACCTCGACCTCGCCGGCGAGCATCAGCTCCTCGCACTTGCGCCGCGACGCCACGTTCGACATCGCCAGCAGCTTCTGCAGCCGGATCAGCCCGTCCTCGTCGACGGGGACCTGCGAGTCGCTCATGCCTGCTCCTCGCCCACCGGCTCCGACGGTGCGGCGGGCTCCTGGCCGGCGGGGCCCGGGGCGTGCTGGGTCGCCAGCGCACCGAGCTCCTCCTCCATGTCCTCCAGGTCGGGGAGGTACGGCGCCAGCTCGGGCAGCTCGTCGAGGCCGGTGACCCCGATCCGCTCCAGGAAGTAGCTGGTGGTGCGGTAGAGGTGCGCGCCGGTCTCGGGGTCGCTCCCCGCCTCCTCGACCAGCCCGCGGGTGAGCAGGGTGCGCATGACGCCGTCGACGTTGACGCCGCGGATCGCCGAGACGCGGGCCCGCGAGACCGGCTGACGGTAGGCCACCACGGCCAGGGTCTCCAGCGCCGCCTGGGTCAGCCGCGCCTGCTGGCCGTCGAGCACGAACCGCTCCACGACGTGGGCGTAGTCCTCGCGGGTGTAGTAGCGCCAGCCCCCCGCGACGTTGCGCAGCTCGAAGCCGCGGTCGGCCTCGTCGTACTCCTCGGCGAGCAGCTGGAGCGCGGCCACGACGTCCTCGACCGGGTGCCCGACGGCGGTGGCCAGGGTCACCGCGTCCAGCGGCTGGTCGGCGACCATGAGCACCGCCTCCAGCGAGGGGCGCAGCGCCGCCACGGGCACGTCGAGCATCTCCTCCGTCGTCTCGTCGGTGGGGGTGGCCTCACTCATCGGGGTTCTCCTGGGGGTGGTCGGCATCGCGCCGAGCGGGCAGGTCGGTCGGGGCTGCTGCCTGCTCGGCGGCCTCCGGGTCGTCGGTGGGCGCACCGTCGAACTCGTCGGTGACCAGGTCCTCGACGTCGGCGTCCTCCTCGCCGGTCCAGCGCACGGTGAGCTCGCCGAGGGGGGTGACCTGGTCGAAGGCGACGGCCCCCTCGCGGAAGAGCTCGAGGAGGGACAGGAACCGCGCCACCGTGGTCAGGGTGTCCGGGGAGTCGCCGCACAGCGCCCGGAAGGTGAGAGTCCCCGAGCGGCGCAGCCGGTCGACGACGATGCCCGCCTGCTCGCGCACCGACACCGCGGGGGCGTGGATGTGGTGGGTCGGCAGCTCGAGCACCGGCTTGGGCGCCATCGCCTTGGCGGCCAGCGCAGCGAACTGCTCCAGGCCGATGCCGATGAGGACCTCGGGCAGCAGGGTCGCGAAGCGCTCCTCCAGACCGACGGCCCGCGGGTGGCGCCGCGACTCCCCCGCCAGCCGCTGCTCGAGCACCGAGGCGACCTGCTTGAACGCCTTGTACTGCAGCAGCCGGGCGAAGAGCAGGTCGCGGGCCTCGAGCAGGGCGAGGTCCTCCTCGTCCTCCACGTCGCCCTGGGGCAGCAGCCGGGCCGCCTTGAGGTCGAGCAGGGTGGCGGCGACGAGCAGGAAGGAGGTGGTCTCCTCGAGGTCGTCGACCGAGCTGCCGGACCGCCCGAGCGCCTTGACGTGGGCGATGAACTCGTCGGTCACCCGCGAGAGGGAGACCTCGGTGATGTCCAGCTTGTGCTTGGAGATCAGCTGCAGCAGCAGGTCGAAGGGACCCTCGAAGTTGTCCAGGCGCAGCGAGAACCCCGCCGGCGCCTCCGCGACGGCGACGTCGTCGGTGGCGGCCGGGCTCACTCCTGGTCCACGGTCAAGCGGGCCACCAGGTCGCTGGCCCCACCGCGCTCCTCGAAGTCGCCGAGCACCAGCCCGAGCGCCTCGCGCACCAGCCGGCCCCGGTCGATGGCCAGGCCGTGCTCGCTGCGCAGCCGCAGCCGCGCCTGCTCGATGGCGAGCAGCTCGGCGCTGGTGACGTAGACGGTCATCTTCTCGTCGTGCCGCACCCGCCCACTGGGCTTCCTCGGACCGGCGGTCTCCGCCGGGCCCGGGGCCGGGGTCTGCGCCGCACCGGTGGGCTCGGCGGCGACGGCAGGCGGGGTCGGCTGCTCGGCGGTGGGCCGGAACAGGTCGTCGGCGGCGGGCATGCTCACCCGTCGAGGCACCGGGCGAGCACCTCCTTCGCGAGCTGGCGGTAGGAGTCGGCGCCGGCCGAGGACGAGGCGTAGGTCGTGATGGGCTCGCCGGCCACCGTGGAGTCGGAGAACTTCACCGTGCGGCGGATGACGGTGTGGAAGACCTTGTCCCCCCATGCCTGGACCAGCCGTTCCATGACCTCGCGCGAGTGCAGGGTGCGACCGTCGAACATCGTGCCCAGGACGCCGTCGATCTCCAGCTTGGGGTTCAGCCGCTCGCGCACCTTGTCGATGGTGGTCTTGAGCAGGGCCACACCGCGCAGCGCGAAGTACTCGCACTCCAGCGGCACGATCACCCCGTCGGCGGCGGTCAGCGCGTTGACCGTGAGCAGGCCCAGGGAGGGCTGGCAGTCGATGAGGATGACGTCGTAGTCGGCGATCGCCGGCGCGAGCACCCGCTGCAGGGTCTGCTCGCGGGCCACCTCGTGGACCAGCTGCACCTCGGCGGCCGAGAGGTCGATGTTGGAGGGCAGCAGGTCCATGCCCGGCACGCCGGTAGGCACCACGACCTCCTCGAGCGCGACGTCGCGCTCCATGAGCAGGTTGTAGACCGTCAGCTCCATCTCGTGCGGGTTCAGGCCCAGGCCCACCGACAGCGAGCCCTGCGGGTCGAAGTCGACGAGCAGCACCTTGCGGCCGAGCTCGGCCAGCGCGGCCCCCAGGTTGATGGTCGTCGTCGTCTTGCCGACGCCGCCCTTCTGGTTGCACATCGCCACCACCCGCGCCGGCCCGTGCGAGGTCAGCGGCGTCGGCTCCGGGAGCACCGGCATCGGGCGGCCGGTCGGACCCATGGTCGGCTTCTCGTCGGGACGGTCGAAGGGCAGCGGGTCGGTCACAGGGGCCATCCCACCATCGGTCACGACGCTCTCCTCATCCGGCCCCCATGTCGACAAAGCGCCTGGCGCCGCGCGGGGACGACCCGCGCACTCTAGGTGCCGGGTGGAGGCCGCTACAACCCGTTGCGGCGAGCCTCGTCGATGCTCGTGGGAGCGACCTCCAGCAGCCCGGCCAGCTCCGGGTGCTGCTCGATGTGCCGAGCCACGAACCAGCACTGCGGCACCACCTGCCGCCCGCCCTCGGCCCGCACGTGCTCCAGCGCGGCGCCGACGACCTGCGCGGCCACCCCGCGCCCGCCGTACGCCGGGTGCGTGACCGTGTGCGGGAAGACGACCCGCGGCGGGTCCTCGAGCAGCACGTAGTCGGCGTACCCGGCCTCCTCGCCGTCGACGTACGCCGCCCAGCGCGACCGCTCGGGCTCGTGCCGGACCTCCACGGAGGGCTGCTCGCTCATGCGCGCCACCCTAGATCGCTCAGGCGGTGATGCCGACCGACCCGCGCGTGGTCGGCGCAACGCCCTGGAGCCGGTCGCGCAGCGCGAGCAGCTCGCCGACGACCGTGAGGAAACGGGTCGTGGACTCCCCCACCGCGACGTCGTCGAAGTAGTGGTGGCGCATGGCGACCCGGGCCAGGTGGTGCTCGTCGTGGTCGAGGCGCGCGGCCAGCAGGTCGGCGAGCCCGTGGACGTCCGCGGGCTCGACGACGTCGGCGCACCGGCTGACCGGCACCTCCTCGCGCAGCCGCTCGGGGTCGGCGTGCTTGTCGGTGAGCAGCAGCGGCTTCTCGTTGCGCAGGTAGAGCCAGTCCAGGCCGACCGAGGACACGTCGGTGACCAGCGCGTCGCAGTCGGGCATGACCGCGAGGATGTCGGCGCTGGTCAGCGCCAGGTGACCGGCCTCGGGATCGGTCAGTGCCGCGGCGGTCACGAGCGCGGTGATGGCCCGGTGACCCTCACGGACGTCGGGCCGGGTGCTGGTGACGACCTTCGGGTGCGGCTTGTAGACCACCCGCACGTCCGGCACCGACAGCGCGGCCTCCGCGATGGCCGGCCCCATGACGTCGACGGAGGTGTAGTCGTTGTAGTCGGCGTCGCCCTCCCAGGTGGGGGCGTACAGGACCGTCCGCCGGGTCGAGGGGGCCAGCACCCGCTCGCGCGGCACGTCCAGCTGGGGGCGCCCCACCCGCACCAGCCGGGAGGCGTCGAGCTCCATCAGCGCGGCCAGGTGCCGCTGCACCGCCGCCTCGCCGGCGACCAGGACCCGGTCGTAGGCCTTGGCGTTGTTGCTGGCCATCGACTGTTTGTCGCTCTCGCCGTGGTTGACGTGGACGTGCAGCATCCGGGGGTCCAGCAGCGACTGGAAGTTGAGCATCGAGTTGTTGCAGTAGAGCGCGACCCCGGCGTCGAGGCGCTCGTAGAGCGCGCGCAGCTCCTGGAACTCGGGCGCCAGCAGCACACGGAGGTGGGTGCGCTCCTCGAGCAGGCCGGCGACGGCGGGATCCCGCACGACCAGGCCGACCGGGTGCACCTCGTCGAGGACCTCCAGCACCGGCAGCCACTGCACGAGCTGGTAGACCCGCGTCGGGTCGTCGCCGAAGTAGGCGATGACGGAGATCCTCGGGATCTCGGGCATGGCGGCTACCTCTGTCACCACGGGATCGTACGTCGTCGGGCGCCCCTGCTCACAGTCGCCGCAGCGATCGCCGCGGGCGCCCGGCACACCGCCTCGGACGCACCTCAACGCTGGCACAACGCACCCGCCGGACCCCGTGACCGGCGCGACCTCCTGTGGTACCCATCACACATGACGCACGCGGTCCGCGAGCAGGCGGCCGACCACAGCGCACCCCTCGTGCTGGTGGTCGACGACGACGCCGCGATCCGCACCGTCGTGCGCTGGCAGCTCGACGACGCCGGCTTCCGCGTGGTCGAGGCCGAGGACGGGCCGGCCTCGCTGCGGAGGATCGCCGACGACCGCCCTGCGCTGGTCGTCCTGGATCTCTCGCTGCCCGGCGTCGGCGGGCTCGACGTGCTGCGCTCGGTCCGGCAGGGGCATGCCGGTCGCGCGGACCTGCCGATCATCGTGCTGTCGGGCCGCAGCGGCGAGACCGACCGGATCGTCGGCCTGGACCTGGGTGCGGACGACTACCTCGTCAAGCCGTTCTCCCCCGGAGAGCTGGCAGCGCGGGTCCGTTCGGTGCTGCGCCGGACCTCCCCCGAGCTCTCCGGCGAGGTGGTCCGGGTCGGGGAGCTGCGGATCGAGCCCGGCACGCGTCGGGTGCTTCTCGGCGAGACCGACATCGACCTCACTCCCAAGGAGTTCGACCTGCTGGCCTTCCTCGCGGCGCACCCGCGGCACGTGTTCTCCCGCGGCCAGCTGCTCGAGCGGGTCTGGAACTCCTCCTCGGACTGGCTCGGCGAGGCCACCGTGACCGAGCACGTGCACCGGCTGCGCTGCAAGATCGAGCAGGACCCCGCGCACCCTCGCCTCCTGCGCACCGTCCGCGGCGTCGGCTACCAGCTCGTGGAGGGCACGTGACCACGCTGGGTCCCCACCCCGCACACGGACCGGTGCCGGGGACCATGGACGAGGGCGACTGGCTCGACGCCCCGGTCCTGCTGGACCGGCAGACCGCGGTGCTGGAGCTGATCGCCCAGGCCGCTCCGCTGTCCGACGTCCTGACCGAGATCCTGCGCTCGCTGGAGGGCCTGATGCCGGGCGCCAGCTGCTCGGTGCTCCTGCTGGACCGCCCGACCGGCCGGCTGCACCACGGTGCCGCGCCGAGCCTCCCGTCGTCGTACGTCGCCGCCATCGACGGCCTGCCGGTCGCCGACGGGGTCGGCTCGTGCGGCACGGCGGCGGCTCTCAACCGCCCGGTGCTGGTCCCCGACGTCCGCCTCGACCCGCGCTGGGCCGACTTCCGCGATGCCGCCGCCGCCGCCGGCCAGCAAGCCTGCTGGTCCACCCCCATCGCGGGTCGTGACCACCGGCCCGTCGGGACCTTCGCCGTCTACCACCGCACTCCCCACACCCCCACGCCGCGCGAGCAACGGCTCGTCGACCGCTTCACCCACCTCGCCGCCGTGGCGATCGGGCACGCCGAGCTGGTGGCCGACCGCCGGGCGCGCCTGGAGGCGGAGACCGCCCGGCGCACCGCCGAGGAGCTCTCGCGCGCCAAGTCGCAGCTGCTGGCCGCGGTCGGCCACGAGGCACGCACGCCGATCCAGGCCATCGTGGGCTTCGCCGAGCTGCTGGGCACCATCGACCTCGACGAGGCCCGCCGGCGCGAGGCGCTCGCCCACATCGGGGCCGCGGCGGGGCACGTGATGGATCTGCTCACCGACGTCCTCGACGTCAGCCGTCTCGAGGCCGGCGCGCTGCCGCTGCAGGTCGCGGCCGTCCCGGTCGCCGAGGTCGTCGAGGAGGTGCTGGGCCTGCTCTCGGCCAAGGCCGCGGCACGGTCGACCATCCTCGACCAGGAGCTCCCACAGGACGGGCCGACGACGGTGCTGGCCGACCGTCGCCGGCTGCGGCAGGTGCTGCTCAACCTCGTCGAGAACGGGGTGCGCCATGGGCGCGCCGGCGGCGCCGTGACAGTGGCCGCGACCCGCGACGCGGGTCAGGTCGTCCTGACCGTCCGCGACGACGGACCCGGCATCGCACCGGACCTCCTCGACCGGCTTTTCACCCCCTTCGCCCCCGGTGGCACGCAGCCCCTTGTCGGCGGCGACAGCGTCGGTCTCGGCCTGGCCCTCTCAGCCGGCCTCGTCCACGCGATGGGCGGTGAGCTCGTCGTGGGCCGGACCGGCCCCGGCGGCACCGAGATGCGGGTCCGCCTGCCCGGCCCCTGACCCCACCGCCACGCACCGCCCCACCCCGCCCAGCCCTCCGCCCGTCGACAAAAGAAGGACCACCGTGACCGCCAGCCTGCTCGCCTGCTACCACCACCCGGAGGACACCGAGGCCTTCGACCGGCACTACGCCGACGTCCACGCTCCGCTGGGCCTTGCCCTCCCGGGGCTGGTGTCCTTCACCGGGACCCACCCGGGCCCCGGGCCGGACGGAGCCCGCCCGGCCTACTACTTCGTCGCCCACCTCACCTTCACTGACGCCGAGGCGATGGGGGCCGCGCTGTCCGGCCCGGAGGGGGCGGCCGCCGTCGCCGACCTGGCGAACTTCGCCGGAGCCGGCGTCGACCTCCTCACCGGACCGACCACCCGCTTCGCATGAGCGGTCCGCCCCTGACCGCGGTCCTGCCGGTCAAGGAGCTGGCGCACGCCAAGTCGCGCCTGGCGCTGCCGGACCCGGACCGCCGCCACCTCGCGCTGGGGTTCGCCCGCGACACCCTGTGCGCCGTGCTCACGGCCGGACGCGTGGACGCGGCGGTCGTCGTGACCTCCGACGAGGAGGTGGCCGAGGACCTGCGTGCCACCGCCCCCGACCGGGTCCGGGTGGTCCCGGACGGCGGCACAGGCCTCGGTGGTGCCGTGCGCCGAGGGGTGCTCGCCGCCCACGCGGACCGCCCCGGGACGGCCGTCTGCGTCGTCCCGGCCGACCTGCCCTGCCTGCGGCCCGGTGACGTCGACCGGGTCCTCACCTCCTCCGGTGACCGCGGGGCGTTCGTCCCGGACCTGTCCCGCACGGGGACGACGCTGCTGGTGCTGCCGCCCGAGCACGCGGTGACGGTGCGCTACGGCCCCGGATCGGCCGGCAAGCACGCGGCGGCGGGCCTGGTGCCCCTGTCGGACGTGCCGCGCCGGGCGCGGCAGGACGTGGACACCCTCGCCGACCTGCTGCTGGCCATCCGGCTCGGCACGGGCCCGGCCACGGCGACCGCCTGCGAAAGACTGGGGCTGGACCGCTACGGCCGGCGCGAGGCCGGCTGAGCCGCCGGTCCGGCGGCCAGGCCCCCGGGGGCCGACGAGGAGGACTCAGTCCTCGCTGGCCGCCCAGCCGGTGATCCTGGTGATGCGGCAGACCAGGACGCGGTGGAAGGGCCGGTCGGCGTACTGCGGCACGGTGGCGGCGAGCCGCACGGAGAGCTCTTCCACCAGCGCCTCCGCGGGGTCCGGGACGTGCTCGGTGTCGGCGCGGACCCACCACAGCCGCGACCAGTCCTCGTGGTCCCAGTGGTCGACGAGCAGCGCCCCGCGCGGGTCGGCGTCGAGGTTGTCCTCGCGCTGCAGGCGGGAGGACTTCTTGGGCTTCACCTTGTCGATGGGCACGCCGATGTGACCGTCCTGGCTGATCGCGTAGACCACCGGCTGGGGGTCGGGCCCACGGTCGGGGTGCAGCGTGCAGAAGATCCCGTGCACGTGGCCCTCGAGCCGCGCCCTGGCCTGGTCGGCGTCCAGTCTCATGGCCCCACGCTAGGTCGCGGCGGCGCCGGCTTCCATCAAGGCTTCCTCAACGCCCGCGGCGGGCGCTTGACCTGCGCACACGACGGCGCGACGTTGACGGGATGAACCTCGCCTCGTGGGTGCAGCGCAACGGACGGCGACTGCGGGGGCGACCCGCCCTCGCCGTGGGCACGCAGGTGCGGGCCACCTGGGAGGCCTTCGCCACCGAGGTCGCCGCCGTGGGCGGCGCCCTCGCCGACGCAGGGGCCGACGGGTACGGCCTGGCTCCCGGCGACCGGGTCGCGATCCTCATGGCCAACTGCCCGGAGTACCTCGTGGCACAGCTCGGCGCCTGGCACGCCGGCCTGGTCGCCGTACCCGTCAACGCACGGCTGCACCCCGAGGAGGTGGCGTACATCCTCGTCGACAGCGGCACGTCCCTGGTGGTCACCGACGAGGCGCACCGCGCCGACGTGGCGGACCTGACCGAGCGGCTCCCCGGGCTCCGGGTGCTCCTCGCCCCCGGTGCCGACTGGGACGCCGCGGTCGGCCACGCCCCCGCTGTGCTGGTCGACCGCTCACCCGACGACGGCGCCTGGCTCTTCTACACCTCCGGCACGACCGGGCGGCCCAAGGGCGCCCTGCTCACGCACGGCAACCTGCTGATGGCCTCGCTGAGCTACTACGCCGACATCGACAAGGTCGAGGCCGAGGACAGCGTCCTGCACGCCGCGCCGCTCTCCCACGGCTCGGGGCTCTACGGACTGCCGCACCTGGCGCGCGGCGCCGTGAGCGTCTTCCCGACCTCCGGTGCGCTCGAGGGCACCGAGCTGCTCGAGCTGCTGGATCGCTGGCCCGGCATGTCGTTCTTCGCGGCACCGATCATGATCCGTCGCCTCGCCACCGACCCCGCCCTCACCGCCGTCGGGCCCGCCGGCCTGGGTGGGCTCAAGACGGTCATCTACGGCGGGGCGCCGATGTACCTCGCCGACCTGGAGGTCGCGCTGGCGACGCTCGGTCCACGGCTGGCGCAGATCTACGGCCAGGGCGAGACCCCCATGACGATCACCGGGCTCTCCAAGGCCGACCACGCTGACACCGACCACCCGCGCTGGCGCGAGCGGATGCAGGGCGTCGGCTTCCCCCGCACCGACGTCGAGGTCCGGGTGGTCGACGAGCAGGACCGCGAGGTCGCACCGGGCGAGGTCGGGGAGGTGGTGGTCCGCGGCCGCGTCGTCATGGCCGGCTACTGGCAGCAGCCCGAGGCCACGGCAGAGACCCTGCGCGGGGGCTGGCTGCACACCGGCGACGTGGGCAGCATGGACGAGGACGGCTTCCTGACCCTGCGGGACCGCTCCAAGGACCTCATCATCAGCGGCGGCATGAACATCTACCCCCGCGAGGTCGAGGAGGCGTTGCTGACGCACCCCGACGTGGCCGCCGTCGCGGTCGTGGGGCGGCCGGACCCGGAGTGGGGTGAGTCGGTGGTGGCCTTCGTGGTCCCCGCCGAGGGGTCCTCCCCGACGTACGACGCGCTGGAGCGCGCCTGCACCGAGCGGATCGCGCGGTTCAAGCGGCCCAAGGAGTACCACCTGGTCGACGCGCTGCCGACCAACAACTACGGCAAGGTCCTCAAGCGGGAGCTCCGCGAGCGCCTGGGCACGGACTCACTGCCGCCGGCGTTGACCAAGCGTTGAGCAGACCTTGAGCGGGGATCCCTTGTCGCCCGCCCGCCGCCGGGTGTTGCGTGGGTCACACGCGGTGCCGGGCCGGAGATCCCCGGGTCGCGGACGTCGAAGCCCCGAGGAGGCCCCATGAAGCTCGCGTTGTACCTGCCCACGTTCCGCAACCACGTCACGGTGCAGGAGCTCGCCGACCTGACCGACCTCGCCGAGGAGCTCGACTTCGACTCGGTCTGGACCCTGGACCGGATCATCGTCCCGGAGGCCTCGGACCGCGGCGAGATGAAGTACCCGTTCGGGATGATGGAGCAGTTCCCGCTGCAGATGCCGGTGATGAGCACGGGCAAGTGGTTCCAGGGCTGGCCGATCCTGCCCTGGCTGGCCGCACGCACCGAGAAGGTGCGGATCGGCATGAGCATCACCGACACGCCCTACCGCGCCCCGGCGGTCTTCGCTGCTGAGTGCTCCACCATCGACCACCTCTCGAACGGTCGGCTCAACGTCGGTGTCGGCGCCGGCTGGATGCCCGAGGAGTTCGACGCCGCCAGCGCCACCCACCTCTTCCCCCGCCGCCACGCGCACGTGCGCGAGACGATCGAGATCTGCCAGGGCATCTGGAGCAACGAGACCTTCGAGTACCACGGCGAGTTCGCCGACTTCGGACCCTCCGGCTTCGGTCACCAGCCGGTGCAGAAGCCCGGCCCCCCGATCTGGTTCTCCGGCCTCAAGGACCCCAAGCGCTCGGCCAACCGGGTCGCGAAGTACGGCCTCAAGGGCTGGATCGGCATCCAGGACACCCCGCGCGAGCTCACCGAGTGGCGCAACGCGATCGCCGAGGAGCTGGACAAGCTGGGCAAGTCCATCGACGACCTCGAGATGAGCTCGATGATCTGGTTCACGATCACCGACGAGCCCACCGACCAGACCGACAACCGCAAGGTGTCCAACATCCTCGTCGGGACTGCGGACCAGATCACCGAGATGCTGATCCGCTACAAGGAGGCCGGCCTCACCATGCCGCTGCTGTGGCCGCCCTTCGCCGACGTGCCGGTGTCCAAGACGCTGGAGGACCTGCGCCAGCTGCACGAGGAGATCATGCCGAAGGTGCACGCGGCCTGACCCCGTCTCCAGCGGCTCCACCGACGTCGGCCGGCCTGCGGGCGGCCGGCGTCGGTGCGTCCGGTGTCGGCGCGTCGGGGGTCAGCCGAGCGCGTGCGGTGCCAGCGCCTCGAGCACCTGCAGGGCGTGCTCCTCGGCGACGTCCGGCTCGATGTCCGGTGACCCGACGCGCGGGGAAAAGTTGAGGTCGACGAAGACCTCGGTCACCCCGCGTCGGCGCATCGCCACGAGGTCGTCGCGGACCTGGTCCACGCTGCCCTGCAGCGGCTCTCGCCGGCCCACCGGCCGCTCGTGCAGGTCGACGATCGCCCGCACCACGACCCGCACCGTCCCCGGGTCGCGCCCGGCCTCCTCGGCGCCGGCGCGCACCAGGCGGATCGACTCCCCGATCCGCTCCAGGTCCTGGCGGCTGCTGGCGATCCACCCGTCGGCGACGCGGCCGGCGCGGCGCAGCGCTGCCGGTGCGGCGCCGCCGAGCAGCAGCGGCGGACGCGGCCGCTGCACCGGCGCCGGGCCGGGGTGCGAGCGGGGCACGTCGTAGAACTCGCCGCGGTGCTCCACGGGGTCCTCGGTCCACAGCGCCTCGAGCACTCGGAGGTACTCCTCGAACCGCGCGCCGCGGCGCTCCTGCGGGACCCCGGCGGCGACGTACTCGTGGGGGAGCCAGCCGATGCCGAGCCCGACGTCGAGCCGCCCACCGGTGAGGTGGTCGGCCGTGGTCAGCGCGGTCGCGAGCACCACGGGCGGGGTGAAGAGCGCGCAGATGGTCGCGGTGCCGAGCCGGATCCGGGAGGTGTGGCCGGCGACGTACGCGAGCGGCAGGAGGGGGTCGTGGACCGAGCGGTACGACGGGTCGTCGGCCGAGCGGACCGCCGGGTTGTTCCGCTCGTCCCACGCTGGGTCGATCGTGCCCTCGGCAGGCACGAGCAGGCGCTGGAAGGTCCACAGCGCGTGGTAGTCCAGCTCCTCGGCGCGCTGCGCCACCCGCAGCATCGTCGGGGGGCGGGCCCAGCTCCCCGACACCGGCAGCCCGAAGCCCAGGAGGGGCAGTGCGTCGTCCACCCGTGGAGCCTGCCAGCGCGGGCCCGCGGTGGGGACCACCCCTGCGGCCCGCCCGTCCCCGCGCGCGGGACGACGCGTCAGAGCCGCCGGAAGGCCGTCGTGGGCATCACCAGCTCGCCCACCTCGTCGGTGGCGTCGAGGTCCACGACCGCCTCGACGACCCAGTCGTGGTCACCGGCCGGGTCGTGCACGGTCTGGCGCACCCGCAGCACCCGGGCGCCGGTCTCCTCGTCGGTGCCCGGCTCCCTCACGAGCAGCTGCGGCGAGCGTGCGTCGGGGCCCATGTCGACGGTGTCGTGGTCGGCGTAGTAGGCCTCGATCGCCTCGTCCCAGGCCGAGCGGGTCATCAGCACCTCGCGCGGCGGGTCGGTGCGGTCCGCGGCGGCGCGCTCCAGGGCCATCAGCCCGTCGAGGTCGTCGCGGGCCACCAGCTCGACCCGGCGGAACATCGCGTTGCGGACCATGACGTCGAAGGCCCGGCCCTGCTGGGAGAGCGGCCGCGGCGGTGGCGGCGGGGCGTGCGCCGAGGTCAGCTCGGCCCCCAACCGGGCCAGCGCGCCCTCGGGGTCGGTCAGGGCCTCCCACTCGTCCAGCAGCGAGGAGTCGGTCTGCCGGATGGTCTCGCCCAGCCACTCCACGAGCAGCTCCAGCTCCTCGGTGCGGTGCTGCTCGGGCACCGTCTGCCGCAGCGTGCGGTAGGCGTCGGTGAGGTAGCGCAGGACCAGTCCCTCCGAGCGCGCCAGCTGGTAGCGCGAGACCAGGTCGGTGAAGGAGAGCCCCTGCTCCCACATCTCGCGCACCACGGACTTGGGGTCGAGCAGGTCCTCGGGCAGCCACGGGTGTGCGCGCCGGTAGACCTCGTACGTCGCCCCGAGCAGCTCCGCGAGCGGCTGCGGCCAGGTCACCTCCTCGACCAGCGCCATCCGCTCGTCGTAGTCGACCCCGTCCATCTTCATCTCCGCGATCGCCTCGCCGCGGGCGGCCCACTGCTGGGCCAGCAACACCTGGCGGGGTGCCTCGAGCACCGCCTCGACGACCGAGACCACGTCGAGGGTGTGGGTCTCCGAGTCGGGGTCCAGCACCTCCAGCGCCTCGAGCGCGAAGTGCGCGAGCGGCTGGTTGAGGGCGAAGTCCTCGGGCAGGTCCACGCCCAGGACGTAGCGGCGACCGTGCTCGTCGGGCTCCTCGAGCCGCTCCAGGACGCCGGAGGCCAGCAGCGAGCGGGTCAGCCGCAGGGCACGGCGTGCCAGTCGCAGCTGCTGGCGGCGCGGCTCGTGGTTCTCCATCAGCAGGCGCCGCATGACTGGGAAGGCGTCCTCCTCCCGGGACAGGACGTTGAGCAGCATGGAGTTGTCGACCCGCATCCGTGGGACCAGCGGCTCGGGCTCCCCCGCCACCAGCTTCTCGAAGGTCGCCTCGGTCCACACCACCGTGCCCTCGGGCGGCTTGCGCAGCTGCGCCTTGGACTTCTTCTTGCCCGACGCGACGCGCTCGGCCGCCTTGGCCTTGGCCTTCTCGTTCTCGATGACGTGCTCGGGCGCCTGCACCACCACGAAGCCGGCGGTGTCGAAGCCGGCGCGGCCGGCCCGTCCGGCGATCTGCAGGAACTCCCGCGTGCGCAGGACCCGCATCCGGGTGCCGTCGAACTTCGCCAGCCCGGTGAAGAGCACCGTGCGGATCGGCACGTTGATGCCCACGCCCAGGGTGTCGGTGCCGCAGATGACCTGCAGCAGCCCGGCCTGCGCCAGCTGCTCGACCAACCGCCGGTAGCGCGGCAGCATCCCCGCGTGGTGGACGCCGATCCCCTTGCGCAGCAGCTTGCCGAGGGTCTTGCCGAAGCCCGCGGCGAAGCGCACCCCCGCCATCCGCTCGGCCAGCTGCTCCTTGCGCTCGCGGGAGATGCCCGCCGAGACCCAGCCCGCGTTGAGCAGCGACGTGGCGTGCTCGACGGCGTCCTTCTGCGTGAAGTGCACGACGTAGACCGGCGCCTGCCCGGTCGTCACCAGCTCCTCCAACGTCTCGGCCAGCGGGTCCAGCGACCAGGTGAACGACAGCGGCACCGGGCGCTCGGCCTGGTCGACCAGCACGGTCTCGCGGCCGGTGCGGGCGGTGAGGTCCTCGCGCAGCTCGCGGGTGTCGCCGAGGGTGGCCGACATCAGCAGCACCTGGGCGTCGGGCAGCTCCAGCAGCGGCACCTGCCAGGCCCACCCGCGGTCCGGCTCGCCGTAGTAGTGGAACTCGTCCATCACCACCAGGCCCACGTCGGCGCCGCGACCCTCGCGCAGCGCCAGGTTGGCCAGGATCTCGGCGGTGCAGCAGATGATCGGGGCGTCGGGGTTCACCGACGCGTCCCCGGTGAGCATCCCGACGTCGTCGGCGCCGAAGACCTCGCACAGGTCGAAGAACTTCTCGCTCACCAGCGCCTTGATCGGCGCGGTGTAGAAGCTCACCCGGTCCGAGGCCAGTGCCGCCGCGTGCGCCGCGAGGGCGACCAGCGACTTGCCCGAGCCGGTGGGGGTCGCGAGCACGACGTTGCTGCCCGCGAGCAGCTCGATCACGGCCTCGTCCTGGTGGGGGTAGAGCTCCAACCCGCGCCCGGCGGCGTACGACGTGACGGCGGCGTAGACCTCGTCGGCGGACGCCCCCGGGGCCGGCCAGCCGTGACTCGCTGCGCTGCTCATGCGCCCACGCTCGCACCACCCGCCGACGAGTGCGGAATCACCGTCCCCTCACCGGGCGCGCGGGTGCGCGGTGGCGAAGACCTCGCGCAGGTTGTCGACGGTCACCAGCGTGTAGACCTGCGTCGTGGTCACCGACGCGTGCCCGAGCAGCTCCTGCACGACACGCACGTCGGCGCCGCCGTCCAGCAGGTGGGTGGCGAAGGAGTGACGCAGCGTGTGCGGGGAGACCTCCCGGGTGATCCCGGCCCGCTCCGCGGCGCGGGTCAGCACCGTCCACGCCGACTGCCGCGAGAGCCGCCCGCCGCGGGCGTTGAGGAACAGCGCGCCGGCCCGTCCTCCGTCCGAGCGCCCCCTTCCGGTGGTCGAGCCTGTCGAGACCAGCTCGGGGCGACCCCGCACGAGGTAGGCGTCGACCGCCTCCAGTGCGTAGGACCCGACCGGAACCAGCCGCTGCTTGCCACCCTTGCCGCGCAGCAGCACCGTGCCCTGCCCGGTGGCGGGGTCGACGTCGAGGTCGTCCACGTCCAGCCCGACGGCCTCCGAGATCCGCGCACCGGTGCCGTAGAGCACCTCCAGCAGCGCCCGGTCCCGCAGCGCCAGCACGGTGCCCGGCGAGCCGGCCGCCTCCAGGATGGCCTCCACGTCGGAGAGCGGCAGCGCCTTCGGCAGCCGCTTCGCCGGCTGCGGAGGTCGTACGCCGGCAGCCGGGTCGTGCCCGACCAGCCCGTCGGCCACGGCGAACCGGTGGAACCCGCGCACCGCGACCACGGTGCGCGCCGCGGACGTCGAGGAGAGCGGCGGGTGGTCGCCGTCCCCCTCCCGCAGCCGCACGAGGAACCCGGTCACCACCTGCTCGTCGACGCCGACCAGGTCCTCGATCCCCCGCTCGGCCAGCCAGCCGAGGTAGCGCCGCAGGTCGCGTCGGTAGGAGGACAGGGTGTTGGCAGCGACGCCCCGCTCGACCACGAGGTGGTCGAGGTAGGTCCGCACGGCGCGCTCCACCGGCCGGACGCCGGTGCTCGGGTCGGGCGGGCTGGTCGTGCCGGCGGGTGCGCTCACGCCAGGACGGTCGCCGGGTCCACCGCGTCGATGCCGACGGCCTGCCCGACCGGCACGTTGGTGAGCGTGCCGTCGTGGGTGTTCAAGCCCTTGGCCAGGGCGGCGTCGTCGGCCAGCGCCTGCCTCCAGCCCTTGTTGGCCAACGCGACGACGTAGGGCAGCGTGGCGTTGGTGAGGGCGTAGGTCGACGTCGTCGGCACCGCGCCGGGCATGTTGGCCACGCAGTAGAAGGTCGACTGGTGGACCTGGTAGGTCGGGTCGGAGTGGGTCGTGGCCCGGGTGTCCTCGAAGCAGCCGCCCTGGTCGACGGCGATGTCGACGAGCACCGAACCCGGCTTCATCTGCGAGACCAGCTCGTTGCTGACCAGCTTCGGCGCGGCCGCGCCGGGGATCAGCACCGCGCCGATGACCATGTCGGCCTCGCGGACGTGCTGCTCGACGGCCAGCTTGGAGGAGGCCAGGCCGTGCACCTGGTTGTTGTAGCGCCAGAACGACATCCGCAGCTTGTCCAGGTCGGTGTCGAGCAGGGTGACGTCGGCACCCATGCCGAGGGCGATGTTGGCGGCGTTCTGGCCCGAGACGCCGGCGCCGATGATGACGACCTTGGCGTTGGCGACGCCACCGACGCCGCCGAGCAGCACCCCGCGGCCCCCCTGGGCCTTGAGCAACGCGTGCGCCCCGACCTGGGGCGCCAGGCAGCCTGCGACCTCGGACATGGGGTAGAGCAGCGGCAGCGAGCCGTTGCCCAGCTGGACGGTCTCGTAGGCGATGCCCGTGACCTTGCGGGCCAGCAGCTTCTCGGTCAGCGGCTTGTCGGCGGCCAGGTGGAGGTAGGTGAAGAGGGTCTGGCCCTCGCGCATGCGGTGGTACTCCTCGGCCACCGGCTCCTTCACCTTGAGCACCGTCTCCGCGGTGCCCCACACGTCGTCGGCCGTCGGGAGGATCCGTGCGCCGGCGGCGACGTACTCCTCGTCGGTGACCTGGGAGCCGAGCCCGGCGCCGGTCTCGATGACCACGTCGTGACCGTGCGCGACCAGCTCGTGCACCCCGATCGGGGTGATGGCCACGCGGTACTCGTGGTTCTTGACTTCCTTCGGGACGCCGACCTTCACAGGGATCTCCTTCTCTACGGTCCGGACTCCCGGGACCCTACCGGCGCGGGTCGTCCTGCGCCGGGAGCGAGAGCTCGAGACCTTCGTGCGCCGCGACCACCTCGACGCGACCGGCGGCGCGCTCGCGGGCGAGCGCCAGCACGTCGTCGACCTCGGCGTCGGTGCGCCACGGGTCGTGGTGGAAGAGCACGAGGGTGCGCACCCCCGCCTCGACGGCCAGCTCGACGTCGTACTCCACGCTCGCGTGGCCGAGGAAGGCGACGTCGGGGAACTGCGAGGCCAGGTGCTGGGCGTCGGTGACCAGCAGGTCGGCGTCGCGGGCCAGCGCCAGCGCCGACTCGTGCCGCTCCCCCAGCCCGTCGGGGCCGGGCCCCACGCTGGTCGGGCTGTGGTCGGAGAGGTAGGCCAGGGTCGTGCTGCCGTGGCTGACGCGGTAGCCGAAGGTGCGCCCGCCCTTGTGCGGGATCTGCCGGGCGGTGACCTCGAAGCCCTCGAGCTCCCGGGTGCCCTCGGCGATCTCGTCGAAGGTCCAGCCCCCGCCGAGCTCGCGCGGCTCCACCGGGAAGTGCGGCGGCGAGAAGCAGCGGGCGAGCGTCGCGTGCGCGTCGCCCCGGCGCCCGGCCTCCTGCTGCGGGATCAGCACGTCGACCCGGCTGCCGTGGGCGTTGCCGCTGCGGAAGAACGGGATGCCGTGGGTGTGGTCCCAGTGCAGGTGCCCGATGAGCAGGGTCCCGTGGAACGGGGTGGCGCCCAGCAGGTCGGTGACCCGCATCAGTCCCGTGCCGCCGTCCAGCAGCAGGGTCGGTCGCTCCCCGTCGTGGGCCAGCGCGACGCACGAGGTGTGCCCGCCGTACCGCACGAAGTCGGGTCCGGGTGCCGGCGTGGAGCCGCGCACACCGCAGAAGGTGACCCTCATGGGGCGCCCTCGACTCGACCGGGTCGCGCACTCACGGGGACATCAGACCACGAGCCTGGGCAGCGAGCACCGCGATCACCACGGGGGCGTCCTGCACGTCGCCGCGCAGCACCGCCGCGTGCAGGTCGCCGAACGGCACCCAGCCGGTGCGCATGAGCGCCTCCTCGTGCTGGGGCTCGAAGTCGCCGCGGCCCACGTGGGTCAGCCCGCGCGCGAGGTAGATGTGGGCGATCTCGGCCGAGATGCCGGGCGAGGCGTACGTCGTCACCAGGTGCGTCCACTCGCTCGCCTCGTAGCCGGTCTCCTCGACCAGCTCTCGGCGCGCGACGTCCAGCGGCGACTCCTCCGGGCCACCGTCCAGCAGGCCGGCGGGGACCTCCACGAACGTCCGCTCGGCCGCGTGGCGGTACTGCCACAGGCACAGCACCCGGTCCCGGTCGTCGACGGCCAGGACGACCGCGGCGCCCGGGTGCTCGAGCACCAGGCGTCGGAACGGCTCGCCGGAGCCGTCGGGCAGGGTGATCCGGTCCTCGCGCAGGCCCACCACCCAGGCGTCGCGGTGCAGGTGCCGGGACTCCCGCACCGGCCACCGGTCGGCCCGGTCACGCAGCTCGGGTTGCTGGTCGGGTTGCTGGTCGGGCTGTTGGTCGGCAGGAGCCCCGGCGCTCACCGGGCGCTCACTCCTCGTCGGCCGGCTCGCGGCGCAGGCCCGACTCGTCGATCGGGATCCGCAGCTCGCGCTGGCGGGCGATCGCGGCGCCCACCAGCCCCTTGAACAGCGGGTGCGGCCGGGTCGGGCGCGAGCGCAGCTCGGGGTGGGCCTGCGTGGCGATGTAGTAGGGGTGCACCTCCCGCGGGAGCTCGACGTACTCCACGAGCGAGTCGTCGGGCGAGGTGCCGGAGAAGACCAGCCCGGCCTTCTCGAGGCGCTCGCGGTAGGCGTTGTTGACCTCGTAGCGGTGGCGGTGCCTCTCGGAGACGACCTCCTCGCCGTGGACCTCGCGGGCGATCGTGCCGGGCTTGAGGTGCGCGGGGTACATGCCGAGCCGCATCGTGCCGCCGAGGTCGCCGGCGCCCTCCACGAACGCTTTCTGCTCGGCCATGGTCGCGATGACCGGCTCCGGGGTGTCGGGGTCGAACTCCGTGGAGTCGGCCTTGTCCAGGCCCAGGACGTTGCGGGAGTACTCGATGACCATGCTCTGCAGGCCCAGGCACAGGCCGAGCGTGGGGATGCCGTGGGTGCGGGCGTAGGTGAGGGCGCCGAGCTTGCCCTCGAGGCCGCGGATGCCGAAGCCGCCGGGCACGCAGATGGCGTCGACGTCCTGCAGCAGCCGCGCCGCGCCGGCCGGGGTCGCGCACTCGTCGGAGGCGATCCACTCGATCTCGGCCTTCGCGTGGTGGGCGAAGCCGCCGGCGCGCAGCGCCTCGACCACCGAGAGGTAGGCGTCGGGCAGGTCGACGTACTTGCCGACCAGCGCGATCCGCACCTCCTCCTCGGGGTGGTGCACCCGGCGCAGCAGGTCGTCCCACTCGCGCCAGTCCACGTCGCGGAAGGGCAGGTCGAGCTTGCGCACGACGTAGGCGTCCAGGCCCTCGCGGTGCAGCACCTTGGGGATGTCGTAGATCGACGGCGCGTCCGCGGCGGTGACGACGGCCTCGCGGTCGACGTCGCACATGTCGGCGATCTTGCGCTTGATGCCCTCGGGCAGCTCTCGGTCGGCGCGGCACACGATCGCGTCGGGCTGGATGCCGACCTGTCGCAGGGCGGCGACCGAGTGCTGGGTGGGCTTGGTCTTCAGCTCCTTCGAGGGCCCGATGTAGGGCACGAGGGAGACGTGGACGAAGAAGCAGTTCTCGCGCCCGATCGTCTGGCGCACCTGGCGCGCGGCCTCGAGGAACGGCAGCGACTCGATGTCGCCCACGGTGCCGCCGATCTCGGTGATGACCACGTCGACGTCGTCGCCGTGCATCGCCAGGATGCGCTCGCAGATCTCGTTGGTGATGTGCGGGATCACCTGGACGGTCTCGCCGAGGTAGTCGCCGCGGCGCTCCTTGGCGATCACGTTGGAGTAGACCTGCCCGGTCGTGACGTTGGCCCGACCGGAGAGGTCGACGTCGAGGAAGCGCTCGTAGTGGCCGACGTCCAGGTCGGTCTCCGCCCCGTCGTTGGTCACGAAGACCTCGCCGTGCTGGAACGGGTTCATCGTCCCGGGATCGACGTTGAGGTAGGGATCGAGCTTCTGCATCGTCACCGAGAGACCGCGCGAGCGGAGCAGGCGACCCAGGCTGGAGGCGGTGAGTCCCTTCCCGAGCGAGGAGGCGACGCCCCCGGTCACGAACACGTGCTTGGTCGGGGCTGAATTCCTCACGGAACTCCATCCTAGGTCATCTGCTGCGGATCGCTTCCTCGCCACGCGCCCCGGTCCGGACAGGGCACCCTTCACCGGCCCGATCAGCCGGCCCGATCAGCCGGCCCGGGCGGCGCGGGCCACGTCGAGCAGCTCGCGGGCGTGCGCCAGGGCGGTGTCGGAGCCGGAGAGCCCGGCCATCATCCGGGAGAGCTCGAGCTCGCGGGCCTCGTCGTCCAGCAGGGTGAGCCCCGAGCTGGTGATGGTGCCGTCGTTCGACTTCTGCACCACGACGTGGCGGTCGGCGTACGCCGCCACCTGGGGCAGGTGGGTCACGACCAGCACCTGGGAGGTGCGGGCGAGCTCGGCGAGCCGACGGCCGACCTCGACCGCGGCGGCTCCGCCCACGCCCGCATCGACCTCGTCGAAGACGAAGGTCGGCACCGGGCTGGTCCCCGCCAGCGCCACCTCGACGGCCAGCATCACCCGCGACAGCTCGCCTCCCGAGGCGCCCTTGTCCAGGGGCCGCGGGTCCGAGCCGGTGTTGGCGGCGAGCAGCAGCTCCACCTCGTCCAGGCCGCTCGGTGCGAAACGCCACCAGCCGCCGTCCACGAGCAGCGGCACGCCGGGGGCGTCGGGGTCCGCCGGCGCCTCGGCCTCGTGCCGGCGCAGGGCGACGGTGAGCCGGGCGTGCGGCATCGCCAGCAGCGCCAGCTCCGCGGTCACCTGCTCCCCCAGCCGCCCGGCCGCCTCGGCGCGCCGGGCCGTGAGGGCGGTCGCGGCCTCGGCCAGCCCCGCACGCAGGCTCGCCCGCTCGGCACGCAGCTGCTCGATCCGGTCGTCGGTGCCGTCGAGCTCGACCAGGCGCAGCGCCGAGCGCTCGGCCCACGCGAGGACCTCCTCGACGCTCGCGCCGTACTTGCGGGTCAGGCGTCCGAGTGCGGCACGTCGCTCCGAGACTCCTGCGAGCCGGGCCGGGTCGGTGTCGATCCCGGCGGCGTACGACGCCACGTCGGTCGCGAGGTCGCTCAGCACGTAGCCCAGCTCGGCCAGCCGATCCGCGAGGGCGGCGGCCTCCGGGTCGTGCTCGCGCACCCCGTCCAGCAGCGCCCGCGCGGTGCCGACCGTCGCCAGGGCGTCGGGGCGGCCGTGCTCGCTGCTCAGTGCCTCGCGGGCCTGCTCGGCGGCGGTGCGCAGCGTGTCGGCGAAGCCGAGGCGGGTCTCCTCGGCGGCCAGGCGCTGCTCCTCCCCCGGCTCGGGGGCAGTGGCCTCGACCTCCTCCAGGCCCAGGCGCAGCAGGTCGGCCTCCTGGGCCCGCTCGCGGGCGTGGGTGACGACCTCCTCGAGCTCGACCTCGACCGCGCGCAGCCGGTCGAAGAGCTCGCGGTAGGCACGGGCGGCAGCAGCCACCGGCTCGCCGCCGAACCGGTCCAGGGCCTCGCGCTGGGCCCGGGGGCGCAGCAGCCGGTGCTGGTCGGACTGTCCGTGGACCGCGACGAGCGGCTCGCTGACGCTGGCCAGCGTGGCCACGGGCACCGAGGCCCCGCCCACGAAGGCCCGGGAGCGACCTTCGGCTGCGACGTTGCGGGCGAGCACGACCCGCTCGTCCTCGACGGTGCCGCCGACCTCCTCGACCGCCGCGGCGAGGTCGGGCAGCCGGTCGGTGACCACGACGCCCTCCACGCGCGCGGTGCGAGCGCCCGTGCGGACCGCGCCGCTGTCCGCGCGGCCTCCCAGGAGCAGGCCCAGGGCCGTCACGACCATCGTCTTGCCGGCGCCGGTCTCGCCGGTGATGACCGTGAGGCCGGGGCCGAGCTCGAGGGTGGAGGACTCGATGACCCCCAGCGACTGGATCCGGATCTCCTCGATCACGCGGGACCTCCGGCCTCGCTGCGACGCCGCCGCTCGGCCGAGCCGCGCCAGCCCTCCACGGGCAGGCCGAACTTGGCGACGAGTCGGTCGGTGAAGGGCGCCTCCTGCAACCGCACGAGCCGCACCGGGCGCTCGCCGCGTCGGACCTCGATCCGCGCACCGGGAGGCAGGTCGACGGCCCGCCGCCCGTCGGCCCACAGCACGCCGGAGCCCTCCGTGTTGGCCAGCACCTCGACGGCCAGCACCGAGGTCGGTGCGACCACGAGCGGCCGGGCGAACAGGGCGTGCGCCGAGATCGGCACGAGCAGCAAGGCATCGACGGTGGGCCACACGATCGGCCCACCGGCGCTGAAGTTGTACGCCGTGGACCCGGTCGGCGTGGAGCAGACGACGCCGTCGCAGCCCCAGCGCGACAGCGGCCTGCCATCGACCTCGATGACGACCTCGAGCATCCGCTCGCGGGCGGCCTTCTCCACACTGGCCTCGTTGAGCGCGAACGTGGAGGTGACCACCTCTCCCTCGCGCAGGACGCGCACGTCGAGGGTGGTGCGCTCCTCGATGGTGTAGCGCCGTGACACCACCGCGCCGATGACGGTCTCGACGTCGTCGTGCTCGGCCTCGGCCAGGAAGCCGACGTGCCCGAGGTTGACGCCGAGGACCGGGGTGCCGGTCTCGTGCGTGACCTCGGCCGCGCGCAGGATCGAGCCGTCCCCGCCCAGCACGAGCGCCAGCTCGCAGCCCTCCCCGGCTCGCCCGTCCTCCGGAGCGGGCTCGACGAGCAGACCGAGGTCGCCGACGGTGATGCCGAGGTCCTCCATCTCCGCGGTCGGGATCCGCACCACGATCCCGTGGCCGGACAGCTCCCGGCAGCAGGCGAGGGCGACCTCCCGCGCGTCCTCGCGACCGGTGTGGGTCAGCAGGAGCACCCGACGCTGCGGGTCCGGGGTGTCCTCGCCCGGTCGGTCGGCAGGTGCGTCGCTCACGGCGTCAGCCTCTCACCCGCGGCCTCGGCCAGCGGGTCGCTCCCCCGCACCAGGTCCTCGACCTGCGCGGACGTGACACCGGCGGGCCCCTGCCGCAGCCAGAGGAAGAACTCCACGTTGCCCGAGGGTCCGGGCAACGGACTGGTGGTCGCGGCGACGGCACCCCAGCCCCGCTGCTCGGCCGCCCGTGCCACCCCCAGGACCGCCTCGGCCCGGAGCTCGGGCTCACGGACCACCCCGCCCTTGCCGACCCGGTCCTTGCCCACCTCGAACTGAGGCTTGACCATGAGCGCCAGGTCGCCCCCGGGACGGGTGACGCCGATCAGCGCGTCCAGCACCAGACCGAGGGAGATGAAGGAGAGGTCCCCGACCACCACGTCGACCGGCTCGCCGACCAGCTCGGGGGTCAGCTCGCGGATGTTGGTGCGGTCGTGGACGACCACCCGCTCGTCGTTGCGCAGCGACCAGGCCAGCTGGCCGTAACCGACGTCGACAGCCAGCACCCGGGCCGCCCCCCGGCGCAGCAGCACGTCGGTGAACCCGCCCGTGGAGGCACCCGCGTCCAGGCAGACGCGACCGGAGACGTCGAGGCCGACGGTGGCGAAGGCGTCCAGGGCCCCGGCCAGCTTGTGCCCGCCGCGGGAGACATAGTCGGGCCGGGAGGCGTCCTCGCGCACCACGATGGCCACGTCGGTGGTCACACCGGTGGCGGCCTTGCGCGCGAGCGCACCGGACACCGTGACCCGCCCGGCTCCGATCAGCTCCCCGGCGTGCTCGCGGGATCGGGCCAGCCCCCGGCGGACCAGCTCCTGGTCCAGGCGCAGCCGTCGCGGTGGCACGTCGCGGTCAGTCCTGCCCGGTCGGGGCGGCCGGAGCGGCTGGGGCGGGGGCGGGTGCGTCGGGGTCTGCGTCGAGGGCGCGGCGCAGTCGCTCCTGCGCAGCCGTGAAGACCTCCGCATGCTCGGCCAGCGGTCGTTCGGCGAGCGACTCCACGGAGGCGATCACCGCGTCAACGGCCGTCACACCGGTCCGCACCTGCTCCTGCCCGTCCATGCCGGGGAGGCTATCGCGGCCCACCGACGCCGGGCGGGACGAGGCCGTCGACGGCGACCACCGTGCCCGTCCGGTCGAGGTGGTCCCACGCGGCGCAGACCACGGCGCGCCACCAGTCGTCCTCCCCGCCGTCGCCGTCCACGACCACCCGGGCACCGTCGGCGACCGTGGCGCGCCACCCGCCGCAGGTCCACCCCCCGGCCTCCCGGCCGACCTGCGGGTGCGGACCCAGGAGCCCACCGAGGTCCGCTGAGAGGTACGTCGGCCGTTCGTGCCTCCGGGCTTCGACCAGCTCCGCCAAGCCGGTCACGCCCGTGCGCACCAACAGCGACGGCAGGCCGAGGGCGACGGCGCCCTCGATGTCGGTGTCCAGCCGGTCGCCCACCATGAGCGGACGCTCACCCCCCACGCGGCGGACCGTCTCCTCCAGCAGCGGCCGCGCCGGTTTGCCCGCGACCACGGGCTCCACGCCGGAGAAGCGGCTGAGCGTCTCCACCAGCACGCCGTGACCCGGCGCCGTGCCGTACGGCGTCGGGATGCTCAGGTCCGTGTTGCTGGCCACCCACGACAGGCCGTCGCGAATCCGCACCGCCGCGCGCATGACGTCGCGCCACAGCACGTCGGGCCCGTACCCGGTGACGACGGCCTCGGCCTCGTCCTCCACCCCGACCGGCTCCAGGCCCTCCTGCGCGACCGCGCGGCGCAGCCCCTCCGCGCCGAGCACCACGACCCGCGCCCCCGGTGCCAGCCGCTGGGCCAGCACGCGAGCCGCAGCCTGGGCCGAGGTCACGACGTCACCTGGCTCCGCCCGGACACCGAGCTCCTCGAGGTGCCCCGCGACCGTCTCGGGGGTCCGGGAGGCGTTGTTGGTGATGAACGCCGGCCTGGCACCTCGCCGGCGGGCGGCCTCGATGGAGTCCGCGGCTCGAGGCACGGCCGCCCCACCGACGTACACCACACCGTCCAGGTCGAGCATCACGAGGTCGTGCGCGTCGCACAGGTCGCGTTCGCTCCAGCCCAGCACCCGGGCAGCCTACGATGGTCCGATGGACGCGTCCGACCCGGTCGTGGCCCCCCCACCCCTCGCAGGGCCACTGCGCTTGCACCCCTTCCGACCGCGCGGGCGGCTCGACGCGGGCGCACCGGCGCTGCTGGTGCACGAGTGGACCGCCTCGGGCTACACCGTCCGCGGCATCGTCGGCCTGCTCGACCTCGCCGCCGGCGCCACCGACGCCCGCCGCGGCGTGGTCCTCCCGCACGAGCGGGTCCACCCCGACCAGGTCGAGCAGCTCGCGCAGCGGATGGCCCGCGGCCGCGTCGACCCGGCTCCGATCCTGTTGGTCCACCGGGGCACCGGCACGCTGCGCTCGCTGCTGCGTGAGGTCTGCTCCGAGCCCCCTCGGCTGGTGCGCACGCTCCGCGAGCAGCGGCAGCGCTGGTGGACGGTGACGCGGCCCAGCGAGCTCGACCTGGTCGCCGAGGAGCTCCGCAACGCCTCTGCCCTCCTCGCCGACGGTCACCACCGGTACGCCGCCCACCGCCTGCTCCACACCTCCGGCACCCCCGGGGCCGACCGCGCCCTGAGCGTCCTGGTCGACCACGACGACACCCCGATGCACCTGGCTGCGGTGCACCGCGTGCTCAGCGGCGACGTCCTGGCTGCTGCGACCGCCCACGGATGGGCCATCTCCGGCTGGACGCCGACCAACCCGCTGCTCTGCATCGCCCCGGGACGCGTCGTCGCCTCGCACGGCACCGGGTCCCGCACCCTCACCCCGCCGCCCACCCCGTCCCCACCCGGCACCGGACCCGGCGCGCTCACCACGACCGGAAGCATCCCCGTGCTGGCCCTCGACCGCCTGCTGGCCGGCCTCGACCTCCCCATCAGCTACCACCATGAGGCCGAGGAGGCACTCGACGAAGCCCGCCGCCGCGGGGCGACCGCCCTGCTGCTCCCCGCACCGACCCTCGACGAGGTCCTGAGCGTGGTGCGCCAGGGCCGGTTGCTGCCGGAGAAGGCCACGTCCTTCCAGCCCAAGCCCCGACCGGGCATCGTCACGCGACGTCTGCGCGACGCCTGAGCCGACCTCGGCCCACCTCGACCTCGACGCGGCTGACCGTCGCCTGTCCTGCGCGGTAGAAACGCCGTCGGACCGCACCCTCGACCTCGACCTGGTCTCCCTCTCGCCACGCGCCCATGGTCCGCTGCAGCCGCGGCACCCACACGCTGCACTCGAGCACGTCGACGCTCTGCCTCGACACGTGCCCGGCCGGCCGACGCACGACCAACCGGAACAGCAGCACCACGTCCCCGCTCGGCAGCTCCTTCGCCGCAGGCGCCGACGACACCCGCCCGACCAGCCGTACCGCGTTGCAGTCCTCCACGTCCTGGGTCACTTCCGACCACCTCCTGCGACCAGCCTCGCCGCCGGCGACGGCGAGCGCAGGCGGTCGCGCTGCAGGTGTGCACGAGCGCGCGGGGCCCAGCCCTGTGGAGGCCCGGCGGGCCGGCACCGGCAGCGAGCCTGAGGCCGACCGTCCGGCCTCAGCTCGCCCACGCGCAGCCAGAAATGACAGAAGCCCCACCTCGAAAGAGGTGGGGCTTCTGCGAAAGTATGTCCGGCGGCGTCCTACTCTCCCACGACCTCGCGATCGCAGTACCATCGGCGCTGAGAGGCTTAACTTCCGGGTTCGGGATGGGACCGGGTGTTTCCCTCTCGCTATGGCCGCCGTAACTCTAGCGACTCACCCACA
>NZ_JASBRN010000045.1 GCF_030149505.1 Nocardioides sp.
TGTGGGTGAGTCGCTAGAGTTACGGCGGCCATAGCGAGAGGGAAACACCCGGTCCCATCCCGAACCCGGAAGTTAAGCCTCTCAGCGCCGATGGTACTGCGATCGCGAGGTCGTGGGAGAGTAGGACGCCGCCGGACATACACTCCGTAGGGGCCACCGCAAGGTGGCCCCTACGTGCATTTTCAGAGAGGAACGACCAGACGTGGCTCAAGAGCGCTCCGGCAACCAGAAGCCCGGTCGAGGCGGCCGTCCGTCGGCAGGAGGCAGCTCCTCGGGAGCGCCCCGAGGACGCGGCGGTGCCGGCGGCTCGAGGCCGAGCGGCGAGCGAGGTCGCGCTCGCGACGGCCAGGCCCGTGAGGGCCAGGCCCGGGACGGCCAGGGGCGTCGCGGTGCGGACCAGCGTGGCGGGGAGCGGCGCGGCGACGGCCGCGGTCCCGCGCGAAGCGGCCCCCGCGACCGGGGCGGTCGTGACGAGCGCGGCCCCCGGACCGCCGACCAGGCCGTCTACGACGGTCCGGAGCTGCCGGAGGACATCACCGGCAAGGAGCTCGACCGCGCGGTGGCCAACCAGCTCAAGGGCCTGCCGGAGAAGCTGGCCGCCCGCGTCGCCCGTCACCTCGTGGCCGCCGGCCAGCTGGTCGACGACGACCCGGAGACCGCCTACCAGCACACGCTCGCCGCACGGGCCCGAGCCCCGCGGTTGGCGGTGGTGCGCGAGGCCGCCGGCGAGGCGGCGTACGCCGCCGGGCACTACGCCGAGGCGCTCGCGGACCTGCGTGCGGCGAAGCGGATGAACGGCGCCACCGACTACCTCCCGATCATGGCCGACTGCCACCGGGCGCTCGGCCAGCCCGAGCAGGCCGTGAAGCTGGCCCACAGCCCGTCGGTCGCCAACTTCGCCTCCCCGGCGAAGGCGGAGATGACGATCGTCGAAGCTGGTGCTCGGCGTGACATGGGTCAGCTCGACGCGGCCCTGCGCGTCCTCGAGCAAGCCCCGCTCATGTCCAAGAGCCGTGAGTCGTGGGTGGTGCGGCTGCGCTACGCCTACGCGGACACCCTCGAGGCCGCGGGTCGTCCGACCGAGGCGCTCATGTGGTTCCACCGCACGGACGCGATCGACGCCGACGAGCTGACCGATGCTGCTGCACGCGCGGTGCTGCTGGAGAAGGCGCAGGACCAGTCCGGCGGGTGAGCCCGGCCCAGCGGGTCGTGGGCTGCGGTCAGGACTCGGTCGGGGGCACGATCGCCACGACGGCGCGCGTGCCTGCCGGTTGCGTGCCGACCTGGAGCCCGCTGCGGAACGCCAGGGACACCCGGCCCACGTAGGCGGCTCCTGCCTCCTGCCCGGTCACGCGGACCACCAGCGAGTCCCCAGGGCGCAGCTGCTGTCCGGTCGGGTCGAGCAGGTCGGAGCAGAAGGGGGCGGCGTCCGAGGTGAC
Source organism: Nocardioides sp. (assembly GCF_030149505.1). GTDB lineage: Bacteria > Actinomycetota > Actinomycetes > Propionibacteriales > Nocardioidaceae > Nocardioides. The sequence goes on from NZ_JASBRN010000045.1 coordinate 1,440, forward strand.
GCTCACCGAGCCACCCCGGCACAGGAGCGGCACCACCTCGACCGGGACGGTGGCCTCGGTGCGCACGTGGACGCCTCCAAGGCGGAGGGTGCGGTCGACCTCGCTGCCGGAGACCATCCCGACGTACACCGCGCGTCCCGGGGTGGTCACCGCGGTCACGTGTCCCTCGCGCACGGGCAGCGCGCCGGGGTGGGTGGCCCACCAGGACACGGTGACCAGGAGCACCGCCGTGGCTGCCAGGCCGACGGCGACTCCGCGCCAGCGGCTCCGGGCGACGCCCAGCGAGGGGGCCGGACCCGCAGATCGCTCCCGGTCAGCGCGGGAGTCGTCGGGCTCGGCCATGCAGGCAGCGTAGAGCCACCCCACCCCGGGGAGTCTTGACCGCTCGGGGGTCGGGCGTCTTGAATGCCGGGACCGCACCCACCCGTGGCATCGGGGTCACGGCTGGCGCAGCGGGGACGGAGGAGCCGTGCTGAGGTTCTCTGGTGCCGGGGTCAGCGACGTCGGTCGTCGCCGCAGCCACAACGAGGACGCGGCCTACCTCGCTCCCTACGTCGCCGTCGTCGCGGACGGGGTGGGCGGCGCGGCGGCCGGCGAGGTCGCGTCCGCGACCGCGGCGTACGTCGTCGCGGCCACGGCCCTCGCGCGCTTCGGCGCCCCGCCGGACATCGTCGTGCGGGAGGCCGTCGCCGCGGCACTGACGTCCCTGCGCGCAGGGGTGGCGCAGGACGAGGACCGCCAGGGGATGGCCACGACGCTGACGTGCGTCACCACGGACGGCACCACGGTCGCCCTGGCCCACGTCGGGGACTCGCGGGCCTACCTCTGGCGCGACCAGACCCTCGCGCGGATCACCCGCGACCACACCTACGTCCAGCAGCTGGTGGAGGACGGCACGATCACCGCCGAGGACGCGCTGGCCCACCCGTGGCGGCACGTCGTGATGCGCTCGCTCCACTCCAGCGCCGAGGTCCCGCCGGAGTCGGTGGCTGCCGACGTGGTGCTCCTCGACCTGGCCCCCGGCGACCGGCTGCTGCTGTGCAGCGACGGCGTCAGCGACCTGGTGCCGCAGCGTCGGATCGCCGAGGTCCTGCGGCTGGGGATGCCTGGCGCCGCTGCGGCGGTCCTGGTGCAGCACGCGCTGGAGGCGGGGGGTCGTGACAACGCCACGGCCGTGGTCCTCGACGTCGAGGACGGACCGCGGGTGGTCGGCACCGGCACGGCGCTGGGGTCGCTGACCGACCTTGCCAACATCGTGGATCCGGCCAGCGTGCACCTGTAGGTGGTGGCCCGCGAGCCCTGCCAGACTACGCAGCGTGAAGGACGTGAAGAGGCCCGCGCTCGAGGGCAACGTCGCGGTGCGCGACGGTCGACGGCTCAGCTTCGCCGAGTACGGCAGCCCGCGTGGACCCGCGATCGTGTGGATGCACGGCACCCCCGGTGCTCGCCGGCAGATCCCGCTCGAGGCGAGGGCGTACGCCGTGGAGCACGGACTCCGCATCATCGGCATCGACCGGCCGGGGATCGGTTCCTCCACGCCGCACCTCTACCCGACCCTCGTGGACTGGACCGCGGACCTCGTGCTGCTGCTCGACGCCCTGGCGGTCGACACGGTCCGGCTCGTCGGGCTGTCCGGGGGAGGCCCCTACGTCCTGGCCGCAGGCGCTGCGCTGCCGGAGCGGGTCGAGGGCGTGGCCGTCCTCGGCGGTGTGGCGCCGGTGCTGGGTCCCGACGCCGCCGCCGGCGGGATCATCCAGCTCGCCCGCTGGCTCTCTCCGCTGCTGCGTGCCGGCCGGGTGCCGATCGGCGTGGCCCTGACCCAGCTGATCCGGCTGGCCCGTCCGGTGGCCGGCCCCGGCCTGGACCTCTACGCCGCGGTGCAGCCCCCGGGGGACAAGAACCTCCTGGCCCGTCCGGAGTTCAAGGCGATGTTCCTCGACGACCTGCTCAACGGCAGCCGCTTCCAGACCACGGCGCCCATCCACGACCTGATCCTCTTCACCCGCGACTGGGGCTTCACCCTGGCCGACGTGCGGGTGCCGGTGCGGTGGTGGCACGGCGACGACGACCACATCGTGCCCTTCCACCACGGCGCCCACGTCGTGGACCGGTTGCCCGATGCGACCATGCACGTCATCGACGGCGAGAGCCACCTCGGCGGTCTGGGCATCGCCGAGGAGGTGCTCTCGACGGTGATGTCGTTGCAGGGTCTCGCCCGGTCCTGAGCGCCGACCCTGAACGCCGCGCCGGGCCCGGCACTGGTGCTCAGCAGCCTCATCCGTCACAATGGGCACCGGAACCACCACAACTGCACACCCACACCGTGCTGACCTGACATCCGGGTCATCTCGACGGCGAGCCCGCTGGGGAAGGCGTAGCTCGCGCCGGAGATGAAGGAGGTCCAGGTGACCACGACGACTACTGCCACCCGTGCTGCCACGAGGGGCGTCCTCTACGTGCACTCAGCGCCGTCGGCGTTGTGCCCGCACGTGGAGTGGGCCGTCGGCGGTGTCCTCGGTGTGCCCGTGCACCTGGAGTGGACCCCGCAGCCCGCGCAGACCGGCGCCTACCGTGCCGAGCTGTCGTGGACCGGTGCCGTCGGCACCGCGGCCGACGTCGCCTCGGCGCTGCGCGGCTGGAACCACCTCCGGTTCGAGATCACCGAGGAGCCCACGTCCGGTTCGGAGGGCAGCAGGTACTCCTACACCCCCGAGCTCGGTGTCTTCCACGCCGTCACCGGCCTGCACGGCGACATCATGATCCCCGAGGACCGGCTCAAGGCCGCCGTCGTCAAGGCGGCCCTCGGCGACGTCACGCTGCTGCAGGAGATCGACAAGCTGCTCGGCAAGCCGTGGGACGACGAGCTCGAGACGTTCCGGCACGCCGGCGACGGGGCGCCGGTGCGCTGGCTGCACCACGTCGTCTGAGTCCTCGCGCTGGCGAAGGACCCGGGAGGTGCTCAGCGCAGGCTGAACCGGGTGGGGTTGATCCGCCCGTCGAAGGTGTCGAAGCCGACCTTGTAGGTGAACTTGCCGCGCAGGCGGAACTTCCCCGGCACGGTGTTCTCCCGGCAGAAGCGGAACCGCTCCTTGCCCCGCTTGGGGTCCGCGCCGTCCAGGATGCCGCCTGAGGCGATGGTCACGCCGCGACGGTCGACCAGGAAGGTCTCCAGCGCCCACGTGTCGGCGTCCTCGGGCGGGGTGATCTTGTAGCGGTAGCGGTAGTTGGCGCAGCCCTCCTTGAGGGTGCCGTCACCGCGGAAGGTCTTCGCGAACTCCGCGAACGGACGGTCCTTGGCGGCCCCGGCGGGGCTCACCGGCACCAGTGCGAGGGCGAGCAGCAGCCCGAGCAGCGCCGTGGCGATGGCGACGGGGGCGAGCATCCGCCGGGTGACCGGCTGGCGCGTCGTCATGGAGGACCTCCCTGTGATGGACGTCATGACAACGTCGCACACGGGTTCCGGGTTACGCACATGGCCGTCCGCTCCCCGGTCAGGGGGGACGGACGGGCGGGCGTCCAGGTCGGTGGGCTACAGCGGGATGTTGCCGTGGTGCCCCCGGCGCACGCCCTGGGACTGGACCGCCCGGTCGATGGCCCTGGCGATGGCGCTGCGGGTCAGCGCCGGGTCCACGACCTCGTCGACGACGCCGATCTCGACCGCCCGCTCGACGCCGCCGGCGATCCGCTCGTGCTCGGCGGCCAGCTCGGCCTCCACCTGGGGCCGGATCTCGGGGGAGACCTCCGCCAGGCGGCGCCGGTGCAGGATCCGGATCGCGGCCACCGCGCCCATGACCGCGACCTCCGCGCCGGGCCAGGCCAACACGCGGGTGGCCCCGAGCGAGCGGGCGTTCATGGCGATGTAGGCGCCGCCGTACGTCTTGCGGGTCACGAGGGTGACGCGGGGGACCACGCACTCACCGAAGGCGTGGAGCAGCTTGGCGCCGCGGCGGACCACCCCGTCCCACTCCTGGCCGACGCCGGGCAGGTAGCCCGGGACGTCGACGAGCACGACGAGCGGGATGCCGAAGGCGTCGCACATGCGGACGAAGCGGCTGGCCTTCTCCGCCGACATCGAGTCCAGGCAGCCGCCCAGGCGCAGCGGGTTGTTGGCGACGACCCCGACGGTGCGCCCGCCCAGACGGCCCAGCGCCGTGACGATGTTGGGGGCCCACCGGGCGTGCAGCTCCTCGACGGTGCCCTCGTCCAGCAGCTGCTCGACGAGGGGGTGCACGTCGTAGGCGCGCTTGCGCGACTCCGGCAGCAGGGCACCGAGGTCGCGGTCCTCGACGTCGGCGACCTGGAGGCTGCCCTGCGCGGCGAGCAGGGTGGCGAGCGAGCGGGCCCGTTCCAGCGCCTCCTCCTCGGACTCGGTGAGGACGTGCACGACCCCGGAGCGGCGTCCGTGCGGCTCGGGTCCACCGAGCCGGCGCATGTCGACGTCCTCGCCGGTGACCGAGCGGACCACGTCGGGCCCGGTGACGAAGATCCGGCCCTCCGGGCCGAGGATGACGACGTCGGTGAGGGCGGGGCCGTACGCCGCGCCGCCGGCCGCGGGGCCGAGCACGACCGAGACCTGCGGGACCCGGCCGGAGGCCTGCGTCATGACCTGGAAGATCCGGCCCACCGCGTGGAGGCTGAGCACGCCCTCGGCGAGCCGGGCCCCGCCGGAGTGCCACAGCCCGATGATCGGGACCCGGTCGGTCAGCGCGCGGTGGTAGGCGTCGACCACGACCCGGCAGCCCAGGTCGCCCATCGCCCCGCCCATCACGGTCGGGTCGGAGCAGAACGCGACGACCGGCGTGCCGGAGACGGTGCCGACGGCGGCGAGCATGCCGGAGTCGTCGACGGGGGAGATCAGCTCGAGGGAGCCGGGGTCCAGCAGCGCGCCGAGGCGCTGCAGCGGGTGCCGGGGGTCCTCCTCGCGCGCAGAGGGTGCGGTGCCGGCCGGGCGGGGCCGCGGCACCACCTGGGTGTCGAGGGTCATCAGATGCTCCCGAAGGCCACGGCGACGTTGGCGCCGCCGAAGCCGAAGCTGTTGTTGAGGGCCACGATGTCGCCCAGCGGCAGGTCGCGCTGCTTGGTGGCGATGTCCAGCTCGACGCGGGGGTCCTGGTCGTCGAGGTTGATCGTGGGCGGGCTGGTGCGGTGGTGGACCGCGAGCACGGTGGCGACGGCCTCGAGCGCGCCGGCGCCGCCGAGCAGGTGGCCGGTCATCGACTTGGTCGAGGTGACCACCACGTCGGTGGCGTGCGACCCGAGGGTGGCGTGGAGCATCAGGCCCTCGGCGACGTCGCCCTGCGGTGTCGAGGTCGCGTGGGCGTTGACGTGCGCCACGTCGGCGGGGTCGATGCCACCCTCGCGCAGCGCGCGGGCGATGGCGCGGGTGCCGCCGCGACCCTCGGGGTCGGGCTGCGCGATGTCGTGGGAGTCCGCGGTGACCGCGGCTCCCAGGACCGTCGCGTAGATGCGGGCCCCGCGGGCGCGGGCGTGGTCCTCGGTCTCCAGGACCAGGGCACCCGAGCCCTCGCCGAGGACGAAGCCGTCGCGGGCGGTGTCCCAGGGGCGGGAGACCGTCGTCGGATCCCCGTCGTTCTTGGACAGCGCCATCATGTTGGCGAAGGCGGCGATGTTGAGCGGGTGGATCGCCGCCTCGGTGCCGCCGAGCACGACCACGTCCGCGCGGCCCAGCCGCAGCTGGTCCAGGCCGAGGGCGATGGCCTCGTTGCCGGAGGCGCAGGCGCTGACCGGGGTGGAGGCGAAGGCCCGGGCTCCGACGTACAGGCTGATCTGCGCGGCGGGGGCGTTGGGCATGAGCATGGGCACCGCCAGCGGGGAGACCCGGCGCGGACCCTTCTCCAGCAGCGCGTCGTAGTTGTCGAGCAGGGTGGTCACGCCGCCGATGCCGGAGGCGAAGGCCACCCCGACGCGGTCGCCGTCCAGACCGCCCTCGCCGACCGCGCCGTCCAGGCCGGCGTCGGCCCAGGCCTGCATGGCCGCGACCATCGCGAGCTGGGAGGAGCGGTCCAGCCGGCGGGCCTTGACCCGCTCGAGCACCTCGCTGGGCTCGACGGCTGCCCGTCCGGCGATCCGGACGGGCAGGTCTGCGGCCCACTCCTCGGTGAGCGCCCGGATGCCCGAGCGCCCCGCGAGCAGGGCCTCCCAGGTGGAGGGCACGTCACCCCCGACGGGCGAGGTGGCCCCGAGGCCGGTGACGACGACGCGCGTGGAGGACATCAGGAGGCGGCGCGCTCGATGTAGGCCACGGCGTCGCCGACGGTCTTGAGGTTCTTGACCTCGTCGTCGGGGATGGAGACGCCGAACTTCTCCTCGGCCGCGACGACGACCTCGACCATGGACAGCGAGTCGACGTCGAGGTCGTCGACGAAGGACTTGTCGAGCTGGACGTCGTCGGTGTCGACACCGGCGACCTCGTTGACGATCTCGGCGAGGTTGGAGCGGATCTCTTCGGTGGTGGCCATGCGTGGGTCCTCTTCTGGGGTGGGTGTGGAGCGGTTCTTCTGGGGGTGGAGCGTCCCGGACCGGGTGGTCAGGGCACGACGACGACCTGGGCGGCGTACGCCAGGCCGGCGCCGAAGGCGATGAGCAGCGCGCTGTCACCGGGGCGGGCGTCGCCCTCGGCGATCATCCGGTCCAGCGCGAGCGGGATCGAGGCTGCGGAGGTGTTGCCCTGGTCGACGATGTCGCGGGCGATCCGCACGGTGTCGGGCAGGCGCATCGAGCGGGCCATGGCGTCGGTGATGCGCATGTTGGCCTGGTGGGGCACGAAGCAGTCGAGGTCCTCCACGCCGAGGCCGGCGCGGTCCAGGGCCTGCAGGCCGACCTTGGCCATCGTGAAGGACGCCCACCGGAAGACGGCGCTGCCCTGCATCACCAGGTGCGGCATCCGCGGGCTGTCGGAGGCGAGCACGTCGCGCCAGTCCTCGCGGCTGCGGATGAGGTCGAACTGCTCACCGTCGGAGCCCCAGACGACCGGGCCGATGCCCGGGGTCTCGGACGGTCCGACCACGGCTGCGCCCGCACCGTCGGCGAAGATGAAGGCGGTACCTCGGTCGGTCGGGTCGGTCATCTCCGAGAGCCGCTCGACCCCGATGACCAGGACGTGGCCGGCGCTCCCGCCCCGGACCAGGTCCGAGGCCAGGGCGATGCCGTGACAGAAGCCGGCGCACGCGGCCGAGACGTCGTACGCCGCTGCGCCGTCGGTGCCGAGCTCGTGCGCGACCGCGGTGGCCAGCGCCGGGGTCTGCAGCAGGTGGCTGACCGTGGCGACGATGACGCAGTCGACCTGGCGGGCGTCGAGGCCGGCGCGCTCGAGCGCCTGGCGGGCAGCCGAGACGGCCATGACCTGGACGGTCTCCTCGGGCGTGGCCCAGCGCCGGCTCTCGATGCCGGAGCGCTGGCGGATCCACTCGTCGGAGGAGTCGATGCCGGCGACGACCTCGCTGTTGGGCACGACCCGGGCGGGGCGGTGGGCGCCGATGCCGAGCAGGCGCGCGTGGGCGGCGCCGCGCTGGTCGCGCAGGCCGGTGGCGGGGACGGGCATCAGGCGGCGCCCTCGGGGTGCAGGCGCAGCAGCGGCTGCCCGGGGGAGACCAGGTCGCCGTCCTCCACCAGCCACTCCACGACCTGGCCGCCGTGGGCGGCGGTCACCGAGACGGTGTCGCGCAGGCTGGCCACACCGCCGATCGCGGCGCCGGCGGGCAGCACGTCGCTGTCGGCGGCCTCGGAGTCGAGGTGGAAGGTGCCCTTGGCGGGCGAGACCACCATCCGCCAGGTCGGGGAGGTCTCCATGCCGGCCGACTCGCCGTGGCGCTCGCAGAAGGCGCGGGCCTCGTCGAGCTGGTCGGGGTGCTTGAGGGCGAAGGTCTCCACCCCCGGGAGCTGGCGCTTGAGGATGCCGGTCAGCGTCCCGGCGGGCGGCATCTCGAGCACGCCGGTGACGCCGAGGTCGGCCATGGTCTCCATGCACAGGTCCCAGCGGACGGGGGAGGCGATCTGGCCGACGATGCGGCGCAGGACCTCGCGGCCGTCGTGGACGACGCGGCCGTCGCGGTTGGAGATGACCCGGGTGCGGGGGTCGTGGACCGAGACCGAGCGGGCGAGCGCGCCGAGGTGGTCGACGGCCGGTGCCATGTGGTGGGTGTGGAAGGCGCCGGCGACCGCGAGCGGCATGAGCCGCGCCTTGGCGGGCGGGTCGGCCTTGAGTGCCGCGAGCTGCTCCAGGGTGCCGGCTGCCACGACCTGCCCGGGGCCGTTGTCGTTGGCGGGGGTGAGCCCGTGCTTGTCCAGGCTGCCGAGCACCTCGTCGCGGTCCCCGCCCAGGAGGGCGGTCATGCCGGTGGGGGTGGCGGCGGCGGCCCGAGCCATCGCCAGGCCGCGCTCGCGGACCAGGACCATCGCCTGCTCGGCCGTGATCGCCCGGGCGCCGGCCGCGGCGGCGATCTCACCCACGCTGTGGCCGGCGACGGCGCCGATCCGCTCGAAGGCGTCGGCGGGGTGGGGGAAGAGCTGGAGCGCGGCGACCAGGCCGGTGGCGACCAGCAGCGGCTGGGCCACCTCGGTGGCGCGGATGGTCTCGGCGTCGGAGGTCGTGCCGTGCTCGACGAGGTCGAGGCCGGCGACGGTGGAGAGCCAGCGGAACCGGGCCTCGAAGGCGGGATCCTCCAGCCAGGGCACGAGCATGCCGGGGGTCTGGGCCCCCTGGCCGGGGGCGACGATGACGAGCACGAGCTCCACTCTGCCTGGTGGGAGGTCCACGAATCGCGCGGGACCTGCACGAAGTTCCGGGCCGTGTAGTTGTGGGAACCCTACAACTGGAGTCGGTCAGGCGCCGGCGCCGTCAGACGGCCGCGCCGCGTCGTCCGCGGTCTCGGTGGCCTCGGTGGCTTCCTGGGGGCGTGGGGGTACGTCGGGGCGCGCGCGTCCGGACTGGCGACCCAGCACCAGCGCCAGCTGCAGCACCAGGCCGCCGCGCGGGGTGGTCGGGTCGTGCCCGGTGAGCTCCGTGATCCGACGCAGCCGGTAGCGCACGGTGTTGGCGTGCACGAACAGCGCGCGGGCGGCCGCCTCGATCGAGCGGGTGCCCTCGAGGTAGGCGTGCAGGGTCTCGATCGCGCCGCTGGAGCCGAGCAGCGGGAGGTAGACCTCCTCGACGAGGTGTCGTCGGGCGTGGCCGTCGCCGCCGAGAACCCGCTCGGGCAGCAGCTCGTCGGCGAGGACCGGCCGCGGGGCGTCCAGCCAGCCGGGGGAGGTGCGCAGCGCGGTCTGGGCGGCCCGGGCGGAGTGCTGAGCCTCCGCGAGGTCGGAGACGACCGGTCCGACCACGACCGGTCCGCGCTCGTCGAAGGAGGCCAGCAGGGCCGTGGCGGCGGCGCGGGAGTCGGTGACCCCGCCGAGCAGCAGCACGAGGCGGTCGCCCTGGGCGGCGCACAGGGCGTCCAGCCCCTCGGCGCGGGCCAGGTGGCGGGCCTGCTCGAAGACGTCGGCCTCGGAGCGCCGGGCCGGCAGGTGCCCGATCACCACGACGACGTCGCCCCGGGCCTGCCAGCCGAGCGCGCTCGCGCGGGAGAGCAGGGTCTCGTCGGTCTCCGAGCGCAGCACGGCGTCGACGACGAGGGCCTCCAGGCGGGCGTCCCAGGCGCCGCGGGACTCCGCGGCCCGCGCGTAGACCTCGGCGGTGGCGAAGGCGACCTCGCGGGCGTAGCGCAGGATCGCGGCGTGGACTGCGTCGGCGTCCTCACCCTCGAGCACCTCGTCGACCGAGGCCTCGACCACGTCGATCGTGAGCCGGACCAGGTCCACGGTCTGCTGCAGCGTGATGACCCCGGTCAGCGCCCGCGGCGCCGCCCCGAACACCGAGGCCGCCAGCTCGGTGCCGCCCTCGGAGCGCCCGGAGGCACTGGCGGCGTCCGCGCCCGCGGCGTACCACTCGACGAAGCCCTGGACGCCCGCCTGGACGATGAGGCCCACCCACGACCGGTCCTCGGCGCTCAGCTCGCGGAACCACGGGAGCTGCTCGTCCATGCCGGCGGTCGCCAGCGTGCTCAGCGCCCCCGCGGAGCGGCGCAGCCGGCGGGCCGCCGAGGCACGGGGGGACTGCGGGGTGCGCGGCACGCCGCCACGGTAGGACATCGGCGCCGACCGGCAGACCGGGCCCGAGCGGCCGCCGGGGCTCGTTGCGGTGCGTCAGGGGCGCTCCTGCGACCGGGACCGAGGGGTGAGAGATGGTCAAGATTGGGTGAATGCCCTTACGTGCAAGGGAAATCTAGGCAACAGTTGCCCCACGCAACCGTGGCCGACCGGCAGCTGCCGGGTGGTGGCGGACCGTGCGACGCGAGGAGGATGCGGTGCAGAGCACCCGCCACGAGGTCCAGTACCTCACCATCCACAGCCACCGGCGAGCCTTCGTGAAGGTGGGCACGGGCCCGGCCCTGCTGCTCCTGCACGGGCTGGGCTGCAACCACACGACGTGGGAGCCGGTCATCGACGACCTCGCCAAGCGGTTCACGGTCATCGCGCCGGACCTGCTGGGCCACGGGCTCTCGGACAAGCCGCGCGCCGACTACAGCGTCGGCGGCTACGCCAACGGTGTGCGCGACCTGCTCACCGTGCTCGGGATCGACAAGGTCACCGTCGTGGGCCACAGCTTCGGCGGGGGCGTGGCGATGCAGTTCGCCTACCAGTTCCCCGAGCGCACCGAGCGGCTCGTGCTGGTCGCCTCCGGTGGCCTCGGCCCCGAGGTCACCCCCGCCATCCGTGCGATCACGACCCCTGGCTTCCACCAGGCGATGGGCGTCGCGACGCTGCCCGGCATCCGGCACGCCACCGTCGCCGGGATGCGGGCGCTCTCCGGGCTGCCGCTGCGCGACACCCGGGACCTGGCCGAGGTCGCGGAGATCTACGACTCGTTCAAGGACCCCGCCGCCCGCCACGCCATCCGTCACGTCGTGCGGGCCGTCGTGGACTGGAAGGGGCAGATCGTCACGATGGCCGACCGCGCCTACCTCACCCAGGCCATGCCGATGTGCGTGGTGTGGGGCCGCGAGGACCGGGTGATCCCGGTCAGCCACGCGGGCAACGCCGCGGCGCTGGCCCCCGACGCGCGGGTCGAGATCATCCCCAACAGCGGGCACTTCCCGCACAAGGACCACCCGCAGCGCTTCGCCAAGATCGTCACCGACTTCGTGCGCAGCACCCAGCCCGCGACGTACTCGCGGGCCAGGTGGCGCCAGCTGCTGAGGACCGGGTACGTCCCCGACGTCGCCGCGGTCCCCGCACTGGCGGAGGCGACGCCGGGGGCCTGACGAGGACGCGTCAGCGGACTCGTCGATCGGTGGTCGAGCGAGCCGTCAGGCGCTGAGCCTGCGAAGCGCCTGAACCGGCGTGTCGAGACCCGGTCGGCATGCGAGGGGCCTCCGGCTCACGCATCTCCACCTTCCTGCTTGACCCCGCGCGTGGCGGTGGGGTCGTCGATGCGGTAGGTGTCGAAGGCCTTCTGCACCAGTGCCGGGTCGATCTCGCCGGCGTCGGCGAGGGCCTGGAGGCTCCGCACGACCACGGACTCGGCGTCGATGTTGAAGAACCGGCGCGCGGCGGGGCGGGTGTCGGCGAACCCGAAGCCGTCGGCCCCGAGCACGCAGTAGTCCCCGGGGACCCAGCGCGCGATCTGCATCGGCACCGCGGTCATGTAGTCCGAGACCGCCACGAACGGGCCACCGGCGCCGGCCAGCTTGTCCGCGACGTACGCCGTGCGCGGGGTCTCGCTGGGGTGCAGGAGGTTCCAGTCCTCGGCGGCGACGGCGTCGCGGGCCAGCTCGTTCCACGAGGTGACCGACCAGGTGTCGGCCTTGACGCCCCAGTCCTCCTCGAGCAGCCGGGCGGCCTTGTCGATCCAGGGGAAACCGACGCCGGAGGCCATCAGCTGGACGCGGGGGCCGTCGCCATCGGCGGTGGCGACCTTGTGGATGCCCTTGAGGATGCCCTCGACGTCGACGCCCTCGGGCTCGGCCGGCTGGGGGACCGGCTCGTTGTAGACGGTGAGGTAGAAGATGACGTCCTCGCCCTGCGGGTGCTCCTCGGACGTGCCGTACATCCGCTCGAGGCCGCTCTTCATGATGTGGCCGACCTCGTAGGCGAACGCCGGGTCGTAGTGCACGACCGCGGGGTTGCTGGCGGCCAGCAGCGGGCTGTGGCCGTCGGCGTGCTGGAGGCCTTCGCCGGTCAGCGTGGTGCGACCCGCGGTGGCGCCGACGAGGAAGCCGCGCGCGAGCTGGTCGGCCATCGCCCACACCGAGTCACCGGTGCGCTGGAAGCCGAACATCGAGTAGAAGATGTAGAAGGGGATCATCGGTTCGCCGTGGGTGGAGTACGCCGACCCGGCAGCCGTGGCCGAGGCCATCGCGCCGGCCTCGGAGATGCCCTCGTGCAGCAGCTGACCCTGCTCGGACTCGGTGTACTTCAACAGCAGCTTGCGGTCCACGGACTCGTAGCGCTGGCCCTGCGGGTTGTAGACCTTCGCACTGGGGAACATCGAGTCCATGCCGAACGTGCGGTACTCGTCGGGGGCGATGGGCACGATCCGCTGGCCGATGCCCGGGTCGCGCATCCAGTCCTTGAGCAGCCGGACCACGGCCATGGTCGTGGCCACGGAGTTCTTGCCCGAGCCCTTCTTCAGCTCGTCGTAGACCTTGTCCTCGGGCAGGGTGAGCGGCTTCGAGCGGACGACCCGCTTCGGGAGCGAGCCGCCGAGCACCTCGCGGCGGTGGCGCATGTACTCCATCTCGGGGCTGTTCTCGCCCGGGTGGAAGAACGGCGCGGCGCCGGTCTCCTCGTAGGAGCGCTCGAGGTCGCGGTCGGAGATGGGCAGGTAGAGCCGGTCCCGGAACTTCTTCAGGTCGTCGGGGGTCAGCTTCTTCATCTGGTGGGTGGCGTTGCGGCCCTCGAGGGCGTCGATCGTCCAGCCCTTGACGGTCTTGGCCAGGATCACCGTCGGCTGCCCGGTGTGCTTGGCGGCGGCGTCGAAGGCGGCGTACACCTTGCGGTAGTCGTGGCCGCCGCGCGGCAGCTTCTGGATCTGGGTGTCGCTCATGTGCTCGACCATCTTGCGCAGCCTCGGGTCGGGGCCGAAGAAGTTCTCCCGGACGTAGGCGCCGTCCTCGACGGAGTAGGTCTGGAACGCGCCGTCGGGGGTGGAGTTCATCTTGTTGACCAGCACGCCGTCGACGTCGCGGGCCAGCAGGTCGTCCCAGCCCTGGCCCCAGATCACCTTGATGACGTTCCAGCCGGCGCCGCGGAAGTTCGACTCCAGCTCCTGGATGATCTTGCCGTTGCCGGTGACCGGTCCGTCGAGCTGCTGGAGGTTGCAGTTGACGACCCAGGTCAGGTTGTCGAGCTCCTCGCGGGCGGCGACGCGGATCGCACCCAGCGACTCCGGCTCGGCCATCTCGCCGTCGCCGAGGAAGGCGTAGACGTTCTGCTGCGAGGTGTCCTTGATGCCGCGGTTGTGCAGGTAGCGGTTGAACCGCGCCTGGTAGATCGAGTTGATCGCGGTCAGGCCCATCGAGACCGTCGGGAACTCCCAGAACTCCGGCATCAGCCGGGGGTGGGGGTAGGACGACAGACCCGCGCCCTTGCCGTGCTGGACCTCCTGGCGGAAGCGGTACAGCTGCTCCTCGGTGAGCCGCCCCTCGAGGAAGGCCCGGGCGTAGATGCCGGGGGAGGCGTGGCCCTGGATGAAGACCTGGTCGCCGCCGCCCTCGTGGTCCTTGCCGCGGAAGAAGTGGTTGAACCCGACCTCGTAGAGGCTGGCCGAGGACTGGTACGTCGCGATGTGGCCGCCCACCTCCAGGCCCTTGCGGTTGGCGCTGGAGACCATCACCGCGGCGTTCCACCGCAGGAAGGCGCGGATCCGCTGCTCGACCTCGTAGTCGCCGGGGAACCACGGCTCGCGCTCGGGCGGGATGGTGTTGATGTAGTCGGTGCTGCGCAGCGCAGGCACCCCGACCTGGGTCTCGCGGGCCCGCTCGAGCAGGCGCAGCATCACGTAGCGGGCGCGGTCGCGTCCGCGCTCGTCGAGCATCGCGTCGAAGGACGCGATCCAGTCGGCGGTCTCCTCGGGGTCGATGTCCGGGAGCTGGGTGGGCAGGCCCTCGTGGATGACCGACGGGGTGGTGCCGGTGCGGGTGCCAGGAACGGTGGATGAGTCGTCTGTCACCCCGCCATCGTGGCACGCAGGGAAGGGTGAGGGTATCTACCCGCGAGTAGGCCCCGGAGGGCGTGCGTGGGCGTCCGCTGAGCGGTGCGGGAGGCCCCGGAGCGGCGCTCGGACGGCGCTCGCGCGGGGCTCGGGCGCGGCTCGGCGCGCCCACCCGTTGGGTAGAACGGGTTGCGCTCGGTCCGCGAGTCCGATGGACTACGGGCCGTACACGACCCAGCGCGACCACCGACGGTCGCGCGACGAGGAGGCGCTGGTGAGCTCGACCGCGGGTGGCGGGTCCACCCAGACAGGCCCTGCGAACGACGTCGGAGGCCGGCTCGGGCTGAGCGCCGGCATGGTCGTGCAGGAGCTGGGCTGGGACTCCGACGCCGATGACGAGCTCCGCGTCGCTGTCGAGGACGTCATCGACGGCGACCTCGTGGACGGCGACTACGGCAACGTCGTCGACGCCGTCCTGCTGTGGTGGCGCGACGAGGACGGCGACCTGGTCGACGGCCTGGTCGATGCGCTGACCGACCTGGTCGGCGGCGGCTCCATCTGGCTGCTCACGCCCAAGGTCGGACGACCCAACAGCGTCGACGCCTCCGAGATCGCCGAGGCGGCCCCCATCGCGGGGCTCTCGCAGACCACGACGGCCTCGGTCTCCAAGGAGTGGGCGGCCACCCGGCTGGTGGCCCCCAAGACCCCCGCCTGACGCTAGTCTCCGGGCGTGCTCACCAAGATCGGTCAGTCCAAGATCGGCCAGGGTGTCGGCGCGGCCGGCACCAGCCTGAAGGTCCTCGGCCGGGCCGGGGTCATCCGGCCGTACTCGCCGGTGGTCCTGGCCCGGCTGCTGCGCACCCTGAAGGAGTGGGGGACCGGTCCCGCGGGCGGCTACGCCTCGCTGGCGATCCGCACCCCGGACGCCGTCGGCATCATCGACGAGCGCGGCCAGCTGACCTGGGGCGAGCTGCACCGGCGTACGAACGCGCTGGCCCGCGGCCTGGCCGCCCAGGGCGTCGGCGAGGGCGACGCGGTGGCGATCATGTGCCGCAACCACCGCGGCTTCGTCGAGGCCAGCGTGGCGGTCGCCAAGCTCGGCGCCGACGTGCTCTACCTCAACACCGCCTTCTCCGGCCCGCAGCTGGTCGAGTTGCTCGAGCGCGACCGGCCCCAGGCGCTGGTGCTGGACGAGGAGTTCACCGGTCTGGTCGGCAGCGCCGACGTCCCGGCGACCGTCATCGGCTGGTGCGACGCGGAGGACCCCGCGGACCTCGGCCACCCGACGATCGACGCGCTGGTCGAGCAGCACGACGGCAGCGACCTCTCCGCGCCCGAGCGGCACGGGCGGATCATCATCCTGACCTCGGGCACCACGGGTACGCCGAAGGGTGCGCCCCGCTCGGAGGCCGGCATCGACGCGGCCGTCTCGCTGCTCTCGGGCATGCCGCTGCGGCATGGCTGGCGCACGCACATCGCCGCGCCGCTCTTCCACACCTGGGGCTTCGGGCACATGGCGCTCGGCATGCTGCTGGGCTCCACCCTGGTGCTGCGGCGCAGGTTCGACCCGGAGGGCTGCCTGAAGGCGGTCGTGGACGAGAAGTGCGAGTCGATCGTGGTCATCCCCGTGATGCTGCAGCGGATCCTCGCGCTGCCCGCCGAGACCCTGGACCGCTACGACCTGTCCCGGGTGGAGGTCGTGGCCTCCTCCGGCTCCGCGCTGCCAGGCGAGCTGGCCCTGCACTGGATGGACCGCTTCGGGGACAACCTCTACTCCACCTACGGCTCGACCGAGGTCGCCTACGCCGCGATCGCCGGGCCGCGCGACCTGCGCGAGTCGCCCTCGACCGCCGGCCACCCGCCGTACGCCACCGTCGTGAAGATCCTCGACGAGCAGGGCAAGGAGGTGCCGCGCGGGGAGTCCGGGCGGATCTTCGTCGGCAACGGGCTGCTCTTCGAGGGCTACACCGGGGGCGGCAGCAAGGAGGTCGTCGACGGGCTGATGTCGACCGGTGACGTGGGCCGGTTCAAGGACGACGGGCGGCTCTACGTCGAGGGTCGCGACGACGAGATGATCGTCTCCGGCGGCGAGAACGTCTTCCCCAAGGAGGTCGAGGACTGCATCGCCACGCACGAGGAGGTCGCCGAGGTGGCGGCCGTCGGCGTCGAGGACGACGAGTTCGGCAAGCGGCTGCGCGCCTTCGTCGTGCGCACGTCCGGCTCCGGCCTGGACGAGGCCGCGGTCAAGGCGTGGGTGAAGGACAACCTCGCGCGCTACAAGGTGCCGCGCGACGTGGTCTTCCTCGACGAGCTGCCGCGCAACGCCACCGGCAAGGTGCTCAAGCGCGAGCTCGCCGACCTGGACGACGCGTGAGTCCTGAGCCGAGTGGCCTCCGGATCGGCGATCCGGCGCCCGACTTCACGCTGCGCGACCAGTTCGGCCAGGACGTCACGCTGTCGTCCTACCGCGGCAGCAAGGCCGTGGCCCTGCTGTTCTACCCGTACGCCTTCTCCGGGGTCTGCACCGGCGAGATGGCCCAGGTGCGCGACCGGTTGGCGGAGTTCATGACCTTCGACACCGAGGTCCTCGCCATCTCCTGCGACCCGATGTTCTCCCTGCGCGCCTTCGCCGACGCCGACGGGCTGAACTTCCCGCTGCTGTCGGACTTCTGGCCGCACGGCGAGGTCTCGCGCTCCTTCGAGGTCTTCGACGAGACCACGGGGGCGCCGCGCCGCTCGTCCTACGTCGTCGACCGCCAGGGGGCGATCCGCTGGGCGGTCCACAACGCGATGCCCGAGGGCCGCGACCTCGACGAGCACCTGCGCCAGCTCACCGCCGCAGCCCTCTGACCCCGCTCGCCGCCTGGTCCTGGTCCAGACCACGCAGGGCAGTTCTCCCCGTGTGCACAGGGTTTTCGTCGCTCACCCTCACGGATGGGACGACGACGACCTAGAGTGGGCACCGCCGAACCGCTGGTGACCCGAGACGCCAGCGGTTCGGCCTTTTCGTGCCCGTCCGCGGCCCGCGCCCGCCGCGGCCACCGCCCGGTTTCCCGGCTCCCGCGTGGCGTCGGTAGGGTCCGCCTGCACACGGGCGTATAGCTCAGCGGTAGAGCCCCTCGCTTACAACGAGGTGGTCGGGGGTTCGATCCCCTCTGCGCCCACCAGGCCGTCCCGGCCCTGCGCCGGAGCATCCTGTGAGGTTTTGCCCGGGGCGTCCGCCGTCCGGCAATCCGGGGCGCCCTCCGCCACGAAGCACCTGTGGCCCGCCTCACATCGAGACGGGCGACGTGCTCGAGGAGATGGAGCAGATGGGCGAGACCACTCGCAGGAACGTCATCATCGCGGGGGCCACCGGCGCCGCCGCAGTGGTGGGGGTCGCAGGCACCACCCAGGTCGCACAGGCGGCCACACGCAAGCGCAGCGCCCGCAGCGCGCAGGAGCCCGTCGTGGCCCACGTGGAGGACCACACCTCCGACACCGTGACCCTGATGGTCGGCGAGCGCGAGGTCGTGGTCCACGACCGCGACCTGGTCGTCCGCTTGCTCGACGCGGCGGGGGGCAACTGACATGAGCTCCCACCGCGAAGCACCCGAGATCTCCAAGGACCCGGTCGCCGACGGCACCGACACCTACGCCTTCGTGAGCCCCGAGAACCCCGACTCGGTCGTGCTCATCGCCAACTTCATCCCGCTGCAGAAGGCCGACGCGGGCCCGAACTTCCACGAGTTCGGCGACGACGTCCTCTACGAGATCCACGTCTCCAACCGGGGGACCTCGGAGGCGGACATCACCTACCAGTTCCGCTTCACCACCGAGATCCGGAACCAGAACACCTTCCTCTACAACGTCGGCCCGATCAGCTCGCTCGGTGACACGAACTGGAACCGCCCGCAGTTCTACTCCGTCACCCGGGTGCAGAACGGCCGCTCGCGGATCCTCGCCGAGAAGGTCCCGTGCCCGCCCGTCAACGTCGGCGTGCGCAGCACCCCGGACTACCCGGCGCTGGCCAACGCCGCGATCCGCGACCTCCCGCGCGGGGGTCGGGTCTTCGCCGGCCAGCGGGCCGATGCCTTCCACGTGGACCTGGGCAGCATCTTCGACCTCGGTGCGCTGCGTCCCTTCAACGAGGCGCACCTGATCTCGATGCCGGCCATGGACGGGCGCAACGCGGTCCAGGGCTACAACGTGCACAGCATCGCCCTCGAGGTGCCGATCGACCAGCTGACCGCGGACGGCTCCAAGCCGACCGACGTGCTGGACCCGTCCTCGACCATCGGCGTGTGGGCCACGGCCAGCCGGCAGAAGTCGCGGATCTTCGACCGCAAGACCGGCACCTTCCAGGGAATGGGTCCCTGGAAGCAGGTCTCGCGCCTGGGCAACCCGCTGTTCAACGAGGTCATCGTCCCGATGGCGCGCAAGGACAAGTGGAACTCCCGCAAGCCCGAGGGCGACAAGGCCTTCCAGAAGCTGGTCTACCGTCCCGAGCTCGCCGGCCTGCTGCCGGTGCTCTACCCGGGTGTGTTCCCCAACCTGGCGGCCTACGACAAGGACCGCGCGGACCTGCACGCGATCCTGCTCACCGGCATCCCGGAGGGCGTCGTCCCCGGCTTCGCCAACTTCACCGGCCCGGTGCCGGCGGACATGCTGCGGCTGAACGTGGCGATCCCGCCGAGCGCCGAGGAGAACAGCCTCGGCCTGGTCGCGGGCGACGCCGCCGGCTTCCCCAACGGGCGCCGGATCAGCGACGACGTGGTGACGATCGAGCTGCGCGCGGTGGCGGGTCTGACCCTCCCGCTCGTGGACCCGTCCTTCACCCCGGACGGGGCGGCGGCGGCCATCGAGGACGGGACGACCAACACCAACGCCCCGCTGCTCGACGGCTTCCCGTTCCTCGGACACCCCGGCGGGGGCTACCAGTTCCAGCCGGGTACGTACGACGCGTCGTGACCGTCTCGGAGCAGCAGGCCGTCGACGCGTTGGCCCACGTGCGGGATCACAACCCGCACGCGGGCCAGGGCTCGGTCCTGCTCGACATCGGTGACGGTGTCGGTGCGCTGGTCGTCACGATGCCCGAGCAGATGCTCGGCCAGGAGGTGGAGATCGAGTCCGAGGACCCCCGGGTCACCGAGGAGCTCGTTCGCCTCTACGCCCACGAGCACGGGCACGACCACGACCACGGGCACGACCACGGGCACGGGCACGCACGGCCGCACGTCGCCGTCGTACCTCGTCCGCTCCCGGGCGGGGGCCAGGTCGCGTGCCTGGTCTTCGGCTCGCTGCCGGCGGGGCGCTACACCCTGCACGAGAAGGGCAGTCCCGAGGTGGCGATGGTCGTCGAGGTGCCCGACGGACGGGTGCTCGAGACGACCTGGCCCGCCTGAGGGCCCCGGCTGCACGCAGCTCCACGCAGCACCTGCCGCCCCGATCCCGTGCTCACGGGGTCGGGGCGGTAGCGTGTGCGCCACGAGAGGGAGTAGTCCCCAACAGCCGTGTCGACACACTGGCGGCGCCCGGCCCCGGCCGAGCACCACCCGGTACGGCGGGCCACCGCGGTGGCGGACGAGACTTTCGACCGAGTGCACACAGACGCGCCCGGTCGAAGGCGCGTCCCCTGCGGTCGCTCCCCGGCCGGGCCGGAGAGGACCCACCCATGTACGCCTTCCTGCTCAGCACGGCCGTGATCTTCGTGGCCGAGCTCGGGGACAAGTCCCAGCTGATGGCGATGACCTTCGCCGCGCGCTACCGCGCCCGCGACGTGCTCATCGGCATCACCGTCGCCACCGCCGTGGTCCACCTGGCCTCGGTCGGCATCGGCTACTGGATCGGTGACGCCTTCGCCGAGCACCAGGGGGCGATCTCGGTCGTGGCCGGCGTGGCCTTCTTCGCCTTCGCGGCCTGGACCCTGCGTGGCGACGAGCTCACCGAGGACGAGGCCGAGAAGGCCCGACGCAGCACGGGCGCGGCGATCATCGCCGTCGGTGTCGCCTTCTTCCTCGCCGAGCTCGGCGACAAGACCATGCTGGCCACCATCACCCTGGCCACCCAGGAGGGCTGGCTGGGCACCTGGATCGGCAGCACCGTGGGCATGGTCGCCGCCGACGCCCTGGCGATCGGCGTCGGCGCGCTGCTCGGCCGCCGGCTCCCCGAGGACGTCATCAAGTACGGCGCCGCCTCGCTGTTCGCGCTGTTCGGGCTGCTCCTGGTGCTGGACGGCGCCGGGGTGCTCTGAACCCACCCCGGCGCGCGCCCAGGTCGCGTCACCCCAGCAGCGACCTGCCCAGCCAGTCACCCTGCTCGAAGCCGGGCAGCACGGCGAAGGCCGCCGACCCGATCGCGGTCGTCCACTCGTTGAGCGAGTCGAGCTCGTCCAGCGAGCGCTGGAGCGGGACGAACTGGTCGGCCAGGTCGGCCTGGTAGGAGGAGAAGAGCAGCCCGCTCTCGATCCGCGGCCCCCCGGGGCCCGGCACCTCCCGGGTCCAGCTGGCGCCCTTGCGGAAGATCCGCCGCCCGCCGTGCAGGGCCGGGTGCGAGCGCCGCACGTGCGCGTCGAGCGCGACGACCGGTCGGCCCTGCTCGTCGCGGGCGGCGAGGTCGACGTCGTCGCTCTCGCCGCCGCCGGTCAGCGGTGATCCGTCGGCGAGCCGGCGACCGACCGAGCGCTCCTGCTCCTCGCGGGTCAGCCCGTCCCAGGTGTCCAGGTCCATCCGGATCCGGCGCAGCACCAGGGTCGTGCCCCCGGCCCAGCGGCCCCCGGGGACCCACACCGTGCGGTCGAAGAGCTCCGTGCCCGGCCGGGGGTTGGCCGAGCCGTCGACCTGGCCGAAGAGGTTCCGCCCCGTCTGCGGCGACCCGTCGGGGGCGGTGCCGTTCCACGCCCCCTGCTGGGTCCAGCGCAGGCGGGCGAAGGGGCGCGCGTCGGCCACCACGCGGCGTACGGCGTGGGCGACGGTGGTGGCGTCGCGGCCGGCGACGAGGACGAAGAGGTCCCCGCCGCTCCACCGCTCCTCGAGCCGGTCGTGGACCATCGGCGGCACGTCGGTGAAACCGTCCGGCCCGGCGCCGAAGCGGTCGGCGCCCAGCGCGCCGGGGCCGACACCGACGGTGATGGTCAGGTCGGCGCCCGGCACCGAGAGCCACGGCGCCGGGTCGCCCGGTGCCGGGCGGCCGGCCGCGAGCGCCTCGACGTCGCCGGTCCACAGCCGCATCAGCCGTCCCAGTGCCTCGCGATCCACGCCGGGACGCAGGTCGAGGGCGACCGCCTCGAGCACGGCAGGCGCGGCCTGGGCGACGCCCGACTGGTGGGGACCCCAGGGGGAGAGGGTGGCCCCGACCGGTGCGGCCGGAGTGGGCGCGGACGGGACGGCGGGCTCGTCGGGATCCGCCGCCACGACCAGCCCGGCGCCGGTGAGGGCACCGAGACCGGTCGTGCCGGCGTACCCCAGGAGCCCGCGACGCGAGACCCGGGGCGCGGCCATCAGTGGTCGTGGTCCCCGGTGCCGGGGGCGTGGTAGTGCCCTTCCTCCTCCGTGAAGGCCTTGACCGGGACCACGAGGTCCTGGGTGCTGCCGTCGGAGAAGACCAGCGACAGGTCGACCTCCTCGCCGGGGGCCAGGGTGTCGCGCAGGCCCATCAGCATGACGTGGAAGCCGCCCGGCTCCAGGACCTTGCCGCGGCCGGCCTCCAGCACGATGCCGCCGTCGACGGCCTGCATGCTCGTCGCGCCGTCGACCATCGCCATCTCGTGCAGCTCGGTCGTCCCGGCGACGGAGGAGGAGCCGGCGATGAGAACCGTCTCATCAAGGGCTCACGCTGGCCTCACCACCGACGGGTTCCCTTGCTCCTGTCGCGGTCGGAAGGACCGACCGCACGGACGAGAGGACACACCATGCGCACCACCGTGAAGCTCGGGCTCGGGACCATCGCCGGAGCCGTCGGCGCCGGCCTGCTGGCCTTCCCGGCCGCCCAGGCCGCCGACTCCGACGTGTTCTGGAAGCGCGACGACGACCGCGCCGACGTCGTCTCGACCGTCGACGACGACGATGACGACGACACCAACCGGACCAACGACGACGCGACCAACACCGTCAACGGCGACAGCAACAACACCAACAACACCGCCGGCGACACCTCGGGCGTGGCCAGCAACGACAACACCAACTCGCGGGTCTCCAACATCTCCCGCGACCGCGACATCAGCCAGGGTGACCTGACTCGGGACTTCACCCGTGACGGCGGCGACAAGACCCGCGACACCACCGCCAACGCGACCAACGACAAGTCGCGCAACGACACCCGCGGCTGATGACCGGCTGGGGACTCCGCGAGGGTGACGCGATCACCGAGGACCTCGTCGCCGTACGCCGGCTCGGGGGTGGGGCGACCTACGAGGCATACCTCGCCTTCGACGAGGTGACCTGGGGACCGGTCGTCGCCAAGCTGGTGCGCCCCGACCTGGTCGAGGACGCCTCCTCCCTGCGCGGCCTGCGCCGCGAGGCGGAGGCCCTGACGACGGTGAACCACCCCGTCGTGGTGCGGGCGCTGCGCTGGACCGACTCCGGCCCGCGCCCGCACCTGGTGCTGGAGAACCTCGACGGGCCGCGGCTCTCCACGCTGGTGCGCCGGCACGGCCGGCTGCAGCCCCAGCAGTACCTCGTGCTGGGCATCGAGCTGGCCTCGGCCCTGCACTACCTGCGACGCCTGGGCTGGGTCCACCTCGACGTGAAGCCCTCCAACATCATCATGGGGGCCCCGGCCCGGCTGATCGACCTGTCGGTCGCCCGGACCGTCGAGGACGCCTCGAGGCTGAAGCACGTCATCGGCACCGACCGCTACCTCGCTCCCGAGCAGGCCGACCCCGGCGGCCGAGCAGGGGTGCCCGGCCCGGCCAGCGACGTGTGGGGCCTGGCCGCGGTGCTCTTCGAGGCGGTCAGCGGCACGCGGCCGTTCCGGGACGGCGACCCGTCGGCCGAGGTCCCGCACGAGCGGCACCCCCAGCTCGTCGAGGGTCCGGCCACGCTGCCCGGCGACGTACCCGCTCCGGTGCGGGAGGTCGTCCTGGCCGGGCTCTCGCCGGAGCCGGCGGACCGGCCGCTGCCGCACGAGGTCTCCGAGGTGCTGGAGCCGGTGCTGCACGGGCTGCCCGCGCCCCGGCTGGCGGGCTGGCGCTCCTGATCTCCTGGGTCCGCATTCGCCCACCGACACGACCCCCGACCGCCGTCCGGCCGTCGGGGGTCGTCGCGTCTCCGGCGGAACCCGGCGACGGGACGCGGGCAACCTGGCGACGGGTCAGGTGGCGAAGCGGTAGCCCATGCCCCGGACGGTGAGGATCGTGTCGCTGCCGAGCTTGCGGCGCAGGTACCCGACGTAGACGTCGACGACGTTGGAGCCGGGGTCGAAGTCGAAGCCCCAGACGTGGTCGAGCAGCTGTTCGCGGGAGAGCACCTGCCCGGCGTTGCGCATGAAGATCTCGGCCAGGGTGAACTCGCGGGCCGAGAGCTCCACGTCGGCGCCGTCGACGCTCGCGCGGCGGGTGCGCAGGTCGAGGCGGACGCCGCCGGCCTCGAGCACGTCCTCGGCGCCCGGTGCGGCACCGCCGGTCTGGCGCAGCCGCAGCCGGATACGCGCCTGCAGCTCGGCGAAGCGGAACGGCTTGCTCATGTAGTCGTCGGCGCCGCCCTCGAGCGCTGAGACGGTGTCGCCCACGGAGTCGCGGGCGGTGAGCACCACCACCGGCATCCGGGAGCCCTACGCGCGCAGCTGGTCGAGGACCTCGAAGCCGTCCATGCCGGGCAGGCCGATGTCGAGGACCATGAGGTCGTGGTCGCCGGAGAGCGCCAGGTCCAGCCCGGTCGGTCCGTCGGCGACCACGGTCGGGACGTGGCCGTCGGCCCGCAGGCCCTTGGCGATGAAGGAGCTGATCCGCTCCTCGTCCTCGACGATCAGGATGCGGGCCACGTGCTGTCCTCCTGCTGGCGGATCGGTCGGTCGGGGTGCCCGGGCGTCCGGGGCGTGCCGGGCAACGGCAGGACGCGGGTCGGGTCGTCGGTGCCGCGGTGGTCCTCGGCGATCCGGGCCGCGGGCACGTCGACGACGAACCGCGAGCCGCGGGGGTGGCCCTCGAGGGTCGGGTCCTCCCAGGCGGTGCGGCCGCCGTGCGCCTCGGCGATCGCACCGACGATCGACAGGCCCAGGCCGAAGCCCTCGTGGTCACGGTCGTCGGCGCGCGCGAACCGCTCGAAGACCCGCGTGCGGTCCTCCGGGGCCAGGCCGGGCCCGGTGTCGCGGACCCACAGGCGCAGCCGGCTGCCGTCGTACGCCGTCCCGACGGCGACCCGGTCGCCGGGGCGGGTGTGCCGCACGGCGTTGTCGGCCAGCTGCAGCACCGCTTGGGTCAGGCGCTGCGCGTCGACCTCGACCCGGGCGGTGGCCGCGGCGTCGATGGACCAGGTGCGTTCCCCGAGCCCCGAGCACTTGGCCAGCAGGTCCTCGGTGAGGTCGCGCAGCTCGACCGGCTCGACCCGGACGAAGTCGGGCCGGTCGGACTTGGCGAGCAGGATCAGGTCGCCCACGAGTCGCGACATCCGGTCGACCTCGTCGAGCAGGAGGTCCCGGGTCTCCGTGATCTCCTCGGGGCTGCCGAGGTCCAGGACCTCGAGGTGTCCGCGCAGCACCGTCAGCGGGGTCTTGAGCTCGTGGCCGGCGTCGTCGAGGAAGCGGCGCTGCTCGGTGAAGGCGGCCTCGAGCCGCTCCAGCATCGTGTTGACGGTGCCGGTGAGCGCGGTGATGTCGTCGTTGCCGCTGACGGGGATGCGGCGGGAGAGGTCGGTCTCGGTGATCTCCTCGGCGGTGCGGCGCAGCCGGCGCAGCGGTGCCAGCAGGCGACCGGTCAGCAGGAAGGCCGCGCCCGCCACCAGCAGCAGCGCGAGGGCCGAGACGATGGCGTAGGTGCGCATCGTGTCGCGCAGGGCGGCGCGGCCGACGTCGAGGCGGGTGACGACCAGCAGGGCGCCGGCCTCGGCTTCGCTGCGGAACCGCACCGGCTGGCCGACGAGGAGGACCTCGCCCTCGCCGGGTACCTCGAAGCGGGCGCTGCCGCCGGTCCGGGCGACGTCGGAGGCCGCCGCGCGGAAGGCGGCGTCGTCGACGATCGGGTCCTCGGCGGGGGAGAGGAACCGGACCGGGTCGGCACGCCCCTCGATCCACCCCACGAGCAGCTCGTCGTCGTCGGGGATGTTGCGCAGGAAGAACAGCTCCAGCATCGTCGCGACGTCCTGGAAGGGCTCGGACGTCGTGGGGTCGATGCCCTCGGCCTGGATCCGCCCGAACTCCTGGAGCTCCTGGTCCACCGCCGCGCGGGTCTGCTCCTCGAGCCGGTCCCGCTCGATGGCGTAGACCAGCAGCCCGGCCAGGGCCAGGGTGGCGGCGGTGAGCGCGGCGACGGCGGCGGTGATCCGGGTGCGGACCGAGATGCCGGTGCGC
The DNA here is from genome assembly GCF_030149505.1 of Nocardioides sp. Taxonomy (GTDB): domain Bacteria; phylum Actinomycetota; class Actinomycetes; order Propionibacteriales; family Nocardioidaceae; genus Nocardioides. The sequence continues at coordinate 27,133 of NZ_JASBRN010000045.1, forward strand.
GGGAGCCCCGACCTCGGCGGCGCTGGCGGGGTGCTCAGTCGTCGTCCCGGTCGTCGGTGGTGTCGTCCCGCTCGCCCCGGTCGTCGTCGTCATCGTCGTCGCGGTCGGCGTAGGAGGGCACGACCACCTCGGGACGGTTGCGGACCTCGTCGTCACCCGGGCCGTCGTCACCCGGGCCGTCGTCACCCGGGCCGTCGTCCCCGTCGTCGTCCCCGCCGCGGGTGGGCTCGGGAGAGGGGCGCAGGGTGGGGCCGGGCACGGTGTCCTGGGCCGGTGTCGGGGCGTCCTCGAGGATGATCGGCGCCCGCCGCCCGGGGTCGTCGGCCGCTGAGGAGACCATGCTGCCGACGGCGTACGCCCCCATGGGCAGGCCGAGCGCCAGCCCCAGCAGCACCTTCGAGAACCCGGTCATGACGCCACGATCCTGCACCACCGTGGGAGCGAGGTGAGGCGTGGATGAGAAGACTCTCATCGAACGGGGCGTGCGGGCGGGCAACCGGTCCGGGACCGCTCGTCGCAGCCGCCGGGCCGCTCGGCGCCGGACCGTGCGTGCAGCAGCCGCGCACCAACCCCGGGGACCCTAGGGTGGCGTGCGTCACGCCACGTCAGCCACCCGGCGAACCAGGAGGAACCCCATGTTCGTGCCCTTCAGCGTCTCCGACTTCCTGGACCGGGCCACGACGGTCTACGGGCAGCGGACCGGGGTGCTGGACGAGCCCGACCAGCCGGCCACCCCGCTGGGCGGTGCGGGCGCCCCCGGCACCCTGACGTACGCCGAGCTGGCCGGTCTGGCCGCGCGCCAGGCAGCGCGCCTGGACGAGCTCGGGATCGGGGTGGGCGAGCGGGTCGCGGTGGTGAGCCACAACTCCGCGCGGCTGCTCACCTCCTTCTTCGGGGTCTCGGGCTGGGGCCGGGTGCTGGTGCCGGTGAACTTCCGGCTGCGCCCCGACGAGGTGCGCTACATCGTGGAGCACTCCGGTGCCCGCGTGCTGCTGGTCGACCCCGAGCTCGACGAGGCGCTGGCCGACGTCACGGCCGAGCACCGCTTCGTCCTCGGCGACGACGAGCACCTCTACGCCTCCGAGGGCGCGGTGCCGCAGCCCTGGGAGCCGGACGAGTCCGCGACCGCTTGCATCAACTACACCTCCGGCACGACGGCCCGGCCCAAGGGCGTGCAGATCACCCACCGCAACATCTGGGTCAACGCCGTCACGTTCGCGATGCACGCGCAGGTCAGCGATCGCGACGTCTACCTCCACACGCTGCCGATGTTCCACGCCAACGGCTGGGGCATGCCCTACGCGATGACCGGTCTGGGCGCCCAGCACGTCGTGCTCCGCAAGATCGACGGCGCGGAGATCCTGCGCCGGGTGCGCGACCACGGCGTGACGGTCATGTGCGCGGCGCCGGCGGTGGCCGCCGCGGTGCTGGAGGCCGCGCAGGACTGGGACGGCCCGATCCCCGGTCGCGACCGGGTGCGGATCATCATGGCCGGCGCGCCGCCGCCGACGAGGACCGTGGTGCGGGTGGAGGAGGAGCTGGGCTGGGAGTTCATCCAGATCTACGGCCTCACCGAGACCTCCCCGCTGCTGACCTTCAACCGCACCCGGGCGGAGTGGGACGGCCTGCCCGCCGAGGAGCGGGCCGGGCTGCTGACCCGGGCGGGAGCGCCGGCGCTCGGCGTACGCCTCGCGATCAGCGAGCCCGACGAGCACGCCGAGGGCGGCGGCTCGGAGGGCGGGGAGGTGCTGGCGCGTTCCAACGTGGTGCTCGAGGGCTACTGGGAGCAGCCGGAGGAGTCGGCGCGGGCGCTGGCCGGCGGCTGGTTCCACACCGGTGACGGCGGCGAGATCGGCGAGGACGGCTACCTGACGATCAAGGACCGCAAGAAGGACGTGATCATCACGGGCGGGGAGAACGTCTCCTCGATCGAGGTCGAGGACGTCATCTTCTCCCACCCCGCGGTAGCCGAGGTCGCGGTCATCGGCGTCCCCAGCGAGAAGTGGGGCGAGACGATCAAGGCCCTGGTCGTGCTGGCGCCCGGCGAGCAGGTCACCGAGGCCGAGCTGATCGCCTGGTGCAAGGAGAAGGCCGCGGGCTACAAGGCACCGACCTCGGTGGAGTTCCGCGACGAGCTGGCCCGCACCGCGACCGGCAAGCTGCAGAAGTTCAAGCTGCGTGCTCCCTACTGGGAGGGCCGCGAGCGCCAGGTCAACTGAGGGTCGACCACGGGTGGACTGGACCGATCCCGCCCGGGGGTGCTCGCCCCGCCCTACAGTGGACAGCGGGTGGACGCTGAGGCGTCCGGGGGGAAGGGCACCGTGGTGGACAGCACGACGCAGGGCACGCAGGACGGCACGACAACGGGCACACCGGGCGTGGCCCCTGTTCAGTTCGTGCCCGACCCCGGGCTGGAGCGCGACCTCTTCCTGCGCACGCTCGTGCGTGAGCTCGCCGGCACCCTGGAGGAGACCGTCGGGCTCGAGGACGCCGCCGGCTACATCTCGATCGTCGGGCGGCGGATGGGTGCCTGGCTGGACGAGTCCTACCGCGAGGCGCTGGGCGTCGACCGGCTCGACCGCGACCAGGTCGCGGCGGTCCACGTGGACCTCAAGGCCCGCATCCAGGGCGACTTCGTGCTGCAGGACTCCGGCCAGGAGCGGCTGGAGTACACCAACAGCCGCTGCCCATTCGAGGAGAAGGTCCTGGGCCGGGAGTCGATGTGCATGATGACCTCCAACGTCTTCGGGCTGATCGCCGCGGAGAACCTGGGGTACGCCAAGGTCGAGCTCGCCGAGACGATCGCGCGGGGCGATGGACGTTGCCGGGTGGTCGTCCACCTCGAGCCGAGGTCGGGGCAGCACGCCGCGGGGCGGGAGTACTTCGGGGAATGACGCCGTTCGCGGTGCCCCAGGAGGCCGAGCTGGTGGTCGCACCGGACGGGCTCGTCGTGGAGGCGGACGAGGCCGCCGTGCGGCTGCTCGGCGACTGCCGGGGTCGGTCCCTCGCCGAGGTCGTGCAGACCCCCGAGGACGTGCTCGACGCGCTCATGGCCGGCTTTCGGCGCTCGACCAGCCCGGTGCCGGGACGGCTGCGCCTGCGCACGGCCGAGGGGTCGCAGGAGATGTCGATCACCGGCCGGCGCCGCTCCGCGCGGGAACGGGACGTGGTCCTGGTGGTGCGGCTCGTGGGCGACCGGTTCTCCGAGCTCACCACCGCCCTGCAGCGCACCAACACCGAGATCGCCCGGCGGATCGCCGTGGAGGAGCAGCTGCGGCGGGTCTGGGGCCAGACGGTCGCGCAGCTCGAGCGCTCCAACGCCGACCTGCTGGTGCTGGGGGAGACCTTCGCGCACGACCTGCGCAACCCGATCACGACCATCTCCGGCTACGTCGGCCTCGTGCTGGCCGACCCCGATCTCGCTGAGGGCACCCGAAGCCAGCTCGAGCGGGTCCTGCACGCCGCGCAGGGCATGGAGGACATCGTGGAGGGCCTGTTGCACGAGGCGGTGCAGCGCAGCGAGGCCATCCGGGTCGATGTCGGGCTCGAGGACGTCGTCGGGTGGGTGGGCTCCCTAGTCGACGAGAGTGCGGTGCGGGTGCACGTGGAGCGGCCGCTGCCGGCGGTGCACGTCTCGCTCCAGTCGGTGCGCCAGCTGCTGCTCAACCTGGTGTCCAACGCCGCCAAGCACCGCGGTCGCGCCGGGCCGGCCCACGTCACGGTCGCGGCCCGACTTCTGGAGGAGCGCTGCGAGGTCACCGTCGCCGACGACGGTCCGGGCATCCCCGAGGAGCTGCGCGAGGCCATCTTCGAGCGCGGGATGAGCACCGAGGAGGAGGGCGAGCACGGTCTCGGCCTGGCGATGTGCCGCCGGGTCGTGCAGGAGCACGGTGGCGTGATCCGGGTCGAAGCGGCCCCCGGCGGGGGCGCGCTCTTCCGGTTCACGCTGCCCAGCGCCGGGGCCTGAGCCCGCTCAGGAGGGGCGCACGTCCAGCACGACCTCGAACTCCAGCAGGTCCGCGCCGCTGGCGACCGGTCGGCTGCCCTCCCCGGCGTGGGCGGCCCGGGCGTCGCCGTCGCGCCAGGCCTCGAACGCAGCGTCGTCGCGCCACCGGGTGACCACGAAGTAGCGGTCGTCCCCGGCGACCGGGCGCAGCAGCTGGAAGCCGAGGAAGCCGTCGGCACCGTCGACGGTGTGGGCCCGGGCGGCGAAGCGGCGCTCCAGCTCCGCGCGCGCCGGCGGGGGCACGGAGATGGCGTTGATCTTCACGACGCCGCCCGCGGGGGCGTCGGTGTCGGCAGAGATGTCGGTGACGGCGGGGTTCTCGGAGGCCATGCCCCGAGCGTAGGCGGCTAGCCTCACCGCCATGTCCGCGACCGCACCTCCGTCCCTGGGCTCCCTGGTCGACCTGGTCCACGGGTGGTACCCGCCCTCGAGCGCCGACTCCTGGGACCGGGTCGGGCTCGTCCACGGCGACCTCGACCAGCCCGTGCGCAGGATCCTGCTGGCCGTCGACCCGGCGCCGGCCGTGGCGCGCGAGGCCGCCGCGTGGGGCGCCGACCTCCTGGTGACCCACCACCCGCTCTACCTCAAGGGCGTCCACGGCTTCACCAGCCAGACGCCCAAGGGCCGCACCTCGCTGGTGCTGGCCGGCGCCGGCTGCGCCCTGCTCGCCGCCCACACGAATGCCGACCAGGCGCTGGGCGGGGTCTCGGAGGCGATGGCCCTGGCGCTGGGCCTGCGCGAGGTCCGCCCACTCCTGCCCGCCTCGGCCCCCGCGCTCGACAAGCTCGGCGTGATGGTCCCCGTCGCCGACGCCGACCGGGTGCGCGATGCGCTGGCCGCGGCCGGTGCCGGCTCGATCGGGGATTACGACCAGGCCTCCTTCACGGTCACGGGCCAGGGGCGTTTCCGGCCGTTGCCCGGGGCCGAGCCCACCATCGGCTCGGTGGGCGAGGTCGAGCTGGTCGAGGAGGAGCGGATCGAGGTGGTGCTGCCGCGGCGGCTGCGGTCGGGCGTCGTGGCGGCGCTGCTGGCCGTGCACCCCTACGAGGAGCCGGCGTACGACGTCGTGGAGCTCGCCGACCCCGGCCAGCAGCCCACCGGCACCGGCCGGGTCGGCGAGGTCGAGCCGACGACGCTGCGGGCGTTCGCCGAGCAGGTGGCCGCAGCGCTGCCGCCGACCGCGCACGGGGTGCGGATCGCCGGCGATCCCGACCGGCCCGTACGACGGGTGGCGCTCTGCGGGGGTGCGGGGGACTTCCTCCTCGACCGGCTGCGGGGGAGCGACGCCGACGTCTACGTCACGAGCGACCTGCGCCACCACCCCGCCTCGGAGTTCCTCGAGCACGACGGTCCCGCGCTCCTCGACGTCTCCCACTGGGCCGCGGAGTGGACCTGGCTCCCGGTGCTGCGCGATCGCCTCGCGGCTGCGCTCCAGGACCTCGCTGGCGATACGGTGGAGGTCCGGGTCAGCACGCTGTGCACCGACCCGTGGACCGACCGCATCTGACGTCTCCCGGCCCGACCGGCCCCGACCCAGGAGTCCCGCTGAAAGCCGACCCCACCGCCCAGCTGCGCCTGCTCGACCTCCAGGAGCTCGACTCCCGGGGCGACCAGCTGCGGCACCGCCGCCGCACCCTGCCCGAGCTGGCCGAGATCGCCGAGCTCGAGCGCACCCGCTCGACCCTGGTCGACGAGGCCCGCGACGCCAAGATCGTCGTCGACGACCTCACCGCGGAGCAGGCGAAGGTCGACGCCGACGTCGAGGCGGTCAAGGCGCGCCGCACGCGCGACCGCGAGCGGATGGACGCCGGGCTGATCAGCAACCCCAAGGACCTCGAGCGGATGAGCGGGGAGCTGGAGTCCCTCGAGCGCCGCATCGCCACGCTGGAGGACGAGGAGCTCGAGGTCATGGAACGGCTCGAGGCGGCCCAGGGCATGCTCTCGGCGGTCAACGACCGGATCGCTGCCGCCGAGGGGCGGCTGGCCGAGCTGGCCGCCGTCCGCGACGAGCGGTTCGCCGAGATCGACGCCGAGCTCGCCGAGGTGGCATCGCAGCGCGGACCGGCCCTCGAGGGGCTCCCCGCGGACCTGCTGGCGCTCTACGACAAGCTGCGCGAGAGCAAGGGCGGCATCGGTGCGGCCCGCCTGGCCCAGCGCCGCTGCAGCGGCTGCCAGCTGGGCATCGACCCCGCCGAGCTGGCCTCGATCAAGGCGAAGGCGGCCGACGAGGTCGTGCGCTGCGAGGAGTGCTCGCGGATCCTCGTCCGCACCGCCGAGTCCGGTCTGTGAGCAGCACCCCGTCCCCCCGCGCGGTCTCCCGGGTCGTCGTGGAGGCCGACGGCGGCTCCCGCGGCAACCCCGGCCCGGCGGCGTATGGCGCACTCGTGCGCGACGCCGAGACCGGCGAGGTGCTCGCGCAGGTCGCGGCGGCGATCGGCCGGGCGACGAACAACGTCGCGGAGTACTCCGGACTGATCGCCGGGCTACGACTGGCGGCCGAGCACGCGCCAGGGGCCCAGGTCGAGGCGCGGATGGACTCCCAGCTGGTCGTGGAGCAGATGAAGGGCACCTGGCGGGTCAAGCACGCCGGTCTCCAGCCGCTGCACGCCGAGGCGCGCGAGGTGGCGCCGCCGGGCACGACCTACACCTGGGTGCCGCGCGCGCAGAACGCCGCGGCCGACGCCCTGGCCAACCGGGCCCTGGACGGCGACGAGGTGGCTCCGGGCCCGGTGGCACCCGCCCACGGCTCCCGCGGCGAACGCCCCGACGAGGACTCGCTGATCGAGGAGATCGAGTCCCCGGGGGCGGTGCGCGGCGAGGAGGAGCGCGACCAGGCGGGCCACCGCGGCTGGGCGGCTCCCACCGGAACCCCCACGACGCTGGTGCTGGTGCGCCACGGCGTCACCGAGCACACCGCGGCCAAGCGCTTCTCCGGCGGGCTGGGCGGGGACAACCCGCCACTGAGCGAGGACGGCCGCGCACAGGCGCGCGCCGCGGCGCAGTGGCTGGCCGCCCTCGGCGACACGGTCGACGCCGTGCTGGCCTCCCCGGTCCGCCGGACCCGCGAGACCGCCGAGGAGGTGGCCGCGGCGCTGGACCTGCCGGTCTCGGAGGAGCCGGGCTTCGCGGAGATGGAGTTCGGGGCCTGGGACGGGCTGACCTTCCTCGAGGTCGCCGAGCGGGACCAGACCGGGCTCGACGCCTGGCTGGGCTCCCTCGAGGTGCCGCCGCCGGGTGGGGAGTCCTTCCGGCAGGTCGAGGAGCGGGTGCTCGCGGGCCTGGACCGGGTGCTGGCCGAGCACGCCGGGCGCACGGTCGTCGTCGTCTCGCACGTGACGCCGATCAAGACCCTGGTGGCCCACGCGATGGGGGCCCCGCTGGACGCGGTCTTCCGGATGGAGCTCTCGCCGGCCTCGATCAGCGTCGTGTCGTTCTACCCCGAGCCCGGTCAGCCCCCGCGCGGGTCGCTCCGTCTCTACAACACGCTCCCGCCGGGCGACGCCACGCTCGACCCCGGTCGCTGGTAGCCGCCCATCGGGTGCTCCGCGTCCTCGCGCGGGAGCGCAGGTGGCGGCCGGTGGTGCCAGCCGGGTGGGGGAGGCGCATAATCGAGGAATGCCTGCCCGCCCGAACCGTCGTCCGCTCGCCAACAGCCCCTTCCAGCCGGAGCCCGAGCAGGCGGTGGAGAGCTACTCGGTGGACGACCGGGTCTGCCACGACGTCCACGGCCTGGGCCGGGTCGTCTCCGTCGACGCCCACGGCGTGACCGTCGACTTCGGGAGCTCCTCGGTGCGCATCCCCAGCCCGTTCGCGAAGATGGAGCGGCTCTAGCCGCAACCCTCCCTCGGCGCGGCCGTGCCGAGGCTCAGGCCGGTGCCGGGTCCGCGGGCTCGCCCATGCGGACCCGCAGAGCCCTGAGCCCCTGTCGGATCCGGGTCTTGGCGGTGCCGAGCGGCACGCCGGTCCGCACCGCCACCTCGCGGTGGCTCAAGCCGCCGAGGTAGGCCAGCTCGACGGCGCGTCGCTGGTCGGGTGCCAGGGCGGCGAGCGCCGTCCTCATGCGAGCGCCGTCGCGCAGCCCCTCCACGGCGCGGACGGCGTCCTCGGCTGTGCTGTCGTGGGCCGTGCCGTGCTCGCGCTGCTCGTGTCCCGAGTCCCGGCGCTCCTGCGCCACGGTGGCGCGCACCCGGTCGACGGCGCGGCGGTGGACGATCGTGAGCACCCAGGCCAGGCCCGATCCGCGCGCCGGGTCGAACCTCCCCAGTGACTGCCACACGTCGGCGTAGGCCTCCTGCACCACCTCCTCGGCATGGGCATGGTTGCGCACGGTCTGCAGGGCGACGTGGAGGCAGTGGTCGACCGAGGCGTGGTAGAGCCGGTGGAACAACGCCGTCGCCTCGCTCGCGTCGAGGACGGCGGGGCTGGTGGCGGCAGGCGGCACGGTGGGGACGGGCACGGGACTCCTCGAGGGGCGGCGACTTCCTCTGCAACCTCGACAGCGACGAGGTGCCGGAGCACCCTTCGGGCTCGACCTTCACGACTTCTTCACGAGCTCGGGCGTGGCACCCGCGACCACGGTGCCCTCGGCCGCCGGGGTCGTCGCTAGAGCGCCTCGACCACCACGTCGAGCTGGGTGCCCTTGGCGCTCGGTTCGCCGACCTCCACCAGCCACCCGAGGTCGCGCAGCGCCTCCGCGAGCCGCGCGGGCGTCGAGGGGTTGGCCCCGTCCTCCAGGAGGGCGCGGGTGATGCGCCCCTTGGTCGCCTTGTTGAAGTGGCTCACGACCTTGCGCACGCCGTCGACCTCGTGGAGCACCCGCACCGTGGCGACCTGCGGCGCCAGGTCGGCCGAGGGGCGCCAGAAGGCGGCGTACGCCGCGGAGCGGAGGTCGACCAACAGTCCACCGCCGAGCAGCCCGGTCATCGCGGGGTCCAGGTGCGCGCGCCAGTGGGCCGCCACCGGACCGAGCCCGGGCAGCGTCGTACCCCCCGAGAGGCGGTAGGCGGGGATCCGGTCGGCGGGGCGGACCACGCCGAAGACGCTGGAGGTGACCGCCAGCCGGGTCGAGGCGCGGCGCCGGGCCGCGGAGGAGAGGGAGGCGGCGTCGAGCGCGTCGTAGACGACCCCGCTGTAGACCGCGTCCGCGCGCGCCGTCGGCGCGGAGGCGAGGTCGGCGTTCGACGCCACCAGGTCGTGCTGGGTCGCGCCGATCTCGAGCACCGCCGCGGCCGCCGCCACGTCGCCCCGGCAGAGCTCGCCGAGCGCGTCGACCACGGCCTGGCGGGCCGGGGTCAGCTCGGGCGCGGTGAGTGCGTCGAGGTCCAGCGGCTTGCCTCGGCGGGGTGCGGTCTTGCCCTCGCTGGGCGGCAGGAGGATCAGCATGGTGCTGGCTATGGTGCCTGCATGACCTCCCACCCCGTGCTGCGGGTCCCGGCCACCCTCCTGGTCGAGGAGGTACGTCGGCTGCAGGACGAGCTCGAGGTCACCCCGGCCTTCCCCGCGGAGGTCGAGCGGGCCGCGCGCGACGCGGCCGCGCGCCCCGTGCTGCCGGAGCTGGACCGCACCGACCTGCCGTTCGTGACGATCGACCCCGACGGCGCCCGGGACCTGGACCAGGCGCTCCACGTCGAGCGGTCGGAGGACGGCTGGACCGTCCACTACGCCATCGCCGACGTGGCGGCCTTCGTGCGCCCCGGCGACCCGGTCGACCTGGAGGCTCACCGGCGCGGGGAGACGGTCTACGGTGCCGGCGGCAAGGTGCCGCTCCACCCGCCGGTGATCAGCGAGGAGGCGGCCTCGCTGCTGCCCGACCAGGTGCGCCCGGCGCTGCTGTGGACGGTCCGGCTCGGCCCGGACGGCGAGCGGGTCGCCGCCGACGTGCGTCGCGCGCTGGTGCGCAGCCGCGAGCAGCTGACCTACGAGGAGGCCCAGCGCCGGGTCGATGCCGGTGAGGACGGGCCGGACGGGACCCTGGCGCTGCTCGCCGAGATCGGCCCGCTGCGGATCGCGCGCGAGGTCGAGCGCGGTGGGGTGTCGCTGCCGATCCCCGAGCAGGACGTCGTGGTCGACGGCGGCCGCTGGCACCTGGAGCACCGAGCGCGGCTGCCCGTCGAGGAGTGGAACGCGCAGGTCTCGCTGCTGACCGGGTTCAGCGCCGCGGCGATGATGCTCGAGGGCGGCGTGGGGCTGCTGCGGACCCTGCCGCCGCCGGACCCGCGCGACGTGGCGCGGCTGCGCCGCACGGCCCGGGCGCTGGGCGTCGGGTGGCCCGCGGAGCAGTCGTGGGCCGACCTCGTGCGGGGCCTGGATCCCACCCGGGCCGACCACGCGGCGATGGTCGTGGCGTGCACCCGGCTGCTGCGCGGCAGCGGGTACACCGCCTTCGACGGCACCCGGCCCGAGCAGCCGCTGCACAGCGCCCTCGCGTCGGCGTACGCGCACGTGACGGCGCCGTTGCGGAGGCTCCCGGACCGGCACACGGGGGAGGTCTGTGTGGCGCTGTGCGCCGGCACGGAGGTGCCGGCCTGGGCACGGGAGGCACTGCCCGGGCTGCCGGCGACGATGCAGCGCTCGGGGCGGACCGCGTCGGCGTACGAGCGCGGGGTCCTGGACCTGGTCGAGGCGGGCGTGCTGCGTGACCGGGTGGGCGAGGTGATGGACGCCGTCGTCGTCGACGTCGAGGAGCGGCGGCCCGAGCGGGGGCGGGTCGTGGTGCCCGGTCCGGCCGTCGAGGCCCGGGTCGAGGGGGAGCAGCCGCTGCCGCTCGGCCAGGACCTGCGGGTCCGGCTGGTCGAGGCGGACGTGGCGCAGCGGCGGGTGCTGTTCGCCCCGGCCTGAGCCTGCGCCGGGTGCGGTCAGCCCTGGCGGACGAAGGCCGCCAGGCCGCTGGCGTCGTCCTCCCACGCCCGCCGGAACCCAGGGTGCAGCGGGAGCGCCGCCACCTCGTCGGCGGCCACCCACCGGTGCCCGTCGGACTCCGAGCGGTCGCGCAGGCCCAGATCCGCCGGGGCTCCGGTCGGCCGGGCGAGGACGGTCTCGTAGCTCCAGCCGCCGCACAGCGCGACGTGGGAGCCGTGCACGGCCAGCGCCGCGGCCTGGACGCCGAGCTCCTCGTGCGCCTCCCGCAACGCCGCCTCGGTCGCAGACTCGCCGCGCTCGCGGGCGCCGCCGGGCACCGCCCAGGTGCCGCCGCGGTGGGTCCACCGGGCGCGCAGCTGCAGCAGCACGGCCCCCTCGTGGGCTACGAGCAGGCCCGCGGCCCCGCGGGGTCCCCAGTGCAGGTGCCCCCGCTCGCACGTCGCCCACGACACCTCGTCATCCTGGCACGCGGCCCCGGGCGGCCGGCGCGGGCGGGTCGCGCAGCGCCAGAGCGGGGGGAAGCCCCGCCGTGTGCTGGGAGCGGCGGGGCTTCCGAGGGCATCGGCTCCGCCTGAGGGTGGGACCCGACACCTCCCGTGCGACCCGGCACCTCAGGAGCCGGTCGCGTCGTGCACCTCCGATGATCCACCCGGGAGCGGCATCTGTGCAGGGGGCCGCCGGATCCGGTCAGGGCAGGTCCCGGAGGCCTGGCACGAACATGTCAGGCCCGCGCGGGGTGCGGATGGGCCGACCTGTAGGCCGGGTTCTGTCCCTCTCCCTCGCGGGATCGGGGGCGACCATCCATCTACGGTCGCCGTTGCCGACGACCTCCAGCGGTCTACCCGCGTGCTCGGGCGGGCAGCCCTCGAACGCACGCGCGCCACCGAAGTGACTTCTTGACCTTGCTCCAGGTGGGGTTTGCCGAGCCGACCGGGTCACCCCGGTCGCTGGTGGTCTCTTGCACCACCGTTTCACCATCACCGCCCGCCGATCGCTCGGCGGGAGGCTGTCTGTTCTCTGTGGCACTGTCCCGCAGGTTGCCCCGGGTGGGTGTTACCCACCACCTCGCCCTGTGGAGCCCGGACCTTCCTCGGCGCACCCGGAGGTGCGACGCGGTCGCCCGGTCGGCCCATCCGCAGGAGCAGGGTAGCGGCGCGGGGCGGGCGGGGGAATCCGGGACCGGTCGTGGGCGTTGGCAGGACATGAGCGACCAGTTCCCCCAGCGGGTCCCCCCGCTCACGGTCTCCGCGCCGCGCGAGGCCGCGACGGCGTACCGCACCGCGCACGAGCTGCTCAGCGACCAGTCCCCCCGCGAGGCCCTCGACGTGCTGAGCCCGGCCCTCGACGAGGACCCGGGCAACACCGGGCTGCGGTCGCTGCGGGCCTGGGCCTACCTCCAGCGCGCCCAGCTGGGCCGCGCCGAGGAGGACCTCCGCGCGGTGGTCGAGCAGGTGCCCGACGACGTGTGGGCGCGGCACGCGCTGGGTCGCAGCCTGGAGCGTCAGCACCGCCTCGCCGAGGCGCTGCCGCACCTGAAGCTGGCCGCTGTCATGAGCGGCGAGGTCGACCACGAGGTCGCCGTGCTGCGCGTGGAGCGCCGCCTCGTCGAGCTGGGCGAGCGCGACGCCGGGAGCATCACGCCGGAGGGGTGACCGCGCCCCTGCGGGCCGGGCCTCAGGGGTGCGTGAGGACCTCGGCGCCGTCGGCGGTGACCAGCAGCGTGTGCTCGAACTGCGCCGAGGGCCGCAGGTCGCGGGTGACCGCGGTCCAGCCGTCCTCCCACATGTCCCACTCGTGGGTGCCGAGGTTGAGCATCGGCTCGATGGTGAACGTCATGCCGGTCTGGATGACGTCGTCGTAGTCGGGGTCGTCGTAGTGCGGCACGACCAGCCCGGAGTGGAAGTGGGTGCCGATGCCGTGGCCGGTGAACTCGCGCACCACGCCGTACCCGTGCCGGGCGGCGAAGGCCTCGATGACCCGGCCCACGACGTTGATCCGGCGCCCGGGCTTCACCGCCCGGATCGCGCGGTCCAGCGCCTCGCGGGTGTGGTCGACCAGCGCGCGCACGTCGGGGGCGACGTCGCCGGCGAGGAAGGTGGCGTTGGTGTCGCCGTGCACGCCGTCGAGGTACGCCGTGATGTCGATGTTGACGATGTCGCCGTCCTGCACGACCCGGCTGTCGGGGATGCCGTGGCACACGACCTCGTTGACGCTGGCGCACAGCGACTTCGGGAAGCCGCGGTAGCCGAGGGTCGAGGGATAGGCGCCGTGGTCGCAGAGGAAGTCGTGGCCGACCCGGTCCAGCTCGTCGGTGGTGACGCCGGGCTGGACGTGGCGGCCGACCTCCTCGCGCGCCTGCGCGGCCAGCCGACAGGCGGCGCGCATCCGCTCGATGGTCTCGGCGTCCTTGACCTCGGAGCCGGTGAACCGCTCGGGGGCCGGCTTGTCGACGTACTCCGGGCGGGGGATGTGCGCGGGCACGGGCCGGCGGGGGGAGAGGCGGCCGGGGAGGACGGTCGGGGCGGGAGCGGTCACGTCCGACGATCCTAGGTGCCGGGCGGGTACGGTCGGCGCATGGCTGATGGAGGCAAGCCGGACCAGTACTGGTTCAACGTGAGGCTGCACCGCGTGGAGACCGTCGAGGACATGTCCCCGGCCAAGGACCGGCTCGGTCCCTACGCCACCCGCGAGGAGGCCGAGCGGGCCCTGGAGAAGGTCCAGGAGCGCAACGAGCAGTGGGACGCCGCCGACGACGACTGGGACGCCGTCGACGAGGACTGAGCCCCGGGACCGGACATGGCCTCCTCGAACAGCTTCTTCGGGCGCGGCCGGCGCTACCGCCGCACCGACGTCTCGCCCTGGCCCTTCGTCGGGCTGGTCGGCATGGCCGCGTGCTTCTTCCTGTACGCCGCCAGCGCGCCGTTCACGCCGTGGTGGGCCCAGACCCTGCTGCTGGTGTTCTGGCTCGCGGCCACGGTGCGCGCCGTGCGGTGGTGGACCCCGCACCCGGTGCGGGTGGCGTGGGTGCCCGTGGTCTGCGTGGCGGTGTGGTTCGTGGTCATCTGGGCCGGGGCTGCGCTGCTCGGGTGGTGAGCCTCAGGCCCCGCCGCCGCCCTCGGGGTCCTGCTCCTCGCGGGGGGTGCTCACCAGCCGCACCCGGGTGATCCGGTTGCCGTCGACCTCGGTGACCACCACGACGTGCTCCTCGTCGACCGGGACCCGGTCGCCGACCTCGGCGATCCGCCCGAGCCGCTCGAGCACGAAGCCCGCGGCCGTCTCGTAGGGCCCGTCGGTCATCGGGACGCCCGTGCGCTCCTCGAACTCCTCGATCGTCAGCCCGGCATCGATGCCGGTGGTGGCGACGTCGGCGCGCGGGGGGTCGTACTCGTCGTCGATCTCGCCGATGAGCTCCTCCACGAGGTCCTCGAGCGTCACGATGCCGTCGGTGCCGCCGTACTCGTCGACCACGACGGCGATGTGGTTGCGGTCGCGCCGCATGGCGGTGAGGGTCGGCAGCACGCGGTTGGTGGCGGGCAGGAAGGAGATCTCCCGGGCCAGGTCGGAGACCAGCGCGTCGGGATCGGCGTCGAGCAGGTCGCGCACGTGCAGGAAGCCGCGCACGTCGTCGGCGTTGTCGCCGACCACGGGGTAGCGGGAGTAGGGGCTGACCCGCACGACCTCGAGCACCTCGGTGACGCTCGAGGCGCCCGGCAGCGTCGTGACGTCGGCGCGGGGGCGCATCACCTCGCGCAGGCTGCGGTCGGCGGCGTCGAAGACGTCGACGAGGATCGCCCGCTCGGAGTCCCCGAGGCCCTGGTGCTGGTCGACGAGGTAGCGCAGCTCCTCCTCGCTCATGTCCTCCGAGACCGCGTGCGGGTCGCCGCCGAAGAGCCGCACGACCGCGTTGGTGGAGACGGAGAGGAACCACACGACCGGGCGCATCAGGGTCGCGAAGCGGTCCAGCGGCGGGCCCACCAGCACGGCCACGCCGGCCGAGCGCTGCAGGGCGATCCGCTTGGGCACCAGCTCGCCGAGCACCAGGGACAGGTAGGCGATGAGCAGCGTGAGCAGCACCAGGGCGACCGTGTCGGCAGCGTCCTCGGGCAGGCCGAGCCCCTCCAGGGCCGGTGCCACGTCGGGGGCGAGCGTCGAGGCGCCGTACGCCGCGGAGAAGAAGCCCGCAACGGTGACGCCGATCTGGACCGCGGCCAGGAAGCGGTTGGGGTCGCGGGCCACGGCGGCCACGCGGGCGCCACGGCCGCCCCGGCGCTCGAGCTGGTCGAGCTGGCCCTCGCGCAGCGAGACCAGGGCGATCTCGGTGCCGGCGAAGACCCCGCCGACGAGCACGAAGAGCAGGACGAGTCCGAGGTTGGTCAGGGTCTGGGTGTCCACGCGGGCGCTCAGGCCTCTTCCGGGGTCGGGGGTGCGAGCTCCCAGGATGCCGGAGACCGGCAAGGCCAGTCACACCGGTGGGCTCGGGTCAGGGCGTGGGACCAAAGTCCCGAACGTGGCCCTTTCGCTCAGGCCACGCCGTCGGACGACGACGATACGGACATGAGGCCCACGCCGGCGCCCCCGCGTCGGGAGGGGGAGCACCACTTCCGCACTCTCTTCGACCGCTCGCCGGTCGGCATGGCGACCGTGGGGCTGGATGGACGCTGGCTGGAGGTCAACGACGCGCTCGTCGCCTTCCTGGGCTTCACCCGGGCCGCGCTGACCGCGCGGGACTTCCAGTCGATCACCTACCCCGACGACCTCGCCTCCGACCTGGCGCTCGTCGAGCAGGTGCTGGCGGGCCGGATGGAGCACTACCAGCTGACCAAGCGCTACGTCCGCGGTGACGGTCGCGTGGTGTGGGCGCTCATCAGCGTCCAGCTGGTCCGCGACGCGCACACGGGGCAGGCCGACTACTTCCTGGTGCAGATCGTCGACGTCGACGCCCAGCACCGCCTGGAGCTGGCACTGGAGCGCGAGCGGGCCGCACTGCGCCACCTGGTCGACCTGCACGCCGACATCACGACGCTGACCGACGAGGAGTCGGCGCTCGAGGCCGTGATCCGCGCAGCGATGCTCGTGGTGCCGCACGCCGATGGGGCGGTCATCGAGCTGCCCGAGCAGCTGGTCGAGGACGGGAGGACGCTGGACGTGCTGCGGTACCGCGCGGTCACCGGTCGGCTCTCCGACCAGTTCGACCAGGTCGTCGACCGCCACCGCTCCCTGTCGGGACGCGCCTTCACCAGCCGCGTGCTGCTGCACTCGACCGACACCGAGGACGATCCCCGGGTCGACGCCGCGGCCTGTCGGCGCACCGGCATCCGTTCGATGCTGGTCGCCCCACTGCTGGTCGGCACCGAGACCCTCGGCGTCGTCAAGGTCGCCTCCGGGTCAGCCCGCGCCTTCGACGACGCCGACGTCGCCGCCCTGACCCTCCTGGCGCACAGCCTCTCCGCGGCCCTGCAGCACGTGCGCGACAGGGCTGCGGTCGCCGAGGCCCTGACCGCCTCCGAGACGGCCAACGAGGAGCTGGCCCGGGTGGCAGCGTTCCGCACCGAGCTGGTCGGCATGATCGGCCACGAGATCGGGACGCCGCTCAGCGTGCTGGTGGCCGCCACCGAGATGGCCCAGCAGGAGTGGGGCGGCGAGGACCGGCCCGAGCAGCGCGCCTACCTCGCGCTCATGGAGCGCAGCGCGGCGCGGATCGGTCGCACGGTCGGCGACGTGCTGGTGCAGGTGACGGCGGACTCCGGGCGCCTGGTCGCCACGCCGCGCGCCGTCGAGGTGCACGGCCGCGTCGCCGAGGCCGTGGTCGTCGCCGGGCTGCCGGCACCCGCGGCCTGGGCCGACCCGGTCACCGCGTGGGTCCAGCCCGAGCACCTGGACCAGATGCTGCTGAACCTGGTGAGCAACGCCCGGAAGTACGGCGCGGAGCCTCGTGTGGAGGTCGAGCCGCTGCCGGGCGGCCGGGTGCGAGTCGCGGTCGTCGACCGGGGCGCCGGGGTGCCACCCGAGTTCGAGGACTCCCTCTTCGAGCGGTTCACCCGCTCCGAGGCCGACAGCGGTCGCGCCCGCGGGACCGGTTTGGGGCTCGCGATCGTGCGGCAGCTGGCCCGCGCGAACGGGGGCGAGGCGACGTACGAGCGAACGCCGGGAGGCGGTGCCACCTTCGTGCTGGTGCTCCCCGGGTCGCCCGAGGACGGCTCGGCGGTCAGCGCGGGCTGACCCGCAGCATGACGTCGCGGCCGTCGCCGTTGTCGGTGAGGACCAGCAGGTCGTTGCCCGGAGCCCGCACGACCTGGCGGATCCGGCCGTGCTCGCGCAGCTCGTCGGGGATCCGGACGTTCTTGAGCCGGCCGCTGGCGTCGAACTTCAGGAACTGCACGCGCTGGTCCTTCAGCACCGCCATCGCGAGCGTGCCGCGCAGGCCGCCCCACTTCTTGCCGGCCACGAAGGTGGCGCCACCGGGGGCGATGGTCGGGTCGCCCGAGCGCCACGCGGCCTCGCGCTGGCGACCGGGCAGGGACTGGTCGGTCATCGGCACCGACTCGTCGTAGCCGGGCACCGGGTGCCAGCCGTGGTCACCACCCTTGACCAGCCGGTTGACCTCGTCGTCGCGGAAGCTGCCGTGCTCGACCGACCACAGCGACCCGTCGGCGCGCTGGGCCAGGCCCTGGACGTTGCGGTGACCGTAGGTGAAGACGTAGCGCTGCCGCTTGTTGCCCGCGTCGATGAACGGGTTGCCCGGCCAGGGCTTGCCGGTGGTGCGGTCCAGGCGCAGCACCTTGCCGCCGAGCGAGGTGAGGTCGCGGGGGTTGGCGCCGACCGCGGCGTCGCCGGTCCCGACGAGCAGGGACCCGTCGCGGGCCACGAGCAGCCGGCAGCCGCCGTGGCGCCCGGACGTCGCCGGCAGCCCCTTGAGGAGCACCCCGCGAGGCTCGACCGAGCGGAGGTCGTCGGACAGCTGCCAGGCCATGACCCGGACGTCGTGGCCGCCGCCCTGGGTCGTGGCGCCCTGGCAGGTCCAGAATCGGCCGTTGCTGCGGACCTCGGGGTCGACCTCGAGCCCGAGCAGCCCGGTCTCGCCCGAGACCCAGACGTCCTCGCTCGGGAAGTCCAGGGTGCGCACTTCGCCGTCCTCCCACAGCGAGACCGTCGCCCGGTCGCGCTGGGTCAGCAGCAGCCGGCCGCCGCCGATCGGCTTGACGTCCCACGGGTGGTCCAGGCCGTCGGCGAGCACCTCGACGCGCAGGCCCGGGACGGCCCGGCCGGCCTCGGCCGGGCGGGTGCCCTGGGTGCCGGCGTCGGCTGCTTCGGACGGGTCGGGGGCCGCCGAGCACGCCGTGGAGGCGAGCAGCAGGCCCGCAGCGAGCAGGGCTCCCAGGGGACGACGCAGGGGACGGCCCAGGGGACGACGCAGGGGACGCAGGACGGGGTGCCGGGTCGACCGCATGCCCCGACGCTACGACTGTTACCAAGCCGTGGACCAGGGCTGGCTCGGCCGTGGGTGCGGGGCTCGTAGCGTCGGTGTCCTGGACAGCGACACGGACGTCGAGCCGGACCGGGGGGACCGGCTCGAGGACCGGGGGGACACGAGTGGCCGTCCGCCGCGCAGGGGGGCGCAGGCGGACGGCCCTCCGTGCGTCTCGGGGCAGGCGTCCTCAGAAGGTGTGCTCGGGCCCGGGGAAGGTGCCGGCCCTGACGTCCTCGGCGTACGCGCGGGCACCGTCGAGCAGGACCTGGTGCACGTCGGCGTACTGCTTGACGAAGCGCGCCATCCGGCCGGTGCGGAGGCCGAAGGCGTCCTGCCAGACCAGCACCTGGCCGTCGCAGCCGTTGCCGGCACCGATGCCGATCGTGGGGATGGCCAGCTCGCGGCTGATCTCGCCGGCGACGTCGCCGGGCACCATCTCCATCACGACCGCGAAGGCACCGGCCGCCTCGACCGCCTCGGCGTCCCGACGCACCCGGTCGGCGGTCTCGCCGCGGCCCTGGACGCGGTAGCCACCGAGGGCGTGCTCGGACTGCGGGGTGAAGCCGATGTGCGCCATCACGGGGATGCCGCCCTGGGTGAGCTTCTCGATCACCGGCGCCATCTCGACGCCGCCCTCGAGCTTCACGCAGTGCGCGTGCGCCTCCTTCATGAACCGCACCGCGGTGAGGTAGGCCTGCTCCGGCGAGGCCTGGTAGGAGCCGAACGGCAGGTCGCCCACGACCATGGCGCGCTTGCTGGCGCGGGCGACCGCACGCGTCAGCGGCAGCAGCTCGTCGACGGTGATCGGCAGCGAGGTCTCGTTGCCCAGCACGTTGTTGGAGGCGGAGTCCCCGACCAGCAGCAGGTCGATGCCGGCCTCGTCGAAGGTGGCGGCGGTGAACATGTCGTACGCCGTCAGCATCGTGATCTTCTCGCCGCGCTGCTTCATCTCGCGCAGGTGGTGGGTGCGGATCCGCTTCACCGGTGCGGCCGGCGCGGCCCCGGGTGCCGTCGCCGACGTACCGCTGCCGTAGGGCGCGGTCTCCTCCGGAGTGCTGCTGCTCATCGTCGAGCTCCCTCGTGACATCTCGTGGCTCCCTGCTGGAGTCCCCGGACTGCTGACCAGGCTAGGGCCGGGTGAGCCCGTCGGCACCTGTGGTCGTGGTCACGGCGGGGGCGGACCGGGGGGTCCGCTCAGGCGCCCGGCGCGACCGTCCTCGAGGTTGCCGACCAGGTGCGCCAGCACGTCGCGCACCGTCCACCCGGGGCACGCGGGCACCGGCAGCTCCCAGGCGTCGGGGCGGCGGGTCGTCTCCTCGTCGAGCAGAGCCGTGAGCCGTTCGCGGATGGAGCGGTACGTCGTGCCCACCTGTGGTTCCACGGGTCCAGGCGAGGACTCGGCACGTAGCCGGGGCGGGCGTCGCGCGGGGATCACGAGCACGGCGTGCGGTCCGGGGGCGCTCAGACGACCGTGGGGGTCCCCCCGAAGCCGCGCATGAGCTGCGCGGCCACCTGGTCAGTGGTGGTCGGCGGCAGCACCGCGATCGACCGCCGTTGCCCGTCGAGCATGATCAGCACCAACTGGTCGCGGGTGTCCGCCGGCAGCAGCCCGATCTTCACCGCTCCGCGGCGCCCGGGGATGGCCACCGTCGTGGGCTGGTCGTCCCAGTCGGCGCGCGCGACGAAGACGCGGGAGATGTGTCCGGCGCCGACCGGCCATCCCGCGAACAGGTGCACCAGCTCGGTGCTCAGCGATCGGCTGCGGGGCCACCAGGCCCCGTCGAAGGTGTGGCGCGCGTACGACAGACGCACTGCCAGTCGGGTCTGGTCGAGGGTGGTCACGGGACCGCCGCCTCACGTGCTGTCGCGCCGGTCGGAGCTGACTGCCCCCTGGTGCGCGTGGTGCTCTCTCAACGTACTCGCCCCGGTGAACCCGGTCCGTCACCTCCGACGTTGCAGCTTCCCTGACGCCGCCTCGAGCGCGCTGCCGACACCGCGGCGGGTCCGGCCAGATCGCGGACTCCGCTCCTGAGCGAGACGCGGCAGTATGGCGCGCCTAGGCCGGAGGAAGAGCGGCGGCCAGGAGAGCGTGAGTCTCCGCAACGGTGGCGCTGAATGGGCCTTCTGCCGCGAGCTGTGCGTAGAGCTTCTTTGGCCAGAGGACGTCGACTCCGCGCACTGTGAAGGTCCCGCCGATGAGTGGCCAGTCCGCGTCGAGGAAGCAGAGGTAGCCGCGCGCCGGGGTTGCATCACCGAGGATGCCGGAGACCAGCTCGACCTGTCTGATGACTCCGTCCACAAGTTTCGTCTGGTCGCGGGAGCCGACGGTGAGCTTCTCGACCCGGGGGCGGAGGAGGCCGCCCTCCACTACCAGGGCCGGGCGCTTGCTCACGTAGCGCTTGGCGTCGATGACGAGGACGCCTGAAGGGGTCACGGCGAGGTGGTCGATGTTGGCTCGGGTGCCGGGGATGCGACGGTCGTGGAGCAATCGGATGGTGTCGCTCGCTCGAGCATCGAGTCCTTGGCCGAGGCGCTCCTCGCCGAGTGCCCCGCTGTTCCATGCGGTCGTCGATTGCGGGTCGTCACTGAGAGCGAGGATCAGTCCTCCCAGTCTGGGGTGTTTCGTGCGGATGCGTTGCTCGCGCCGGGCCTGTCGACGTTCGAACTCGCGTCGGGCTGATGCGCCGGCTGTACCGGGGACGGGAGCCGCCTTGGTGTCGGGCGCGGTCGTGGGCAGACGCTTCTCGAGATCTGAGGGCTCGCTGTCGCTCTCGGCTGGCCGATCCATTGTTGGCGTGTCGCACGACAGGCAGCGGACGGTCTTGGTGACTCGTTCGTAGACGGCGTCAGTGCGTGCCTCGAGGACCGTGCCGCAGACTCGGCAGGTCCCGGCGTACCGCAGCCGCATGCGTTTCTCGGTCACCTCGTCAGGCACGTCGGCAGGGTAGTTGCGATGGGCGGGCGACATGGGTGACTTGAGGGATCGACATGCGGCTTAAGGACGCGGCGGGTGATCGAGCGTCATCGCGTCAGTAGCGGACGCCGGCCCCACCACAACCGCGCCCGACGATCGGCAGGTCAACGGGCCCGATTCCCTGCGGAACGTCGGGCGCTGGAGTGACCTGTCCCCGGCATGACAGTGCGTTCAGCTCGCGCCGCCCGGCGGTGGAAAGCGGTCGCCGACTGGAGTGCTGGTGACGCGCCCGGTGCGCCATGGGCACTCCAGTCGCGTCATCCTGGGCGGAAGCGGTCAGGTCCAGAGACCGCGGTCACGGTTCGATCACGACAAAGATCGCATGCCCCAGAAGCGAGGCTGGGCGGCCGGGACTGTCGGTGGTCGCGGCTTGGATGGAGTCATGTCCATCACCTCCGTTGTCGCTCCGGGTCCACCCGCGAGTGAGCTGTGCGAGGAGGAGGTCCTCGGACGGGCTGGGGCGTGGGCGCGGCTGGCGCAGCGGGCGGGGGCGCAGCTGTTGGTGCTGGCCTACGAGTGGGCGGTGGCGCACCCGGCCGAGCGCCTGGACCCGCAGCAGGCGGGGCTGCCCGGGCGCGAGCGGGCCACGCTCATCGGTGGGCCCGGGACGCCGATGGTGACCGAGTTCGCCGCAGCCGAGTTCGGGGCCCGGATCGGTCGCACCACCCACGCCGGGCGCAAGGTGATGGCAGCGGCACTGGACCTGAAGCTGCGGCTGCCGCTGCTGTGGGCACGGGTCCAGGCCCTGCAGGTGCGTGACTCCTACGCCATCCACGTCGCCGAGCGCACCCGCAACCTCACCGCCGCGGAGGCCGGCTGGGTCGATGCCGAGGTCGCCGAGGCAGCCGACGGGCGCATCCCCTGGACCCACTTCGAGGAGCTCGTGGCCGGCAAGATCGCCGCCGCCGCACCAGAGGTCGCCAAGGAGAAAGAACGCCGCGCCGCCGGGGCGATCTTCGCCCGCGCGCTGAAGCGTCGCGCCGGGGAGGAGACCTCCGGGATCGCCACCTTCATGATCCGCGGGCCAGTCCCCGTCATCGACGCTCTCGACCACGCCGTGACCACGCTGGCCCACCGTCTCCACGACCACCAGCCCGAGCCCACCGGCCCCGACGACACCGCCCCGACGATGGACCAGCTCCGCGTCCAAGCCGTCGCGCTCCTCGCCGCACCGCACCTCGCCGCACCGCACATCGCCGAGAGCGGCACGGGCGCTGACGTTGGTGGTGCCACCGCGAGCGCGAGCGGCGACAGCGCCGAGGCCCGAGCGGACGGGCCGCAGGTGCCAGTCCCGGACCTCGGGACGCTCGACCTGCGGGACCTGCTGCCCGCGGTGTCGCTGGTCGTCCACGTCTACGGCGGTCCCCGTGAGGTCACCGCCGAGGGCGAGGAGCTCGACCGGATCGCCCGGGTCGAGGGCCACGGCCCCGTGAGCGAGACCTGGCTGCGCGAGGTCCTCGGCCGCTACGCCCGCTTCGACGTCCGACCGGTCCTGGACCCCGAGGGCCTGGCGCCGGTGGAGGCCTACGAGGTCCCCGCCCGCCACCGCCGCGCCGTCCAGCTCCTCGCGCCCAGCGAGACCTTCCCCTGGGGCACCACCACCAGCAGCGGACCCACGATCCAGCTCGACCACGTCGTCCCCTGGGACCCCCACGGACCACCCCACTCCGATCCACGTCCCCAGACCGGGGTGCACAACCTGGCACCCCTCTCGACGCTGCACCACCGGCTCAAGACCCACGGCCGCTGGCAGAGCGCCATGCCCTGGCCGGGCGTCCAGCTCTGGCGCGACCCCCACGGCCAGGTCTACCTCCGCGACACCAGCGGCACCCGGCAGGTCACCAACCAGGAGGCCGCAGCGTCCGACGTCGGGGGGGGGGGGGCCCCGACACACCGTGATCACCGTCGACCTCTACGAGCCGACGTTTCTGCTCGAGTACGAGGCCGCCTGAGCTACGGGCGCGCCCCCGCGGCGTCGGCGGCGGCCTCGAGGTCGGCGACGACGATCCGGCGCATCCGCAGCATCGCGGCCTGGGCGGCGGAGGCGCGGGCGGGGTCGGGGTCGGAGAGCAGCTCGAAGAGGCGCACCGGCACCACCTGCCAGGACAGGCCGAAGCGGTCCTTGAGCCAGCCGCACATCGACTCCTCGCCCCCGCCGGCCAGCAGCCCGTCCCAGTAGTGGTCGACCTCGGCCTGGTCGGCGCAGGAGATCGCGAAGGAGACCGCCTCGGTGAAGGAGAACATCGGCCCGCCGTTGATGGCGCGGAAGGTCAGGCCGTCGAGGGTGAACTCGCCGGCCATGACCGAGCCGGGCTCGCCCGGCCCGGCGTCGCCGTACCGCGTCATCGTGCCGACCGAGGAGCGCGGGAAGAGCGCGGTGTAGAACGCGGCGGCCTCCTCGAGCCGGTCGTCGAACCACAGGCACGGGGTGATGGAGGGGGTGGTGAGCGGCACGGTGGCTCCTTGGCGGGAGAGGGCGGACGAAGCAGACAGGCAGGTCACCAGCACAGACCCGACCCGCCGCCCGGACTCATCGTTTTCGGTGCCGGACACCCGCACGGGTTAGGTTCGCGCCCATGCGCGTCCTGGTCTCCGGCGGTGCCGGCTACATCGGATCCCACACCGTCCTCGCCCTCGTGGCCGCGGGTCACGACGTGGTGGTGGTCGACGACTTCTCCAACGCCAAGCCGACGGTGGTGGGCCGGCTGGAGGCGCTCACGGGACGTCACATCCCGGTGCACGCCTTCGACCTGACCGACATCGACAAGACCGAGCACCTGTTCGCGACCGACACGATCGACGCCGTCATCCACTTCGCGGGCTACAAGGCGGTGGGGGAGAGCGTGCAGAAGCCGCTGGACTACTACCAGAACAACCTGGGCTCCACCTTCTCCCTGGTCCGCGCCATGCAGAGGCACGACGTGGACAAGCTGGTCTTCTCCTCCTCCGCGACCGTCTACGGCACCGACCAGGCCGGCGCCACCGAGGACCGCCCGACCTTCGCGACCAACCCCTACGGCTGGACCAAGGTCATGCAGGAGCAGATCCTGCGCGACATCGCCGTCGCCGACCCGGACATGCGGATCGCGCTGCTGCGCTACTTCAACCCCGTCGGGGCGCACCCCTCGGGCACCATCGGCGAGGACCCCTCCGACGTCCCCAACAACCTGATGCCCTACATCGCCCAGGTCGCGGTCGGCCGGCGCGAGAAGCTCCAGGTCTTCGGCGACGACTACGACACCCCCGACGGCACGGGCGTGCGCGACTACATCCACGTCGAGGACCTCGCCGCGGGCCACGTCGCCGCGCTGGAGAAGCTCGCTGTCACCGACGAGCCGATCAGCACCTGGAACCTCGGCTCCGGTCGCGGCACCAGCGTGCTGGAGCTGCTGCGCGCCTTCGAGAAGGCCGTGGGCCGCGAGCTGCCCTACGAGGTCGTCGGCCGCCGCGCCGGCGACGTGGCCACGTCGTACGCCGACCCCTCGAAGGCCAACGCCGAGCTCGGCTGGTCCACGCAGAAGACGGTCGAGGAGATGTGCGCCGACACCTGGCGCTGGCAGTCCCAGAACCCCGACGGCTACCCCGACTGAGCGAAGCAGCTCCGACCGGCGCCTGCCAGACTGCACGCGTGGACTTCTACAACGCCTACGCCCAGGGCTTCGCCCGTGTGGCGGCGTGCACGGTGCCGGTGCGCCTGGCCGACCCGGCGGCCAACGCCGCGGCCGTCCTCGAGCAGGCGCGGCTGTGCCACGACGACGGTGTGGCGGTGGCGGTCTTCCCGGAGCTGTGCCTGTCCGGCTACTCCATCGAGGACCTGCACCTGCAGGACACCCTGCTGGCCGAGGTCGACGCCGCGGTGGCGAGCATCGTCGAGGCGAGCCGCGAGCTGCTGCCGGTGCTCGTCGTGGGTGCACCCCTGGCGCACGGCAACCGGCTGCTCAACTGCGCGGTAGTGGTCCACCGCGGCGAGGTGCTCGGCGTGGCGCCGAAGTCCTACCTGCCGAACTACCGCGAGTTCTTCGATAAGCGGCACTTCGCCCCCGGCGACGACCGGCGCGGCTCGACCGTGACGGTCGCCGGCCGCGAGGCGCCGCTGGGCCCGGACCTGCTGTTCGACGTCACCGACGTGCCCGGCCTGGTGCTGCACGTCGAGGTCTGCGAGGACATGTGGGTGCCCGTGCCGCCGAGCGCCGAGGCCGCCCTGGCCGGGGCCACGGTGCTGGCCAACCTCTCCGGCAGCCCGATCACCGTCGCGCGCGCCGACGACCGGCACCTGCTGGCCCGCAGCGCCAGCCACCGCTGCAACGCGGCGTACGTCTATGCCGCCGGGGGTCCGGGGGAGTCCTCGACCGACCTGTCCTGGGACGGGCAGACGATGGTCTACGAGGCCGGCGACCTGCTGGGTGAGAGCGAGCGCTTCCCGGACGGTCCGCGCCGCACGGTGGTCGACGTCGACCTCGACCGGGTGCGCCAGGACCGCCTGCGCCAGGGGTCCTTCGACGACAACCGCCGCACCCACGCCGCGCGCACCGACGACTTCCGCACGGTGCGGCTGAGGCTCGACCCACCCACCGGCGACCTCGGGCTGCGTCGCAAGGTCGACCGCTACCCGTTCGTGCCCGACGACCCGGCGCGGCTCGCGCAGGACTGCTACGAGGCCTACTCGATCCAGGTCTTCGGTCTCGAGCAGCGCATGAGCACCATGAGCAGCGACACCTGGCAGCCGAAGGCGGTCATCGGCGTCAGCGGCGGTCTGGACTCCACCCACGCCCTCATCGTCGCTGCCCGGGCGATGGACCGGCTCGGCCGGCCGCGCAGCGACGTGCTGGCCTACACGATGCCGGGCTTCGCGACGACCTCGGAGACCAAGGACTACGCCACGCGCCTGTGCGCGTCGCTCGGCGTCACCTTCGCGGAGATCGACATCCGCCCCGCCGCCGAGCAGATGCTCACCGACCTCGGCCACCCCTACTCCGCGGGCGAGCACGTCTACGACGTGACCTTCGAGAACGTCCAGGCGGGCCTGCGCTACGACTACCTCTTCCGCCTGGCCAACCACCACGGCGGCCTGGTCGTCGGCACCGGCGACCTCTCCGAGCTCGCGCTCGGCTGGTGCACGTACGGCGTGGGCGACCAGATGTCGCACTACAACGTCAACGCGGGCGTGCCGAAGACCCTCGTGCAGCACCTGATCCGCTGGGTGGCCGACTCCGGCCAGTTCCCCGAGGACACGACCGCGGTGCTCCGCGAGATCCTCGCGCTCGAGATCACCCCCGAGCTGGTGCCCACCGTCGGCGACGCCGTCCCCCAGCGCACCGAGGACTCCGTGGGGCCTTACGCCCTGCAGGACTTCACGCTCTTCCACGTGCTGCGTCGCGGCTACCGCCCCCGCAAGGTCGCCTTCCTGGCCTGGCACGCGTGGCGCGACCGCACCGAGGGGGAGTGGCCCCCGGGCCTCCCGGAGGACAAGCGCGGCGAGTTCGACCTCCCCACGATCCACCGCTGGCTCGAGGTCTTCGTGCGCCGCTTCTTCGCCAGCCAGTTCAAGCGGTCCGCGCTCCCGAACGGACCCAAGGTCAGCCCCGGGGGCACGATGTCGCCCCGCGGGGACTGGCGGATGCCCTCGGACGCCTCGGCCGCGGCCTGGCTGCGCGAGCTGGGGCGGGACGTCCCCGGCGCCTGAGGACCGGCGCCGCGAGGACCCACGGCCTCAGGCGAGGTCCATGAACATGAGCTCCCACAGGTGCCCGTCTAGGTCGCGGAAGGCGCCGCCGTACATCGGCCCGTTCTCGGTGGGGGCCGTGACCTCCGCGCCCTGCTCGCCGGCCGCGCGGCACAGCACGTCGACCTCCTCGCGGCTCTCCAGACCCAGGCAGGTCAGCGTCTCGGTGCCGAGCGCCGGCTGGGTGTCGTGGAAGGAGTGGAAGAACTTCTCCTCCAGCAGCATCACGCTGGCCGTGTCGTTGACGACCATCGCCAGTGCCTGCTCGTTGGAGAAGTCCTCGTCGAAGGAGAAGCCCAGCGCGGTCCAGAAGGTGCGGGCGCGGGCGACGTCGGAGACGGGCAGGTTCGGGAACAGCATGCGGGCCATGGTGGGCTCCTCGTGATCGGTGTGTCGCGGTCGGTGGTGCAGACCAGGAGTTGCCCCTCGACTCATCGGTGCGAGAGGGACCGGGACGTCCGCGTCTGCCGCTGACTCCCAGCCCGTGGCGGCAGCCGGTCCACCGCGACCGCACCACTAGGCTGCCGCCATGGGCAAGCAAGAGGACTTCGTGCTCCGGGCGCTCGAGGAGCGCGACGTGCGGTTCGTCCGGCTGTGGTTCACCGACGTCCTCGGCTCCCTGAAGTCGGTGGCGGTGGCGCCGGCGGAGCTGGAGAACGCCTTCTCCGAGGGCATCGGCTTCGACGGCTCGGCCATCGAGGGCTTCGCGCGCGTCTTCGAGTCCGACATGCTCCTCAAGCCCGACCCCTCGACCTTCCAGATCCTGCCCTGGCGCAGCGGCGAGGGACCGTCGACGGCACGGATGTTCTGCGACATCGAGATGCCCGGCGGTGAGCCGTCGTACGCCGACCCGCGGCACGTGCTGAAGCGGACCCTCTCCAAGGCCGCCGACCAGGGGTTCACCTTCTACACCCACCCCGAGATCGAGTTCTACCTCTTCAAGAACCTCCCGGCGCACGGCGAGGAGCCGGTCCCGGTGGACCGCTCGGGGTTCTTCGACCACACCGCGCAGTCCGAGGGCGCCGACTTCCGCCGCGAGGCGATCACGATGCTGGAGTCGATGGGCATCTCGGTCGAGTTCAGCCACCACGAGGGCGGCCCGGGACAGCAGGAGATCGACCTGCGCTACGCCGACGCGCTGTCGACGGCCGACAACATCATGACCTTCCGCACCGTCATCCGTGAGGTGGCGCTCTCCCAGGGCATCTGGGGCAGCTTCATGCCCAAGCCGTTCACGACCCACCCGGGCTCGGGCATGCACACCCACCTGTCGCTCTTCGAGGGCGACGAGAACGCCTTCTACGAGGCCGGTGCGGAGTACTCCCTGTCCCAGACCGCGCGCGCGTTCATCGCCGGCATCCTCACCCACGCCAACGAGATCTCCGTGGTGACCAACCAGTGGGTCAACTCCTACAAGCGGATGATGTTCGGCGGCGAGGCCCCCTCCTACATCTGCTGGGGCCACAACAACCGCTCGGCGATGATCCGGGTGCCGATGTACAAGCCGCTGAAGGGCCAGTCGACCCGCGTCGAGCTGCGCACCCTCGACGCCGCGTGCAACCCCTACCTCGCGTACGCCGTCGTGCTGGCCGCCGGGCTCAAGGGCATCAACGAGGGCTACGAGCTGCCGCGCGAGGCCGAGGACGACGTGTGGTCGCTGACCGAGCGCGAGCGCAGCAGCCTGGGCATCAAGCCGCTGCCGCGCAACCTCAACGACGCGATCACCATCGCCGAGGACTCCGAGCTGCTCGCCGAGACCCTGGGCGAGCAGGTCTTCGACTTCCTGCTGCGCAACAAGCGCGCGGAGTGGGACGAGTACCGCGGGCAGGTCTCGGCGTTCGAGCGCGACCGGATGCTCCCGGTCATCTAGCCGGGCCGCGGAGTGACCACGCTGCTGGTCGTCCAGCACGAGGACGAGTGCCCGCCCGGGATGCTGGGGCGCTGGTGGGCCGAGGAGGGCGTCACCCTCGACGTCCGCCGTCCGTACGCCGGTGAGCCGCTGCCCCCGGACCTGGCGGGCCACGACGGCCTGGTCGTCCTGGGCGGCCACATGGGCGCCGACGACGACGCGGACCACGCCTGGCTGACCCCCACCAAGCAGCTCGTGCGGGTGGCCGCGGCCGGCGGCGTACCCGCCCTGGGGGTGTGCCTGGGCCACCAGCTGATGGCCAGCGCGCTGGGCGGACAGGTGCGTCGCAACCCCGCCGGGCCGCAGCAGGGGTTGCTGCGGGTGGGCTGGGAGGAGGCGGCCGCCGCCGACGACCTGACGGCCGCGCTCGCCGAGCCGCGCCGGGGCGTGCACTGGAACGACGACGTGGTGCTCGTGCTGCCACCCGGCGGCACCCGGCTCGCGACCGCCCCCGGCGGCGAGGTGCAGTCCGCCCGCCACGCCCCGTCGGTCTGGGGCGTGCAGTGGCACCCCGAGGCCGACGTCGACGTGGTGGCCGGCTGGCCCGGCACGGTGCGGGCCCACGACGAGGTCCGGGCCGCCGGCGAGGAGCTGGCCACGGCCTGGCGCCCGCTCGCCGCTGCGTTCTTGCGGCTGGTGCGCCGGCGCGAGGACGGCGCCGACGGGAGCGGGCACGCGTGAGCCGCGACGCCACGTCCAAGGGCGCGCTGCTGCGCCTGGGGTTCACCGACCCCGAGCGGGCCGCCGAGCACGTGGCCCAGCTCGGTGCCGGAGCCGAGGAGCTGCTGTGGACGCTGGGACGCACCGCCGACCCCGACCTGGCCCTGCAGCAGCTGGTGCGGCTGCGCCAGGCCGCGGGGGAGCAGGACGCCGACCCCGACGGCCTGCTCGCGGAGCTGGTCGAGGACGAGGGCACCGCCATGCGGCTGCTGTGCGTGCTGGGCGCCAGCGAGGCGCTCGGCGACCACCTGTGCCGCCACCCCGACCAGTGGCGCGAGCTGGTCGACCCGACGCTCGGGAGCACCCGCCCCGCGGCGTACGCCGTCCGCGAGGGGCTGCTGAGGGCCGTCGGCGCCGACCCGGCCGACCCGACGCCGACGGCCACCCTGGCCGACCACGAGGCGCTGGACGCCATGCGCGTGGAGTACCGCCGGGTGCTGCTGCGCCTGGCCGCCCGCGACCTGGCCCACCACCTCGGCGTGGACGACGCCGCGGCCGAGCTGAGCGACCTGGCCGCGGCCACGCTCGAGGCGGCGCTGGCCGTCGCGCGCCAGCGGGTGGGAGAGAGCGCCGCGCTGGCCCGGCTGGCGGTGGTCGCGATGGGCAAGTGCGGCGGCCACGAGCTCAACTACGTCTCCGACGTCGACGTCATCTTCGTCTACGAGCCGGTCGAGGGCGCCCCGCCCGACCAGGCCAACCGGGCGGCCACCCAGCTCGCCGCCCAGCTGATGCGGGCCTGCTCGGACCCGACCGGCGAGGGTGAGATCTGGCCGGTCGACGCCAACCTGCGTCCCGAGGGCCGCAACGGCCCGCTCGTGCGCACCCTGGAGAGCCACCGCGGCTACTACGAGCGCTGGGCCAGCACCTGGGAGTTCCAGGCCCTGCTCAAGGCGCGGGCGGTCGCCGGCGACCTCGAGCTCGGCCGGCAGTACGTCGAGATGGTGCAGCCGCTGGTGTGGACCGCCGCGGGGCGCGAGCGCTTCGTCGAGGACACCCAGGCGATGCGCCGACGGGTGCTGGAGCACATCCCGGCCAAGGAGGCCGAGCGCCAGCTCAAGCTGGGCTCCGGCGGGCTGCGCGACGTGGAGTTCGCGGTGCAGCTGCTGCAGATGGTCCACGGCAAGGCCGACGAGCACATCCGGCTCCCCACGACCCTCTCCGCCCTCGCGGCGCTCACCGAGCGCGGCTACATCGGGCGCGAGGACGGCGTCGCGATGCACGACTCCTACGCCTTCCTGCGCACCCTGGAACACCGGCTGCAGCTGCACCGGCTCCAGCGCACCCACGTCGTGCCCGACGACGAGGACGCCCTGCGTCGGCTCGGCCGCTCGATGGGCTTCCTCAAGAGCTCGGCCGCGGGGCTGCAGGACCAGTGGCAGCGCCACCGGGTCGAGGTGCGGCGGCTGCACCAGAAGCTCTTCTACCGCCCGCTGCTCTCCGCGGTCGCGCGGATCCCCGGCGAGGAGGCGCGGCTGTCCCCGGAGGCCGCCCGCGACCGGCTCGCCGCGCTGGGCTACGCCGACCCGTCCGCGGCGCTGCGTCACCTCGAGGCGCTGACCGCCGGTGTCTCCCGGGCCGCCCACATCCAGCGCGCCCTGCTGCCGGCGATGCTCGAGTGGTTCGCCGAGGGTCCCGACCCCGACGCCGGGCTCTTCGGGTTCCGCCGGATCAGCGAGGCCATGGGCAGCACGCCGTGGTACCTCGCCACCCTGCGCGACGAGGGCGAGGTGGCCCAGCGGATGGCCGCGGTCCTGTCCACCTCCCGCTACGCCACGATGCTGCTCGAGCGCGAGCCCGCCGGGGTGCGGATGCTCGGCGAGGACCTCTCCCCGCTGGGCGCCGAGGTGGTCACCGAGGAGATGCGCGCCGGTGCGGCCCGCCGTGACGACGTGGAGACCGCCGTCCGCTCGATCCGCGGCGTACGCCGTCGCGAGCTGTTCCGGATCGCCGCGGGCGACCTGCTCGGGCTCACCGACGTCGACGCGGTCGGTGCGGGCCTGTCGCGGCTCACCGACGCGACCCTGACTGCTGCGCTGGAGGTCGTGGAGGACTCCGTGCGCCGGGCCCGGGGGCTGGACGAGGCGCCGACGCGCTTCGCCATCGTCGCGATGGGCCGCTACGGCGGCTTCGAGCTGTCCTACGGCTCGGACGCCGACGTGCTCTTCGTGCACGACCCGGTGCCGGGAGCCGAGCCCCAGGTCGCGGCGGGCTACGCCCAGGCCGTGGCCAACGAGCTGCGCCGGCTGCTGTCGCTCCCGGGCGGGGACCCGCCGCTGGAGCTGGACGCCGACCTGCGCCCCGAGGGACGCCAGGGCCCGCTGGTGCGCACCCTGGACGCGTACGCCGCCTACTACGCCGGCTGGTCCCAGGTCTGGGAGGCCCAGGCGCTGCTGCGCGCCGACGCCGTGGTCGGCGACCAGGACGTGCGGCGCCGCTTCACCGAGATGGTCGACCCGCTGCGCTTCCCCGAGGGCGGCATCACCGACGACCAGGTGCTGGAGGTGCGGCGGATCAAGGCGCGCGTGGACCGCGAGCGGCTGCCGCGCGGGGCCGACCCGCAGACCCACCTCAAGCTCGGTCGCGGCGGGCTGGCCGACATCGAGTGGACCGTGCAGCTGCTCCAGATGCGGCACGCCGGGCAGGTGCCGGCGCTGCGCACCCCTCGCACGCTGGAGGCGCTCGCGGCCGCGCGCGACGCCGGGCTCGTCGACGAGGACGACGCCGCGCTGCTGCAGCAGACCTGGCGCCGGGTCAGTCGCACCCGCAACGCCGTCACCCTGGTGCGCGGCAAGCCCAGCGACCAGCTGCCCTCCGACCCGAGGGAGCGGGCGGCGGTGGCGAGCATCCTCGGCTACCCCGAGGGCTCCTCCGAGGCGATGGTCGACGACCACCTGCGGCACACGCGCACCGCCCACGCGGTCGTGGACCGGATCTTCTGGGAGACCTGATGGCTGTGGGGCAGCAGGCCGGGCGGCCGCCGCTGCGCACCCACCAGCGGTTGGCGCTCACCGCGCTGGAGCAGGCCTGGGCAGCGGGCCGGCGACGCGCCTGGACCGTGCTCCCGCCGGGCGCGGGCAAGACCCGGGTCGGGCTGGAGACCGCGGAGGCGCTGCTGGCCTCCGGCGAGATCGAGCGCGTGGTCGTGCTCGGGCCCAACACCGCGATCGTCGGGCAGTGGGAGGCGCAGGCGGCCTCGCTGGACCTGGCCCTCACCGCCTGGACCTACCAGGCGGTCGCGCTCTTCGACCCCGATGCGGAGGTCGACGAGCAGGGCGAGGAGCAGTCCCAGGTGGCGCGGCTGCACGAGAACGGCCGGGCCCGGGTCGAGGAGCTGCGCGCCGCCGGCCCGCTGCTGCTCGTCCTCGACGAGTGTCACCACCTGCTCGAGGTGTGGGGCCGGCTGCTGGCCGAGCTGCTCGCCGACCTGCCCGACGCGCGGGTGCTCGGCCTCACCGCCACCCCGCCCGCCGCGCTCACCCGCGAGCAGGCCGAGCTGGTGGACACCCTCTTCGGCGGCACGGTCTTCGAGGCCTCCATCCCCGCGGTCGTGCGCGAGGGCGACCTGGCGCCCTTCGCCGAGGTGGTGTGGCTCGTGCAACCCACCCCGCACGAGGCGGCGTGGGTCGACTCCAGCGCCGAGCGGTTCGCCGAACTCGTCGCCGCCCTCGCCGACCCGAGCTTCGGCTCCGTGCCCTTCCTGGAGTGGCTGAACCGGCGGCTGGTCGAGCGCAGCGCGTCGGGCGCCGCCACCCGGGCCGACGCCTCGTGGGCCCGGCTGGCCGCGGCCGAGCCCGCGCTGGCCGACGCCGCGCTGCGCCTGCACCACGCCGGCATGCTGACCCTGCCGCCGGGTGCGCGGCCGACCGAGGAGCACCGTCGCGACCCGAGCGCCGACGACTGGGTCCTGCTCGTGGGGGACTGGGCCACCGGCCACCTGCTGCGCAGCGAGGACCCCGCCGACGCCGCGGCCCTGGAGGGGGTGCGCCGGGCGCTGCCCGCCGTGGGCCACGTCCTGACCCGCAACGGCGTGCGGCGCGGCCGCTCGCCGATCGACCGGGCGCTGGCCCGCTCGGAGGCCAAGACGCACGCGGCTGTGGAGATCGCGCGGGTGGAGCAGCAGGCGCTGGGGGAGCGACGCCGACTCCTGGTGCTCTGCGACCACGAGAGCGCGACCGCCACGCTCCCGGTCGACCTGCGCGGGGTGCTCTCGGAGCAGGCCGGCTCCGCGCACGCCGTGCTGGCGGCACTGGTCAGCGACCCCGCGGGCTCCGACGCGCTGCTCGTGACGGGGAGCACGGTCGCCGGCGGCGTACCCACCCTGGAGAGGCTGGTCGCGCACGTCGCCACCACCGACGCCGGGCTCGCGGCCTCGCTGCGGGTCAGCCCGGAGCCCACCGTGCCCGGCGGGGCGGTGCACCGGCTCGAGGGGCCGTGGACCAGCCGGCGCTGGGTCCCGCACGTGACCCGGTTCCTCGAGCAGGGCGGCACGACGGTGCTCGTCGGCACCCGCGGGCTGCTCGGCGAGGGCTGGGACGCCCGCTCGGTCAGCGGCCTGGTCGACCTGACCTCGGTGACGACCACGACCGCTGTCGTCCAGACCCGCGGCCGCGCGCTGCGCACCGACCCCACCCACCCCGACAAGGTCGCGGTGAACTGGTCGGTGGTGTGCGTCAGCGACCGGCACCCGCGAGGCGACCGCGACTGGCTGCGGCTGGTGCGCAAGCACGCCGGCTTCTTCGGGGTCGACGCCGACGGCGAGGTCGTCGACGGGGTGGGCCACATCGACCCCGCCTTCTCGCCCTACGCCGCCCCGCCCGACAGCGAGGTCGACGCGGTCAACGCCCGGATGGTGCTGTGCGCCGAGGACCGCGCCGGCATCCGCGAGCGCTGGCGCGTGGGGGAGCCGTACGCCGACCGGCCCGGCCGCACGGTCCGCGTCCGCCCCCGGCGCGCGGGCACGGTGGGCACCCTCGCGACCCCGGTGCCGGTCGCCGTGCGCCTCGCCGGGCTCGAGCCGCGCACGCCGGTCCCGCAGGCCACCCCGGGCGGGCCGGTCCTCGGTGGCGGCGCGTTGCTCGCGGGCGTGCTCGGGCCGGGTCTGGACCTGCCGGTCGTCGCGCTCGTCGTGCTCACCGTCGCGCTCGTGGCCGCCCTGCTGCTGCGACGTACGACGCTGGCCGGCCGCGGTCGCGCGCTGGTCGCGGCCGGGGCGGTGCCGCCCTCGGTCGAGCAGGTGGCCGGCGCCGTGGCCGACGCCCTCCACGACTGCGGCCTGGTCGGCGCGGGTGCGGCTGCGCTCGCGGTGGAGGTCGACGCCTCGGGAGAGTACCGCTGCCGCCTCGCCGGTGTGCCCGAGCCGGAGTCCGAGGTCTTCGCCCGGGCGCTCGACGAGGCGCTCGGGCCGGTGCTGTCGCCGCGCTA
The DNA here is from genome assembly GCF_030149505.1 of Nocardioides sp. Lineage (GTDB taxonomy): Bacteria > Actinomycetota > Actinomycetes > Propionibacteriales > Nocardioidaceae > Nocardioides. Next base: position 62,211 of record NZ_JASBRN010000045.1, read on the forward strand.
CGTCGTGCCCCGGCACCTGCTGCTCGACCGCCCCCGGCCCACGAGCGAGCTGGTCGCCGCGGCCCGTGGACGGCTGCTCGAGCCGGACGGCACCGTGTGGCACCCGGTCCCCACCGTGCTCGGCGTGCGGGCCGAGCGCGCGGCCGCGTACGCGCGCGCCTTCGACCACTGGGTCGGGGGAGGGGAAGCGGTCTACACCGGCTCGCCCGAGGGTGCCGGGGTGCTCGCGGCCCAGCGCGGCAGCGACCCGTTCGACGTCGCGACCGTGATGCGCCGCCACTGGACCTGAGCAGGGCGAGCCGTCGTCGGTCGAGCCGGCGCGTCTTCACCGAAACGTGTGCCGGCTCGGCGGGAGACGGTCGCGCGCGGAGGTCCGGGGCCGACCCTTCCGCCGCAGTCCACCCCCGGGACGTGCACTGCGCGCGGCCGAGACCGGGTCGTGCCGCGGGCCTCCTGCCCCCGGACCGAGAGCGGCAAACCACCGGTCGGTGGGGTGCTGCACTGGTCTGGACCGCGCGGGACCGGGACCGAGACCGGGACCGGGACCGAGACCGGGCGCAGGTCGGGAAGGGCGGGGACCTTCGACCCTGCGAGACCGCGCGGCGTGCGGAGCATGCTGGGGGCATGGGAACGACCGAGGCCAACTCCAAGCCCGTCCTCATCGACCTCGACGAGGACACCTGCTGGCAGCTGCTCGAGACCGTCTCGGTGGGCCGGCTCGCCTGGGTGGACGCGCAGGGCCCGGTGGTGGTGCCGGTCAACCTCGCGGTCTCCGCAGGCTCCGTGGTGGTGCGCACCGCGGCGTACTCCACGATCGCGCGGGAGGTCGACGACAGCCGGGTGGCCGTGGAGGTCGACCTCTTCGACGACCAGGCGCGCACGGGGTGGAGCGTCCTGGTGCGGGGGGTGGCCAGGGTGTTGCTCGAGCCGGCTCCGGCCGACGCGCCGACGGCCTGGCCGACCGGCACGAAGTCGGCGACGGTGCGGATCCGGCCCACGACGGTCACCGGACGCAGGCTCGCCCGGCCGGTCTGAGGGCCGGCCGGGCGAGGGCTGCTGCGGGGTGCCGGGAGAACAGCGGTGAGTCAGAGACCCATGCTGCGCCCGATGATCTCCTTCATGATCTCGGTGGTGCCGCCGTAGATCCGCGAGATGCGGGAGTCGGTGTAGGCGCGCGAGATGGGGTACTCGCTCATGTAGCCGTAGCCGCCGTGCAACTGCACGCCGGCGTCGACGGCCTTGGCCTGGAGCTCGGTCGTCCACCACTTGGCCATCGAGGCCAGCGACGGGTCGGCCTCGCCGGCGTTGAGCTTGAGGATGCACTCGTTGATGAAGGTGCGGGCGACGTAGGCCTCGGTGGCCATCTCGGCGAGCACGAAGCGGTTGTGCTGGAACTTGCCGATCGGCTTGCCGAAGGCCTCGCGCTCCTTGGCGTAGGCCAGGCACAGCTCGAGGACGTACTCGACGGCGGCCACGGCCTGGACGCCGATGGAGATCCGCTCCTGGGGGAGGTTCTGCATGAGGTAGATGAAGCCCTCGCCCTCCTTGCCCAGCAGGTTGGACTTCGGCACCTCGACGTTGTCGAAGAACAGCTCGGCGGTGTCCTGGGCCTTCAGGCCCATCTTGTCGAGGTTGCGCCCGCGCTCGAAGCCGGGCATGCCGCGCTCGACGACCAGCAGGCTGAAGCCCATGTGGCCGGCGTCGGGGTCGGTGCGGCAGACCACGATGACGATGTCGCTCATGATGCCGTTGGAGATGAAGGTCTTCGCGCCGTTGAGGACGTAGTGGTCGCCCTTGTCCACGGCGCTGGTCTTGATCCCCTGGAGGTCCGAGCCGGCGCCCGGCTCGGTCATGCCGATTGCCGAGATCAGCTCGCCGCTGACGCAGCCCGGCAGCCAGCGCTGCTTCTGCTCCTCGGTGCCGAGCGAGGTGATGTAGGGGACGATGATGTCGGTGTGGACCGGGAAGCCCGGGCCGCTCGCGCCGATCCGGGAGAGCTCCTCGGAGACGACCGCGTTGTAGCGGAAGTCGTCCATGCCCATCCCGCCGTACTCCTCGGGCACGTCGAAGCAGAGGATCCCCTGCTCGCCGGCCTTGGTCCACAGCTCGCGGCTGACCTGGCCGTCCTTCTCCCACTGCTCCATGTGGGGGGCGACCTCCTTCTCCATGAAGGTCCGCACCATGGCGCGGAAGTCCTCGTGCTCCTGGGTGTAGATGGAGGTCGGCGTGGCCATCAGATGGGCTCCTCGGGGTTCGCTGGGTAGTGCCGGTGGTCGTTCTGGCGGTCGTGCTGGGCTGTGCCGCGCGTCACGGACGACGCCGGAAGAACTCTGACAGCACGACTGTCACAGTTCAAGTGTCATCTCGCGCGCTAGGGTGCCGCCCATGACCGCCGCCCCGGGCTCCGCCCTCGAGCCGCTCGGCGACCTGATGACCGTCGACGAGCTGGCCACCGCCGCCGGCCTGACGGTCCGCAACACCCGCTACTACTCCGGTCTGGGCCTGCTGCCCCCGCCGGTACGCCGCGGGCGGATGGCCTACTACGACCGGATGCACCTGGCGCACCTGGAGCTGGTGCGGGCGCTGCAGGAGCACGGGTTCACCCTGCAGGCGATCGAGCGGGTCGTGAGCCGGCTGCCCGAGGACGCCACCACCGAGGACCTGGCCCTGCAGCGGGCGATGATGACCTCCTGGACCACCTCGGCCCCCGTGCCGGTCGACCGCGGCGCGCTCGAGCGCCGCGCCGGGCGCCCGTTGGCCGACGACGAGCTCGCGCTCCTGGTGGCGATGGGCGCACTCGAGGAGACCGACGAGGGCACCTACCTCGCCGCGCCCAACCTGGAGACCGGCCTGGAGCTGCTCGACCTCGACGTGAGTGCCGAGAGCCTGGGGGCGGCGTCCGAGGCGATCGGGCGCCACATGGAGGCCTTGGCCGAGGAGCTCACCACGATCCTGCGCACCCAGGTGCTGCAGCCCTACCGTCGCGCCGCCCGCGCCTCCGGGCAGTCGCCGGAGCAGGCGGCCCAGATGGAGCACACGGTCTCCCGGCTGCGGCAGCTGACCCTCGAGGCGGTCGTGACGGGCTTCCAGCGGGCCGCCAACGCGGTCATCGCCCGCTCGCTCACGCGCGGCTGAGCCACCGGCGGAATCCGAGGGGGAGCGGTCCCCTGGCGCCTTTCGCACTCCCGCGACGCGCGCCAGGGTCCCGCTCACGAGCGGCGGACCCCGTGTGGAGTGCGGTCCGTCGACCCTCAGTGCCGCACCGATCGGCGCGCGTCGCAGCGACCTGAGCGATCCGTCGGCCGGTCTGGACCGCGTGGCTGCTCAGGCCGCCTGCAGGTGCCGGCTGAACCAGGCACCGACGTGGTGGAGGTACTCCTGCGGCTCGGAGAGCATGAGCGCGTGCCGGCGGTCGGTGATGACCTCGCCGTGCCAGTCCGGGCGCGCGGCCAGCACCTCGCGCAGCACCCGGGCCGGCACGAGCGCGTCGGCGGTGCCGCCCAGCACGAGCGTCGGCACGTCCACGGAGCGGATGGCACGCCAGGTCCAGCGCGGGTCGACCCAGCTGCGGGCGATCGAGAGGGTGCTGGTGCGCAGCGCCCGGCTGCGGTCGGCGACCTGCGCGGCGTCGGCCGAGAGCGCGTCGGCAGCCATCGCGGCGATGAGGGAGGGGCGCACGGCCGCGGGGTCGGTGAAGATCAGGCCCAGCAGCGCGCGGGCGCCCGGGTTGGCGTCCCGGCGGGTCGCCGCGGCGAGCAGGCCGCCGCCGATGCTGGGCAGGCCCATGGTCACGATGCCCTGGACGGTCGGCACCGAGGGCGGCACGAGGCGCAGCGCGCACGCGGGCGGGAACGCGGGGGAGACCAGCACCAGCCGGTCGACCCGCTCGGGGTGGCGGGCCGCGAAGTGCGTGGCGACCAGGCCGCCCATGGAGTTGCCGTGCACGGTGGCCGACTGCCACCCGAGCGCGTCCAGCACGCGGCGTACGAAGCGCACGTGGCCGCCGACCGTCAGCGGGTCGTGGGGCACGGCGCGGGTGTGCCCGAAGCCGGGCAGGTCGATCGCCACCACCGGGCCGTGCGCGGCGAGCGGGGCGATCACCTCGATCCAGTTGGCCGCGCTGCCGCCCAGCCCGTGCACCAGCAGCTGGGGGGTGCCCCCGTCGGGCCCGGCGGAGGCCGCCGCGTCCGCGCGCAGCACGCGCACGGGCCGGCCGAGCACGTCAAGCATCTCCTGCCGCACGCCGCGCCAGGCGGGGTCGCTGCCGAGCCAGGCGTCGTCGGGCAGGCCGGAGGGGCCGGTGGAGCGTGTCATGTGGAACAGGTTCCCAGTCCGCGCCGTTGTGCGCACGCACCTTGGGGTGACCTAGCCTCTCGCCGTGAGCGCCCAAGCCCCCTCCGCCGTCGTCCTCGTCCGCGCGACCCGGTTCCTGCCGAACCCCGCGACCGCCGCGGACAACGCGTTCCAGGCCGACGCTCCGGCGGGGGAGTCCCCGGAGGCGATCTCCGCGCGGGCGCTGGCCGAGATGGACGCCGTGGCCGACGCACTGCGGGACGTCGGCGTCCGTGTCCACGTCTTCGAGGACCACGACCACACGCGCCCCGACAGCGTCTTCCCCAACAACTGGGTCTCCACCCACGCCGGCGGCCTGGTCGGCGTCTTCCCGATGTACGCCTCCAACCGGCGCCACGAGCGGCGCGCCGACGTGCTGGAGATGCTGAAGTCGGAGTACCGCGTCCAGACGATCGTCGACTACTCCGGCCTCGAGCCCGACGGCATCTTCCTCGAGGGCACCGGCGCGATGGTGCTCGACCACGTCTCGCGGGTCGCCTACGTCGCGCGCAGCCACCGCGCGGACTCCCACGTGCTGGAGCGGTTCTGCACCGACTTCCTCTACGAGCCGATGGTCTTCGACGCCGTCGACTCCGCGGGGGTTCCGGTCTACCACACCAACGTCATGGCCTGCGTGGGCACCGACGTCGCGCTGATGGCCCTCGACCTCATCCCCGACCCGGTCCGTCGCGAGCAGGTGCGGGAGCGGCTGACCGTCAATGGCCGCCGCCTCGTCGAGCTCACCGAGGAGCAGGTGCGCGAGTTCGCCGGGAACGCCGTGGAGCTGTGCGGGTGGCACCCCGACGGCCGCCGGCGCTACGTGATGGCGATGTCGGCCCGGGCCCGGGCCAGCCTGCGACCCGACCAGGTGGCCGCGATCGAGGAGTCCTGCGAGATCGTCGCCGTCGACATCCCCACCATCGAGCTGGCGGGTGGCTCGGTGCGCTGCATGATCGCCGGCATCCACCTCGACCGCCGCCCCGAGGCCGAGCGCGGGCCGACCCTCGCGGTCGTGGCCATCAACGAGGACCACCCGGTCACTGCCGACGGCCGCCTGGTCAATCAGGGCTGAGGCCCGACACCCCGCGTTGCCGCCGCGAACAGGAACGTGTTCTAGTTCGGCGGTGCACGCGGACGCCGACTGCTACGACCAGCTGCCTGCCTCGACTCCGGTCCTGATCGGCGTCGGGGAGGTCTCCGAGACCCTCGGCTCTCCCGACTACGCCGCGCGCTCGGAGGCCGCCCTGGCCGCCGACGCGGTCCGCGCCGCGGCCGCCGACGCGGTCGCCGGTTCCGGCACCGACCCGGCCGAGGTCCTGGCGGCGCTGGACGCGGCGGCGATGACCCGCTCCTTCGAGGCCATGGGCTTCGGCTCCCCGCTGGGCACGCCCACGTCCTACCCCTGGGCGGTCCTGCGCCGGGTCGGTGCGTCGCCGTCGTACGTCGTGCACGACGCGCTCGGCGGCCAGACGCCCCAGAGCCTGGTCAACGAGCTCGCCCAGGCGGTCGCCGACGGCGAGCACCGGGTCGCGCTGGTCATGGGTGCCGACGTCACCTCGACGACCCGGCACTTCACCCGGGGTGCGGGGGCCGGCGGCGAGCGGCCGGACTTCCGCGAGGACGTCACCGGCCCGGAGGTCGACCGTGGTCGCGGCACCCACCTGGTCAACACCCGCCACCAGGTGCTGCACGGGATGACCAACGCGCCGGTGCAGTACGCCCTGCTCGAGCACGCCCGACGACACCGGCTGGGCCTGGACCGCCGCAGCTACGCCCGGCAGATGGGCGAGCTGCTGGCGCCCATGAGCGAGGTCGCGGCGGCCCACCCGCACGCCGCGGCACCCACCGTCCGTTCGGTCGAGGAGGTCGCCACCACGACCGCCGACAACCGCGTCGTGGCCGATCCCTACCGCCGTCTCATGGTGGCCCGCGACCAGGTCAACCAGGGGGCGGCCGTGCTGCTCGCCTCGGTCGAGGCGGCGCGAGCGCTGGGGGTGCCGTCGGAGCGCTGGGTCTTCCTGCACGGCCACGCGAGCCTGGCCGAGCAGACCATGCTCGAGCGCCCCGACCTCTCCCGAGCCCCCGCGACCGTGGCCGCGGTGCAGCACGCCCTGGACGGTGCCGGCATCGGCATCGAGGACGTCGACGCGATGGACCTCTACAGCTGTTTCCCGGTCGCCGTCACCACCGTCACGGACGCCCTGGGCATCGACACCTCCGACCCACGCCGGCTGACGCTCACCGGCGGGCTGCCCTTCTTCGGCGGCGCCGGCAGCAACTACTCCCTGCACGCCGTCGCCGAGGCGGTGCGCCGCACCCGCCGCGACCCGGCGAGCACGGTGCTGGTCGGCGCCAACGGCGGTCAGCTGTCCAAGTACGCCGTCGGCGTGTACGCCGCCCGCCCGCGGCCCTGGGTCCCCGACGACTCCGCGGCCGTGCAGGCCGCGCTCGACGCCGGCCCGCGGGTGCCGTGGACCGAGGTGGCCGACGGCCCGGCCGTGGTGGAGACCTTCAGCGTCGAGCCGCGCCGCGACGGCAGCCGCACCGCCATGCTGGTCTGCCGCGACCTGGCCGGCCGACGTTTCCTGGCCACGGCCGCGGCCGACGAGGAGCTGCTGGGTCTGCTCGCCGACGAGGACGCCGAGCCGATCGGGGTGCGGGTCGACGCCCGCCACGTCCAGCACGTCAACCGGGTGGCCCTCAGCCGCGCCACCCTCGACCGGCTGCACCCGGTCCGCAGGCCGCGGCTGGAGCGCGCCTTCGACCGGATCGCCGTCGAGCGCGTCGGAGCCCGGGTGGAGGTCGGCCTGCTGCGCCCCGTCCTCGACCGGCTGGCGCACACCGAGCTCGACGAGGTCGTCTCCGCCTACCTGGCCGACCCGGCCGCGCGCACCCTGCTGCTGCACGGCGGCGACGAGGTCTTCTGCGAGGGTCTCGACCTCACCGAGATCGGCTGGGGCGGCACCCTGGTCACCCCGCCCCACGGGGCCGCCGGCCTCACCGGGCGCGCCGACCTGGACAAGCCGGTCGTGGCCGCCGTCGCGGGTGCGGCGCACGACGCCGGGCTCGAGGTGCTGCTCGCCTGCCACCTGGTCGTGGCCGAGGAGGGCGCGACCTTCGCCCTCACCCAGCCCTGGAAAGGGCTGGTCGCCGAGCACGGCGCGCACGAACGGCTCGCCGCGCTGGTGGGCCGCCGGCTCGCCGACGACCTGGTGCTCACCGGCCGGGTGCTCGACGCGCACGAGGCGCTGGCCGCGGGGCTGGTGAGCCGGGTCGTGCCGCGGGGAGGCGGTGTCACCGTGGCGCGCGAGCTCTGCGAGCGGATCGAGGGCGCCGCGCCCACGGCCGTGCGGGCCTCGTTGCGGATGTCCAGCGAGGTCGCGGTGCGGGGGTGCACCAGCCGCTCCGTCGACGAGGTGGCGTTCTCCGAGGACCTGCTGGACCGGCTGTCCTGACCGGCCCGTGAACCCCGTCTGAACCGGGCGGGACTTCGGTCCCACGCAGCCGTGCCCTCCGGCTCGTGCAGCCGTCCGGCGCCGGCCCCACGCTGGGACCATGACGACCCACGCCCCGTGCGAGACCGCCCTCGCGATGTGCCGTGCCGCCACCCCGGCCGCGACCGGCCGGCCCGCGCCCTCGGTCGCACGCGACGTCGTCGCCCTGGCCACCCGGGCGCCCAGCCTGCACAACACGCAGCCCTGGCGCTGGCGGATCGTCTCGGACGACGTCCTGGAGCTCTTCGCCGCCCACGACCGGCAGCTGCGCGTCCTGGACCCGCGCGGGCGGCTGATGACCCTCAGCCTCGGAGCGGCCCTGCACCACGCGATGGTCGCGGCCCGCGCCGTGGACCGGGCCGTGACGGTCGAGCGGTTCCCCGTGGGCGGACCGCCGGACCTGGTCGCCCGGCTGCACCTCGGCGAGGTCGTGCACGCAGGTCCCGCCGAGCGGATCGCGCTCTCCTCGCTGGTCGCGCGCCGCACCGACCGCAGGCCGTTCAGCTCCTGGGAGCTGCCCGAGGACCGGCTGCGCCACCTGGGCGAGCTGGCGGCGTCGTACGGCGTCACGACGGTGCGGCTCGACGCCCGGCAGCGCGTGGCGGTGGAGCGGCTGGTGGCCGCGGCCGCGGGTCACCACGAGGCCTCGCCGCTGACCGCGGGCGAGCTGGCCCAGTGGTGGGGCGGGGACCGTGAGGACGCGGGCGTGCCGGGCGCGCTGGTGCCCGACCGGCTGCTCGACCCGCTGGGCATCGGGCGGTGCGAGGGCGGGGCCCTCGACGTGGGCGTTGCCGACGACTGCGCCTCGCAGCACACGGCGGTCCTGGCGCTGTGCCACCCCGACGACGGCCCCGACGGGTGGCTGGCCACGGGGGAGGCCATGAGCGCGGTCTGGCTCGAGGCGGTGTCCGAGGGTCTCGGCATGGTGCCGGTCTCGCTGCCCGTCGAGGTGGCGGAGGTGCGTGACCGGCTCCGCGAGGACGTGCTGGGGCTGCTCGCCCACCCGCAGCTGCTGCTGCAGGTGGGGTGGCCGCACACCGCCTCGGCCCGGCTCGCCCCCTCGCCGCGCCGGCCCTTGGACGACGTGATCGTCCCCTGACGGGGGATCGGGGACGGGTCAGGCGACCCGACCCTGGGGGGCCGTGCGCTCGGTCATTGCCGGGTCGGAGACGACGGCGTCCCCGAGCACCTCGTCGATCTTCGTGAGCAGGTCGGTGTCGAGCTTCTTGCCCGCGGCGGCCACGTTGTCGTGGACCTGCTCGGGGCGCGATGCGCCGACCAGGGCCGAGGCGACGTTGGGGTTCTGCAGCACCCAGGCCACGGCCAGCTGCGCCATGGTGAGGCCGGCCTCGTCGGCGAGCGGCCTCAGCTGCTGGACGCGGGTGAGCAGGTCGTCGTCCATCCAGCGCTTGATCATGTCGGCGCCGCCCTTGTCGTCGGTGGCGCGCGAGCCGGCGGGCGGGGCCTGGCCGGGCTGGTACTTGCCGGTCAGCACACCCTGGGCGATCGGGCTCCAGACGATCTGGGAGATGCCGAGCTCCTCGCACGCCGGGACGACCTCGCCCTCGATGACGCGCCAGAGCATGGAGTACTGCGGCTGGCTGCTGATCAGCTGGATGCCGAGGTCCTTCGCGAGCGCGTGGCCGGCGCGGATCTGGTCGGCCGTCCACTCCGAGACACCGATGTAGAGCGCCTTGCCCTGCCGCACCACGTCGGCGAAGGCCTGCATGGTCTCCTCCAGCGGCGTCTCCGTGTCGTAGCGGTGCGCCTGGTAGAGGTCCACGTAGTCGGTCCTCAGCCGGGTCAGCGACCCGTTGATCGACTCCATGATGTGCTTGCGGGACAGACCGGTGTCGTTCTTGCCGCCGGGACCGGTCGGCCAGTAGACCTTCGTGAAGATCTCCAGCGACTCGCGCCGCTCGCCGGCCAGTGCCTCGCCGAGCACGGTCTCGGCCTTGGTGTTGGCGTAGACGTCGGCGGTGTCGAAGGTGCTGATGCCCGCGTCCAGCGCGGCCCGCACGCAGGCGGTCGCCGCGTCGTTCTCGACCTGCGACCCGTGGGTCAGCCAGTTGCCGTAGGTGATCTCCGAGATCTTGAGCCCGCTGTTGCCGAGGTATCGAAACTCCATGCCTCCCAACCTAGGACCCTCGGGGTCACCCTCCCAGTGGGTCTGCAGGGGTGCGCAGAACTCGGCGTACGACGGCTGCACCGGACGGGCTGGGCACGCGCGACGGCGCCGCACCCGGGTGGGGTGCGACGCCGTCGTGGTGGTGCTGCAGTGCCGTGCGCTGCGGGGGAGCGGGGGTGGCTCAGCCCTCGAAGCAGGCGCCGTCGATCTCGGCGGCCTCGGCGGTGGGACCGGTGAAGAAGTCCTCCAGCAGGGACAGGCCCGCGTCGGCGTCGGGGTCGACGCTCGAGAGCACGCTCTGGCGGAAGAGGTCGTTGTCACCGGCGCGGTTGCCGGCCTCCTCGGGCAGCATGCCCTCGAAGTCGACGGTCTCCAGGGCCTGGACGGCCTCGAGGAGACCAGCACGGGTGCCCTCGTAGTCGCCACCGAGCCACTCCTCGAGCGCGGCCTTCATCGGGTAGCTCCACGCCCACCCGGAGGTGTAGCCGTCGTTGGGCTGGTCGACCTCGCCCAGCGCCTCACGCATGGCCTCGTGGCCGGGCGTGTCGGTGCCGTACGAGCCCCAGGGACCCACGTGGACGAAGAGCTGCTCCAGCGCCGGACCGGCCGGGCTCTGCAGCAGTGCGGGGTTCCAGGTCGGCGAGGCGCCGACGATCTGGCCCTGGTAGCCCTGCGCGGCTGCCTGCCCGACGATGACCGCGGTCTCGGTCGGGCCGGTGCTGACGATCACCAGGTCCGGGTCCTGCCGGACGATGGCCGACACGGCGCCGGACTGCGCCTCCTGACCCGAGGCGGTCTCGACGTCGATGAACTCGATGCCGTTGGCCTCCGCTGCGACCTCTGCTCCAGCGGCGGAGTCGCCGCCGTAGTCGCCCGGGAAGCCGACAGTCATCACCGACTGGATGTCCTCGTTCTCGACGTAGTAGTCCACGACGTTCATGGCGTCCACGCAGTACGACGAGCCCGACTCCAGGATGTTGTCCTCGAAGCCCCACAGTGACGTCCACGAAGCCGGCGCGCCGATCATGTCGGCGGCCTTCATCTGCTCGAGGATCGCGAGTGTGGTCGGGGATCCCAGGGTCTGTGCCAGGGCGAGCACCTCGCCCTCCATCTCCGAGTAGAGCTGGGCGTGGGTCTCGGGGTTGTACAGGTTGTCACGGACGTACTCGGTCACGTTGATGTCGTAGCCACCGACGCCACCGTCCTCGTTGACCCGCTCCCAGAACGCCGCCTGGGCGTCGGTGATCGGCACACCGAGGGGGGGCGAAGGGCCCCTGGGTGAGGTCCGAGATGGTGCCCAGGTAGATGCACCCGTTGTCCGCGTTGACGGCGTCCGGGCATGGCTCGTCGCTGACCCCCGGAGCCGAGATGGCGCCGTCGCCCTCCTCGGTGTCCCCACCACGGCAGCCGGTGGCGGCCATCGCGAGGGCTGCGAGGAGCACCCCCATCTTGCGCAGCTTCATTGCAGTTCTCCTTTTGCGTTGATCCGGACGTTCAGTAGCTGAACGGCCAGCTCTTCCAGTAGATGCGGATCCGCATCCAGATGCCGAACAGGCCCCGAGGTTCGAACAAGAGGAACACCACGATCAAGAGTCCGTAGAGGATCTGCTCGACCTGGAAAACATTGGGTGTCTCTGTCACCTGTTGGCTGATCAGGGGGATGAAGGCGGGCAGCTCGCGGGTCAGTGTCGGCAGGAGCGACACGAACAGTGCGCCCGCGATGGTGCCCCCCACGGTGCCGGCGCCGCCGATGAGGACCATCGCGATGAACTGCACCGAGAGCAGGAGGTTGAACGACGCCGGGTCGAAGAACCCGGAGACGGTGTAGAGCAGGCCCCCGGCGCAGCCCGCGTAGAAGGAGGAGATGCCGAAGGCCAGCGCCTTCGTGCGCGGCAGGTCGATCGACATCATCTCCGCGGCCATGTCCCGGTCGCGAACCGCCGAGAAAGCGCGGCCGACGCGCGAGCGGGCGAGGTTGCGGGCGCCGAGGGCGAAGACGAGCATCAGCACGAACATCAGCAGGTAGAGCTGCTGCTCGCGGCTGAACATCTCGGTGCTCTCGGAGAAGTCGAAGCCGAACAGCTGTGGCGTCGCCGCCGAGCGACCGACGCCGGCGCCACCGGTGAGGTCGCTCCACTCGCGGAAGACGTGCTCGCCGATGAAGACCAGGCCCAGGGTCACGATGGCGAGGTAGAGGCCCCGCAGCCGGGTCGCCAGGGGAGCCACCGCGACGCCGAAGGCGGCCGCGACCAGGCCCGAGGCGGGCAGCCAGATCCACATCTCCTCGATGCCGAAGCCGATGGTGCGACCCTCGGGGTCACCGGAGATCGCGGGCCGCCGAGGCCTACCTCGAGGCCCAGCAGTTCCAGCTGGCCGACTCGGCCCGGCTGGCGCGCGACCTGCTCGACGACCTGCTCGATGGCCGACCGCCCACCGTCCAGCCGCGTGTGCAGATGCTGGCCGACGTCGGCGTCTCCGAGGACAGCCCGCTGGTCGTGGTGGCCGGTTCCTTCACCGTCAACGCCGACCAGTCAGCCGACCGCGCCAGCCAGGCGATGCTGCGCAGCGCCCTCAACAACCCCGGGCGCGGACTGGTCGTGGTGCGCCACGACGAGGTCGTGGCCGTCATGCCGGTCGACCCGACGGGGGAGGAGCGGACCCTGGCCCGCATCCGGGCCGGCGTGGCCTCGCTCTCGGGTCGCGGGGTCTTCCCCAGCGTGGGCGTGAGCTCGGTGCGCCGGGGCTTCCTCGACGTCCCCGAGGCCTACGAGGAGGCGCGCCTGGCCCGCCGCTCCCTGCGCGGCCGGGCCGGGGTCCAGTCGCTGTCCACGATGTCGACCCTGGACTACCTCGTGCAGACCCACGACCGCACGGCGCGTCGGCTGGTCCGGCCCGAGGTGCGCGCCTTCGTGCAGGAGGACCTCGCCTCGGGCGGCACCTTCGTGGAGACCCTGCGGCAGTACGTCGCCTGCGACCTCAACGCCAAGCTGGCCGCCATGGCGCTGCACGTGCACGCCAACACGGTCTACTACCGCCTGGAGCGGATCGCCGAGCGCACCGGTTGCGACGTGCGCCGGGTCGAGGAGCTCATCGACCTGCTGCTGGCGGTCAGCCTGGTCTCGGGATCCTCGGACTGAGGCCGCCTCCCGGCCCGTCCCCTCCGGTCGAGTGGTGCCGGGCCCGGTAGGTTCCATCCTGTCGTGACTCGTGGCCGGACCCGGAAGGATCTCCCGTGCTGGTGCTGATCCTCGCCCTCCTGGCGACGGCGGTCCTGGCACCCGTGCTGCTGCTCCAGCGGGGCCGCCGCGCCTTCGTCGCCGTCGCGCTCGTCCCGCTGGCCGGGACGGTCTGGGTCGCCGCGCAGGGGCCGGCGGTGGCGCGGGGGGAGACCCTCGTCGAGGTGCACCCCTGGGTCGCGGGGATCGGGCTGGAGCTCGCGCTGGCGATGGGCACGTTGCAGTGGGTGCTCGCCCTGGTCGTCCTGGGCATCGGGGCGCTCGTCCTGGCCTACTGCGCCTGGTACTTCGACGACGACGAGCCCGGGGTGCCGCGCTTCGGCGGTGTCCTGGTCGCCTTCGTCGCCGCGATGCTCGGGCTGGTCCTGGCCGACGACCTGCTGCTGCTCTACGTCTTCTGGGAGCTGACCACCGTCTTCTCCTTCCTGCTCATCGGCCACTCCCCGGAGCGGCGTGCCAGCAGGCGGGCAGCGATCCAGGCCCTGGTGGTGACCACCTTCGGCGGGCTGGTCCTGCTGGTGGGCGTGCTGCTCGTCGGCGGGGCCGCCGGGACCTACCGGATCACCGAGATCCTGGCCGACCCGCCCGGCGGGACGGCGGTCACCGTCGGCGTGCACCTGCTGCTGGTCGGTGCGGTGAGCAAGTCCGCGCTCGTGCCCTTCCACTTCTGGCTGCCGGCCGCGATGGCCGCGCCGACCCCGGTGAGCGCCTACCTCCACGCCGCCTCGATGGTGAAGGCCGGCGTCTACCTCGTCGCGCTGCTCGCCCCGGCCTTCGCCGAGGTGGCCGGCTGGCGTGCGGTGCTGCTGGTGCTCGGCCTGGCGACCATGCTGCTCGGGGGCGTCCGGGCCCTGCGCCAGCACGACCTGAAGCTCCTGCTGGCCTACGGCACCGTCAGCCAGCTCGGCTTCCTGGTGCTCGTCCTCGGCACCGGCACCCGCAGCGCGATGCTGGCCGGCCTGGGCCTGCTGCTGGCGCACGCGCTCTTCAAGGCCTGCCTGTTCCTCACTGTCGGCGTGATCGACCACAGCACCGGGACGCGGGACCTGCGCCGGCTGACGGGGCTCTCGCGCCGGATGCCCGTCCTCGCCGTGGCGGCCACGCTCGCGGCGGCCTCGATGGCCGGGCTCCCGCCCCTGCTGGGGTACGTCGCCAAGGAGAGCGTCCTGGTCGCGCTGGTCGACGTGGCCCGCGAGGGCGACGGCACCGGGCTGGCCGGCCTCGAGGGCTGGCTGCTGCTGGTCGGCGTCGTGCTGGGCTCGGTCCTCACCGCGGCGTACTCCGCCCGCTTCGTGTGGGGTGCCTTCGGGCGCCGCCCGGTCGAGGAGTGCGCGACGGTCCACGTGCCCGGTCCCGCGTTCCTGGCCGCGCCCGTCCTGCTCGCCGGTGCCTCGCTGGTCCTCGGCCTCCTGGGCGCTCCGCTCACCACGCTCCTCGCCCCCCAGACCGCGTCCCTGCCGCCGGGTGCCCACGAGCCCGAGCTGGTGCTCTGGCACGGGGTGGGCCTGCCGCTCCTGCTGACGGCCGCCTCGATCCTCGGCGGTGCGCTGCTCTTCCTCGCCCGCGAGCCGGTGGCCAGGTTCCAGACCGCGCTCGCGCACGACTGGAGCGGCGAGCGGGGCTACCGCGCGGTCATGCGGTCCCTGGACCGCACCGCGGTCGAGGTGACCGGTGTCGTGCAGCGCGGCTCGGCCGCGGCGTACCTCGGCATCATCCTGCTCGTCGTCGTGCTGCTGCCCGGGTCGACGCTGCTCGCCGGGGTCGGCGACGTGCGCATCGAGCTCTGGGACACCCCCGCGCAGGCGGCCGTGGGGGCGGTCGTGCTCGTCGCGGCGGTGATGACCACCCGCAGCCGTCGGCGGATCCGCGCGATCCTGCTGGTGGGAGTGACGGGCTACGGCACGGCGTACCTCTTCGTGCTGCACGGCGCGCCCGACCTGGCGCTGACCCAGGTGCTGGTCGAGACGTTGACCCTCGTCGTCTTCGTGCTGGCGCTGCGCCGGCTGCCGGAGTACTTCACCGACCGGCCGCTGAGCCGCCAGCGCTACGTCCGCGCCGCGCTCGGCCTCGCGGTGGGCGTGGTGACGGCCGGGTTCCTGCTCGTCGCCGGCTCGGCGCGCACCGCCGAGCCCGTCTCGGCCGCCCTGCCCGAGCAGGCGGTGGAGTACGGCGGTGGCTACAACATCGTCAACGTGGTGCTAGTCGACACCCGCGCGTGGGACACGCTGGGGGAGATCGCGGTGCTCGTGGCCGCGGCGACCGGCGTCGCGAGCCTGGTCTTCGTCAACGCGCGCGGCACCGACATCCGGCGTGTCCACGACATCCCGTACCCGAAGGGCGTGCGCAAGATCCCCACGGCCACCGGACGGCGCGCCTGGCTCCCGGGCTCGCGCACCCTGCCGCCCGAGAAGCGCTCGATCATCCTCGAGGTGGTCGTGCGGATGCTCTTCCACACCCTGATCGTGGTCTCGATCTACCTGCTGCTGGCCGGCCACAACGCCCCGGGTGGAGGGTTCGCCGCGGGGATGACGACCGGCCTGGCGCTCGTCGTGCGCTACCTCGCCGGCGGCCGCTACGAGCTCAACGAGGCCGCACCGGTGGACGCCGGGCGGCTGATCGGCCTGGGCCTGGCGATCGCTGCGCTCGCGGCGGTGCTGCCGATGGCCTTCGGCGGGGTGGTGCTGCAGTCGGCGATCCTCGAGGCGGTGCTGCCGGTCGTGGGCGAGGTGAAGCTGGTGACGTCGGTGCTCTTCGACATCGGCGTCTACCTCGTGGTGGTCGGCCTGGTGCTCGACCTGCTGCGGGCCCTCGGAGCCCAGATCGACCGCGACATTCAGCGCGCGCTGCGCGAGGCGGAGGGCAGTCCGGCATGAGGTCCACGACGTGGGAGGCACCGCCATGGAGGTGAACCTGACGCTGGTCGTCATCACGGCCGGGCTGATGGGCTGCGGGGTCTACCTCCTGCTGGAGCGCAGCCTGTCGCGGGTCCTGGTCGGCCTGGTGATGATCGGCAACGCCGTGAGCCTGGCCTTCCTCGTCGCCGGGGGTCCTGCGGGCCGGGCCCCGATCGTGGAGGACGGGGTGACCACGGGGATCTCCGACCCGCTGCCGCAGGCGATGGTCCTCACCGCGATCGTCATCACCCTGGCGACCACCGCCTTCGTGCTGGCCATGGCCTACCGCAGCTGGCAGCTCAACGGTCACGACGACGTGCAGGACGACGTCGAGGACGCCACCGTGCGTCGCCTCGCCCTGCGCGACGCGACCTCCGACGCCTACCAGGCCACCACGTCGGACTACCCCGGTGACGACTCCAGCGGCGACGCCGGTCAGGCGCCCGAGGACGACCCGGTGGTCGCGCTGCACGACGAGCGGGGCACGACGTGAGCGCGCTGGTCCCGCTGCCCGTGCTGCTGCCCATCCTGGGGGCGGGGGCCTCCCTCGCCCTCTCCAGCTACCCGCGGGTCCAGCGGTGGCTCAGCCTGCTGGTGCTCGTCGCGGTCGTCGCGGTCGCCGCGGTGCTGCTCGTGCAGGCCGACCGGGAGGGCCCGCAGACCGTGTGGATCGGAGGCTGGCCCGAGACGCTCGGGATCGTCCTGGTCGCCGACCGGCTGGCCGCGCTGATGCTGCTGGTCAGTGCCGTCGTGACCCTCGCGGTCCTGGCGTACTCCGTCGCCCAGGGCATGACCGAGGACGAGGAGGGTGCGCCGATCTCGGTCTACCACCCCACGTTCCTGGTGCTGGTCGCCGGCGTCGCCAACGCCTTCCTGGCCGGCGACCTGTTCAACCTCTTCGTCAGCTTCGAGATGCTGCTCTTCGCCAGCTACGTGCTGCTGACGCTCGGCGGCACCGCGACCCGCCTGCGTGCCGGCACCATCTACGTCCTGGTCAACCTGCTGTCCTCGACGCTCTTCCTCATCAGCCTGGCGGTCGTGTACGCCGCCACCGGCACCCTCACGCTGGCCCACCTCGCGGTGCGGCTCGAGGAGCTCCCGGACCACGTGTCGCTGCTGGTGCAGCTGCTGCTGCTGACCACCTTCGGCATCAAGGCGGCGGTCTTCCCGCTCTCCTTCTGGCTGCCCGACAGCTACCCGACGGCACCGGCGCCGGTGACGGCCGTCTTCGCGGGGCTGCTGACCAAGGTCGGCGTCTACGCGATCCTGCGGGTGCAGACCCTCCTCTTCCCCGACAGCCCGCTCACCGACCTGCTGCTGTGGGCGGCCCTGCTGACGCTCCTGGTCGGCATCCTGGGCGCGGTGGCGCAGTCGGACATCAAGCGCATGCTCTCCTTCACGCTGGTCAGCCACATCGGCTACCTCGTGATGGGGATCGCGCTCGCCAGCCGGCTCGGCACGGCGGGCACGACCTTCTACGTCGTCCACCACATCACCATCCAGACCGCGCTCTTCCTCGTCCTGGGGCTGGTGGAGCGCCGGGCCGGCAGCACGGCGCTGATGCGGATCGGCGGGCTGGCGCGGATCGCCCCGCTGCTCGCGGTGCTCTTCTTCGTCCCGGCGATGAACCTCGCGGGGATCCCTCCCTTCTCCGGCTTCATCGGCAAGGTCGGGCTCTTCCAGGCCGCGCAGGCGGACGATGGCTGGTTGGCCTGGACCCTGGTCGGTGCGGGTGCGCTGACCAGCCTCCTGACCTTGTACGCCGTGGCCAAGACCTGGGCGGTGGCGTTCTGGCGCACGCCCCGCGAGGCGCACGAGGCGCTCGCGGCCATCGGCGGGGACGGCGAGCCGATCCCGGGCCACGACACCGGGCTCGTGCACGAGCACCGCGGCCACGTGCACACGCCCCGCGGGGTGGTGTCCAAGCAGGACATCGAGGAGGCGCGGCGCCTGGGCGACGACGACACCCCCGACCGCGACTTCCACACACTGATCGAGGCCGGCGAGGACACGAAGGACTCTCCGCTGGGCATGCTGCTGCCCGCCGGGCTCCTGGTGGCGCTGAGCGTGGTGCTGACCCTGGTGGCCGGTCCGCTCTACGCCTACGGCGACCGAGCGGCAGTCGACCTCCACGACCGGCGGCCCTACCTCACCTCGGTCCTCGGGGAGGACCTGCGATGAGCCCGGTGACCCGGACCCGGCGCGACGGGACCTCGCGACCGGCGCGGCACCGCGCGGTCCAGCTCCCGGCGGTGGTGGTGCTGACCCTGGTCTGGCTCGCCCTCTGGGGCTCGGTCGCGCCGCTCTACGTCCTGGGCGGGGTGCTGGTCGCGGTGGGCACCTGCCTGGTCTTCCCGCTGCCGCCCGTCGACCTCGCCGCCCGGGTGCGTCCGCTCCTGCTGCTGGCGCTGCTGGGCCGCTTC
Organism: Nocardioides sp.; assembly: GCF_030149505.1. GTDB lineage: Bacteria > Actinomycetota > Actinomycetes > Propionibacteriales > Nocardioidaceae > Nocardioides. The sequence continues at coordinate 80,718 of NZ_JASBRN010000045.1, forward strand.
CTCGTCGACGTCGTCCGCGCCAGCGTGCAGGTCTCGCGGGTCGTGCTGACCCGGGGCCACGTCCGCAACGCCGTGGTGGCCGTGGACCTGGAGAGCTCCTCGGACTTCGTGCTGACCCTGGTGGCAGCAATGCTCTCGCTGGTCCCGGGCTCGGTGGTGGTCGAGGCGCGGCGCTCCACCCACACCCTCTACCTGCACGTCCTGGACGTGCCCGACGCCGAGGCGGCCGAGGCGTTCCGTCGCAGCGCCCTGGAGCTGGAGCAGCGGGTCCTGGCCGCGCTGCCGCCCCGCGCGAGCGAGGAGGTGGTCGCGTGAGCGTCGTGCTCCTCCTGGCGACCGCGATGCTCGTGGCCGCGGCGATCCTCCTGACGATCCGAGCCACCATCGGCCCGACGATCCTGGACCGCAGCGTCGCGCTGGACGTCCTCGTCGCCGTCACTGTGTGCGGCATCGGCCTGCACGTGGCGTCGACGGGGAAGACGGTCGCGCTGCCGATCGTGCTGGTGCTCGCGGGCTTCGGCTTCGTCGGCGCGGCCAGCGTCGCGCGCTACGCCAGTCGCAGCGACGACCTGGAGGCCGGACGCGACGGCGCCGAGGAGATGCGGGGGGACCGACGATGACGTGGACGGTGGCGCTCGACGTCGCCGCGGCGGCCTGCCTGCTCACCGGCGCACTGCTCGCCCTGATCGCCGCCATCGGGGTGCTGCGGATGCCCGACCTGCTGAGCCGGATGCACGCCGCGACCAAGCCGCAGGTGCTCGGGACGGTGCTGGTCGTCCTCGGGGTGGGCCTGGGGCTGCGCGACCCCTCGACCGTGGCGTTGCTCGCCCTGGTCGTGGTGCTGCAGATGACCACAAGCGTGGTGTCGAGCCACCTGATCGGGCGCGCCTCGTTCCGGGCCGGGCAGGTGCGCCACGACCTGCTGGTCGTCGACGAGCTGAGCGAAGTCCTGGACCACGAGGAGCCGCGGGGGGCGCCCTGACTGGTCCTGCCACCGACGAATCGTAGGGTTTTGCCTATAGGGCATAGGCAACGTAGCGTCGTCGCCATGCTGGCCCTCACCGAACGCGAGATCCGCGGCTCCTTCGTCAACTGCAGCCGGGGCGAGGTGGCCCGGATGACCGTCCCCGACCTCGACCTCGTCGCGTGGCCCGAGCTGGACTACCTCGGCTGGGTCGACCCGCGCGCACCCCTGCAGGCCGCCGTCGTCGTGCCCCACGAGGGCGAGCCCGTGGGCGTCCGGCTGCGTCGCAACCAGGGCGGGTCCGGGCGGGCACGCATGTGCTCGTGGTGCTGCACGGTCCACCCGGGCAGCGGCGTCGCGCTCATGGTCGCCAACCGGGCCGGGCGCGCGGGCCGCGACGGCAACACGACGGGTGCCGAGGTCTGCGCGGACCTGCGGTGCTCGGCGTACGCCCGAGGCACGCTGCCCGCGCCCTCGGTCTCGACGGTGGCCGAGACCATCCCGGCCGAGCGGCGCACCGAGCGGCTGCAGGACAACCTGGGCGCCTTCCTGCGGCGGGTGCTCCGGTGACCCGGGCCGGCCTGGACCGGGCGCGGGTGGTGGCGACGGCCGCCGGCCTCGCCGACCGGGACGGGGCCGCTGCGCTCACGGTGAGCGCCGTCGCGCGCGAGCTGGGGGTGCGCCCGCCCAGCCTGTACTCCCATGTCGCGGGCGCCCAGGAGCTGCGCGCGGCCGTCGCCGCACTAGCCCTGACCGAGCTCGCCGACCGCGTGGACCGCGCCCTCGCTGGGCTGGCCGGCGCCGATGCCCTGGTCGCGCTGGCCGACGCCCACCGCGCGTACGCCGCGGAGCACCCGGGCCGCTTCGCCGCGGCGGGAGCAGCGGGCGCCGGCCTCGTCGACGCGGAGCTCCTCGGTGCGGGGCGGCGCCACGCGGACCACCTGCTCGCGGTCCTGCGGGGCTACGCGGTCCCGGCCGGGGAGCAGGTGCATGCCGCCCGCTTGGTCGGCAGCCTGCTGCGCGGCTTCATCGAGCTGGAGGGCGGCGGTGCCTTCGCCGGCAGCAGCCCGCCTGCCGAGGAGTCGTGGGTGCGGGCGCTCGAGCAGCTGGACGCCGTCCTGCGGACCTGGGGGAGCGCATGAGGGGGCGGCGACCGGCAGGCAGGCCGGGGATGCTGGTGGTCCTGGCCGCGACGGCGACGCTGTCGCTGGGCTGCGCCACGACGGGCGAGCAGGACGCTGGGTCCACCGGCACGGCACCGGACCGCCGTACGACGTCCGGCGAACCGGCCGCGTCGAGCCCGGCGACCCCGACGTGCGCGACCGGGGGTCAGGCCGCGCTGGGCGACGGGCTCGACCGGCTCGAGCGTCGGGAGGGCGGACGCGTCGGGGTACACCTGCTCGACACCGGCACGGGGGAGTCGGTGGGGCACCGCCAGGACGAACGGTTCGCGTTCGCCTCCACGGTGAAGGCGCTCCTGGCCGCGGTGGTGCTCGACCGGCTGCCGGAGGCCGGCCTGGAGCGGCGGCTGCGGTGGACCGAGGCCGACCTCGTGGACTACTCGCCGGTGACCGAGCAGCACGTCGACGGAGGGCTCACCGTCGCCGAGGTGCTCGAGGCCGCCGTCACGGTCAGTGACAACACCGCCGCCAACCTGCTCCTCGAGCTCGTGGGAGGCCCGGCCGGCCTGGACCGCGCGCTCGCGGAGGTGGGGGACGAGACCACCGAGGCCGTGCGCACCGAGCCCACGCTCAACGACTTCACGCCGGGCGACCCGCGCGACACCTCGACGCCGCGTGCCCTCGCGGAGAGCCTGGCCGCCTTCGCGGTCGGCGACGCGCTGGGCGAGGGCGACCGGCAGGTGCTGGTCGACCTGCTGCGGCGCAACACGACGGGCGACGACCTGGTGCGCGCGGCGGCCCCCGAGGGTTGGGTGGTCGGCGACAAGACCGGCACCGCGGACTGGGGCACGCGCAACGACATCGCCTTCCTCGAGCCGCCGGGCCGGGAGCCGATCGTGCTCGCCGTGCTGACGCGCGGGGAGACCGCGGACGCCGAGCCGCGCGACGCGCTGGTCGCCGAGGCCGCCCGGATCGCGCTCCACGCGGTGTGCGCGGAGCGGTAGCCGGTCGTCCGCCGGCGACCCGGGCAACCCGGACGAGCGGTCGGGTCAGGCAGCCGCTGAGGGCGGCAGGCTGCGGATGAGCTGCCGCAGGCGACGGTGATCCAGCGACGCCCCTTCGGCGTCGGCGGCCACCAGGACCTCGGCGTGCATGTCGGGTGAGACCAGGTAGACGTGCGGGGACAGCGGGAACGGCTCCTGGGCCCAGGCGCAGAGCGCGTCGAAGGCCATCCCCACGGACACGTCCAGCACGGAGTCATCGACCGGGAAGTGCAGCCACATCTCGAACTTGTGGGGGACCGCGACCAGGACGCCGGAGGGTGGGATCTCTCGGCGCAGGGTCCGGCGCAGCACCTCAGGCAGGACCATGACGCGGCTGGCTCCGAAGGAGTCGTCGGCGCGGAGCACGTCGACCCACGAGCCTGGGAGGTCGGGGTCGAGGCGACGACGTACGTGTTGTGGCAGCGGGAGTGCCGCGAGGTTCTCGAGCGCACGGGCGTAGGCGTCGTCGCGCTCGACCTCCACGGTGTGGAGCTTGCCGAGCAGTGCGGTCAGGCCAGGACCCTGGGCCGACAGCACTCCGTGCAGACGCGGCAGCGGGCGGAGTGGTTCGTACTCGAGGTCGGGCATCGTTGCCGGATTCACGAGCCGCACCCGCAGGTCTTCAGCCCGGATCGCCGCCGTCGGGTCGAAGCCCGAGAGGAGTGTCGTGACCTGTTCCTGCACCAGACGACGCCATGCCCGCCGTGGCGCCAGGTGCAGTCGTCGCGCCAGGTTGTCGAGCCCCATGATCGGCCCGTCCGTCAGCTGGAAGGCGCGCCCGTCGACCAGGGTCCAGGTATGACCGCGCGTGCGGAGCACGGCCTCGACCTCGCGCAGCAGCCACCGGGTGTCCTGCGCGCTCAGAGGGTGTACGTGGGTGGATTCGCTCATGCGAGCGATGCAAGCAGGATCCGCGTCCGGGCGTCGGGCTCTCTCCACAGGCCCGAGGGCCCCGCCGCTTGCGCGACGGGGCCCTCGGGTGCAGCAGGTCAGCGACTCAGATGTCGTAGTTCTGACGCGGGATGGCTGCTGACCTGCGCAAACGCTCGATTTCAGGGGGCTCGTGGGCCGCGCCGGGGCCGCACGTCACCGAGTCGCAACGCGCGCCGCGACGGCGGTTGGACACCAGTTTGACCCTTTCACGGCTCTGCCCATGGTCATGGACCAAGAACCCGCGTGCTCTGACACCTCCCGGCGTGTCACTCCCGACGATCTCAGAAGCTCTTGCCACGGTGCGCACAGGCTCCTCACAAGCTCGCGCCACAGGTTGGTCTCACCAACCCGCAGCACATCGAGGAGCACCCATGAGCCAGCCGTTCTTCCTGCGACCCGCCCTTCGCCGCGCCGGCGCGACGGTCGCCGCGACCGCGCTCGCGGCGTCCACCGTTCTGACGGTGGTGCCGGCCCACGCGGCCACGGTTCCTCCACCGGCTAGCGCGCTTGAGGTCGACTGGCCGGGCAGCCCCGCCGACCCAGCGTTCGGCCTGGGGTACGGCGGCTATGGCCGGAATGCGGGTCTCGGCCCGTACGGCGGCTACGCCTCGCCGTACGACCAGGTCCCGGTGACCGCGGGTCTCGACGCGACCGACGCGACGACCGCGCAGTCACGGGGAGTGGTCATGGTCTCGACGGTGGTCGAGTTCGGGTCAGGCGAGGGAGCGGGCACCGGCATGGTGATCGACGGCGACGACGGCGTCGTCGTGACCAACCACCACGTGGTCGAAGGAAGCACCGAGGTCACCGTCACGGTGGCCACGACGGGTGAGACCTACGACGCTGAGGTCCTGGGCACCGACGCAACCCATGACGTCGCCGTCCTGCTGCTCGTCGACGCGCCCTCGATGCCAGAGGTCACGACGAACACCGCCACGCTCGACGTCGGGGACGCCGTCACTGCGGTCGGTGACGCCGGCGGGGACGGCGGCACGCTGACCGCGGCCCCGGGCACCGTGACCGACCCGCACGAGCCGGTCACGGTGAGCAACGACGACGGCACCGAGACGACGATCCGCAACCTCATCGAGGTCGACGCCGACATCATCTCGGGCGACTCCGGGGGCGCCCTGCTCGACGGGGACGGGGATGTCGTCGGCATGAACGTCGCAGCGTCGAGCGGGCGCAGCGACATCGTGGGCTACGTCATCCCGATCCGGCGGGTGCTCCGCATCGCCGACGACATCCTGTCGGGGGAGGAGTCCTCGACCGTCTCGGTCGGGTACGACGCCTTCCTCGGCGTGCAGCTCGTCTCGGGGACTGGAGCGGCCACGATCGCAGCCGTCCTCGAGGGCGGCGCGGCCGACGAGGCCGGCCTCCGGGCGGGCGACATCGTCACCGCCGTCGCCGGGACGGCCACACCGACCATCGCGGCGCTACGCCGGGCTGTCGCCTCGCACGACGCCGGCGACGAGGTCCGGGTCGCCTGGACCGATTCGCTGGGTGAGGCCCACAGCGCCGACCTCACCCTCGGGCGCGCCCCCGTCGCCTGAGCCCGACGGCCGCGCCCCGCTGGCGCGCCGTCACCCACAGGTGCCTCACAGCCCTACGCCAGCCCCTCACCAGGTGTGCCGCCCATCGTGGGGGCACCCTCCTCGAACCCAAGGACTTCTCGCATGATGACGTACCTCCTCGCCGGCGCCGACGTCGCCGCCGTCCTCGTCCTGGCCCTGGCCATCTACTTCCCGCGACACCGGCGTGCGGACCTCGTCGTCGCATTCCTCGCCGTGAACGTCGGTGTCCTGGCCGTCACGATCGCGCTGTCGAGCAGCGCCGCCACCATCGGCCTGGGACTGGGCTTGTTCGGCGTGCTGTCCATCATCCGTCTGCGCTCCGCCGAGCTGGGACAGCACGAGATCGCCTACTACTTCTCCTCCCTCGCGCTCGGCCTCATCGGCGGCCTGGGCTTCGACGACCCGACGCTCGCCGTGGCCCTCATGGGCCTGGTCGTCGGCGTGATGGCGGTCGCCGACACCGCCGCACTTCGCCGAGGCGCCCGTCAGCAGATCGTGGTGCTCGACTCGGCGATCACGAATGAAGCGGACCTCGTTGAGCGTCTCGAGCTGGTCCTGGACGCCCGCATCCACCGTGCTGTCCCGCTGCGCGTCGACCTTGTCAACGACTCGACGACCGTCGACGTGCGTTATGCGCAGCAGGCGTCACGAGCGACCATGCCCGAGTCGGAGCGCACCACCGGCGCCGCGTCGAACACCCTCGCGGCCCGCTGACATGGACGCCCTCGCTGAGCTGCCGTCCGTCGACCTCGAGAGCGTCAACTCCACCTCCCAGCTGCTCACCCGCACCGACCGCAAGTACGTCGTGCCGCTCCGCGACCTCGGTGCCCTGGTCTCCGGCGTGCGCGGTCTGCGAGTCCTCGAGATCGACGACCGGCGCGCGTTCCGCTATGAGTCGACGTACTTCGACACCACGGACCTGACCAGCTGGGCAGGGTCGGCGCACCCCCGTCGCCGCCGATGGAAGGTCCGCACCCGGCTGTACGCGGACACGGGCGAGCAGTGGCTCGAGGTCAAGACCCGCAGCGGCCGGGGGGAGACCGTCAAGGAACGGATGCCGTGCCACAGCTCGTCCAGCGAAGAGCTCAGCGCCGAGGCGACGGCCTGGGTCGGTGAACGGCTCGCCGGAGCGGGGGTTCGCGGGGTGGACGCAGTCGGCCTCGTCGCGACACTGCGCACGGCGTACCGGCGCACCACCCTGCTGCTCCCGGACGGCGGCGGACGGGCGACGGTCGACGGCGACCTGCTCTGGTCCTCCGCGTCCGGCAGCGTCGGGCTCGACGGCGCGCTGGTCGTGGAGACCAAGAGCCCCCCGGGATCGGCCGGCCCTCTCGACCGCCGACTCTGGGCGCTGGGGCACCGCCCCGTTCGCATCTCCAAGTACGGCACCGGGCTCGCCCTCCTGACGCCCGAGCTGCCCCGCAACCGCTGGCACCGCGTCGTGACCCGCGACCTTGCCCCCGCACTCTCGATCCGACAGGAGCTCCCTCATGACGTCTGACAATTCCCACGACAACCTGCCCGACGCGTCGGGACGGTCGCTCTTCGGCACACCCAAGCGGCTGACGGCGGCGCTGGCCGTGCTCGCCGTCTTGACCATCGGAGGTGGTACCGCCGTCGCCGTGCTCCGCGACGAGTCCAGCGCGGCCGCCGGGTCGGTGGCGACCTCGGCCGCCTCCGTGGGAGAAGGGGAGGGCATCTGGGACGCCGGCACGGTGCACGACATCACGGTGGACGTGGACGCCGACGCCGTCGCCGACATGATCGACGTCTACCAGGAGACCTCGGAGAAGGAGTGGGTCGAGGCCACCGTCACCATCGACGGCAAGACGTTCGAGCGGGTGGGGATGCGCCTGAAGGGAAACTCGTCCCTGCGCGGGTTGGAGGACGGCGCTGACCCTGCGGAGCTCCCGTGGCTGGTCCGTCTCGACGAGTTCGTCGAGGACCAGTCGCTGGACGGCTGGACCGACTTCGTCATCCGGTCCAACAGCAGCGAGACCGCGCTGAACGAGGCGGTGGCGCTCGAGCTGCTCGCCGAGGCGGGACTGGCCAGCGAGCACGCCGTACCAGCGTCGTTCTCGGTCAACGGCGGCGACGCGCAGCTGCGACTGGTCGTGCAGGCGTTGGACGAGCAGTGGGAGGAGGAGAACTTCACCACCGAGGGCATCCTCTACAAGGCCGAGGCCGGCGGCGACTGGTCTTGGCGGGGCACCGACCCGGACGCGTACGACGAGATCTTCGACCAGGAGACCGGTGAGGAGGACCTCACCCCGTTGATCGAGCTGCTGGACTTCGTCAACAACAGCACGGACGCGGAGTTCGAGGAGGGGCTAGCGGAGCGTCTCGACGTCGAGGCGTTCGCGCGCTACCTCGCCTTCCAGGACCTCATCGGCAACTTCGACGACATCGACGGACCCGGCAACAACTCGTACCTGCGCTACGACGCAGAGTCCGGCGGATTCACCGTCGTCGCGTGGGACCACAACCTCGCCTTCGGCGGTTTACCGGGCGGCGGCGGTCGCTCCTTCGGTGGGGATGGCGAGCGGCCCGAGGGCTTCGAACCACCGGAGGGGTTCGACCCGTCCGACGGCTTCGAGCCGCCGGAGGGCTTCGAACCTCCTGAGGGCATGGAGATGCCTGACGGGGGTGCTCGCCCCGGCGGGATGGGATTCGGTGGCATGGGGGGAAGGTCGAACGTGCTCGTCGAGCGGTTCACCGCCGTGGAGAAGTGGGACGACCTCGTCACCCAGGCGAAGACCGACCTAGTCGCCAGTCTCTACAGCAGCGGCGTGGCGGAGGAGGTCGTCGACCGCTGGGCCGGCGTGCTCACCGACCACGCGAGCGACCTCGTGGACCCTGCGACCGTGGCCGACGAGGCCCAGGCCATCCGCGACTTCGTCGCCGAGCAGGAGTGACGACGACCATGTTCCGCACGGCCGCCGGGAAGTCGCGCCACACGACGCTCACCACCCCGCCCTGGCCGCGGCGCTGCTCACCGCCAACTACCTGCTGCTCGCGTCCCTCGTCGGCGTGGGGCTCGCGCTCCTTCCTGCACAGCTCGTCACCGAGCTCGCTCCTGGCGGTGAGCTTCTCGGCGCAGCGGCGGTTCGTCTTCGCGAGCTCACAGGAGCCTCACAAGGACAGGCCATCTCGCGGACAGGTCGCCCGAGCAGAGTCGTCATCACCAGGCATCCCGGCCTGACGCTCTCGAAAGGTACTACCGTGCGACTCTCCACGTTCCGACAGGCTCTGGCTGCCACCGCTGCCACCGCCCTCCTTGCCGGCTGCAGCTCGTCGACCGCCGTCAGCTCCACGTCACCCACGAGCTCCAGCACGTCCTCGGGCGGATCATCGGCCAGCACGGCCGCGGTCACGGACGCCACCACGGTGGCCGACGCAGGCGCCGACAACGTCGAAGTCGAGGCGGGCGACACGGCGTACGACGAGTCCGACGTCGTGGACGTGAGCCTCCAGGGCTCCACGGCAACCGCTGAGAGCGACGCCGTGTCGACCGACGCCGGGACCGTGACGATCACCACCGCCGGGACGTACCGGCTCAGCGGTGACCTCACCGGGCAGGTGGTCGTCGACAGTGCGCTCGACGGGGTCGTCCGGCTCGTGCTCGACGACGCGACCATCACCTCGGACACGACCGCCGCCATCGACGTCGTGGACGCACAATCGGTGGTGGTGGTGCTCGCCGACGGGACCAGCAACACCCTGGCTGACGCGACGACCTACGACGACACCTCGGAGGAGGCGCCGACCGGCGCGCTCTACTCGACCGCCGACCTCACGATCGGTGGCACGGGCTCCCTCACCGTGACGGGCAACGCGAACAACGGCATCGTCGGCAAGGACGGCCTGGTCATCGCGGGGGGCACTGTCGAGGTCACCTCGCCGGACGACGGGATCATCGGCAAGGACTACCTGGCGATCACGGGCGGCGACGTCACGGTCGACGCGGTCGACGACGGTCTGAAGTCCGACAACAGCGCTGACGCCGGCTCCGGCTTCGTGCTCATCGAGGACGGCACCGTGACCGTCAACTCCCAGGACGACGCCGTCAAGGCCGTCCAGATCCTCATCGCGGGCGGGACGGTCGAGGTGGTGGGATCCAACGAGGCCCTGGAGGCCTCTGTGGTCATCATCGATGACGGTGACGTCCAGCTGCACGCCGCGGACGACGGCATCAACGTCGCGTCCGCCGACGACAGGGCCGCCACCGACGGCGTCGGTGGACCCCCCGCCGGAGGTCCGGGCGGGGCCGGCATGGAAGTCGACGACTCGCTCAACCTGGTCATCAACGGCGGCACCGTCGAGGTCTGGTCCAGCGGCGACGGGCTCGACTCCAACGGTCACGCCACGATCACCGGAGGTGACATCACCGTCTACGGTCCGACCGCTGATGGCAACGGCGCCCTGGACGTCAACGGCACCTTCGAGGTCACGGGCGGGACCCTGGTCGCGACCGGTAGCTCCGGGATGATGGTCGCTCCCTCGGCCGACTCCGTCCAGGGGTGGATCGCCACCGCCCTGCCCGCCACCGCCGTGGCCGGGTCCGAGGTCGTCATCACCGACGACGACGGCACGGAGCTCGCGACATACACGGTCGAGAAGGACTTCGCCTCGGTCGTCTTCTCGTCCGCCGACGTCGAGCAAGGCACGACCTACACCGTCTCCGTCGACGGGAGCGACACCACCGTCACCGCCGGCGACGCGCCCGCAGGGGGCCACGGCCCCATGGGCGGCTGAGCCGCGCTCCCCCCGCGCGTACCTACGACACACACCAGGAGAAACGACATGATCTCAGGAGCCCACCCCACGAGCCCGGACCCGCACGCGTCCGAGCCCACCACCGGCACGAGCAACACCGCCCAGCCCATCCGTCACGAGGATGCGGAGGCGGTCAGCACTCCACCCGCCGCCACGCCGACCGCCCCGCGCAGGTGGAGCCGGGGAGTCCTCCGCGGCCGCAGGGCGCTCGCGACCGGCGTCACCGTGGCCGCCCTCGCCATCGGCGGAGCCGGCTTCGGCGTCGGGTACGCCGTCGGCGGCGACGGAGCCCCGGCGACGCAGCAGGTCCCTGACTTCGACCGTGGCCGTGACGGCTTCGGTGGTCCTCCGGACGGGATGCGCGACCTTCCGGGAGGACCGATGGACGGACAGACCGATGGCGGAACCGGCCCGGGCTCGGGTGGCACCGGTCAGGCGCCCGACTTCGACGGGGACGGCCAACCCGACCCCACCGATCCCGACGAGGGCACGACGCAGGACGACGACTCGTCCGACGCAGCCCAGGACTCGACCCAGCAGGGCTGATCCGCCGCCCACGATCCGCACCCCGGTCGCTGCCAACCCCCGAGGCGCGGCCGGGGTGAGCCTGCTGTGTCCGAATGTTCCGAGCGCGCCCACATCCGGTGGCAGCGGTCCCGACAGGTGCCGACAGTTCGATGTCACGAACGATCCGTACCGCGACAAGGAGAAAGCATGTTGAGCACCGTCGACGACAGCGACGCAGCCGTCGTCCTGCCCATCGGCGAGGATGATCTCCGCCGAGTGCATCGAGAGGTGAGCCGTTTCCGGCTGAGGTACAAGTTCGCGATCGACCAGGTGGCAACGAAGATCGCAATCCTCCGTGAGGAGTTCGAGCAGACCTACGACCGCAGCCCCATCGAGCACGTCCGGAGCCGCCTGAAGTCGCCCGAGAGCCTGTTCGCCAAGGCTGACCGGCGTGGCTGCGGCACGTCGCTCGAGTCCATCGCGGAGGAGGTGCTCGACATCGCCGGGGTGCGCGTCGTGTGCCCCTTCGTGTCCGACATCTACTGGATCAGGGACATGCTGACGCGTCAGTCCGACGTCACCGTCCTCGAGGTCGAGGACTACGTGGCGACGCCCAAGTCGAACGGCTACCGAAGCCTGCACCTGAACATCAAGATCCCGGTCTACCTGTCCGACCGGACCGAACATGTTCCCGTGGAGCTGCAGATCCGCACCATCGCCATGGACTTCTGGGCCACCGTCGAGCACGACATCTACTACAAGTACGAAGCGACGGTGCCGTCCTCGCTGCTGGCTGAGCTGAGCCACGCCGCCGCCACAGCAGCCGACCTGGACACGAGGATGGAAAGGCTCCGTGACGAGGTCCGCGGCTTGTAGCGAGCAGCTGCGTCCGACTCAGCCGGAGCGCACCGCTCGCGGGTCAGGCGGCACCCGCTGCCGGGCTTCCCGGAGCGAGCTGGATCTGGACGGTGGTGTCCCCGGGACGGCTGCGCAGGTTGACGCGGCCGCCGAGGGCGTCCACGATCGCAGCCACCAGGGCGAGTCCCAGGCCGACGCCGCCCTCACGGTGGCGAGCGGCATCTCCGCGGGTGAAACGCTCGAAGGCGCGGTCGACCAGGTCAGGCGGGAAACCGGGGCCGTCGTCGTGGACGCTGAACCCGCCGGCATCGGCGGCAACGGTCACCGTGGTCCCGGGCGGCGTGTGCTTGCGCGCGTTGGTGAGCAGGTTCGTGATCACCTGGTGGAGCCGTTGCTCGTCGGCCCGGACCTCGATGACGTCGTCGGGGAGGTCGAGTCGCCAGATGTGGTCCGAGGCGAGGACCCGCGCGTCGCTGACGGCCTCGAGCAGCAGGCTGGTGAGGTCGACGGTCTCCGCGATGAGGGGGCGGCCGGCGTCGAGCCGGGCCAGGAGGAGCAGGTCCTCGACCAGCGAGGTCATCCGCTTCGACTCCTCGTCGACCTTGGCCAGTGCGGTCCGCAAGGCGATGTCATCATCGGGACGCAGGCGGGCCAGCTCGGAGTAGCCGGCGATCGTCGCCAGGGGCGTGCGCAGCTCGTGGGATGCATCCGCGACGAACTGTCGCACCTGCTGCTCGCTGCGATGACGGGCGTCGAGCGAGTCCTCGACGTGGTCGAGGAGCCGGTTGAGCGCGCTGCCCACCTGACCGACCTCGTTGCGCTCGTCGGTGAGCCTGGTCGGTACCCGCTCCTCCAGCGTGATGTCGCCGGTGGCGAGCTGAAGCTCGGCGACGCGGTGAGCCGTGCCGGCGACCTCGCGCAACGGCGCCAGCTGACGCCGTACGACGAACGCCGCCGCCGCCGCTGCGACCACCAGGCCGGCCAGCGTGGCCAGGAGCTCGAGGCGGATCAGGTTCGTGATCGTCTCGTCGACGTCGGACCGCGGCAGGCCCGCGACGACCTGCCCGTCAGGGAGGTCGGCGACAGCGACGCGGTAGGAGCCAAGACCTTCCAGCTCGACGGTCTGCGGCTCGTCGGCCTCCGGGAGCTCCGTGAGTGACCGGAGCTGTGCGGTCGTGAGCTCAGCGGCGTCGAACGCGCGGTTCCCGTCGGGCTCGGAGAGCACCAGGCCGCGACCCTCCCCGGTCGCAGGCAGCACCGCCACGAGCGTGCCGTAGCCGGCACGGAAGTCCTCGGACCGGTCGCCCGGCTCGTCCGGCAGCGGTAGCGCGACAGGCGGTCCGCCTCCTGGGCGGTTCAGCGCACGGTCGAGCTCGCGAGTCACGTCGGCGTCGAGCCGGCCCTCCAGGTGGTCATGCATCGCCACGGTGGTCGCGGTACCGATGACGGCGGCGGTCAGGGCGACCAGAAGGACGACAACGCCGACCAGCCGCCAGGTGAGAGTTCGAGAGGCTGCTCGGGCTTCGCGGATCATGGCGCCGGCTTCAGCACGTACCCCGCGCCGCGCATCGTGTGGATCATCGGCTCCCGACCAGCGTCGACCTTCTTGCGGAGGTAGGAGATGTAGAGCTCGACCACGTTCGCCTGCCCGCCGAAGTCGTACTGCCAGACCCGGTCGAGGATCTGGGCTTTGCTGAGCACGCGTCGCGGGTTGCGCATGAGGAAGCGCAGCAGCTCGAACTCGGTGGCGGTGAGCGTGATCTCCTGACCGCCTCGGTGCACCTCCCGACTGTCCTCGTCGAGGGTGAGGTCGCCGACGACGATCATGTTGCGGTCCTCGGGCTGCGCCGCCGTACCGGCGCGCCGCATCAGGGCTCGCAGCCGCGCGACCACCTCCTCGAGGGAGAAGGGCTTCGTGACGTAGTCGTCGCCTCCGGCTGTCAGTCCGGCGACGCGGTCCTCGACCGCGTCGCGAGCAGTGAGGAACAGGACCGGTACCTCCGGGGTGTCGGCCCGGACGCGGCGCAGCACCTCGAGCCCGTCGAGGTCCGGCAGCATGATGTCGAGGACGATGGCGTCGGGTCGGGTCGTCCGTGCGACTGCCACCGCATCGGTGCCGGTGTGGGCCATCTGCACCTCCCACCCCTCATAGCGGAGTGCCATGGCGAGGAGCTCGGCGATGTTGACCTCGTCGTCCACCACCAGCACGCGGACCGGAGAACCGTCGGGACGGGCGAGTCTCATGGCGCAATTCTTGCCCAGTTATCTGTGCGGTTGCTGTGACGGACCTGTCTGTTGTTGGCATGCCAGGTGGGTCGATCGGTTCGAGGGTGTGCGGGGCAGTGGGTAACTCCGCCTGCGGGACGGCTCGTTCTCACCGCCAAAGCTCGATGGCGCTGCGCTTCGTGCCAGACGTCCAACTATGGAGTCGGCTGGGCGTCATTCGCCCGGGGTCGCGTGGTCCTGGCTCCCGACCAGCCATCACGGGCCGTGGGCGCACTGGGGCCGCAGACGAACGAAAAGCGACCCTTGACGCTGGAAGAAGTTGGAAGGTGTCTTCGCAGGTCAGGGGCCGTTTTCAGGCACCTGGCCGGTGGGCATCACCCACGCGTGACTAGATGTCGTAGGTCTGACCGCGCAACGCGCTGACCTGCGCAAACTCGGGATGTGAGAGTCCTTGGGTCACGGCGGGGCCACGCATCAACAACTCCTCGACCGGCCGGGACGGGCGACGACATGTCGAGTTTGATGACCCGGGAAACGTGGGGCACATGGCCGCCTCATGAAACGGCAGTGTGGAGTTCGAAGCGTAGGCCGAGCGCGTTCGTCACCTTGAGGATCGTCGACCACGTCGGGTTTCCCTCGGCGGAGAGCGCCTTGTAGAGCCCGTCGCGGCTCATATCGACGCGACGGGCCAGTTCGCTCATGTTCTGCGAACGAGCGATCACGCCAAGGGCTCGGGGGACCGCGGTGGGGTCCTCGCCGGACTCCTCGAGAGCGATCGCGAGGTAGCCCGCGACGTCTTCGAGGTCGTCCAGATAGTCGGCGGGATCGAACCGCTTGTACTTCTCAGTGGTGCTCATGGGGATCCTCCTTCCTTTGCCGATCTGCACGCCATTCATATGCGAGTTCCTGAGCCTTCTCGATGTCATTCTGCTGGCTCGACTTGTCGCCGCCGATCAGGAGCAGGATCAGAAGGTCGCCGTCTTGTAGGTAGTAGACCCGATATCCCGGGCCGTACGTCAGTCGGAGCTCCGAGATGCCTTGGCCAACTGGTCTTACGTCACCCGGGTTGCCGTTGGCCAGGCGGTCGATGCGCTCCACGATGCGCAGGCGGCCGGTCCGGTCCTTCAGTTTCCTGAGCCACTTGTCGAAGTCCTCCGTTGTGAGAACCTCGATCATATGTCGACTATAGTTGACAGTTGATGTCGACTCCAGCCCGAGGGCTTGGGCTGCTCGAACGGCGTCATGGCGCGACGAGTTCCGCCCGCTTCCACGGGCTGTCGGGGTCGTCCCGCCAGGCCTCTTCGTCGAGAGCCAGGTCGGCGATGCGCCTGAGAGACGGGGCGGAACGCACCAGATGTGCGAGGTGGACGACTCGCATGTCGTCTGTCTCGTGACCGTTAGCGCCGCAGTGGATGCTCCAGTCCTCTCCGCGTTGACCGTCTCTCTGGCGAGCAATCCAGAGAACCGCGTCCCCGTCATCGACCACGTGCGAGCACGAGAAGGCTCGATGGTCCGGCGGGACGGGGAACTCCCAGGGCGGATCGGGCGCTAGCCCCCCGGTGTGGTTGATCGGGGCTCGCCATTCGGTTGGTTGGCGGTCGTCGAGGATCGACGGAGCGCCGGGTTGCCACCCGAAGACGCCATTGCGGTCGGGCCACACGAGCGCCAGTGCCTGGGGCTTGCGGCGATGGAACCATCCCGACCAGGTGACCGTCTCCGCGAGAGCGAGGTCGGTCGCTCGTTCAACGGCCACCGGCACTCCTGCCAGGACGTCTTCGATCGCGTCTCCTGGGACCAGCCGCAACCCATTCATGATTCGTTCAGCGACGCCGTTGAGGCACCGGTGCATGAGTCGGTGGTCCAAGCCCGACATGAGAAGTTCCGGGTGGCCGACACGATGGCCGAGCCCGATCGTGTAGGCGAAGGCTGGTCCTTCGTTGTGATCGGCCTCCGAGTGGTTCTGGTGTTCGGGGACGTCGCAGCCGGCGCCCGCGGCCACCATGATCACCTGCCAGCCGTGCTTGAGCACGGTGTCGATGACACGACGGTCCTGCTCGTCGTACGACTCATCCGGTCGGCAGACATGGCAGTCGCAGCCCGGCGCGGCCGGCAACGGTCCCATCCATGGCTCGGTGTTGGACATCGCCCCTCCTTGGTCGCGATCAGTCGTACCCCACCAGCTTGTGACCGCCCCCGGCTTATCCACAGCCGAGCTGCCGGGCGTTGATCGAGCACGCGAGGACGCGGAGGCTGTGGTCCATGGGATATCAGACAGACTTCATCGGCTACCTGCAGCTCGAGCCTCCGCTGGGGCCCCTCGAACGGTCGTTCATCAACCGGATCTCGGGTTCGCCGTTCCTGCAGGAGCCGGGCGGTGCACTCCGTGTGGCGGATGAGGATGAGGAGGTCCTACGCGAGCTCACGAGAAGTGCGCCTCGGGGATGGTCCAACTGGACCTCGTGCCCTCAGGGGTGCTGCCTGAGCTATGACGGCGGCGACAAGGCGAACCACATGGCGCCGTGGCTCAAGTTCCTGATGGCCACCTTCCTCGTCCGTGGGGCCACGGCTGAGGGCATTGACGGATTCACCTGTAACCACGTCCTGAGCGGTATGGTCGTCGGCTCGCGCCGTGACACCAGGGAACTCTACTCCATCACCGTCCGCGACAACGAGGTCGAGGTCGAGCTCCTGTGGCCCGGCAACCCGAAGTGGAGCGACTACCCGCGGCTCGCCTATCAGACCGAAATCGACCGTTCTCGTAGTTGGGTCGCCGATCGGAAGGCCCGCGAGTAACACGTGTTGCATCGCCAACGGCGAAGGCCCCGGTTTGATAACCGGGGCCTTCGGGTCACAGACGCTGCTCGAGTTTGAGCTCTTGTCCCTAAATGTCGTAGTAGAGCTCGAACTCGTGCGGGTGCGGCCGCAGCTGCACGGGCGCGATCTCGTGGGTGCGCTTGTAGTCGATCCAGGTCTCGATGAGGTCCGGGGTGAAGACGTTGCCCACGGTCAGGTAGTCGTGGTCGGCCTCGAGCGCGTCGAGGACGGCCCCCAGGCTGGTGGGGACCTGGGCGATCTCGGCCATCTCGTCCGGCGGGAGCTCGTAGATGTCCTTGTCGATCGGCGCGGGCGGCTCGATCTTGTTCTTGATGCCGTCGACACCGGCGAGCATCAGTGCGGAGAACGCGAGGTAGGGGTTCGCCGACGGGTCGGGGAACCGGGCCTCGACGCGCTTGGCCTTGGGGTTGGCACCCGTGATCGGGATGCGGACCGAGGCCGAGCGGTTGCGCGAGGAGTACACCAGCGAGATCGGGGCCTCGTAGCCGGGCACCAGGCGGTGGAAGGAGTTCACCGAGGGGTTGGTGAAGGCCAGCAGCGAGGGGGCGTGCGCCAGGATGCCGCCGATGTACCACCGGGCGACGTCGGAGAGGCCGCCGTAGCCGGTCTCGGAGTAGAACAGGGGCTCCCCGTCCTTCCACAGCGACGAGTGCACGTGCATGCCCGAACCGTTGTCGCCGAAGATCGGCTTCGGCATGAAGGTGACCGACTTGCCGGCGTGCCAGGCGGTGTTCTTGATGATGTACTTGAACTTCATCACGTCGTCGGCGGCCTTGAGCAGCGTGTCGAAGCGGTAGTTGATCTCCGCCTGACCGGCCGTGCCGACCTCGTGGTGGGCGCGCTCGACGAGCAGGCCGGCGCCCTCGAGGTTCTTGACCATGTCGTCGCGCAGGTCGCCGTAGTGGTCGTAGGGGGCGACGGGGAAGTAACCACCCTTGAAGCGGGTCTTGTAGCCGCGGTTGTCACCCTCCTTGCCGGAGTTCCACCACCCCTCCTCGGAGTCGATGTGGAAGTAGCCCTCGTTGGGGCCGGTGGAGTAGCGCACCGAGTCGAAGATGTAGAACTCCGCCTCCGGGGCGAAGAACGCGGTGTCGGCGATGCCGGTGGTGGAGAGGTAGGCCAGCGCCTTGCGGGCGATGTTGCGCGGGTCGCGCGAGTAGGCCTCGCCCGAGATCGGGTCGTGGATGAAGAAGTTCACCGCGAGGGTCTTGGCGGTGCGGAAGGTGTCGATGAAGGCGGTCGTCGGGTCCGGGAACAGCGACATGTCGGACTCGTTGATCGCCTGGAACCCGCGGATCGAGGAACCGTCGAAGGCCAGCCCGTCCGTGGCCACCGACTCGTCGAACGAGGAGGCCGGGACCGTGAAGTGCTGCATGATGCCGGGAAGGTCGCAGAAGCGGATGTCGATCATCTCGACACCCTCGTCCTTCACGTACTTGAGGAGCTCGTCGAAGCTCTGGAACATTCGTCCTCCTGTGGCGCGCTCCCAGCGGGGCAGCCGGCCGATCTGTGAAGAGTGGACAGCCCTCGGCACCGTTGCCGCAGACGTGTGCCCTCACCCTAGAAGGGCGGGGGTTTCTCGACCGTATCGGAAGTGTTTCCGGGATGTAACAGCCTGTCCGGGTCGCCGCCACCCGTGCGCCGGTGCCCTCCCGGTCCCCACCTAGGCTGGGCCCGTGACCGCACCCGTCGCCTTCGAGGCCGCCAGCTGGCCGCGCCGCATGCTCGCCCTGGCCGTCGACTGGTTCGCGTGCACGCTGATCCTCATCTTCTTCGTCGGCAGCGACGTGTGGCTGGACGGCGACTGGACCAACTTCGTCGTGCTGGGGATCTTCGTCGTGGAGTCCGCCCTGCTGACCGCGACCGTCGGCGGCTCCTTCGGCCAGGTCGCGACCCGGTTGCGCGTCGTCCGCGCCAACGGCGACCCCCGCCCCGTCGACCTCCTGCCGGCCTTCGGTCGCCAGCTGCTCGTGGGCCTGGTCATCCCACCGTTGGTCTTCCGCCCCGACGGTCGAGGCCTGCACGACATGGCCACCGGCACCGTCTGCGTGACCCTGCAGACCGCGCTGGGGCGGACTGCCCCGGTCCGCTGAGGCTCCTGCCGCTTCTGCCGCTCCCGCCGCGGAGGGCCTACGCTCGAGGCCATGCGCACCCGTCTCGCCACGATCGCCCTCACCGTCCCGCTCGGCCTCGCCGCCCTCACCGCATGCGGAGGTGACGACGCCACCGAGGACGCTGCTCCCGCCGGCTCGAGCGCGGGTGCCGAGGAGGAGGCGGACGCGGAAGCGGAGGGCGACGCCGACGAGGTCTCGGTGGCCGAGGGCAAGGAGATCAGCGCCGAGGAGTTCACCGACCTGATGGTCGCCGCGTTCGACGAGGCCACCACCGCCGACATCACCATGGAGATGACCGCCGGCGGCCAGGAGATCGAGGCCGTCGGCCAGGCCGACTACCGCACCCAGCCGCCGTCGACGCGGATGGAGATGAGCGGCATGGGCGGCATGGGCGAGATGACGATGGTCATGGTCGACAACGTGATCTACATGCGGATCGCCCAGATGGACGACAAGTTCATCAAGCTCGACCTCGACGACCCCGCCAACCCGATGGGCGACACCTTCACCAACCAGCTCGACCCGCGCGCGCAGGCCGAGATCATCGAGGCCGGCCTGGTCTCCGCGACGTACGTCGGCGAGGAGGAGGTCGGGGGCGAGGAGCTGGACCGCTACACCGCGGTCGTGGACTCCGAGGCGATGTTCGAGCAGATGGAGCTCGACCCGGCCGCCGCGGGCGCGCTGCCCGAGGAGGTCACCTACGACCTGTGGTTCGACGACGAGGGCCGTTTCGCCCAGATGGTCGTCGACATGGGCGCCACTGCCGGCGAGGTCGTCATGCGCTTCGAGAACTGGGGCACCGAGGTCGACATCGAGGCCCCGCCGGCCGGCCAGGTCACCGACATGGGGGCGATGACCGGCGCGAGCTGAGGCCTTGCCAGAGGAGGGCCGGGGGAGGGTCAGCGCCCGCGCATCTGCGAGCGCAGGCCCTTCATGCTCGTCGGCACCGGGCCCTTGGGCAGCGGGACGGCCGAGCGGGTGGCGTCGAGCGCCTTGATCCGGTTGAGCACGTCGGTCATGTCCGCGGGGCGAAGTGTGCGCTTCTTCTTCTGGATGTGCCGCATCAGCTTGGGCAGCGGGACCTCGCCCTCGCCGCGGCCGCAGACGACCTCGTGGATGGTGATCTCCGAGGCGACCCGCTCGTGCTTGCGGCGCTCGGCGGCCAGCAGCGAGCGGACCCGGCTGGGCTGGCCCTCGCCGACGAGCACGATGCCCGGAGGACCCACCACGCGGTGCACGACGTCCTGCTGCTTGGTGAAGCCGACGGCGGGGTCGACCTTCCAGCCGCGGCGCAGCATGTTGAGCGCCGCGGCGGCGGCGCCCGGCTGCCCCTCCATCTGGGAGTACGCCGCCTTCTGGGCGCGCCGGCTGAAGACGATGAGCACCGCGAGGGTGCCGAAGAGCGTGCCGCCGACGACCGCGAGGATCCACTCCAGGACGCCGCTGCCGGGCAGGATCCAGAAGAGCCCGAAGCCGGCCAGGCCCGCGACCAGGAAGGCCGCCAGGAGGACCAGCCCGATGTGCTTGTCGCTGCGCTTGGTGATCCGGTAGGTCTCGACCAGCTGCTGGCGGCGGTTCATCGAACCGGGGGCCGGGGGAGCGGACTGCTCCGCCTTCGTGGCCTTCGGGGTGCGGGCGGACTTCTCGCTGCGTGCCATCGGCGGTGCGTGCCTCGTTCTTCTCTGGCGGTCCGGGGGCGGACGCCCGGTGGGCGGACGGGTCAGACGGTGGCGCCCTGGCGGGCGTCCATCGCCTGACGGTACAACCGACCGGCGCGGTAGGACGAACGCACCAGGGGCCCGGACATGACGCCGGAGAAGCCGATCTCCTCGGCCTCGGCCGCGAGCTCGACGAACTCCTCGGGCTTGACCCAGCGCTCGACGGGGTGGTGGCGCAGCGACGGGCGGAGGTACTGCGTGATGGTGATGAGCTCGCAGCCGGCCGCGTGCAGGTCGACCAGCGCCTGCGAGACCTCCTCGCGGGTCTCGCCCATCCCGAGGATGAGGTTGGACTTGGTGACCAGCCCGAAGTCGCGGGCCTGCGTGAGCACGTCGAGGGAGCGCTCGTAGCGGAAGGCCGGGCGGATCCGCTTGAAGATCCGCGGCACGGTCTCGACGTTGTGCGCCAGCACCTCGGGACGGGACTCGAAGACCTCGGCCAACAGGTCGGGCTTGCCGTTGAAGTCGGGGATGAGGTTCTCGACGCCGGTCTCGGGGTTGAGCTCGTGGATGGCGCGCACCGTCTCGGCGTACAGCCAGGCTCCGCCGTCCTCGAGGTCGTCGCGGGCGACGCCGGTGATGGTGGCGTAGCGCAGGCCCATGGTGCGCACCGACTCCGCGACCCGGCGCGGCTCGTCGCGGTCCAGCGGCTCGGGCTTGCCGGTGTCGATCTGGCAGAAGTCGCAGCGTCGCGTGCACTGGTCGCCGCCGATGAGGAAGGTCGCCTCGCGGTCCTCCCAGCACTCGAAGATGTTGGGGCAGCCGGCTTCCTGGCACACCGTGTGCAGGCCCTCGGACTTCACCAGGCCCTGGAGCTCCTTGTAGGCCGGGCCCATCTTCGCGCGGGTCTTGATCCACTCCGGCTTGCGCTCGATCGGGGTCTCCGCGTTGCGGACCTCCAGTCGGAGGAGCTTCCTGCCGTCGGGTGCCGGTGCCTGTGCCACGGCCTCGACTGTACGCCGGTGGGCCAGGTCACCGGACATCGGTGAGGGGGTGCCTGCCAGCGTGTCCGGGGCGGCGCCCACGGAGGCTCAGGGGACGTCGCGGCGGCGGAACGAGACGACCGACGCGGCCACGACGACCAGCAGCCCGGTGCCGAGGTAGAGCCCGCCGTCGGCGGCGCTGATGGTGCGCTCGCCGTCGCACTCGGGACCGCCTCCGCGGCCCGTGAAGCACTCGGGGGGCACCGACGACTCGTCGTAGTACGAGGCCCCGTCCTGGACGACGGCCAGGACGTTGAGCGGCGGGGTCCAGCGCGCGCTGCTCTGGCCGACGATGCCGAGGACCGCACCGCTGGCGACGGCGAGGGCGAAGAGCACGCCGACCGTCGCCACGGTGCTGCGGAAGAGCATCGTGAGGGCGTAGCCGGCCAGCGCCGCGGCCGCGCTGAGCGCGCCGGTGCGCAGCACCTGCTCGAACCCGTCGCGCACCACGCCGTCGGGCACCGGCAGGTCCCGGCTGGCGGCCAGGCCCTGCAGCCCCGCCCAGTACGCCGCCAGCACGGCCGTGCCGAGCAGGCCGGCGACCAGCACCAGGGCGGCGGCCTTGGTCGCCCAGACGCGACCGCGTCGCGGTTCGAACAGCAGCTGGTTGCTCATCGACCCGGTGTTCCAGTCGTGGCCCACGAAGGTCGTGCCGGCCAGGACCAGCAGGAGCAGCACGAGGGTGCTCGCGGCCAGCAGGCCGTCGTCGAGCTCGTTCTGCAGGGAGAGGGGCTGGCGCCCGCCGTACCAGCCGGCGATCACCTCGCGGCAGGCGCCGGCGTCGTCGGTCCCGATCTCGAGGTAGGCCTCGGGACGTCGCTCGCAGCGGGTCACCTCGCGCTGGGCGTAGCGGTCGGACAGCAGGGAGTCGACCTCGGCCTCGCTCATCGGGCGGCTGCCCCATGCGGTGCCGGCGAGCAGCAGGGCGGGCAGGACGACGGCGGCGACGAGGAGCAGCAGGACCGCGCGGCGCCAGCGCAACCGGGTCACCTCGACCCGGAGCTGGCCCGGCGTCGAGGCGCTCACGAGGCCTGCTCCTGGCCCACGGTGCCCGGTCCGGCCAGGCCCTCGCCGGCGGTGAGGGAGAGGAAGTAGGACTCCAGGTCCTGGCGCGCCGGGGCGAGCTCGGTGACCCACACGTCCTCGCGGGCCAGGAGCCGGGTCACGGCCGCGGGGTCGTCGGTCCGCACCAGCAGCGCGTCGGAAGGCTGGTCGGGCTCGCCTCCGGTGACCGCGAGTCCCGCCGTGCGCAGGATGCCCGCGGCGGCCGCGGTGTCGGTGCTGCGCAGCCGGAAGCGGTCGGCGGCACCCAGCAGCCCCTCGACCGCGCCGGAGGCCAGCACCCGGCCCTGGCCGATGATCGTGACCGAGGAGCAGACCTGCTGGACCTCGGCGAGGATGTGGGAGCTCAGCAGCACCGTCGTGCCGGACTCCCCGAGGGTGCGGATGGTCTCGCGCACCTCGCGGATGCCGGCCGGGTCCAGACCGTTGGTCGGCTCGTCGAGGATGAGCAGCGTCGGCTCCTTGAGCAGGGTCGCGGCGATCGCGAGCCGCTGCTTCATGCCCAGGGAGTAGGCCTTGTAGCGGTCGCCCTCGCGACCGGCGAGGCCCACGGTCTCGACGGCGGCGTCCACGCTGGAGTCCGGCGCCCCGATGGAGCGGGCGAGCAGCAGCAGGTTGCGCCGGCCGGAGAGGTTCGGGGAGAACTTCGGGGACTCCACCACGGCACCGACGCGGTCGACCACGTGCGGGAGCCGGTCGGGCACCGGCTCGCCGAGCAGCCGCATGGTGCCGGCGGTGGCCCGGGCCAGCCCGAGCAGCATCCGGATCGTCGTGGTCTTGCCCGAGCCGTTGGGGCCCAGGAAGCCGTGCACCCCGCCCGCCTCGACGTGGAGGTCGAGACCGGCGACGGCCAGCCGCGTCCCGCGGCGGGTCCGGAACTCCTTGCGCAGGCCTGTGGTCTCGATGACCGGTCCCGAGTGGCTGCTCACCGTCGCAGCCTCCCACGCGGGCGGCGGCGCGCGGGACCAGCAGGGCTCCCTGCGTGTCGGAGCGAGGTCAGAGGGCCGTGGAGGGCGAGAGGACCTCGATGCGCGGCCCACCCACGGCGGCGCGCCCGGGCTCGGGCCGCGGCTCGTAGTCGGGCGTGGCGGCGTACTCCTCCCAGCGCAGGAGGCGCTCCAGCTCGCGCTGCAGGACGGGCAGCACCTCGGTGACGGTCACCTCGCGACCGGTCTCGAGGCTCAGCGACGTGACGCCGGCGTCGCTGATGCCGCAGGGGACGAACCGGTCGTACCACGACATGTCGACGTCGCAGTTGAGCGAGATGCCGTGCATCGTCACCCCGCGCGAGACCCGGATGCCGATGGCGCCGATCTTGCGCTCGGGACGCGTGGCGTCGGCCCGCAGCCAGACCCCACTGCGACCCGGCACCCGGGCGGTCTCGACCCCGAAGGCCGCGCAGGTGGCGATCATCGCCTCCTCCATCCGGCGCACGAAGTCGACGACCTTGACGTGGTCGGGCAGCCGGACGATCGGGTAGGCCACGAGCTGGCCGGGACCGTGGTAGGTGATCTTGCCGCCGCGGTCCACGTCGATCACCGGGGCGCCGCCGGGGTCGGCGGGCCGCTCGTGCGGGTCGGTGCGCTTGCCGGCGGTGTACGTCGGGGGGTGCTCCAGCAGCAGGACCGTGTCGCACCGCGTGCCCTCGACGACCTCGGCGTGCACGGCACGCTGGAGGTCCCAGGCCTCGAGGTAGTCCACGGCGCGAGCGGGGGAGTCGCCGAGCCCGACGACCTCGAAGGCGGTCATGCCGGCGACCCTACGCCCGTCCCCGTCCGCTCACGGGTCGAGGCGGTCCAGCCCCGCGCGCACCACGCTCGCGACGTCGGGGTCGCGAAAGACGAAGCCCTGGTCCAGCAACGCGGCCGGACGGGCGTTGACCGAGCCCAGGAGCTCGGGTGCCATCTCGCCGGCGGCCACCTCGAGCACCTTGCTCGGCACGGTGGCGAAGGAGGGTCGACGCAGCGCTGTGGCGAGGGTCTTGGTGAACTCCGCGTTGGTGGGGGTCTCCACGCAGCACAGGTTGACCGGGCCGTGGGCGTCGTCGTCCTCGGCGAGGTGCAGGACGGCGGAGACCCAGTCGCGCAGGGAGATCATCGGCATCCGCTGCTTGCCGGAGCCCAGCTTGCCGCCCAGCCCGGTCCGGAACAGCGTCGACAGCGGGCCGAGCGGGGCGCTGCGCCGGTCCATGACCGGGGAGGTGCGCAGGACGACGACCCGCGCGCCGGCGTCGCGGGCGACGGTGGTGGCGTCCTGCCACTCGCGGGTCACCCGGGTCAGCAGGGCGTCGCCGCGGCTGTCGGAGGTCTCGGTGAGCACCTCCTCGCCGCGGTCGCCGTAGTAGGCGATGCCGTTGCCGGCCAGGAAGACCGGCGGCTTGTCGACCTCAGCGATCGCGCGGGCCAGCAGCCGGGTCGTGGTGACGCGGCTCTCCATGACGTCGCGCGCCCACTTCTTGGAGTGGACGTTGCCGACCAGCGGTGCACCGGCCAGGTTGACGACGACGTCGGCCGAGGCGACCACGTCGCGGTCGTAGACGTCGGCGTACGGGTCCCAGGTCGACTCGCCCGGACCGCTCGCCGGTCGCCGCACGAGCCGGGTGGTGCGGTGCCCGGCCCGGTCCAGGGCTGCGGTCAGGTGGGTGCCCAGGAACCCGGAGGCACCGGCGACGACGACGTGGAGAGCCATGCCGCCAGCGTGCCAGGGGCCCGGCTCACCCGGCCAGGTGCGACCAGCGTGCCGACAGCTCGCGCCACGGGCCGGCGTCGACGGCCCGGCCCTCGGCCAGGACGACGACCTGGTCGGCCCGCGCGAGCGCCGCAGCCTTCGAGGTCGCACCGATCACCGTGGCGCCGCGCTCCCGCAGCGACTCCCACAGCTCGATCTCGGTGGCGGCGTCGAGGGCGGAGGAGACGTCGTCGGCCAGCAGCAGCTCGGCGTCGCAGGCCAGGGCCCGGGCCAGCGCCAGGCGCTGCACCTGCCCGCCGGACAGCCGCACGCCACGGTGCCCGACCAGCGCGTCGACCCCGCCGGCCTCGGCGACGTCCGAGCCCAGCCGCGCGGCCGCGACGGCCGGCTCGACCGAGCGGTCAGGGTGGTCGAGGGCGACGTTGCCGCGGAAGGTGCCCGACAGCACCCGCGGCACCTGGGCCACGTGCGCGACCCGGCCCGGGCGCAGCTGGACCTGTGGGTCGTCGAGCGCGCGGCCGTTCCAGTGCAGGTCGCCGGTGCTGCCGATCAGCCCCGCCATGGCGGCCAGCAGCGAGGACTTCCCCGACCCGACCTGCCCGAGCAGGAGCACCAGCTGGCCGGCCTCGACGTCGAGGTCGACGTCCTCGACGCCCAGGGTGCCGTCGTCGTGGACCGCGGTGAAGCCGCGCAGCCGCAGCGCGCGCAGCGGCTCGCGCTCGACCGGGGCGGGAGCGGGGGAGGTGCCGTGGACCAGGTCCAGGCCCTCGGGCAGGTCCATCAGGTCGCCGCCCCCGGCCAGCTCACTCGTGGCGCGCATCCAGGCCTTCGTGCCCGGGGCCTCGGTGACCACGGCGCCGGCGACCCGACCGAACCAGTCGAAGCCGCTGACCGCGTTGGCCACCAGCAGCGCGGGGGCCAGGCCCCAGCCGCCGCCCACGAAGACCGCCCAGGCCGCCACGACGCCGCACTGCACCATCACGATGGGTACGCCGTCGAGCATCGCCTGCACGCGGTGCTCCCGCACCTGCGCCTCGACGCGGCCGTCGTCGACCTCGCGCAGGTGCCGGTGGACCGCCGGCGTCGCTGCGGCCAGCTTCACCGTGCGCACCGACTCCAGCGCCGAGACCAGCGACCGGCCGAAGCGGGCCCGCGCCGCGGAGGACGCGGCGGCCGAGCGGCCGGCCACCCGGCGCCCCAGCGAGGAGGCCAGGGCCGAGACGACCATGACCAGCAGCAGGATGCCGCCGGCCAGCAGGCTCTGGGCGATGAGCGAGGTCACCAGGGCGATGAGCAGACCGTTGCTGAAGTCGACCCAGCGGTCGGCGTACCGCGCGAAGCGGTCGGCGTCCATCGCACGCGCCACTGCCTCGCCGGGCGGGGTCCGGTGCAGGCGTCGCTGGTCGGTCTGGCCCTGCAGGACCGCCGCACGCACCCGCAGCATCACCGCGACCCACCAGCGGGGGTAGCGGCGGATCGCCGAGGCCAGCAGCTGCGGGGCCACCAGGATCGAGACGACCAGCGCCCCCGTCAGTGCCCACGGGGCGCCGCCGGCCTGCAGGTCGGCGACCACGAGGCCCCACAGCCAGCCCGTGACCGCGCCGAAGGCGCCGGTGAGGGCGGAGAGCAGGAAGAGCCAGATCGCCACGAAGCCCCACCGGGGCTCGATCATCATCGCGTTCCACGTGCCCCGGGTCAGGCTCGGGACGGGCTTCAGCGCAGGCGGCTCGGGCGGGGTGCCGGTGCGACGCGCGGTGCCGATGCCGACGTCGAGCGAGGAGTGCTCGACCGGCTCGTCGGCCCCGGGTGCCTGGTCACCGCGGCCGTCGGGCTCGTCGAGGACGTCGGGTCCCGCCCCGGTGCTCGAGGCCTCCAGCAGGGTCCGGAACGGGCCGGGTCGGCTGACCAGCTCGGCCCGGGAGCCCTCCTGCACCACGCGGCCGTGGTCCATGACCACGACCTGCTCGGCGCGGGCGGTGGTGGTGAGGCGGTGGGCCACGAGCAGGCCGGTGCGGCCGGTCAGCAGCCGGTCGGCGGCGCGCACCACGCGGGCCTCGGTGACCGGGTCCATCCGGGCGGTGGCCTCGTCGAGCACCACCACGTGCACGTCGCGGACCAGCAGCCGGGCGAAGGCGACCAGCTGCTCCTCGCCGGCCGACAGGGTCAGGCCGCCGGGACCGAGGGCGGTGTCCAGGCCCTGGGGGAGGCCGGCCACCCAGTCGGTGAGGGCGAGCTCGGCCACGGCCGACTCGATCCGCTCGCGCGGCAGGTCGGCGAAGAGGGCGATGTTCTCGGCGAGGGTGCCGGCGAGGATCTCAGTGCGCTGGGTGACCACGCCGACCCGCGCGCGGAGCTGCTGCAGGTCGACGTCGAGCACGTCGACGCCGTCGAGCAGCACGGTGCCGGGGCGCGGCTCCACCGCGCGCGAGACCAGCGAGGCCAGCGTGGACTTGCCGGACCCGGTGCGGCCGACGAGGGCACAGGTGGTGCCGGCACGCACGGTGAGGTCGACGCCCTCGAGGGCGAAGGTGCCGTTGCCGTAGCTGAAGTGCAGGTCGCGGAAGCGCACCTCGGGCACGCGGTCGGCCATCGGCAGGCCACCGGTCGGCTCGGGCGCGGCCGCGAGCAGCTGGCGCAGCCGGAGCACGGCACCGAAGCCGGCCTGGAGGTCGGGCAGGTGCCGGGCCAGCTGGTCGACCTGGCCGACGAACTGCGTCGTCACCAGGAAGAGCGTCACCAGCGCCCCGGTCGAGAGCCGACCGTCCACCACCAGCGCGACGCCCGCGACACCGGTGGCGGCGAGCATGGCGTGCAGCAGGGTGCCGGTGCGGCGACCCACGCTGGCCTCCATCGCCAGGACCTCGTCGAAGCGGCGGTGCAGGGTCGCGGCCAGCTCGGTGCACCGGCGTACGACGTAGGCCTGGCCCAGGCTGGTGCGCAGGTCGTCGCGGGCGGCGATGCCCTCCTCCATGGCGGCCGCGTGGTCGGTCCAGGCCATCTCCTCGATGACCTTGCGGCGCGAGATCTCGGGCAGCCGGGACTTCACGAACCAGAACGTCGCCACCGCCGAGACCGGGAAGAGGATGAACGCCGGCCACCAGGTCAGGCCGGCCACGATCCACAGCGGCCCCGACGCCAGCAGCGTGCGCATCGCCATCCACACGCTCTGGCGCAGCAGGGTGCCGACCTCGTGGGTGTCGTCGTCGACCCGGTCGAGGACCTCGCCGACGGCCTGCTCGGATAGCTCGGCCAGCGGCTGGGCCATGGCGGCGTCGAGCAGGTCGCCCCGCAGCCGGCCGGCGGCCCGGTCCACGACCCCGGCCCAGACGGTGCGAGCGACGGTGTCGACCAGGGCTCCGCCGACGACGCAGAGCGCAAGCAGGCCGACCAGGCCCGTGGTGGGGTCCTCGGCCAGGCGGCCGGCGACGACGGTGCCGAGGCTGGTGCCGACCGCAGCCACGAACGCGCCGAGGATGCAGGCGAGGGCGACCGGCCCGCGGAGCCGGCGCCAGTCGACGGGCTGGCGGTGGGCGGTGGCGGGCGGACGGGGCTGGGGTGGCCGCTTCGTGGGCGGCGAGACGGTGCTGGTCACGGTGCCTGCACCGTACGTCCGGGCACCGACGTCGCGCTCGTCAATAACGCTGGGGTCACGGCGCACGACGGCCCGCCCGGGGGGTCCCGGGCGGGCCGTGCGTGGTGCTGTGTCTGCACCCGACTGGTGTCTCGACACGCGCGTCACGCCTTCGCAGGCTCAGGCGTGGCGCTTGCTCGACCTCCTCGCGTTGGCCCGAGCAAGCTCGGGCCAGGCTCGGACTCGGTCGTGGCGCTTGCTCGACCTCTTCGCGTTGTCCCGAGCGAGCTCGGGACAGGCTCAGACCTCGAACGAACCGGACTCGAGGCGCTGCTTGACCTCCTGGAGGAACCGACCGGCGTCGGCGCCGTCGACCAGGCGGTGGTCGTAGGTCAGCGCGAGGTAGACCATGTGGCGCACCGCGATCGTCTCGCCGAGGTTCGGGTCGTCGATCACCACCGGACGCTTCACCACGGCACCGGGACCGAGGATGGCGACCTGGGGCTGGTTGATGATCGGGGTGTCGAAGAGGGCCCCGACGCTGCCCAGGTTGGTGATGGTGAAGGTGCCGCCCGACAGGTCGTCGGGACCGATCTTGTTGGTGCGGGTGCGCTCGGCGACGTCCGCGATCTTCTTGGCCAGGCCCGAGATCGACAGGTCACCGGCGTCCTTGACCACCGGGGTCAGCAGGCCCTTGTCGGTGTCGACGGCGAACGCCACGTGCTCGTGGTCGTGGAAGGTGACCTCGCCGGCCTAGTCGTCGATCGTGGCGTTGAGCTTGGGGTGCTGCTTGAGCGCGTCGACGGCCGCCTTGGCGAAGAACGGCAGGTACGACAGCTTCACGCCCTCGCGGGCCGCGAACTCGGCCTTGGTCGCCTCGCGCAGCCGCGCGATGTTGGTGACGTCGACCTCGACGACCTGGGTCAGCTGCGCGGAGGTCGCGAGCGACTCGTTCATCCGCGCCGCGATGATCTTGCGCAGCCGCGACAGCGGCTCAGTGGTGCCGCGCAGCGGCGAGGGGTTCACCGGGACCGGCGTGCCCGAGGAGCCGCGCTGCGCGGACCCGCCGGAGGCGGCCGGGGCCGGTGCGGCAGGCGCAGCGGCCGGCTTCTTGGCGGCCTCGGCCGCGGCGAGCACGTCCTGCTTGCGGATGCGGCCACCCACACCGGTGCCCTCGACGGTGGACAGGTCCACACCGTGCTGCCCGGCGAGCTTGCGCACGAGCGGCGTGACGTAGCCCGGACCGTCGCCTCCGGGCGCGGACTGCTGGGGTGCCTCCTGCTCCGGGGCCTCCTGCTTCGGGGCCTCCTCCTTCGGGGGCTCCGAGGCACGCGCGGCCGGCTCGGAGGGGGTCTCCTGGACCGCGGGGGCGGGCTCCTCGGCCTTCGCGGGCTCCTCGGCCTTCGCAGGCTCCGGCTCCGGCTGCTTCTCCTCCTGCGGGGCCTCCTCCTGGGGGGCCTCGGCGGGCGACGCGGAGCCGTCGCCGATCACGGCGAGCTCGGCGCCGACCTCGACGGTCTCGTCCTCCTCGACCTTGATCTCCAGCAGGGTGCCGGCCACGGGGGAGGGGATCTCGGTGTCGACCTTGTCGGTGGAGACCTCCAGCAGCGGCTCGTCGACGGCGACGTCGTCGCCGACCTGCTTCAGCCACCGGGTCACGGTGCCCTCGGTGACCGACTCGCCCAGCGCCGGGAGCGTCACCGAGGTGCCGCCACCGCCGCCGGAACCTCCGGAGGAACCGGAACCGGACGCCGCGGGCGCCTCGTCCTGCTTCTCGCGCTCGGGGGTCTCGTCGCCGGGGGGCAGGTCGCCGGTCTCGGCCTCGACCTGCTCCTCCTGCTCGGCCTTCTTCTCCGCCTCCTGCTCGTCGGCGGGCTCGGCCTCGGGGGTGGCGGTGTCGGTGGACCCATCGGTCGACTCGCCCTCCTCGCCGATCATCGCCAGGACCGCGCCGACCTCGACCGTGTCGTCCTCGGCGGCCTTGATCTCCAGCAGGGTGCCGGCCACGGGGGAGGGGATCTCGGTGTCGACCTTGTCGGTGGAGACCTCCAGCAGCGGCTCGTCGACCGCGACGGTGTCGCCGACCTGCTTGAGCCAGCGGGTGACGGTGCCCTCGGTGACGGACTCCCCGAGCGCCGGGAGGGTGACTTCGGTGGCCATGCGATTCCTTCGGTAGCGGGTTGCGTGGGTCTGCGGTCTGCTGCGGGTCCTGCGTGCGGTCGGCGGTCAGCCGTGCGCGTGGAGGGCCTTGCCCGCGAGGGCCAGGTGGGCCTCGCCGAGCGCTTCGTTCTGGGTGGGGTGGGCGTGCAGGAGCGGGGTGACGTCCTCGGGGTGGGCCTCCCAGGCGCAGATGAGCTGGGCCTCACCGATCAGCTCGCCCACGCGGTCACCGACCATGTGGACGCCCAGGACCGGGCCGTCGACCTGGCGCACCAGCTTCACGAAGCCCTGGGTCTGCAGGATCTGGCTCTTGCCGTTGCCGCCCAGGTCGTAGGTGAGGGTCTCGACGGCGTCGTCGCCGTACGTCGCACGGGCGGTCTGCTCGTCCAGCCCGACCGAGGCGATCTCGGGGTGGGAGTAGGTGACGCGCGGGATGCTCGACTCCGGCACCGGGACGGGGTCGAGCCCGGCGATGTACTCGGCGACGTGCACGCCCTGCTGGAACCCGCGGTGGGCCAGCTGGAGGCCCGGGACGATGTCGCCGACGGCGTACACGCCCTCGAGGTTGGTGCGGCCGTGCTCGTCGGCGAGGACGAAGCCGCGCTCCATGGACACGCCCTGCTCGGCGTACCCGAGGCCGTCGGTGGCCGGGCCGCGACCGACCGCGACGAGCAGCAGCTCGGCCTCGATCGAGCCGGTGCCACCCTTGTCGTCCTCGACGTCGACCCGGACACCGGTCTCGGTGCGCTCGACGCCGGTGGAGCGGGTGGCGGTGCGGAAGGCGATGCCGCGCTTGCGGAAAGCGCGCTCCAGGGCCTTGGACGAGGCAGGGTCCTCGGCCGCGACCAGGCGCGGCAGGGCCTCCACGATGGTGACCTCGGCGCCGAAGGAGCGCCACACGCTGGCGAACTCGCAGCCGATGACGCCGCCGCCGAGCACCACGACCGAGGCCGGGACGTGCTCCAGGCGCAGGGCGTGCTCGGAGGTCAGGACCCGCTCGCCGTCGACCTCGAGGCCGGGCAGGGTGCGGGCGTAGGAGCCGGAGGCGAGGACGAGGTGGCGCCCGGAGTAGGCCGTGCCGCCGACGGTGACCTCGCGTGGGCCGGTCATGGTGCCGCGGCCCTCGATGACGGTGATGCCCCGGCCCTTCACGAGGCCGGTGAGGCCCTTGTGCAGCCGGGCGACGACGCCGTCCTTGTAGGAGTTGACCCCCGCCATGTCGATGCCCTCGAGCGTGGCCCGGACGCCGAAGCGCTCGGAGTCGCGCGCGGAGTCGGCGACCTCCGCGGCGTGGAGCAGCGCCTTGGTGGGGATGCAGCCGACGTGCAGGCAGGTGCCGCCGACCTTGTCCGCCTCGACCAGCCCGACCGAGAGACCGAGCTGCGCGGCGCGCAGGGCACAGGCGTAGCCGCCCGACCCCGCCCCGAGGATGAGCACGTCGAACTCCGTGCCGTGTGCGGGTGCGTGTCCGGGGTCGGCCACCGTGGTCCTTCGGCTCGTGTCGGGCTGGGCTGCTGCTCGCGGCGACGGGTCCGGCGCGAGCGCCGCCCATCCTTGCACTACTGCGACCGCTCCCGACACCGACCCGAGGGTGGGTCGGGCAGACTGGTGCCATGGGACTGCTGGACCGCTTCCGCCGCGGCTCCGGGGCGAGGATGCGCAAGCCCGCCCGGGACGCCTACCGCACCGGCTCGACGCGCGTGCGCGCCGCCGACGGCGCCGACGTCGACCACCTCAACTCCTGGGTGGGTGAGCGTCGCGGGGTCGAGGGCTTCGTCGAGCCGCGCACCGCGGTGAGCGACGTGACGCTGCTGCTGGTCGCCCACGACGGGGAGTGGACCCGACGCCGGGTGCCCTCGGTGAAGTGGGCCCACGACTTCTGCAACCGTCACCAGGTGCCGTCCTACGACGCCGCCGTGGTCGGGGTGCCGCAGCGGATGCGGGAGTACAACTCCCGGCAGCGCCAGGCGCAGAAGCAGGCGCTGCGCGACGAGCTGGACTCCTAGGAAGCGACTAGGAGGCGACCAGCGCGTCGGCGAGGTCGACCAGCGTCGCGACCGCGAAGCCGGTGCCGCCGCTGGTGACGTGGCCCGAGGGGCCGCCGCTGGCGAACGCCGGTCCGGCGATGTCGAGGTGCGCCCACGGCAGGCCGCCGGTGAACTCGCGCAGGAAGGCGGCCGCGAAGAGCCCGCCGCCCCATCGCACCCAGTCGTGCTGGGCGAGGTCGGCGACCTTGGAGGAGGTGATGCGCTGCTTCATCTCCTCGGGGATCGGCATCGGCCACATCGCCTCGCCGGCGGTCTCGGCGGCGGCCAGCACCTGGCCGACGGTCTCCTCGGTGCCGAGGACGCCGGCCACCTGGGTGCCGAGCGCCAGCACCATGTGGCCGGTCAGCGTGGCGACGTCGACGACGAGGTCGGGGGAGACCTCGACCGCGCGGCCGAGCGCGTCACCGAGCACGAGCCGCCCCTCGGCGTCGGTGTTGAGGACCTCGACGGTCGTGCCGCCGTACAGGCGCAGGACGTCGCCGGGGCGGGTGGCGTTGCCGGAGACCATGTTCTCGGCCATCGGCACGAACGTGGAGACCTTCAGCGGCAGGCCGAGACGGGCGATCGCGAGGGTGGCCTGCACGACCGCGGCGGCCCCGGCCATGTCGCTCTTCATCTCGTGCATGGAGGTGGCGGGCTTGATGGTCAGCCCGCCGGAGTCGAAGGTGATGCCCTTGCCGACCAGTGCGAGGTGGGGGGCGTCCTTGGCCAGGCCCTTGGGGGAGTAGGTGATCTCGACCAGGCGCGGCGGGGCGTCGGAGCCCTGGCCGACGCCGAGGATGCCGCCGCAGCCCATCTCGGCCAGGGCGACCTCGTCGTGGACGGTCACCGTCAGCACCTTGCCGCGCCCCTTGGTCAGCGGGGCGGTCGCGGCCTGGACGGCCTCGGCGAAGAGCGGCGGGGTGAGGTCGCCCGGAGGAGTGTTGACCCAGGTGCGGCAGTCGGCGACGGACCGCGCGACCACCTGGGCGCGGGCCAGCGCGTCGACGACCTCCTGCTTGCGGGCGGCCGGGGTGAGCACGACGACCTCGCCGGGGCCGTCGGTCGGCGTCGCGGTGTCGCGCTGGTACGCGGTGAAGCGGTAGCCGCCGAGCAGCCACCCCTCGGTGACGGCCCGGACCTCGGCGGCGCCGGGGGTCGGCAGCGCCAGGGCCACCGTCGCCGCGTTCGGCACCGCGCGGGCCGCAGCGCCGGCGGCCCGGCGCAGGTCGGCGGTCGACGGCGTGCGGCCCAGCCCGACCAGCACGAGCACGGACGCGTTGATCGCGCCGGCGGTGGGGATGCGGGTGGTCTCGCCGAGGCTGCCCTTGATCGAGAGCGAGGCCAGCAGCGGGCGCAGCTTGCGGCCGTACGCCGAGGCGACGTCCTGGGCGCCGTCGGCCAGGGAGACGCCGTCCTCCCCGGCGAGGACGCCCACCACCACGGCGTCGACCTTGGTCTTGGCGGGGCTGGCGCTGCGCACGATGAAGGAGGTCACCCGGGCAGCCTAGGAGACGGGGCACGACGAGAGGGGGCCCACGGTGCCCGCTGGGGTAGGTTCCACGCCATGTCGACGCCGTTGCTGACCTCGCCGCTCCACGCCCGGCACGAGGCGCTCGGGGCCAAGATGGCGGAGTTCGGCGGCTGGTCGATGCCGCTGGAGTACGCCGGGTCCGGGGTCGTCAAGGAGCACACCGCCGTGCGCGAGGCCGTGGGCCTCTTCGACGTCAGCCACCTCGGCAAGGCGACGGTCTCCGGGCCGGGCGCGGCCGACTTCGTCAACGCCTGCCTCACCAACGACCTGGGCCGGATCGGCCCCGGCCGCGCGCAGTACACCCTGTGCTGCGACGAGCGGACCGGTGGCGTGGTCGACGACCTGATCGCCTACCACCACGCCGACGACGACGTGCTGCTCGTGCCCAACGCCGCCAACACGGCCGAGGTCGTGCGGCGACTGGCCGCCGCGGCCCCCGCGGGCGTCACCGTCACCGACCGCCACCGCGAGCTGGTCGTCCTGGCCGTCCAGGGCCCGCGGTCCGACGAGGTGCTCACTGCGCTGGGGCTGCCGGTCGACCAGGACTACATGGCCTTCGGGCTCGGGGAGCACGCCGGCCACGAGGTCGTCGTGTGCCGCACGGGCTACACCGGCGAGCGCGGCTACGAGCTGCTCGCCCCCAACGCCGCCGCCGAGTCGCTGTGGGACGCCCTGCTCGAGGCCGGTGCCGAGCACGGCATCCTGCCGTGCGGCCTGGGCGCGCGCGACACCCTGCGCACCGAGATGGGCTACCCGCTCCACGGCCAGGACATCTCCCTCGACGTGACGCCCGTCGAGGCCCGCCTCGGCTGGGCCGTCGGGTGGTCGAAGCCGGAGTTCTGGGGCCGCGAGCCGCTGCTGCGCCAGCGCGAGGAGGGCCCGCAGCGGGTGCTGCGCGGCATCGTCGCGACCGGCCGCGGCATCCCGCGCCCGCACATGCGGGTGCTGCTCAGCGCCGACGTGCCGGTCGGCGAGGTCACCTCCGGCACCTTCTCCCCGACCCTGCGCAAGGGCGTCGGGCTCGCGCTCGTCGCTGCCACCGTCGCCGCGGACGCCGAGGTGTCGGTGGACGTGCGCGGGCGCCGCGAGGTCTTCCAGCTCACCAAGCCCCCCTTCGTCGAGCCCTCGGTCCGGGAGGTCTGAGATGTCGCTGCCCGAGCAGCCCGCCACGTTCCGCGCACCCACCCCTGCCGAGCTGCCCTGGTGGTGGCGCCTGGAGGACGCGACCGGCGCCGAGGTGCGCCTGACCGGGGAGGCCGCCGCCGACCTCGACGGGCAGCGCTTCCCCAGCCAGGGCGACGCCGAGTCGTGGGTGGGCGAGACCTGGGCCGACCTGGCCCGCGAGGGCGTCGACGCCGTCACCCTCTTCGAGCTCGACCGACGGGTCTACGGCCCGATGTCGCTCCACGCCTGAGCCGGCCGGTCCAGGCAGTGGTCCAGGGGCCTGCGCGCCGCGCCCGGGCGCAGGCCGCCGCCGAGGCCGAGGAGTACGCCGCGGCCCGCCGCCCCGACCTGGTGCGGCTCGCCGTGCTGCTCGGCTCCCCGCCGGACCACGCCGCCGTGCTGGCCGACCGCACCCTCGCCGGTGTCCGGGCGGGGTGGTCCGAGCTGATCGCCGGCGACCCCGACGACCAGCTGGTCGACCTGCTGCTCGAGCAGCGCGCGCTCGACCGCACCGCGTGGTGGGACCGCGTCCGCCCCGACGAGGTGCTGCCGCCCGAGCTGGCGCCCCTCGACCGGCTGGACCCGCGCACCCGGGCCGCGGTCGTGTGGGGTGCGCTGGGCCGCGACCCGGCCGGCGTGGGCGACCACGTCCCGGTGGACCCGGGGCTGCCGGGCCTGGTGGCGCGGGTCGCTGCCGGCGTACCCGTGCCGCCGGAGGTGGTGCGGATCCCCCTGCGGTCCCGCTCCTCGCGCCGGCTGGTCCTCGGCGCCGCGGCCGCCGCGGTCGCGGTCGGGCTGCTCGTGCCCGCGCTCCGGCCGGACGAGCGCCCCGCCGCCGACCCACCGCTCGGCCCCGTCGACGTCGGTGGGCGCCCCAACCCCGCCCCCGTCGCGTGGTACGCCGCCGGCCGGGTCCACCTCGACGAGGGGTCGGCCGCGGTGCCGGACGTGGTGGCCCTGGTCGAGATGGGGGCCGGCGCGGTGTACCTCGACGTCGACGGGCGGGTGGTCGCGCTCTCCGGCGACGGCGGGCGGACGCTCCTGGGGCAGGCCGTGCTCGGGCCGGGCCTGGTGGGCAGCGCGGTGCGCGGCCGGGTCGCGTGGGTCACCGAGGACGACGAGGTCGAGGTCGCCGACGTCGGGACCGGGCGGGTGGTGGACCGGCTGGACGTGGGGGACGCCGAGCAGGTGGGGCTGCTGCGGATGGTCGGCCCGGTGCTGCGTCTCACCGAGGGCGGCAGCGAGACCGCGTGGGACCTCGACGAGAACATGATCGGCGAGGTCGAGTCCGGCCAGGGGCAGGGCGAGCTCGTCGACGTCGTCGGCAGCACCGAGCTGCGCCAGCTCGACGGTGGCAGGGTCGCCGTCGACGGGCCCTTCGGTGGGCGGGTCGTGGTGCCCGGCGACGGGGGAGAGATCTCCCCGAGCGAGGAGTTCGTGCTCACCCGCACCGGCGAGGGCGGGCTCGGGGTGCGGGTCTTCGAGGCCGGCACCGGCGAGGAGCGCGCCTCCGGCACCACGCGCGAGGACCTCGTCCTCGACGTCCGGTTCACCGGGGCCGACGAGATCACCTACCTCCTCGGCGACCGGGCCTCCCTGCCCGACGGGTCCGGGGTCGGTCGGGCATCGGGCACCGGCCCGGTGGAGGTGCGGACCTGCCAGGTGCGCCTGGACTTCTGCGTCGTGCACGCCTCAGGGCCCGGGTTCGGCGAGACCGCCGCGCTGCTGGCCCGCTGAGCGGCCGCCGCAGGCCGGGGGCCGGGGCGTGGTGGCAAGGTGGGGACCGTGGAGCACCCCTACCGCTGCGTGGACGTCTTCGGCTCCGGCCCCCTGAGCGGCAACCCGGTCGCGGTGGTGCACGACGCCGACGGGCTCGACGAGGAGCAGATGGCCGCCTTCGCCCGGTGGACCAACCTCTCGGAGACCACCTTCCTCCTCCCGGCGACCGACCCGGACGCCGACTACCGGGTGCGGATCTTCACCCCCGGCGAGGAGCTGCCCTTCGCCGGGCACCCCACCCTCGGCTCGGCGCACGCCTGGCTCGAGGCCGGCGGCACGCCGCGGGAGGACGGCGTGGTGGTGCAGGAGTGCGCGGCCGGCCTGGTCCGCGTGCACACCGGCGAGCGGCTCGCCTTCGAGGCGCCGCCGCTGCGCCGCTCGGGACCCGTCGACCCTGACGACCTCGTGCGGATCGCGACGGCGCTGCGCCTGCACGTCGGCGACATCGTCGACGCAGCCTGGGTCGACAACGGACCCGGGTGGGTCGGGGTGCTGCTCCCCGACGCCGCCGCGGTGACCGCGCTGCACCCGGACTGGGCCGCCTTCGACGGCCTCGACATCGGGGTCGCCGGTCTGCACCCGACCGGGAGCGACGTCCAGCTCGAGGTGCGCGCGTTCTGCCCCGGCCTCGGTGTCACCGAGGACCCGGTCACCGGGAGCCTCCAGGCCGGCCTCGCGCAGTGGCTCACCGCCACGGGACGGTTGACGACGCCGTACGTCGCCGCGCAGGGCGCCGCGCTGCGCCGCCGCGGCCGCGTGCACGTCGAGGAGCGCGCCGGCGCCCTCCTCGTCGGTGGCGCCACCGTGACGACCACCGTGGGATCGCTGCGGCTGGGACCGTGACTTGGACGGGGTGGGACCGTTGGACACACCATGGACACCCGTCAGCGGACCCGACGCCTGATCCTCGCCGCCCTGGCCGCACTCGGCCTGGCTCTCCCGCTCGCCCTGGTGGGCACCACCTCGCCCGCGACCGCGATCGTCGGCGGCAGCCAGGCCCGTGACGGCCAGCACCCCTTCATGGTCTCCCTGCAGACCGCGGGCTCGCGGGGCAGCGACGGCCACTTCTGCGGTGGCTCGGTCGTCGGCAAGCGGTGGATCCTCACCGCGGCCCACTGCACGATCTTCGAGCCCGGCGACGTCCAGGCTGTCGTGGGCCGCACCGACCTGACCGCCGGCGGCGGGCAGGTCCTGCGGATCGCTCGGACGGAGGTCCACCCCGACTACGCCGACACCGGCTCCAGCGACGTCGCGCTGTGGCGCACCACGAAGAAGATCAAGGCCCCCCGCATCGCCCTGCCGACGGCCGCCGACGACACGCTCGAGGCGCCGGGCAGCACGCTGACCGTCGCCGGGTGGGGCCACGAGGTCTACCAGGCCGGCTCGGTCCAGGACCGGCTCAAGACCCTCGACGTGCGGGTCACCAGCGACCTGGAGTGCGTGACCAACACCCTGGTCCTCGGCTTCACCGAGGCCACGGAGTTCTGCGCCGCGGAGCTGGGCGGAGACTCCTGCCAGGGCGACTCCGGCGGCCCGATCTTCGGCACCCGCGCCGACGGCCGGGTGGTCCAGCTCGGCGCCGTCTCCTACGGGCTGGGCTGCGCCCTCCCGCTCTTCCCGGGCGTGTACGCCGAGCTCAACAGCCCCACGATCCTCAGCTGGATCCGCGCCACGATGAAGGCCGCCTGACCCGCCCGACGGGACTGTGCCCGGCGTCCCGCGCCGCGGGGTAGCGTCTGCCCCGTGCAGGCCTACCTCGACCTCCTCCGCCGGATCCTCGACGAGGGCGTCGAGCGCACCGACCGCACCGGCACCGGCACGCTCTCGGTCTTCGGCCACCAGACCCGCTACGTCCTGGACCCGGCGCTCGGCGGCGGCTTCCCGCTGGTGACGACCAAGAAGGTCCACACCCGCTCGGTCTTCGGCGAGCTGCTGTGGTTCCTGCGGGGCGACACCAACGTGCGGTGGCTCCAGGAGCGCGGCATCTCGATCTGGGACGAGTGGGCCGACGAGGACGGCGAGCTCGGACCGGTCTACGGCGCCCAGTGGCGCTCGTGGCCGACCCCGGACGGTCGGCACGTCGACCAGCTGGCGCAGGTCGTCGAGGCCCTGCGCCGCGACCCGTCCTCGCGCCGCCACGTCGTCTCGGCGTGGAACGTCGCCGACATCCCGGACATGGCACTCGCGCCGTGCCACGCGCTCTTCCAGTTCTACGTCGCGCCCGACACCGACGGCGGTCCCGACCGGCTCTCCTGCCAGCTCTACCAGCGCTCGGCCGACGTCTTCCTGGGCGTGCCGTTCAACATCGCCTCCTACGCCCTGCTGACCCACATGGTCGCCCAGGTGACCGGCCTGCGGGTCGGCGACTTCGTGCACACCCTGGGCGACGCCCACCTCTACCTCAACCACCTCGAGCAGGCGCGGCTGCAGCTGACGCGCGAGCCACGTCCCCTGCCGACGCTCGTGCTGGACCCGACGGTGACCGAGGTCGACGCCTTCGAGCTCGAGCACATCGAGGTCGCCGGCTACGACCCGCACCCCGCGATCAAGGCGCCGATCTCGGTATGAGGACGGC
This sequence comes from Nocardioides sp., assembly GCF_030149505.1. GTDB lineage: Bacteria > Actinomycetota > Actinomycetes > Propionibacteriales > Nocardioidaceae > Nocardioides. Next base: position 120,930 of record NZ_JASBRN010000045.1, read on the forward strand.
AGCGTGAGCAGCCGGCGGATCGTCCTGGTCGCCGCGGTCGCCCGCAACGGCGTCATCGGCAACGGCCCCGACATCCCCTGGAAGGTGCCGGGGGAGCAGGCGGCGTTCAAGCACCTCACGATGGGCCACACGCTGGTCATGGGTCGCACGACGTACGAGTCCATCGGCCGCCCGCTGCCCGGCCGCGAGACCGTGGTCCTGACCCGGGACCCCCACTGGTCCGCCGGTGACGTGGGGGGCGTGCACGTGGCGCACTCCCTCGACGACGCCCTCCTCCAGGCGACCCGGCTCCCTGGTGAGGTGGTCGTCGCGGGCGGGGCGAGCGTCTACGCCGCTGCCCTGCCGCTGGCCACCGAGCAGGTGATCAGCGAGATCCCGCTCGAGCCCGAGGGCGACGTGCACTACCCCGCCTTCGACCGGCACCAGTGGACCGAGACCCGGCGCGACGAGCTCGACGGCTTCGACCGGGTGTGGCTGCGGCGCAGGTAGTTCGTAGGGTCGGCGCATGGAGCTGCGCATCTTCACCGAACCCCAGCAGGGCGCGAGGTACGCCGACCTCCTCCGGGTCGCCCGGGAGACCGAGCGGCTGGGGTTCGGGGCGTTCTTCCGCTCCGACCACTACCTCGGCATGGGGACTCCCGGCCTGCCCGGGCCGAGCGACGCCTGGATCACGCTGGCCGGGCTGGCGCGCGAGACCAGCACCGTGCGCCTCGGCACGATGATGACCAGCGCGACCTTCAGGCACCCGGGCCCGCTGGCGATCTCGGTGGCGAACGTCGACGACATGTCCGGCGGCCGGGTCGAGCTCGGCATCGGCGCGGGTTGGTTCCTCCAGGAGCACCAGAAGTACGCCATCCCGTTCCCCGACACCAAGGAGCGCTTCGACCGGCTCGAGGAGCAGCTCGCGGTCATCACCGGGCTCTGGACCGCCGACCCCGAGGCGGGGTTCACGTTCGAGGGCACCCACCACTCGGTCACCGACTCGCCCGGGCTGCCCAAGCCCGTGCAGGGCGACGGCCTCCGCGGCGGCCCGCCGATCCTCGTCGGAGGCATGGGCAAGCGCCGCACGCCCGCCCTCGCCGCGGCGTACGCCGACGAGTTCAACCTCCCCTTCGCGCCCTTCGAGGAGGGGCTCGAGCAGCTGGACCGGGTGCGCCGCGCCTGCGAGGCGATCGACCGCGACCCCGGCTCGATCCGGATGTCGTCCGCGCTGGTGCTGTGCGTCGGGGAGACCGAGGAGGAGCTGGCCCGACGGGCCGCCGCGATCGGCCGCGAGGTCGAGGAGCTGCGCGAGAACGGCCTGGCCGGTCTGGTGCCGGAGGTCGTGGAGAAGATCGGCCGCTACGCCGAGTCGGGGCAGGAGCGGCTCTACCTCCAGACCCTCGACCTGGGCGACCTGGACCACCTGCGGCTGGTCGCCGAGCAGGTCGTCCCACAGATCCCATAACCTTGGCCGCATGACCGCCCCCGCCGCGCCCTTCGGTCGGATGCTGACCGCGATGGCCACGCCGTTCCTCGAGGACGGCGCGGTCGACCTCGACGGGGTCCAGCGCGTGGCCAAGCACCTGCTCGCCCACGGCCACGACGGCCTGGTCGTCTCCGGCACCACGGGGGAGTCCCCGACCACGACCACCGAGGAGGACGGGGAGACCCTCGCCGCGGTGCGCGACGCGGTCGGGCCCGACGTCCCGATCATCGCCGGGGTCGGCACCAACGACACCCGCACCTCGCTGGTGCTGGCCCGCCAGGCGCGGGAGAAGGGCGCGACCGCGGTCCTGCTCGTCTCGCCGTACTACAACAAGCCCGGCCAGCGCGGGATGCTCGAGCACTTCCGCCAGGTGGTGGAGGCCGCCGAGCTCCCGGTCATGCTCTACGACGTGCCCGGCCGCACCGGGTCGACGATCGGCCTGGAGACCTACGAGCAGGCGCTGGCCTGGGAGCCGGTCGTCGCGGTCAAGGACGCCGTCGGCGACATGCCGCGGGCCGCGAAGCTCGCCCAGATGGGCTACGCGGTCTACTCCGGTGACGACGTCAACACCCTCGGCTTCCTGGCCCACGGCGCCTGCGGGCTGGTCTCGGTCGTCGGGCACGCGGCCGGTTCCGAGATCGCCTCGATGATCGGCGACTTCCTGGGCGGCGACCACGCGGTCGCCCTGGCGACCTACCAGCGGCTGCTGCCTGCCTTCGAGGCCGTCATGGGCCCGGCCAACTACGGCGCCACCACCGCGAAGGCAGCCCTGGAGCTGCTCGGCGTGCTCGACAACCGTCGGGTGCGCTCCCCCCTGGTGCAGCTCGACGACGAGGAGCTGGCCGCCCTGCGCGCCGGCCTTGAGGCCGCCGGCCTCCTCTGAGCCCCCTGGGCCCGCACCGCCACCTGACAGCAAGGAACCCATGTCGCACCCGCACCCCGAGCTCACCGCACCCGCACCGCTGGCCCAGGGAGGCCTGCGGGTCACCCCGTTCGGCGGACTCGGCGAGGTGGGTCGCAACATGACCGCCTTCGAGTACGACGGTCGGCTGCTCATCGTCGACTGCGGCGTGCTCTTCCCCGAGGACCACCAGCCCGGGGTCGACCTGATCCTCCCGGACTGGTCCTCCATCCGCGACCGGCTCGACACCGTCGAGGCGCTCGTGCTGACCCACGGCCACGAGGACCACATCGGCGCGACGCCGTACCTCCTGCGCGAGCGGGGGGACATCCCGCTCGTCGGCTCCGAGCTGACCCTGGCGCTGCTGGGCTCCAAGCTGCGCGAGCACCGCCTGCGCGAGACCGTGCACCACGTGGTCAAGGAGGGCGACCGGATCTCGTTCGGCCCCTTCGAGCTCGAGTTCGTGGCGGTCAACCACTCCATCCCGGACGCGCTCGCCGTGGCGATCCGCACGCCCGCCGGCATGGTGCTGCACACCGGCGACTTCAAGATGGACCAGCTGCCGCTCGACGGTCGGATCACCGACCTGCGGGCCTTCGCCCGGTTGGGGGAGGAGGGCGTGGACCTCTTCCTCACCGACTCCACCAACGCCGAGACGCCGGGCTTCACCCCGACCGAGAAGGCGATCACCCCCGTGATCGACCAGGTCTTCCGCGAGTCCAGCCAGCGGATCATCGTGGCCTGCTTCGCCTCGCACGTGCACCGCGTCCAGCAGGTACTCGACGCGGCGTACGCCCACGAGCGCCAGGTGGCCTTCGTCGGCCGCTCGATGGTGCGCAACATGGGCATCGCCAAGGACCTCGGCTACCTCACGATCCCGCCGGGCACCATCGTCGACGCCAAGGAGCTGGCCCACCTGCCGCCCCAGCACCAGGTGCTGGTCTCCACCGGTTCCCAGGGCGAGCCGATGTCGGCGCTCTCGCGGATCGCCCAGCGCAACCACAACATCGTCCACATCGAGGAGGGCGACACCGTCCTGCTCGCCTCCTCGCTCATCCCCGGCAACGAGAACGCCGTCTACCGCGTCATCAACGGCCTGGCCCGCTGGGGCGCACGCGTGGTGCACAAGGGCAACGCCATGGTGCACGTCTCGGGCCACGCCAGCGCAGGTGAGCTCCTCTACTGCTACAACATCGTCAAGCCGCGCAACGTGCTGCCGGTGCACGGCGAGATCCGCCACATGCAGGCCAACGCCGCACTGGCCCGCGCCACCGGCGTCGAGAACGTCGTCATCGCCGAGGACGGTGTCGTGGTCGACCTCGTCGACGGCGTGGCCTCCATCGCCGGCAAGGTCGAGTGCGGCTACGTCTTCGTCGACGGCTCCTCGGTCGGCGACATCACCGAGTCCGACCTCAAGGACCGGCGCATCCTCGGCGAGGAGGGCTTCATCTCGGTGATCGTGGTGATGGACTCCGTCAGCGGCAAGGTCGCCGGCGGTCCGGAGATCCACGCCCGCGGCTTCGCCGAGGACGACTCGGTCTTCGAGGAGATCAAGCCGGCGATCATCGACGCGCTGGACCGTGCCATGGCCGACGGGACCACCGACGCCCACCAGCTGCAGCAGACCGTGCGCCGCGTCATCGGTCGCTGGGTCTCCAACACCCACCGCCGCCGTCCGATGATCATCCCGGTCGTGATCGAGGCGTGAGCCTGGATCCGTGCTGAGCGGGCATGACCGCTCCATGACCGCCCCGACCGCCGCGTCCCCGGACGGCATCCGCCGTCTCTACGACCTCATGCGTCGGGTCAACTCCCAGCACGAGCTCTCCGAGGTCCTGCACGAGGCCGTCAACGGCGTCGTCGAAGGACTGGGCTACGGCGTGGCGGCGATCTCGGTGCTCGAGGGCGACACGCTGGTGATGACGGCCGTGGCCGGGCCCGAGGACGTGCGCGAGGCGATCCTGGGCTACCGGACGCCGATGGCGGAGGTCTTCGACGAGTACGCCCACGCCGACGAGTGGGGGATCCTCCGATACGTCCCGCACCACCGGCTGGACCCCGAGACCACCACCTACGCCTGGCGGCCCGACTACGAGCCGGTCGACGACCCGGACGCCTGGCACCCGATGGACACCCTCTACGCCCCGCTGCTCAGCGCCAGTGGGCGGGTGCTGGGCAACATGTCGGTCGACCTGCCGCCGGAGGGCCGGGTGCCGTCGGCCCCGCAGCGCGAGCTGCTGGAGATGTTCGTCGTGCAGGCCGGGCTGGCCATCGCCAACGCCCAGCAGCGCGAGGAGCTCGCCGACCGGGTGCGGCTCGGCGGGGTCGTGCAGGCGGTCTCGGCGCTGGGTGGCGAGCGCGACCTGCAGGAGGTCCTCGCCGCGGCCGCCGCCACCTTGCACGACGGGTTGGGCGTCACCCAGGTGACGCTGCGCTGCTTCGACGAGTCCGGCGACCGCTCCGAGCTGGCGGTCGGCCACCCCGGGGACGCGCGCGGGGGCGACTGGGTGGTCGACCTGCTCGCCGACCTCGCGGACCTGGTCGACCGCGAGGGGGAGCGGCCGGTGCGCCTGCGCCGCGACCACGACGACTGGCAGCTGCTGGGGCGCACCGCCGAGCGGCTGCGCGCCATGTTCGACGGCCGCGGCTGGGAGGAGGGGCTGGTCTCGCCGCTGGTCATGGGACGGGCGGTCCTGGGCTACCTCGGGCTCTCCCGCAACGCCGGCGACCCCGCCTTCTCCGAGGCCGAGGTGGCCGCCGTGCAGACGGTCGGCCGTGAGCTCGGCCGACTCCTGCAGGACGCACGCGTGCGCGAGCGGGAGCGCCGGCTGCTGGCCGAGCTGCAGCAGCTCGACCGCTACAAGGGCGAGCTGATCGCCACGATCAGCCACGAGCTCAAGACTCCGCTGACCACGATCATCGGGCACGCCGAGATGCTCCAGGACGACGGCACCGGCGGCGCGTCGACCGACGCCATCATGCGCAGCGCCCGGAGGCTCGACCGGCTCATCACGGAGCTGCTGAGCTACTCCCGCGTGCAGGAACGCCCCGAGATCGTCCGGGGTCCGGTCGACCTCGTGGAGCTGGCCAGGGCCAGCATCGACCTGCTGTCGATGCAGGCCCGCGCGGGCGGCCTCGAGGTCCGGCTACGCGCCGAGGGCCCGGTCGTGGTCGAGGGGGACCGCGAGGAGCTGGGCCGGGTGGTCGACAACATCTGTGGCAACGCCGTGAAGTACACCCGCCCCGGTGGTCGGGTCGAGGTCGTCGTGGACAGCCACGGGGACGTGGCCACCGTCGCGGTCACCGACACCGGCATCGGCATCTCCGCCACGGACCAGGCCCACCTCTTCGATGCCTTCCACCGTTCGAGCAACCTCGACGCACTGAGCATCCCGGGCACCGGCCTGGGGCTGGCGATCGCGCGCCGGATCGCCCGGCTGCACGGCGGCGACGTCCGCGTGGAGTCCGAGCTGGGCCGCGGGAGCACCTTCACCCTCGTGGTCCCGGTCGAGGCGCCCTGAGCAACCCTCAACAAAAAGATGAGGGTGGGACACGAGTCAATCCCTGTGACGTGTGTGGCGGTCACCTAGGGTCGTGACCATGGCGACCCGTACGTCTTCCCCGCCGGGGTCGCGGAGCACGAGCACGTCCACCCGCGGCAGCAGCAACCGCAGCGGTTCCGGATCCAGCACGGGCACCCGACCTCGGAGTACGTCCACCAGGACGTCGACCACCAAGACCGCAGCGAAGCGACCCCCGGCGCGCAAGCCCGCGCCGCGCAAGGGCTCGAGCTCGCGTCCAGCGCCGCGCTCGGTGCGCAGCGGGCCGAACCCGGTCGCGCTGGCGCTCGGCGCGCTGCTGCGCGGGGTCGTCGCCTTCTGGCTCGCGATCGCCCACGGCATCGGCGCGGTGGCCCGCGGGATCGGTCGCGGCGCCCGCGACCTGGACCCCGAGCACCGCCGCGACGGGGCCGGCCTGGCGCTGGTGGCGCTGGCGCTGGTCTCGGCCGCCGCCGTGTGGTTCCAGGTGCAGAGCCCGGTCACCGACCCCGTGCGGGTCGCGGTCGCCGGCACGGTCGGCAAGATCGGCTGGTTCGTCCCGATGGCCCTGGTCTGGGCGGGGTGGCGCACGATGCGCGACCCGGTCGGCCACGGCCCCGCGGGGCGCCAGGTCATCGGCTGGACCGCCCTGTCCTTCGGCCTGCTCGGCATCGTGCACGTCGCCAACGGCAGCCCCCAGCCGGTCGCCGGGGACGCCACCCCGCTGCAGGAGGGCGGGGGAGCGGTGGGGTACGTCGTCAGCTCGCTGCTGCTGGACCTGCTGCGCACGTCGTACCTCGTCGTGCCGCTGCTGCTGCTCCTGGGGGTCTTCGGGGTGCTGGTCATCACCGCGACGCCCGTCTACCAGGTCCCCGACCGGCTCGCGGCGCTGCGGGACCGGGCGCTGGGCCGCCACCACGAGGACCAGGAGCCCGCCGGGCGCGGCAGCCGCAAGGACCTCGACGTGGACCCCGAGGGCTACCCGGCCTACGACACCCCCCTGGTCGAGGAGACCGCCTCCCGCACCCGCAAGCGCCGGGTCAAGGACGCCCTCGACGTGGCGCTGGAGCAGTCGAGCGAGGTCTCGGACGAGAGCAACGCCGGACTGGCGATCTTCGAGGACGTGCCCACCGAGGCGATGGCCGCCGTCGTCGGCGTCGCGGCCGGTGCAGGCAAGGACGAGAAGGTCGACCTCGAGCCGCCCCCGCACACGCCGTTGCCCCCGCGCGTCGAGCAGCTCGCCCTGTCGGGCGACATCACCTACTCCCTTCCCGGCAACGACGTCCTCAAGGAGGGCTCGCCGCACAAGCCGCGCTCCAAGGCCAGCGACGACGTGGTCGAGCGGCTGACCCAGGTGCTGGAGGAGTTCTCCATCGACGCCGCGGTCACCGGCTACACCCGGGGCCCGACGGTCACGCGCTACGAGGTCGAGCTCGGCCCCGGCGTGAAGGTCGAGAAGATCACCAACATCCAGCGCAACATCGCCTACGCGGTGGCCAGCGCCGACGTGCGCATCCTCAGCCCGATCCCCGGCAAGTCCGCCGTCGGCGTGGAGATCCCCAACGTCGACAAGGAGATCGTCTCCCTCGGCGACGTCCTCCGCTCGGGCCGCGCCCGCGCCGACCACCACCCGATGGTGGCGGGGCTGGGCAAGGACGTGGAGGGCGGCTTCGTCGTCGCGAACCTGGCGAAGATGCCGCACCTGCTGGTGGCCGGCGCCACCGGCTCGGGCAAGTCCTCGTTCATCAACTCGATGATCACCTCGGTGCTCATGCGGGCCACGCCCGACGAGGTCCGGATGATCATGGTCGACCCCAAGCGGGTGGAGCTGAACGCCTACGAGGGCGTGCCGCACCTGATCACCCCGATCATCACCAACCCCAAGAAGGCCGCCGAGGCGCTGGCCTGGGTCGTGCGCGAGATGGACCTGCGCTACGACGACCTGGCCAACTTCGGGTTCCGCCACATCGACGACTTCAACAAGGCCGTCCGGGCGGGCAAGGTCGAGGTGCCGCTGGGCTCCGAGCGCGAGCTGCAGCCCTACCCCTACCTCCTGGTCATCGTCGACGAGCTCGCCGACCTGATGATGGTCGCCCCGCGCGACGTCGAGGACGCGGTCGTGCGCATCACCCAGCTGGCCCGTGCGGCCGGCATCCACCTGGTGCTGGCCACCCAGCGGCCCTCGGTCGACGTGGTCACCGGGTTGATCAAGGCCAACGTGCCCTCGAGGCTGGCGTTCGCGACCTCCTCGGTCACCGACAGCCGCGTCATCCTCGACCAGCCGGGTGCCGAGAAGCTGGTCGGCCAGGGCGACGGACTCTTCCTGCCGATGGGTGCCTCCAAGCCGATCCGCGTGCAGGGCGCCTGGGTCACCGAGGCCGAGATCGCGCAGGTCGTCAAGCACTGCAAGGGGCAGCTGGAGCCGTCGTACCGCGAGGACGTCACGGCACCCGCAGCCTCGAACAAGGTGCTCGACGACGACATCGGCGACGACCTCGACCTGGTCGTCCAGGCCGTGGAGCTGGTCGTGTCGACCCAGTTCGGCTCCACCTCGATGCTCCAGCGCAAGCTGCGCGTGGGCTTCGCCAAGGCCGGACGCCTCATGGACATCCTGGAGTCCCGAGGCGTCGTCGGTCCCAGTGAGGGCTCCAAGGCACGCGACGTGCTGATCAAGCCCGACGAGGTCGATGGACTCATCGCTGTGCTGCAGGGGGAGATGTGAACGCTCAGGAGCAGGTCGTGCCCGGGACGGACGGGATCGACGGGACGGACGCGACTGCAGGAACGGTGCCCGTCGAGGTGCACCGCAACACGCTGCTCACCGCGAGCACCGGCGTGCTCGCGGGCATCGTGGGAGCGGCGTACGTCGTGCGCCTGCTCGGCGGCGGCACCGCGGTGGACGGCGTCCTCGCGGTGGTGCTGCTCGGCATCGCGGCCGTGCACGCGGTCGGGGTGCTCGATGCGCGGGCACCTCTCTTCGTCGCCGACGAGCTCGGTGTGCGGCTGCGCCGCGGCAAGGAGTGGCGCGGGCTGCCGTGGACCGAGATCGACGCCGTCGAGGTGCTGCCGCGACGCCGCGTGCTGCGCGACGGCTCCGTGGACGTGCTGAGCGGCGAGGAGCCGCTGCGCGTGCCGCTGTCGCTCTCGACCCGGGTGACCGGGCTCGAGGACGGTGACCTGGTCGACGCGCTGGACCGGCTCGCCGCCGGGCGCTGCGAGGTCGCCGAGATCGACGGCTACACCTACGTCGCCGACGAGGAGTGGCTCGAGGACGCTGCACCCCACGACGGCCACGTCGACGTCGTGGAGGAACACGACGACCAGGACCGGGACGAGGACTGGCACGACCAGGACCGGGACCGGGACCGGGACGACCGGGGGCCCGGCGGGTCCGGCCGCTCGGCCGAGCCCGTGCCGCAGGACGAGCCGAGCACCCGCGCCGCCGAGCGCCTGGTCGCCGGGCTGCGTCCGATGCTGGCGCACGCCATCGACAGCGTGGCGCGGTTCCTGCCCGAGCGCGGTGCCGGCACCTCCGGCGCTTCCGGCGCGACCGCGTCGGTTGCCGGGCCCGTGCCCACCGCCTCCGCGGTCGTCGCCAGCGCGACCCCGTCGGCCCTGCGCGAACCGGTGACCGCGGTGCGCGCAGAGATCCGCAGCGACGTCGTCATCGGCGCCACCGCCCTGCGCCTGGACGTGGGGGAGCAGGAGACCGACGCGACCGCCGTCCGGTTGCCCGAGGCCCGCGAGCTGCGCCGCCCGGGCAGCGTCGACCTGGTCGAGGACACCGAGGTCTGGGGCGAGCGGGTGCGCCCGATCGCGCGCGAGGGCCAGGTGGTCGACCCGATCGTCTTCGAGGAGGCCGAGGAGCCCGCCCCGGACCCGGTCATCGGGCCCGAGCTGGCCGCCGCCCGCACTCGGCTCGGCCTGAGCGTGGACCAGCTCGCCGACCGCACGCGCATCCGCCCGCACGTCATCGAGGCCGTCGAGGTCGACGACTTCGCTCCCTGCGGCGGCGACTTCTACGCCCGCGGCCACCTGCGCACCCTGGCGCGGGTCCTCGGCATCGACGCCGCTCCGTTGGTCGCCGCCTACGACGAGCGGTACGCCGACGCACCGGTCAGCCCACGTCGGGTCTTCGAGGCCGAGCTCGGCCAGGGCGGTGCCCTGCGTGGCACCCGCGGCGGCCCGAACTGGTCGGTGCTGGTGGCCGCCGTCATGGCGCTGGTGCTGGCCTGGTCGGTGGCCCGCCTGATCACCGACAGCCCCGTCCAGCTCCGCGACCCGGTGCCCAGCCTGACCACCACCAGCGGCTCCACCGGCGGCGCGAAGGTCCCCGTGGTGCTCACCGCCGCCGGGGGCGGGGCCGAGGTGTGGGTCCGCGACGGCGCCAACGAGCTGGTCTACAAGGGCACGCTCGCCTTCGGCGAGGTCAAGGTCCTGGACAAGGTCTCCCAGCCGGTGCGGGTGCAGTCGTCCGACGGCTCGCTCGAGGTGCAGGTCGGCGACACCGAGCACGGTGCGCTCGGCGCGACCGGCCGGGCGGCCCAGGACACCTTCGTCGCCGAGTGAGCACGTGACCCCGGCCACGGGGCGGTCGTGGGTTCGCACCCCGGCCGCCCCGGCAGCCATACTCGTGCGTTGTGACTGACGCGTCGACCGACACGACCTCCCGGCTCCCTCGGCTGTCGGTGGCGATGGTGACCCTCGGCTGCGCGCGCAACGACGTCGACTCCGAGGAGCTGGCCGGTCGCCTGGAGGCGGGCGGCTTCACGCTCGTCGAGGACGCCGAGCAGGCCGACACGGTCGTGGTCAACACCTGCGGCTTCGTCGAGGCAGCCAAGAAGGACTCCGTCGACGCGCTGCTGGAGGCCGCCGACCTCAAGACCGAGCACGGCGGGAAGGCTCAGGCCGTCGTCGCCGTGGGCTGCCTGGCCGAGCGCTACGGCAAGGACCTGGCCGAGTCGCTGCCGGAGGCCGATGCGGTGCTGGGCTTCGACGACTACCCCGACATCGCCGACCGGCTGCGCTCGATCCTGGCGGGGGAGACCCACCAGGCCCACGTGCCCAGCGACCGGCGGCTGCTGCTGCCGATCAGCCCGGTCGAGCGGACGCTCTCCACCGCGGCCGTCCCGGGCCACGCCTCCGGCCCCGCGTCGGTACGCCGGCGCCTGGACTCCGGGCCGACGGCCTCGCTCAAGCTGGCCAGCGGGTGCGACCGGCGCTGCTCCTTCTGCGCGATCCCGTCCTTCCGCGGCTCCTTCGTCAGCCGGCGACCCACCGACGTGCTGGAGGAGGCGCGCTGGCTCGCCGGCCAGGGCGTGAAGGAGGTCTTCCTCGTCAGCGAGAACTCCACGTCGTACGGCAAGGACCTGGGCGACCTGCGGCTGCTCGAGACGCTGCTGCCCGAGCTGGCGGCCGTCGAGGGCGTTGAGCGGGTCCGCGTCTCCTACCTCCAGCCGGCCGAGACGCGGCCCGGACTGGTCGAGGCGATCGCGACCACGCCGGGCGTGACGCCGTACTTCGACCTGTCCTTCCAGCACGCCAGCGCCACCGTGCTGCGGCGGATGCGCCGCTTCGGCGACCCCGAGTCCTTCCTCGGCCTGCTGGAGCAGGTCCGCGGGCTGGCCCCCGAGGCGGGGGTCCGCTCCAACGTCATCGTCGGCTTCCCCGGCGAGACCGAGGAGGACCTGCAGATCCTCTGCGACTTCCTCGTCGCCGCCCGGATGGACGTCACCGGCGTCTTCGGCTACTCCGACGAGGACGGCACCGAGGCCGCTGGCTTCGAGGACAAGCTGGACGAGGACGAGGTGCGCGCTCGCGCCGAGCACGTCACCTCGCTGGTCGAGCAGCTGACGGCCGAGCGTGCCGAGGAGCGGATCGGTGAGGTCGTCGAGGTGCTCGTCGAGCAGGTCGAGGACGGGCCCGACGGGACGGAGGTCGTCGGCCGGACGGCGTTCCAGGGCCCCGAGGTCGACGGCACGACGCTGCTGACGGGGCTGGAGGGTCGGGGCGAGAGCCCCCGCCCGGGCGACCTGGTGCGCGCCGAGGTCGTCGCCTCCGAGGGCATCGACCTGGTGGCCCGAGCCCTGGAGGAGCGCGCATGAGCGACCCGACACCCGTCCCGGCGGGGGAGACGCCCAGCAACTGGAACCTCCCCAACGCCTTGACCACGCTGCGCATCGTCCTGGTGCCCTTCTTCGGCGCGGCCCTGCTGGTCGACGGCGGCGATTCCGGCACCTGGCGGACCGTGGCGTGGGCGCTCTTCGCGGTCGCGATGGTCACGGACAAGATCGACGGCGATATCGCCCGGGCACGGAACCTGGTCACCGACTTCGGCAAGATCGCCGACCCGATCGCCGACAAGGCGATCACCGGCATGGCCTTCATCGGGCTCTCGATCGTCGGCGACATCTGGTGGTGGGTCACGATCGTGGTGCTCGTGCGCGAGTGGAGCGTCACCCTGCTGCGGCTCTCGATCCTCTCCAAGGTGGTCATCGCCGCCAAGGACCTCGGCAAGCTGAAGACGACCGTGCAGGGCGTGGCGCTCGCCGGTCTCGTGCTGCCGCTGCGCGACCCTGACCTCCCGCAGGCACTCCAGACGCCCGGCGAGGTGCTGTTCTACGTCTCCCAGGCATTCCTCGTCGTGGCGGTGGCCCTGACGCTGTGGTCGGGCTGGGAGTTCTACCGCGACGTCTGGCGCCAGCGGCACCAGCTCCGGGGCTGACCTGCCACCTCACCACGGGCCCCGCGGGGCCGCCAGTGGCGAAACGTGTCGAGGTGGGCGCGCGTGCGTTGGCAACCCTTCACGGGATCCCGGACCGCCCCGCGGGGGTCGTGCGACGTTCACGTCCCAGGCGACCGAACCGTCCCCTGGCGCGGTTATGGTGCGCCGGTCCATACCACCCCTCCCACACCCGAAGGGTCCCCCACAGTGCACTCACGCTCCCCGTCGCAGCGCCGTCGCGTTGCGGCCATCGGAGTCGGGCTCGCGGTCGCCGCCACCTCGGCGTCCGTCGTCGCCACCGCTCCTGTCGCCAACGCCGTTCCTCTGGTCGACGTCACCATCGTCGCCACGAACGACTTCCACGGGCGACTGCTGCCCGCTCGTGACGCCGGCGGCGCTGCCAAGCTCGCCACCGCCGTCGACTCCGTCCGCGCCCAGTACGGCGCCGAGAACACCATCTTCGCCGCCGCCGGTGACCTGATCGGTGCCTCCACCTTCGAGTCCTTCATCCAGCAGGACAAGCCGACCATCGACGCCCTGAACGCCTCGGGGCTGGACGTCTCCGCGGTCGGCAACCACGAGTTCGACAAGGGTTACGCCGATCTCACCGATCGGGTCATGGCCCCCTTCGACGCCGAGACCAACCCCTTCGGCGGGGCCGAGTGGACCTACATCGGCGCCAACGTGAAGATGCGCGACAGCGGCGAGGACGCCCTCGACCCGACCTACGTGCAGACGATCGGTGAGGGCGACGCGGCTGTCCAGGTCGGCTTCGTCGGTGCCGTGACCGAGAACCTGCCCGAGCTGGTCTCGCCCGACGGAATCGCCGAGATCGAGGTCACCGACGTCGTCGAGGCGGTCAACACCGAGGCCGACGCGCTCGAGGCCGAGGGCGTGGACCTGGTCGTCCTCCTGGTGCACGAGGGGGCCCCCACGACCGACTGCGCCGCCATCGGCGCGCTCGGTGCCGACACCGACTTCGGCGAGATCGTCAAGAGCGTCGACTCCAGCGTCGACGCGATCGTCTCCGGTCACACCCACCTCGCCTACGACTGCCGCCTGGGCTCCGACGAGGCTCCGGCCACGATGCGCCCGGTCGTCTCGGCCGGTCAGTACGGCTTCAACCTCAACCGGTTGACCTTCACGGTGGATGCTGGCGGCCTGGTCCCTCCGGTGGTGGAGAGTTCCGAGATCATCAACGTCGCGCGCACCACCGACCCGTTCGCCGAGGACCCCGAGGTCAAGGCGATCGTCGACGACGCGGTCGCCGTCTCCACCGAGCTCGGCGCCGAGCCGCTCGGACAGATCGCGGGTCCCTTCACCCGTTCTCGTCTCGCTGACGGGACGACCGAGAACCGCGGTGGCGAGTCGACCATGGGCCACCTGGTCGCGGAGGCGCAGCGCTGGGCCTCCGACACCCAGATCGGCTTCATCAACCCTGGCGGTCTGCGCGCCGACATCCTCGGGCTGGCGGAGGGCGGCTACCCCGCCACGGTGACCTTCAAGCAGGCGGCCGACGCGCAGAGCTTCGCCAACACCCTGGTGAAGATGCAGCTCACCGGCGCCCAGATCAAGGCGCTGCTGGAGGAGCAGTGGCAGCCCGACGGCTCCTCGCGTCCCTTCTACCCGCTGGGGCTCTCCGAGGGCTTCGAGTGGAGCTACGACCCGACCGCAGCGCGCGGCGAGCGCGTCACCGGCATGTACCTGGACGGCGAGGCTATCGACCCGGCGGCCTCGTACTCCGTCGTGGCCAACAGCTTCCTCGCCTCCGGCGGTGACAACTTCTCCACCTTCAAGGAGGGGACGAACCCCCAGGACACGGGCTACGCCGACCTGCAGGCGATCGTCGACTACATGGCCGAGTTCGCGGACGACGCCCCACTGGCCGTGGACTACGCGCAGGACTCCGTCGGCGCCACGTTCCCTGAGGCGGCCCCCGCCTCGTACGGCCCCGGTGACACCCTCGAGATGACACTGTCCTCGCTCGTGCTCGCACCGACCAACAACATCTCGATGGTCCAGGACGACGAGGTCGAGCTCAGCGTGGGGGGCAAGAGCCTCGGGACCTTCCCGGTCGACCCCACCGTGATCGCGGCGAACCCCGAGAGCGGCGTCGTCTCCGACGAGAGCGGCACCCTCGCAGTGTCGACCACCCTGCCGGCGTACTCCGGCACCCCCGAGGGCATCCTGGTCACCGGCACCGAGACCGGCACCGAGATCTTGGTGCCTGTCGCCCTCGAGGAAGGTGCCGGCGAGGCCGCGGTCACGGCCAAGCGCAACCCGAAGGGTCCGCTCAAGGCCGGGAAGAAGAAGCTCAAGGTGACCGTCAAGGTCCGCCTCGACGGTGAGCCCGCTTCCGGCGAGGTCACACTGGTCGGCGCGGGGGTCGACAAGACCGTCGAGCTCAACGACAAGGGCCGGGCCGTGACCCGCATCGGTCCCTTCGAGGACAAGGGCACCCAGGTCGTCACCGTCTCCTACGGCGACGCCTCGGACACGCTCCGCTTCAAGGTCCGCTGAACCACAGCTGATCCCCAGAACGCCTCCCGGACGTTCACACCACGTCCGGGAGGCGTTCCCACGTCGTTCCTACGAGCCCGCCCCCCGGCTGGCAGCCTCGGAGCGACATCCCCCCGGCCCCTCTCGGCCCCCTCTCGGAAAGGCATCACCCGTGCCCACCACCTCTCGGGACGCCCGCCGCTGCCTCGCGCTGCTCGGCGCCGGCTCGCTCGGCCTCGCGACCCTCGTCACCGGCCTGACCCTCGCCCCCGCCCAGGCAGCCAGCACCGGCCTGGTCATCAGCGAGGCCTACGGCGGCGGGGGCAACTCCGGCGCCACGTTCACCCACGACTTCGTCGAGATCCACAACCCCACCTCGCAGCCGATCAGCGTCGACGGCATGTCGGTCCAGTACCGCTCCAGCGGCAGCACCTCGGCCGCCTCGGGCGTCACCGAGCTCAGCGGCACCGTCCCGGCGGGCGGCTACTACCTCGTCCAGCAGGCACAGGGCAGCGGAGGGACCCAGGCGCTGCCGACGCCCGACGCCACCGGCTCGATCGCCATGTCCGGCACCGCCTTCACCGTCTGGCTCGCCGAGGGCACCACGGCGCTGAACCCGCCCGCGGGGTCGCTCACCACGGTCCCGGGCGTCGTCGACCTGCTCGGCGTCAACAGCAACACGTGGGAGGGTCCGACCAAGGCCGCCGGCACCTCCAACACCACGTCCTCCGCACGCACCGCGCCCGACGCCGACCACAACGGTGCCGAGTTCGTGACCGGCGCGCCCGCCCCGCAGGCCACCGGCGGTCAGCCCGAGCCCGAGCCCGACCCGGACCCGACCGTGGCGACGATCCCCGAGATCCAGGGGACCGGCGAGGAGAGCCCGCTCGTGGGCACCGAGGTCGTGACCACCGGTGTGGTCACCGCCGTCCCCGAGTTCCTCTTCGGCTTCTACCTCCAGACCCCGGGCACCGGTGGCGTCCAGCGCGCCCAGGGCGCGGCCTCCGACGGTGTGTTCGTCTACTTCCCGCGGGGCGCCGGCGACGTCACCGTGCAGCCGGGGCAGCACGTGAAGGTCACCGGCGAGGTCGCCGAGTTCGCCGGTGCCACGCAGGTCGTCAGCAGCGAGGCGGAGGTCGAGCAGCTCGGCACCCCGTCCGAGCCGGTGACGGCGTACGCCGGGGAGTGGCCCGCCACCGACGCGGCCAAGGAGTCCCTGGAGGGGATGCTGGTCGACGTCTCCGCGCAGGAGTTCACGGTCACCAACACCTACTCCACCAACCAGTTCGGCGAGGTCGGCCTGGCCCTGGGGGACACCCCGCTGCTGCAGCCGACCGAGGTCGCGGACGCCCAGGACACCGCCGCGATCGCCGCGGTCGTGGCCGACAACGCCGCGCGGGCGATCGTGCTCGACGACGGCTCGAGCACCGACTACACCCGCAACGGCAGCCTCACCCCGCCGTACGTCTCCAACGCCGCGCCCGTGCGCGTCGGGGCGTCGGCCACCTTCACCGAGCCCGTGGTGCTGACCGAGGGCGGTTCGCCCAGCAACCCGACGTACCGCTTCCAGCCCACGGTGAGCGTCAGCGGGCCCGACTACACCGCGACCTCGCCGGCGGTCTTCGAGGACACCCGCACCGCCGCGCCCGAGGAGGTCGGCGGGGACGTCTCGGTGGCCTCGTTCAACGTGCTCAACTACTTCACCACCCTCGGTGACGCCGATGACGACAACGTCGGCGACGGCGGCTGCACCGCCTTCACCGACCGTGCCGGCGACGGCAACAACGTGCGCGGCGGCTGCGACCAGCGCGGCGCGTGGGACCCGCAGGACTTCTCCCGCCAGCAGGAGAAGATCGTCGCGGCGATCAACGCCCTCGACGCCGACGTGGTCGGCCTGATGGAGATCGAGAACTCCGCGCGCCTGGGCGAGGAGGCCGACGAGGCCACCCGCTCGCTCGTCGCGGCGCTGAACGCCGCGGCCGGCTTCGAGAAGTGGGCCGCCAACCCGTCCTCGAGCGAGCTGCCCGCGACCTCGGAGCAGGACGTCATCACCAACGCGATCATCTTCCAGCCCGCCGCGGTCGAGCGGGTCGGGGAGTCGCGCGCCCTGGGTGAGCAGTCGGGGGCCGGCGAGGCCTTCGACAACGCCCGCGAGCCGCTGGGCCAGGTCTTCGCCCCCGTCGGCGGCGGCGAGGAGCTCCTCGTCGTGGTCAACCACTTCAAGTCCAAGGGCTCCGGCGAGGACGACGGCACCGGCCAGGGCAACGCCAACCCCGATCGCGTCGCCCAGGCCACGGCCCTGCGCGACTGGGTGCCCGGCATCGCCGCCGACACCGGCACCGAGGCGATCGTGCTCCTCGGTGACTTCAACAGCTACGCGCAGGAGGACCCGATGCAGGTCCTCTACGAGGGGGGCTACGAGAACACCACGGACGCCGCGGAGACCCCGGAGTGGTCCTACTCCTTCAGCGGTCTCTCCGGCTCCCTGGACCACGTCCTCGCCAACGGCGCTGCGATGGAGGCGCTGACCGGCGTCGACACCTGGAACATCAACTCCGATGAGTCGGTGGCCCTGGAGTACAGCCGGTTCAACGTCCACGCGACCGACTTCCACCAGTCCGGCCCGTTCCGCTCCAGCGACCACGACCCGGTGAAGATCGGGCTCGACCTGGTCGAGGACGCCCCGGAGCTCGCTGCCTCGTCGGTCGAGGTCGAGGTACGGCCGAAGCAGCCGAAGGCCGGCAAGGGTCGCCTGGTCCTCAAGGTCGAGGTGGACAGTGCGGCCGGCACCCCGTCCGGCACCGTCACCGTCACCGCCGGCGGCGAGGAGGTCACCGCGGAGCTGAAGCGCTCGGGCAAGGTCGTGGTGACGATGCGCAACCCGTTCGAGCAGGCCGGCACCTACCCGGTGACGGTCCGCTACTCCGGTGACGAGGCGACGGCTGCCTCGGAGGAGACCGTGGAGGTCCGGGTCCGCCGCTGATCCCTGCACCAGCAGCACGACGCCGGTCGCGGCCTCCCAGGGGTGCGGCCGGCGTCGTGCTGTGCGGAGGACGGGCCGAGCCGCTACCTCGCCGCGTCGGCCAGGTCGAACGCCGCCTGGACCAGCGCCAGGTGGCTGAAGGCCTGGGGGAAGTTGCCGGCCATCCGGCCGGCGTCCGGGTCGTACTCCTCGGAGAGCAGGCCGACGTCGTTGACCAGCCCGACCAGTCGGTCGAAGAGGGCGTGGGCGTCGTCGAGGCGGCCGGCGCCGGTGTACGCCGAGACCAGCCAGAACGCACAGGCCAGGAACGGGTTCTCGTCGCAGTCCAGGCCGTCGACACCGGAGTCGGTGCGGTAGCGCAGGACCAGCCCGTCGCGCACGAGGTCCTCCTCGACGGCGGCGATGGTGCCGAGCACTCGAGGGTCGTCGCCGGGCAGGAAGCCGACGGCGGGTATCTGCAGCAGGGCGGCGTCGAGCTCCTTGCTGCCGTAGGCCTGCACGAAGGTGCAGCGCTCCTCGTCGTACCCGCGCTCGAGCACCTGCTCGCGCACCTGGTCGCGGATCTCCCGCCACCGCTCGACGTCGCCCTCTAGGCCGTAGTCCTCCACGGCACGGATCGCGCGGTCGAAGGCGACCCAGACCATGACCTGGGAGTGGGTGAAGTGCTGCGGCTCGCCCCGGATCTCCCAGATGCCGTTGTCGGGCTCGTCCCAGTGCTCGGTCAGGTTGTCCACGAGCGCGCGCTGGAGGGCCCACGCGTTGCCGTCCGGGTCGTCGCCCTGCTCGCGGACCCGGGTGAGTGCCTCCATGACGGTGCCGAGCACGTCGTGCTGGAGCTGCTCGACCGCCCCGTTGCCGATCCGCACGGGCAGCGACCCCTCGTAGCCCGGGAGGTGGTCGAGCTCCTCCTCGGGCAGGCGGCGTGCGCCGTCGACGGCGTACATGATCTGCAGGTCCTCGGGGTCCCCGGCGACGGCTCGCAGGAGCCAGTCGCGCCAGAGCATCGCCTCCTCGGTGAACCCGGCCTCCAGGAGCGAGCCGAGGGTGAGTGCGGCGTCGCGCAGCCAGCAGTAGCGGTAGTCCCAGTTGCGGGCCCCGCCGAAGCACTCGGGCAGCGAGGTGGTCGGCGCCGCGACGATGCCGCCGGTCTCCTCGTGGGTCATCAGCCGCAGGGTGATGAGGGAGCGCCGCACGACCTCGAGGTGCGGCAGGTCGTCGCGGCAGATCCGAGCCCAGTCCTCGTCGTCCTCCACGGTGCGGTTGATGACGTCGTCGTGCGCGGCGAGGTCGTCCAGGGTCCGGTGCGAGGGCAGCCAGGTCATGGAGAAGCGCTTCTCCTCGCCCTCGCCCACCTCGATCTCGCCCTCGTGCACGTGGTCGACGGCGACCGGGAGCTCCGGGCCGCGCAGGACCAGCAGGTCGGGTCCCGCGGTGGCGGTGATGACCCGCTCACCGTCGACCTCGTCGCGACGCACCCACGGACGGACGCTTCCGTAGTCCATCCGCACGCGCCACACGTGCCGGAACCGCACCCGCCCCCGCACCCCCCACAGCACGCGCACGACGTCGGCGCGTCCGTCCAGGCGGGGCATCAGGTCGGTGAGGGTGGCCTCGCCGTCCTCGGTGCGGAAGGTCGTCTCCAGCACCGCGGTGTCGCCGACGTACCTCCGCTCGACCGTGTAGTCGTCGACCGGCTCGAGCTGCCAGCAGCCGTGCTCCTCGGTGCCGAGCAGCGCCGCCAGGCAGGCGGGGGAGTCGAAGCGGGGCAGGCACAGCCAGTCGATCGAGCCGTTGTTGCCCACCAGGGCGGCACCGCGCCGGTCGCCGATGAGGGCGTAGTCCTCGATGCGCAGCGCCATGCGTCGAACGTACGTGTGCCAGTCTCACCCCCGTGGTGGACGATGGCAGGGACGGTGACCTGGCTCCGGAGGTGCTCGACCTCGCCCGCGAGGTGGTGGGCCTGCTGCGCGAGCGCGGTCAGGTGCTCGGCACCGCCGAGTCGCTGACCGGTGGACTGCTGTCGGGTGCGGTCACCTCGGTCCCCGGCTCCTCCGCGGCGTACGCCGGTGGGCTGGTCACCTACGCGACGCCGCTGAAGGTGGCCCTGCTGGGCGTGCCGGAGTCGCTGGTGGCCGAGCACGGCGTGGTGTCCGCGGAGTGCGCGCGGGCGATGGCGGTGGGTGCGCGGGAGCGCACCGGCGCCGACTGGGCGCTGGCCACCACCGGGGTGGCGGGCCCGGACCGGCAGGAGGGACATCCCGCCGGCACCGTCCACGTGGGCCTGGCGGGGCCGGAGGGGACCGTGGCGGGGCGGCGTCTGGACCTCCCGGGGGACCGGGCCGCCGTGCGGGCCGGCACCGTGCGCGAGGCGCTGGCCCTGCTCCGCGAGGTTCTGCTGAGCGCGAACGCGGGTCCTTGAGCGGGGATAGTCACCCGGGAAGGTCACGGCGTCCGCTAGCGTTGACCCATGGTGCTGTTCCGTCGTCTCCTGGGTGAGGTGCTCCGCGCCCACCGCGTGGACCGCGGCATGACCCTGCGCGAGGTCTCCGCCGAGGCCCGCGTCAGCCTCGGCTACATCTCCGAGATCGAGCGCGGCCAGAAGGAAGCCTCCTCCGAGCTGCTCGCCTCGCTGTGCAGCGCCCTCGACGTCCCGCTCTCCTCGGTGCTGCGCTCGGTCTCCGACGCCGTGGCCCTCGAGGAGGCCGCGATGGCTCCCACGCCCATCCCGGTCGTCCCGATCAAGCCCCCCGTGGTGGCCTCCGCGGCCTAGCCGCTCAGGTCAGCCCGGCTCCGGCTGGCAGCGCGGGCACCAGTAGATGGCTCGCTCCAGGCCCACGGGCCCCTGCATGTCCACGCGCACCGGCGTGCCGCAGCGTCGGCAGGGCGAGCGGTCGCGGCGGTAGACCCACATCCGCTCCCGCTCGCGCAGGTCTCCGGTGGTCGACTGGACCGCGCGCTCCTTGTTGAGCTCCAGCATCTGCTTGCCGCGGCGGAGCATCCGCGGCAGCGCCGGCAGGTCGCCCACCGGGACCCGGGGGTGGACCCCGGAGACGAAGCAGAGCTCGGCGACGTACATGTTGCCGAGCCCAGCGAGGTTGCGCTGGTCGCGCAGGGCGTCGCCGACCTCCCGGTCGGGCTGCTCGCCCAGCCGGCGCAGTGCCTCGGTCTCGTCCCAGTCCGCGCCGAGCAGGTCCGGGCCGAGGTGGCCGACCACCCCGAGCTCGGCGTCGGTCGGCAGCAGCTCGACGATCCCGAGGCTGAAGCCCACGGCGACCCGGGCCTCGGTCTCCAGCACGACGCGGGCCTGGTGTGTCGGCCGGGGCCAGCGGCGCCCGTGCTCCAGGACCCGCCAGGCGCCCTCCATCTTCAGGTGGGTGTGCAGCGTCCAGGCGGAGCCCTCGTGCTCGACCCGGGTCAGCAGGTGCTTGCCGCGCGAGGCGGTGGTGAGCACGAGACCGCCGCTGAGGTCGACCGTCGCGTGCTGGGGGACGCGGAAGTCGGTCGCGGTCAGCGTGCGCCCGGACAGCTCGCGGTCCAGCAGCCGCGCCGCGCGGTAGACGGTGTCGCCCTCGGGCATCAGCGCCTCGCCGGGCTCAGGCGCAGCCCGCGCGGGGTCGAGACGAAGCCGGCCTCGGTGAGGGCGGTGCGCAGCGGGGTGGTGCCCGAGCCGAGGAGCGGCTCCCCGTCGGCCTTCTCGACCGTCATCCGGCCCAGGGCGCCCCGGCCTGCGGCCTCGGCCAGGGAGCGGGCGCCCAGGCCGAGCAGCTCGGCGTCGTCGGTGAAGGTCAGCAAGGTCTTGCCGCCCCGCTCGACGTAGAGCACCAGCGAGCCGTCGACCAGCACGACCAGGGCGCCGGCCTTGCGGCCGGGCCGGTGACCACTGCCGCTCCCGGAACCGTCCTCGGCGGTCGGGCGCTCGGGCCACGGCAGCGCCGCGCCGTACGGGTTGGCCGGGTCGGTGGCGGCCAGCGCGACGGCGACCACCTCGGCGTCGGAGGCGGCATCCGGACCGGTCGCGGGGTCGGTGAAGGTGCGCAGCCGGTCGATCGCGCCGACGGTGCCGAACTGCGCAGCACCGAGGCCGGAGACGAAGTACCCCCTCCGGCAGCGGCCGGAGTCCTCGAAGGCGGCGAGCACCTTGTAGACCGCGGCGAAGCCGCCCGGCACCCGCTCGCTGGCGACCGCGCCGCGGGTGACCACGCCGTGCCGGTCGAGCAGGTGCTCGGCCGCGGCATGGGCGCGCCGGGTCGGGTCGGTGTCGAGCTCGGGGAGCAGCGCCCACCGGCCGGCGGTCTGCGGTGGCCCGGTGCGCGCGCCCGCGGCACGCAGCCGCCCGGCGGTGCCGGTGGTGGAGGCCATCCGCGGGCGGGCGGGGGCACGCTTGGTGCGGTGGGCGGTGCCGCCGGAGCGGACCAGCGCGCGCAGGGGCGCCAGCGTGTCGCCAGAGACCCGGCCGGACCACACCAGCTGCCAGAGCGTCGTGGCGAGGACGTCGTCGGTCACCGAGACCCCGGCGGCCTCGACCTGGGTGGCGAGCTGGCGGAAGAACCAGGCACCGCCGCCTGCGAGTGCGGCCAGCACGGCCTCGGCGGCCTCGGTGTGGTCGAAGGGGACCGGTTCGGGGAGCGTGAGCGGGGCCTGGTCGGCCAGGTGGAGCGAGACCCAGCCGTCGTTGGCGCCGAGCGCCCCGTGGCCGGCCCACAGCACCTCGCCGGAGGCGGTCAGCTCGTCGAGCAGGGCCGGCTCGTAGTCGCGGACCCGGGCTGCCAGCACCAGCGGCTCCAGCGCGCTCGCGGGCACCGCGCAGCCGGCGAGCTGGTCGATGGCCACGACGAGCCCGTCGATGCCGCGCAGGCCTCGGCGCCCGGTGACGTGCTGCCAGGCGGTGCCGAACCGGCCCAGCGCCTCGGGCTCGACCGGCTCGATCTCCTTGCGCAGCCGGGCCAGCGAGCGGCGGCGCAGCTTCCGCAGCACCTCGGCGTCGCACCACTCGCTGCCGCTTCCGGCGGGACGGAACTCGCCGTCGAGCACCCGCCCCTGGGCCGCGAGCCGCTGCAGGGTGAGCCGCACCACCGAGACCCCGAGCCCGAGCCGGGTGGCGACCTCCTCGGCCGTGAACGGACCGTGGGTGCGGGCGTGCCGGGCGACCAGGTCGGCCAGCGGGTCGTCGACGGGGTCGGTGAAGACGTCGGGGGTGCCGGGCGGGACCGGCACGCCGAGGCCGTCGCGGAGTCGGCCGACGTCCTCGATCGCGGCCCACCGGGCCTCCCCGCCCATCCGCACCTCGACGGCGCGGCGGGCGTCGGCCAGCTGCTCGGCCCAGCCGATGACGTCGGCACCCTCGACCGCGCGCGCGGCGAGCTCCTCGGTGCTGAGCGGGCCCAGGAGCCGCAGCAGGTCGGCGACCCCCTCGGCGTCGCGCACCCGGCGGTCCTCGGCGGTGCGTTGCAGCTCGGCCTCGACCTCCGCCAGCACGTCGGGGTCGAGCAGCTCGCGCAGCTCCGCGCGCCCGAGCAGCTCGGCGAGCAGTCCCTGGTCGAGGGAGAGCGCGGCCGCGCGGCGCTCCGCGATGGGGGAGTCACCCTCGTAGACGAACTGGGCGACGTACCCGAAGAGCAGGGAGCGCGCGAAGGGCGACGGGGCGTGGGTCGGCACGTCGACGACCTGCACCTCGCGCCGCTCCACCCTGCGCATCAGCGAGACCAGGCTCGGCAGGTCGTAGACGTCCTGGAGGCACTCGCGCACGGCCTCGAGCACGATGGGGAAGGAGGGGTACTTCACCGCGACGTCGAGCAGGGCCGCGGCACGCTGGCGCTGCTGCCACAGCGGGGAGCGGCGACCGGGGTCGCGGCGCGGCAGCAGCAGGGCCCGGGCCGCGCACTCGCGGAAGCGGGAGGCGAAGAGCGCGGAGCCACCGACCTCCTGGGTCACGACGTCCTCGACCTCGTCGGGCTCGAAGGCGACGACGTCGGCGCCCGGGGGCTCGGCGTCGGTGTCGGGGATGCGGATGACGATGCCGTCGTCGCTGGCCACGGCCTGTCCGTCGACGCCGTAGCGCTCGCGCAGCCGTGCGTTGATCGCCAGCGCCCACGGCGCGTGCACCTGGGTGCCGTACGGCGAGTGCAGCACCAGCCGCCAGTCGCCGAGCTCGTCGCGGAACCGCTCCACCAGCAGCGTGGTGTCGCTGGGCAGGACCGAGGTGGCCTCGAGCTGCTCGTGGAGGTAGTCGACCAGGTTGGTGGCCGCCCAGGCGTCGAGCCCTTGGTCGCGGACCTGCTGCTCGGCCTGCTTGCGTGGTTGCGACCCGAGCTCGCGGATCAGCTGCCCGACCGCCTGGCCGAGCTCGGCGGGGCGACCCAGGCCGTCGCCCTTCCAGAACGGCAGCCGCCCGGGGATGCCGGGCGCCGGCGTCACCAGGACCCGGTCGTGGGTGATGTCCTCGATCCGCCACGACGTCGCCCCGAGGGCGAAGACGTCGCCGACCCGCGACTCGTAGACCATCTCCTCGTCGAGCTCGCCGACCCGGGCCCCGCCCTTGCCGGTGTCGCCGCCCACCAGGAAGACGCCGAACAGGCCGCGGTCGGGGATGGTGCCGCCGCTGGTGACGGCCAGCCGCTGCGCACCCGGTCGCGCGGTGACCTGCCCCGTCACCCGGTCCCACACCAGCCGGGGACGCAGCTCGGCGAACTCGTCGGAGGGGTAGCGCCCGGTGAGCAGGTCCAGCACCGCGTCGTACGCCGAGCGCGGCAGCCCCGTGAACGGTGCTGCGCGGCGCACGAGGTCGTAGAGGGCGTCGACGTCCCACGCCTCCATCGCGGTCGTGGCGACCAGCTGCTGGGCGAGCACGTCGAGGGGGTTGGTCGGCACCTTCATCGACTCGATCAGCCCGCCGCGCATGCGCTGCACGGAGACGGCGGTCTGGGCGAGGTCGCCGCGGTGCTTGGGGAACAGCACGCCGCGTGAGACCTCGCCGACCTGGTGCCCGGCGCGCCCGACGCGCTGCAGCGCGCTGGCCACGCTGGGCGGGGACTCGATCTGCACGACCAGGTCGACCGCGCCCATGTCGATGCCGAGCTCGAGGCTGCTCGTCGCCACGACCGCGGGCAGCCGCCCGCGCTTGAGGTCGTCCTCGATGAGGGCGCGCTGCTCCTTGGAGACCGACCCGTGGTGGGCGCGGGCCAGCACGGGGGCGGCGCCCTCGGACCGCCCGGACTGCGCCATCACCTCGGCGGGCATGCCCTCCAGGTCGCCGGGCCGGCGGGCGACCAGGTCGCCCGGCTCCGGCTCGACTCCCGCGCGCTCGGCGGCGATCTCGTTGAGCCGGGCGGTGAGGCGCTCGGAGAGCCGGCGGGAGTTGGCGAAGACGATGGTGGAGCGGTGCTGCTCGATGAGGTCGGCGACCCGCTCCTCCACGTGCGGCCAGAGGCTGGAGCCGCGCTCGCTGCTGTCGGGGCCCCCGTCGGGGTCGAAGCCCTCCACACCGCCGGGGTTGGTCATGTCCTCGACCGGGACCACGACCGAGAGCTCCCACTGCTTCTCGGAGGGCGGCGCCACGATCTCCACCGGGGCCGACCCGCCGAGGAAGCGCGCCACCTCCTCCAGCGGACGCACGGTCGCCGACAGTCCGACGCGCTGCGCGGGGGAGTCGAGCAGCGCGTCGAGCCGCTCCAGGCTCAGCGCGAGGTGCGCCCCGCGCTTGGTGCCCGCCACGGCGTGGACCTCGTCGATGATCACCGTGCGCACGCCGCGCAGGGACTCCCGCGCCTGGCTGGTGAGCATGAGGAACAGCGACTCAGGGGTCGTGATGAGGATGTCGGGCGGCTTGGTCGAGAGCCGGCGGCGGTCGGCGGCGCTGGTGTCGCCGGACCGCACGCCGACCTCGACCTCCGGCACCTCGGTGCCGAGCCGGTCGGCGGTCACCCGGATGCCGGTGAGCGGGGCGCGCAGGTTGCGCTCGACGTCGACGGCCAGCGCCTTGAGAGGGCTGACGTAGAGCACCCGGCAGCGCTCCTGCCGGTCCTCCGGGGGCGGCTCGGTCAGCAGCCGGTCGAGCGACCACAGGAACGCGCTGAGGGTCTTGCCCGAGCCGGTCGGTGCGACGACCAGCGCGTGCTTGCCCGCCCCGATCGCCTCCCACGCCCCGGCCTGGGCCGGGGTCGGCTCGGCGAACGCGGCGCGGAACCAGGTCCGCGTGGGCTCGCTGAACCGCTCCAGGGCGGCGAGGGTGTCGGGCGTGTCGGGCACCGGCTCATCCTGTCCGATCCCACCGACAGTCCTCTCGCCTGACAGGGTGGAGGCATGGGAGCAGGGACGGCGAGGGGCTGGGGCGGACCGGGTCAGGCAGCGGCGTACGCCGCCACGTGCGCGCGGCTGTGCGCGGGAGCGCACCCGGCGGTGCTCGAGGCGGTGCGGCCGCTGACCGGGCGGCGGGTGCTCGACGTCGGCGCGGGCGACGGCCGGTTGGCGCGGGCGCTGCGCGGCGCCGGCGCGCACGTCGTGGCCGTCGACCCCGACCCGGACATGGCCGGTTTCACCGCCGGCCTCCCGGACCTGCCCTTCGAGGACGGTGCGTTCGACGTGGTCGTCGCCTGCTTCGTGCTCAACCACGTCGACGACCCCCGGGCCGCCGCTGCCGAGCTGGCGCGCGTCACAGCGCCCGGCGGCCGCGTCGTCGCGACGATCTGGCCCTCCGGCGCCACCGCGCAGTCGCGGATGTGGCAGCGCGTCCTCGACGCGGAGGGGGTCGTGGCCGCGCCCGGGGTGCGGTTGTCGGAGCACCTGGACTTCCCGCGCACGGTCGACGGCCTCTCCGGGCTGCTGCGCGGCGCCGGCCTGGAGGTCGAGGCGCGCGAGGTCGGCTGGACCCACGACGGCCCGCTGGCCGAGCTGTGGGAGGGCGCCGCCGCCGGGATCGGCGGGATCGGGGCGACGGTCGCCGGACAGCCGGTCGAGGTCCGGGAGCGGTTGCGGGCGGCGTACGACGTGGAGGTGGGCGCGCTCGCCGAGGACGACCGGCTCCGGTTCCGCACCGAGGCGGTGCTCGCCGTGGGCACGCGGCCGGGGAGGATGACCGCGTGAGGTTCACCGAGCACGAGATGACCGCGGCGCTGCAGGGCGCCGTCCGCGCCGCCCTGGCCGAGGACCCCGAGCAGGCGCAGGCGCTGTGGGACGGCATGGAGAAGTTCGCGCGCTTCCAGACCCTCACCCTCGTCGGCGACCAGGTCCTGCCGGTGCTCGTCGCCCTGCCCGACGTGGTGGTCGAGACCGGCACGCGCGCGGAGTACGACGACGAGACCGTCGCCCAGGTCGCCGCCCCGCTGCTGGCCGCCGAGTGGGACCGCTCCCAGGGCGACGGCTCGTGGGACTCCCAGTCCGAGGAGGACCGCGAGGCCTACCTCGACCACCGGGTCGGGCTGGTGCAGGAGGTGCTCTCCCACATGCCGCCGCGTCAGGACCCCGACGCGCTGATCGTCCCCGACCACCTGTAGGGCTGCGACCCCCCCGTCGCCGGCGGGCTGCCACCCGTCGCCGTCGCCCGAGGACGGCGGGAGTCGTCGACCCGTCCGCCTGCCCTGCGGGCGTGGGCAGGTCCGGGGTGGTGCTGCGAGCCAACCCACGTCGTCCGCCGTCGCGCGGAGCTGGCCGAGGCATGTGGAGGTCCTGGCCCGAAGCTGGTGCCGTGCAGGACCTCCAGATCCGCAGGACACGCCGTCGCCGACGGGCCTAGCGGCCCGTCCAGCGCGGCTCGCGCTTCTCGGCGAAGGCGGCGACACCCTCCTTGGCGTCATCGCTGAGGATCACCGGTGAGGCCAGCTCGCTCTGGCGCGTGAAGGCGTCTTCGGCCGGCCAGGTCGGGGCCTCCTCGACGACCCGCTTGCCCACGCGCACCGACAACGGCGCGTTGCCGGCGATCGTGGCGGCCAGCTCGAGCGCGACGGTGAGCGCGTCGCCGGGCGCGACGACCCGGTTGACCAGGCCCAGCTCGTGCATCCGGGCGGCCGGGAGCGCGTCGCCGACCAGGGCGATCTCCAGCGCGACGGCGCGGGGCAGCCGGGTCGAGATGCGCAGCAGGCCGCCGGCGGCGGCGAGCAGGCCGCGCTTGACCTCGGGGAGGCCGAAGGTGCTGTCCTCGGCGGCCACGACCAGGTCGGCGCACAGCGCCAGCTCGAACCCGCCGGCCAGGGCCGCGCCCTCGACCGCGGCGATCGTCGGCTTGGTCGGGGGCTCGGCCGTGAGGCCGAGCGGGCCACGGCGCTCGGTGACCGGGAACTGCCCCTTCGCCGCGCTGGCCAGGTCCATGCCGGCACAGAACGAGCGGCCGGCGCCGGTCAGCACCAGCACCCGCACGGAGTCGTCGGCCTCGGCGTCGTCGACGGCACGCTCGAGCAGGCGAGCGGTGCGCAGGTCGATCGCGTTGCGCACCTCCGGCCGGTCGAGGGTGATCACCAGGACGCCGTCGCCCTCGCGGTGGGTGCGCAGCGGCGCGGGCGGCGCCTCGGGCAGGTCGACCCGCTCGTCGCCGAGGACGAGGCGACCCCCCTCCTCCCGGACCGTACGACGCAGCGCGTCCGTGCCCGTGAGCAGCGCGAGGTCCTCGTCGGAGTCGAGGCGCAGCAGCACGCGGGCACCGTCGGGTGCGATCGCCGAGACGATCGCGCCCTCGCTGCGACCCTCCCGGTCGTGGGAGACCGTGACGGCCTCGACGACCGCCTCGCCGTCCAGCTCGGTGCGCACCGGGCGCGGCGCCGGCCGGTCGAAGGCGGGCTTGAGGTGGGCGAAGCGCCGCTGCGGCGGCGTGGCGGAGTAGACGCCCAGGGCGTGCTTGGTGGCGTACCACCCCAGCGAGCTCGACAGGCCGTACTCCTCGGGCCGCTCGCGCAGGGCCGGCACCATCGTGGCGACGGCGTGCAGGCCGTAGCCGTTGCCGGGCCCACCGGCAGAGGTGAGCCCGCCGGTCACCGACAGCGGTCGGGCCGGGTCGTCCCACGGCAAGCCGATGGCGGCCGCGCCGAGCTGCACGGCGGCGGGGAAGCAGGAGTAGAGGTCGATCGGGCCGAGCTCGTCGACGGTGATCCCGGCGTGCTCGAGCACCGCCGCGCCGGCAGCCGCGATGGCGGGGGAGGAGGCCAGGTCGGCACGCTCGGAGACGAACCACTCGTCGGTGGCGGAGGCCCCGGCGTGCAGGAAGACCCACTGGTCCTGCGGCACCCCGAGCGCCCGGGCCGCGGCCACGCTGGTGACGACCACGCCGGCCGCCAGGTCGACCTGGAGGTTGGCGCACATCAGCTTGGTGTAGTCCCCGGAGACCGCGCGGTTGGCCGGGGTCGGGGTCGCGACCTCCTCGGCGGTGCGGACGGTGGGGTCCCACGCATAGGGGTTGTCGGCGGCGATCGCGCTGTGGCGGGCCCAGAGGTCGGCGATCCGGTGCCGGTGCTCCTCGGCCTGCTCGCCGGAGGCGCCGCGCAGCGCGGACTCCAGCAGGGCGTAGACGTAGATCGGGGCACCGAGGCCCACGCCGGTCTCGGCCTCGTTGTTGGCCGGGCGGTCCACCCCGATCACCCGGTCCGGGGCGGCGTCCTCGGGCTGCTGGGTCCAGTCGGGCTCGCGGCCCTGCGACTGCAGGGCGGCCACGGTGGCGCCGGCCTCCGCGCCGCAGACCAGCACCACGTGCGCGGCCCCGGCCGCCACCTGGGCGGCGGCGTCGTTGATCGCCAGCTGCGCGCCGTCCCCGCCGTACGGCGAGGTCTGCACGGTCCCCGCGCCCTCGGCCCCCACCAGGGAGGCGACCAGGCCGGCCGGGTCGCCGTAGGTCCACGAGGCGCTCGGCACCGCGGTGACCAGGTCGGCTCGCGACAGCACCTCCACCCCGGCGTCCTGCTCCGCGGCGCGCAGCGCCCGCACCATCGCCTCGACCGGCTCGACGGGGTGCTCGAGGTCGGGGGTGCGCTGGACGACCTGGCCCACGCCGACGACCACCGGGGTGCTCGGGTCGAGCAGGGTGCCCGTGCGCTCGTGCACGACCGGCTCCTCGGCGACCCGCAGCCGCCCTGACGCGCCGCCCTCGAGCAGCCCGGCCAGCAGGGCGAGCGAGTCGCGCAGGGCGACCTCGACGCTGCGCACGGCGGTGAGCCCGACGGGCCCCTTGACCGGCGGGCCGTCGAGTGCGGCGTCCATCCGCACGACCGTCCCGGCGCCGTCGGGCACGACGGTGGCCCACAGGCCCACGGTGATCCCCATCGGACCGGTGCCGCGCAGTGCGAAGCCGGACCCGTCGGCACGCTCGACGGTCCACCGCGCCTGGGCGGGGATGTCCATGAGCGAGATCTGCTGGACCAGCGTCGCGCCGACCTCCATCCGGGCCGGCCGCTCGCCGCGCCAGGACAGGTGCAGCACCAGCCACTCGTGCAGCCGGTCGAGGTCGCCGAGCAGCTCCACCACGTCGGCGGGCGCGGCGGCCAGGTGCCGCTGGCCCTGCACGCGGCGGGAGTAGTCGGCCACGCCGGCGGGCTCGGGGACCACGACGTCGGAGGTCGGGGCGCTGCCGCCAGCGCCGGGGAGGACCTTCCCGACGAGGTCCCCGGCGACCACCTTCGCGGTCTGGCCGAGGACGGGGGCGAGGGTCCTGACGGTGGCGGTGGCGCGCTTCACGGACGGCGGCAGCGGGGGCATGGGCGCGAGCGTAGGACGTGTCCTCAGGTGGTGATGGTCCAGTCCGCCACGTCGATCACGAAGTGCGCCAGGACCAGCGCGCCGAGGTAGAACGTCGACACCGCCAGGGCCGCCCCGGCGCGCACGGCGAGCGGCCGGTGCCGCACCAGCGCGAAGGCGGTCGCCGCGGCCCAGCCCAGGGCGACCTCCGCCGGCACGACGTACACCGCCACGCCGACGACCCGGGTCGTGTCGCCCACCGGCTCCCAGAGCCCGAGCGTCGGGGCAAGCACCTCGGCGCCGGCGAAGACCAGCCCGGCCAGCAGCGCCGCACGGGCCGCGCTGCCACCGCTGAGGGCCAGCGCGATGAAGAGCGGCGCCACCCACATGAGCATCATCGCCAGAGGGATCACGTCGTCGAAGCGGGGACCTCCGCGGTCCGGGAAGGCCAGCGTCCCGACCACGTCGGCCAGCACCCAGTCCGGCAGCACCTGGAAGAGCGAGACGAGCACGAGGAAGCCGGCGAGCGCGTGCAGGTCCGCCTGGCCGGTCGCGCGGGTGGTGAGCAGCAGCGCGACGACGTACGCCGCCACGACGGCCAGCACGCCCCAGCCCTGCGCCGGCGGGTCGAGCGAGAGCGCCACGGCACCGCCGGCGAACAGGCCGGCGTGGACGGCGAGCAGCGGCCACAGCCCAGGCCGAGGGGCACGGGACGAGGGGACGGCGGCGTCGTCGTCGGTGGGGGTCAGCGCGGTCACGGCGGTCAACCTAGCCGCGCGACCCCGCCTGCGGGAGGCTGTCCGCACGAGGACCTAGGGTGACGCCGTGACGCTCTCGGAACCCGGGTCGATGATCCACGCGGCCGACCTGCGCAAGTCCTTCGGCGGCTTCGAGGCGGTGCGCGGCATCGACGTCGACGTGCGCCCGGGGGAGGCCTTCGGGTTCCTCGGGCCCAACGGCGCCGGCAAGTCCTCGACGATGCGGATGGTCGCGGCGGTCTCGCCGGTCAGCGGCGGCACGCTGCGCATCCTCGGGATGGACCCCGCCACCGACGGGCCGGCGATCCGGGCCCGGATCGGGGTCTGCCCGCAGGAGGACACCCTCGACACCGAGCTGACGGTCTGGGAGAACCTGTTCGTCTACGGCCGCTACTTCGGGCTGCCCAAGGCCGAGGTGCGCGAGAAGGTCGAGGAGCTGCTGGAGTTCGTCCAGCTCACCGACAAGGCGAAGGCGATGGTCGACGACCTGTCGGGCGGCATGAAGCGGCGCCTGACCATCGCCCGCTCGCTGGTGAACTCGCCCGAGCTGCTGCTGCTCGACGAGCCCACCACGGGCCTGGACCCGCAGGCCCGGCACGTGGTGTGGGACCGGCTCTTCCGGCTCAAGCAGCAGGGCGTCACGCTGGTGCTGACCACGCACTACATGGACGAGGCCGAGCAGCTGACCGACCGGCTCGTGGTGATGGACAAGGGGCTGATCGTCGCCGAGGGCTCGCCGCTGGCGCTGATCGCCGAGCACTCCACCCGCGAGGTCGCCGAGCTCCGCTTCCCGGTCGCGGCCGAGGGAGGCACGCACGAGCCGCTCGCCGAGAGCGTCGCCGACCTCGCCGAGCGGGTCGAGGTACTGCCCGACCGGCTGCTGCTCTACACCCACGACGGCGAGGAGACGATGGCCAAGGTGCACGAGCGCGGGCTCGAGCCGATCGCCACGCTGGTGCGGCGCTCCACGCTCGAGGACGTCTTCCTGCGGCTTACCGGCCGGACCCTGGTCGACTGATGGCGACCGAGCCGATCGGGAGGCCCAGCCCGGGCACCGCGCCGCGCAGCACCCTCGACGGTGCGCTGCGACTGCTGGACTACTGGACGACCGCCTACCGGCGTACGTGGAAGGGGAGCGCGGTCTCCTCCTTCGTCGTGCCGCTGCTCTACGTCCTGGCGATGGGCGTGCTGCTGGGCGGCTTCGTGGAGGCCGACCCCGCGACCCTGGAGGGCGCGACCAGCTACCTCGCCTTCGTGGTGCCGGGCATGGTCGCCGCGCAGTCGATGACCACGGTCTTCGGCGAGGTGACCTACCCCGTCATGGGCATGGTGAAGTGGCACAAGACCTACTACGCGATGACCGCCGGGCCGCTGGCCGTGCCGCACGTGGTGCTGGCGCACCTGGGGTTCGTCGCCTTCCGGGTGGCGGTGACGGCCGCGGTCTTCCTGGCGGTGGTGACGCCCTTCGGGGTGCACGAGTCGTGGTGGGGCGTGCTGCTGGCGTTCCCCGCGCAGGTGCTCATCGGCCTGGCCTTCGCCGCGCCGATCTACGCCTTCTCCGCCGGGCTGAAGGACGAGAGCGCCTTCGCGCTCGTCTTCCGGCTCGGGATGATCCCGCTTTTCCTCTTCTCCGGCGCCTTCTTCCCGGTCGCCAACCTCGACCAGCCGCTGGAGACCCTCGCGGTGCTGACTCCGCTGTGGCACGGGGTCGACCTGACCCGGATGCTCACGCTCGGCACGCTGGAGGCCGGTCCGGCACTGGTGCACGTGGCCTACCTCGGCGGGCTGGTCGTGCTCGGCTGGTGGTGGGCGCTGCGCCGCCTCGAGCGACGGATGGTCGTCTGATGGCCCTCACGCTGACAGGAGTCCAGCGCTCCACCGCCCGCAGCCTCTCGGCCGGCGAGGCGACCGGGATGCTGCTCTACCGCAACTTCCTGGCCTACCGGCGCGCCTGGTACATCTTCGCCACCGGCTTCCTCGAGCCGCTGCTCTACCTCTTCAGCATCGGCGTCGGGGTGGGTGCCCTGGTCGGGGACTTCACGTTCAACGGCCAGACGGTGCCGTACGCCGAGTTCGTCGCGCCCGGCATGCTGGCGGCCTCGGCGATGAACGGCTCGGTGCTGGACTCGACGTTCAACTTCTTCTTCAAGCTGAAGTACAACAAGCTCTTCGACCAGATGCTGGCCACGCCGCTGACCACCCTCGACATCGCCCGCGGCGAGCTGTCGTGGTCGCTGCTGCGCGGGGGGACCTACTCCGCGGGCTTCCTGCTGGTGATGCTCGCGATGGGGCTCGTCTCCTCGTGGTGGGCGGTGCTGGTCGTGCCGGCCGCCCTGCTGATCGGGGCCGCCTTCGGCGCGGTGTGCATGGCGCTGACCACCTGGATGCGCTCGTGGCAGGACTTCGAGCTGGTCACCCTCGCCACGTTGCCGATGTTCCTCTTCTCCGCGACCTTCTTCCCGGTCTCGGCCTACCCCGGGGCCGTGCGCTGGGTCGTCGAGGCCACCCCCCTCTACCGCGGCGTGGTGCTGTGCCGCGAGCTCACGACCGGTGCCGTCACCTGGGCCTCCGCCGTCTCGGTGGTCTACCTCCTCGTCATGGTGGTGGTCGGCCTGCTGCTGTGCCGCCGGCGCCTGGACTCGCTGCTGCTCACCTGAGGTCCTCGTGGTGCGGCTGGGGCCCCGGTGCATGATGTGCCGGTGCGGCACACGGAGTTCTGGGAGCGGATGGACATCGCGCTCGGGGGCGCCTCGGCGCGGTCCTGGGCGACCCTGACCGTGCTCTCCGGGCTGGGTGGGCGGACCCCGCAGGAGGCGCTCGACGCCGGCATCGCCCCCAAGGAGGTCTGGGCCGAGGTCCACCGCTTCCTCGGCCTCCCGGCGACCCTCGCGTGAGCACCGGCACCGACCCGGGCGTCGCAGCGACCATCGACCAGGCGGCCCTGCAACGCCGCACGGTGCGGGTGCTGGTGCTGACGCAGGCCGTCGGCGCGGTCGGCATCACGATCGGCATCGCCACCGCCTCCCTGCTGGCGCGCGACATCTCCGGCAGCGAGAGCCAGGCCGGTCTCGCCCAGACCGCCCAGGTGCTGGGGGCGGCCGTCGCGGCGTACCTCCTGGCCCGGGTCATGGCCCGGCGCGGTCGCCGGGTGGGTCTCGCGACCGGCTACCTCCTCGGCGCCGCCGGGGCGGTGCTGGCGGTCCTCGCGGGCGCCGTCGGCTCGATGCCGCTGCTGCTCCTCGGCGCACTGCTGCTCGGCTCCACGACGGCCGCCAACAGCGGGGCGAGGTACGCTGCCACCGACCTCGCCGAGGCCCACCACCGTGGCCGGGCCCTGTCGGTCGTGGTCTGGGCCACGACGATCGGCGCCGTCGCCGGCCCCAACCTGACCGGCCCCGCCGCGGCGCTCGCGCGGGCGCTGGACCTGCCCGAGCTGACCGGTCCCTTCGCGCTCGGTGCGATCGCGATGCTGCTGGCGGCACTCGTCGTTGGGTCGCTGCTGCGCCCCGACCCGCTCCTCACCGCCAGGACGCTCGCCGGCGCCGACGCCGGCGAGCCCGCGGGCACCTCCTGGGGTCGCGTGCGCGCCGCGCTGGTCGAGCGGCCCGTCCTCGTCGCGGCCGTCCTCGGCCTGGTCGGCAGCCACGCGGCGATGGTCGCGGTGATGGTGATGACCCCGCTGCACATGGAGCACGGGGGTGCGGAGCTGCGGATCATCGGCGTGGTCATCAGCGTGCACGTGCTGGGCATGTTCGCCTTCTCCCCGGTGGTCGGCTGGCTGGCAGACCGGATCGGCCGGGCCCCGGTGCTCGGGATCGGTGGCGGGCTGCTGGGCCTCTCGCTGCTGCTGTCCGGCGCCGCGCCGGAGGGCAGCTCGTGGCAGATCTTCGGGGGCCTCTTCCTGCTCGGCCTGGGCTGGTCCTTCGGCACCGTCGCCGCCTCCACGCTCATCGCCGACCACGCCCCGCTGGACGCCCGCGCCGACGTCCAGGGCGCCGCGGACCTCGTGATGAACCTCGGTGCCGCGGTCGCCGGCGGCCTGGCCGGCGTCGTCGTGGGCGCGTTCGGGTACGGCACGCTCTCGCACGGCTCGCTGGCCCTCGCCCTGCTCGTGGTCGTCGCGGCGGTGCTCGCCCGGACGGGTCGCGAGCGGCTGGCACAGTGACCGCCATGCCCGAGAGCAACGGCCCGACCACCACCCCGCAGCACCGCGCCGACATCGCCGTCATCGGCGGCACCGGCTTCTACTCCTTCCTCCAGGACCCGGAGGAGGTCATGGTCAGCACGCCCTACGGCGAGACGTCGGCGCCGATCTCGCTCGGCACCGTCGCGGGACGTCGGGTCGCGTTCCTGCCGCGGCACGGCGTCCACCACGACTTCCCGCCGCACGCGATCCCCGCCCGCGCCAACCTGTGGGCGCTGCGCTCCCTGGGAGTGCGCCAGGTGCTCGCCCCCTGCGCGGTCGGCGGGCTGCGCGAGGAGGTCGCCCCCGGCGACGTGGTGGTGCCCGACCAGCTGGTCGACCGCACCTACCGCCGGGTCCCGTCCTACGTCGAGTCCGGCGCGGTGCACCTGCCCTTCGGCGACCCCTACTGCCCGGGGCTGCGCCGCGCGGCACTGTCCGCCGGACCCGACCTGGTCGACGGCGGCACGATGGTCGTCATCGAGGGTCCGCGCTTCTCCACCCGCGCGGAGTCGCGCTCCTACGCCGCGCAGGGCTGGACGCTCATCAACATGACCGCGCTGCCCGAGGCAGCGCTGGCCCGCGAGCTGGGCCAGTGCTACGCCTCGATCGCCCTGGTCACCGACATGGACGCCGGGGCCGAGGAGGGGTCGGGCGTGGGCCAGGAGGAGGTCTTCGCCCTGTTCCGGGCCAACCTCGAGCGGCTCACCGGGCTGCTGGCGGCCACCATCGCGGCGTTGCCCGACCCGACCGGCTGCACGTGCGCGTCCTGGCTGGACGGCGTCGAGCCGACGTACGACATCCCCACGCCCGAGCTGGCCACCGAGGCCCGCACCGACGGCGCCGGCTGATGCGGGTCCTGCTCACCGGCTCGGCCGGCTTCATCGGGGCCGCCGTGGCCCGCGCGCTCGAGGACCGCGGCGACGAGGTCGTCCGCGTCGACCTGATGCTCGAGATGGCGCACGGCGCCGCCGCCCCGCCCGAGGGCACCCACCACCTCGACGTGCGCGACGCGGCGGACGGCTTGGAGTGGGCCCGGCTGCTGGCGGGGGTCGACGTGGTGTGCCACCAGGCCGCCGTGGTCGGCGCGGGCGTGCGGGTCGCGGACCTGCCGGCGTACGCCGCCCACAACGACCTCGGCACCGCCGCGCTGCTGGCTGCCATGCACGAGGCGGGCGTGGACCGGCTCGTGCAGGCCTCGAGCATGGTGGTCTACGGCGAGGGTCGCTACGAGTGCACCGAGCACGGTGAGCAGCCGCCGGGCGTGCGCTCGCGGGCCGACCTCGAGGCGGGCCGGTTCGAGAACCCCTGCCCGGTCTGCGGGCGAGCGTTGGGCTGGGCGCTGGTCGACGAGGACGCCCGGCTCGAGCCGCGCTCGAGCTACGCCGCCTCCAAGGTCGCCCAGGAGCACTACGCGATCGCGTGGGCGCGCCAGGCCGACGCCGCGGGCATCTCGCTGCGCTACCACAACGTCTACGGGCCGGGGATGCCGCGGGACACGCCGTACTCCGGGGTCGCGGCGATGTTCCGCTCCTCCCTCGAGCGCGGCGAGGCGCCGCAGGTCTACGAGGACGGGGCGCAGATGAGGGACTTCGTGCACGTCGACGACGTCGCGCGCGCCAACCTGGCCGCCCTCGACGCGGTCACTGCCGCGGAGCCCGGCAGCCACCGCGCCTACAACGTGGCCTCGGGGCACCCGGTCGGCATCCGGCAGGTCGCCGAGCTGGTGGCCCGCGGCACCGGTCGCGACATCGCCCCGGAGGTCACCGGTGGCTACCGTCTCGGCGACGTGCGGCACGTCGTGGCCTCGCCGCAGCGGGCCGCCGACGAGCTCGGCTTCCGTGCGCAGGTGCTGCCCGAGGACGGGCTGCCGGCCTTCGCCACGGCGCCCCTGCGCGCCTGAGCGGCGCGCGGGTCGCCGCTCACCAGGTCGTGTAGAGCAGGTGCTGCACCAGCAGCGCCGTGACGACCTGGGCCAGCAGCGCCGGCGAGCGCCAGCGGGCCGGCAGCAGCGCCACGGACAGCGTCAGCCACGGCACGAAGGGGAGCCAGATCCGCTCCACCTCCGACTTGCTCATCCGCGAGGCGTCGGCGGCCAGGACCACCAGCAGCATGGCCCCGGCCAGCAGGACCACGGCGCGCTGCTCGGGATCCAGCGTCCGCCGAGCGAGGGCCCGCACCCGCGTGAGGAGCACCGCCAGGCCCGC
Source organism: Nocardioides sp. (assembly GCF_030149505.1). GTDB lineage: Bacteria > Actinomycetota > Actinomycetes > Propionibacteriales > Nocardioidaceae > Nocardioides. The sequence goes on from NZ_JASBRN010000045.1 coordinate 158,840, forward strand.
CCACGCCATGGGTCCGAGCACCACGGCGAGGGCGGCGAGGTTGCCCCACAGCCAGTACCAGGCCGGGCGGTCGGCCGCGATGCCCTCCCAGTAGCGGTCGTGCAGCACCGGGTAGGCCTCCCACCACGCGAAGCCGGCCGCGGCGAAGCCGAGGACCGGCACCCACGCGGCGGCCACCGCGACCGGCAGCACCGAGGTGCGCCAGGCCCCGCCGACCGTGATGACCGCCAGCGCGACCAGCCAGACGAGCGGCATGCCGTAGGACATGAGCACCGCGCAGCCGAGGACGAGCCCGGCCGGGACCGCCCACAGCCGGGCCCGGGGGGTGCTGCGGGTGGCGAGCGCGAGGCAGGCCAGGCCCCACGCGACCACCGCGCCGATCACGGCGTCGGCTGAGACCGCCACGAAGACGGCGGCGGGGGAGAGGGCGAGCGGCACCGCGACCCGGCGGGCCACGCCCTCCACCCCCAGGGCCCGCAGTGCGACCAGGACGGCGACCGGCATCGAGGCACCCACGACCGTCACCACCACCCCGGCGGCGAGGTCGCCGCCGAGCCCGACCTGCACGAGCCCGACGAAGAACAGCAGCATCAGCGGCGGGTGCCCGGCCACGTGCGTGGGCCAGTTGCGCGGCGCCGCGTCGTAGGAGATCCGCTCGACGTACTCCCGCAGCAGCAGGCCGACGTCGTCGACCTCGCGCGCGGTCGGGAGGTACTCCACCGGGTTGCCCAGCACCCGCGACAGGCCCTCGGGGCCGTCGACCAGCGCCAGGGAGAGGCACCAGCCCAGCGCGAGGAGGTACGTCGCCAGCAGCAGCGGTCGCCAGCCGGCGCCCGGCGCCCACCGGGCGACCCACCACCAGCCCCCGAGGCCCAGCACCAGCGCCGGCAGCGTCCCGGGGCCGAACCACTGCGGCGCCCACCAGCCGTGGAACGGCGGCGAGAGCACCTCGTCGACCTGCGAGCGCGGCGCCCGGGTGTTGACCTCCCAGTCGAGCAGGTGCGGGAGCGTGAACGCCGCGACGACCAGCAGGGCGGTCACCACGACCCCGGTCCAGGCGGCCCGCGAGGTCGTCATGGCGGCGACTGTATCCACGGCCGACACCCGTCCGGAGGGTCCCGGCCCACCCTTCCGGCCAGGCACCGCGGTCTACGGTCGTGCGCATGCCCGAGGTCCCGCCCGCGCACCGCCACCCGGACGGCCCGGTGGCCGACCTGGTGCTGCCCTGCAAGGACGAGGCGCCCGCGCTGGAGGCGCTGCTCCCGCGGATCCCGGCGGAGTTCTCGGTGATCGTGGTCGACAACGGCTCGCGCGACGGCACGGCAACGGTGGCCGAGCGGCTCGGGGCGACGGTGGTCCACGAGTCGGTGCCGGGCTACGGCGCGGCCGTCCACGCCGGCCTGCTCGCCGCGACCCGCGAGCACGTGGCCTTCATGGACGGTGACGGCAGCTTCGACCCCGACCAGCTGCTGCCGCTGCTCGACGACGTGCGGTCCGGGCGCGCGGACGCCGCGCTCGGCCGACGACGGCCGGTCGACAGGCGGGTGTGGCCCTGGCACGCCCGGCTCGGCAACGCCCTCATCGTGTGGTGGCTGCGGCGGCGGCTGCAGATGGCCGCCCACGACATCGCGCCGATGCGCGTCATGGGGCGCCAGGCGCTGCTGGACCTCGACGTGCGCGACCGCCGCTTCGGCTACCCCGTGGAGCTGTTGCAGAAGCTCACCGTGGCCGGGTGGCGGGTCAGCGAGCGCGACGTCGACTACCACCCGCGTGCCGAGGGCACCCGTTCCAAGGTGTCGGGCTCGGTGCGGGGCACGCTGCGCACCGCACGCGACTTCGCCCGGGTGCTGCGGTGAGCGGCCGCTCCGGCGCGGCGGTGCGCGCCCTGGTCGTGGCCAAGGCCCCCGTGGCCGGCCAGGTCAAGACCCGCCTCGGCGCTGACGTCGGCCTCGAGCAGGCCGCGGGTCTCGCCGCGGCCGCACTGCTGGACACCCTCGAGGCCTGCACGACGGCGTACGGCGCCGAGCACTGCCACCTGGCGCTGGCCGGCGACCTGGCCGGTGCCGTCGCGTCCACCGACCTGCTCGCGGCCGTGGCCGGCTGGACGGTGCACGAGCAGCGCGGCGAGGACTTCGCCGACCGGCTGGTGGCCGCGCACGCCGACGTCGCCGCGAGCGGTCCCGGCCCGGTCGTCCAGGTCGGCATGGACACCCCCCAGCTGACCCCGGCGCTGCTCGAGGCGACCGCCGAGGTGCTGCAGGAGCACGACGCCGTCCTCGGGCCTGCCGAGGACGGCGGCTGGTGGGTCCTGGGGCTGCGCGACCCGCGCGACGCCGCGGCCCTGGCGGGAGTCCCCATGTCGACCGCGCACACGCACCGCGACACCGCTGCCGCCCTGGCCGCGCGCGGGCTGTCGGTCGGCACGACGACGGTGCTGCGCGACGTCGACGAAGTCTCCGACGCCGACGCGGTCGCCCGCGCGGTGCCGGGCACACGTTTCGCCCGACGCTGGCACGCCTTGTGGGGGGTGGGCGCATGAGCCTGGCCGAGGAGACAGCCCCGGACCTGCGACGTGGTGGTGCGGACCGCTCCTTCAGCAGCCTGTTCGCCCATGCCCTGCGCGGGGCCCCGTGCCGGGTCCTGGGGCTCGACGGCGGACCGACCGACCTGCCGGTCCACGAGTGGACGCGGCGCGCCGACCCCGCCGACGACGCCCTGCTGTCCCACTGCCACGGGCCGACCCTCGACGTCGGCTGCGGCCCCGGGCGGCTCGCGGCCCGGCTGGCCGAGCGCGGGGAGCGGGTGCTGGGGCTCGACGTGGTCCACGAGGCCGTCGAGCAGACCCGGGCCCGCGGTGTGCCGGCCGTGCACGCCAGCGTCTTCGACCCGGTGCCCGAGGAAGGGCTGTGGACCACCGCGCTGCTGGCCGACGGCAACATCGGCATCGGTGGTGACCCCGCGGCGCTGGTGCGCCGCCTCCGCGACGTGGTCGCCCCCGGCGGCAGGATCGTCGTCGAGTTGGCCGGACCGGGCGTCCCGACCTCTACCCGGTGGGCACGGCTGGAGGCCGCGGGCTCCCTCAGCCGGCCGTTCCGGTGGTCCGTGGTCGGGCTCGACGGCGTCGCGGACCTCGCCGCCTCGGCGGGGCTCCGGGTCGCGGTCCGTGCGCCGTTCGGGCACGGCCGCTGGGTGGCGGTACTACAGTCGCCGACGTGAGCCCCCGGCCGAGGTTGCCCGGCGAGCACGGCTTCACGTCGCGACTGCGCTCACCTGCCGTGTCGGCGCGGGTCGGGCGGTGGCTGGGCATCAGCTTCGGCATCTGCTTCCTGACCGGCCTGGTCAGCCACTACGCGCAGGACCCCTCCCAGCCGGTGCCCTTCCCGACCAGCCCGGCGTGGGGCTACCGGGTCACCCAGGGGCTGCACGTCACCACCGGCATCGCCTCGGTCCCGCTGCTGCTGGTGAAGCTCTGGACCGTCTTCCCGCTGCTGCTGCAGTCCCTCCCGGCCGGGACCGGCGCCCGGCTGCGGGCTGCTGGCGAGCGCGCCTCCAACGCGGTGCTCGTCGCCTCCTCGGTCTTCCTGCTCACCACGGGGCTGCTCAACTCCACCCAGTGGTACCCCTGGGAGTTCTCCTTCCGCCGCACGCACTACGCCCTGGCGTGGGTGGCCATCGGGGCGCTGCTGCTCCACCTGGCGATCAAGGCACCGACCATCCGCGAGGCGTTGCGCCGTGACGTCGACGACCCCGCGCTGGACCGGCCGACGGCGACCGAGCAGGGGGCCCTGGGACGACGCGGCCTGCTGCGGGCCACTTGGACCGCCAGCGCGCTGGCGGTGCTGGCCACGGCCGGCTCGACCGTCCCGTGGCTGCGCCAGGTCTCGGTGCTCGGGGTCCGCTCGGGCGAGGGTCCCGGCGGGGTGCCCGTGAACCGCACCGCGCGCGCGGCCGGGGTCACGGAGACCGCCGTCGACCCGGCGTACCGGCTGGAGGTGGTGTGGGGCACCCGCCGCGTCTCGCTGGGCCGTGAGGACCTGCTGGCGATGACGCAGCACACCGAGGAGCTGCCGATCGCCTGCGTCGAGGGCTGGAGCGCCTCGGCCGCGTGGACCGGGGTGCGCCTGCGCGACCTGCTCGACCTCGTGGACGCGCCCGCCGGGTCCGAGGTCGAGGTCACCTCGCTGCAGCAGCGGGGTGCCTTCGCCCGCACGCTGCTGCAGGGGAACTTCGCCGACGACGACCGCACGCTCGTGGCCCTCGCGCTGGCCGGGGAGCCCCTCGACCTCGACCACGGCTACCCCGCCCGGCTGATCGCCCCCAACCGGCCGGGCGTGCTGCAGACCAAGTGGCTGTCGCGGCTGGAGGTCCTCGCGTGAGCCGCGGGCGCGCAGGCCTCGGCGCCCTCGGCGTCCTGCTCGCGGCGTACGGCGGGTGGCTGCTGCTGTCCCGGCAGGACTCCGCCGGGAACCTCGACGCGGTGCTGTGGCTGGCGGGAGGGGTCGTGGTGCACGACCTGCTGCTCGCCCCGGCCGTGCTGGCCCTGTGCTGGGTCGGCGCGCGGCTGCTGCCGCCGCTGGCCCGGCCCGCCGCGGCCGCGGGGCTCGTGGTGCTCGGGAGCCTCACGCTGCTCGCCGTGCCCTTCCTCGGCGGCTTCGGTCGCGACAACGCCCCCGACAACGCCACGCTGCTGGACCGCGACTACACGGCCGGGTACCTCGTGCTGGTGGCGTTCGTGCTCCTCGGCGTGGTCCTGCCCGTCCTGGTCGTCACCGTGCTGCGGGAGCGGTCGCGCGGGCAGGGCTGAGGGAGGCCGGCGCGCGGCGTGTCGCACGCCCGTGTCGAACAGGTGTTCGGCTAGCGTGCTGTCCACAGGCACGGCGCGGGACGAGGTCGTCCACACCCCACGACACGCTGATCAGGCGTTGTCGGTGGCTCGCCCTAGCGTCGTCGATGTGCCTGGCCCACGACGAGAGACGAGGAAGAACACCATGGCTGGTGGAGATCGCGACAAGGCGCTGGATGCAGCGCTCGCCAACATCGAGCGGCAGTTCGGCAAGGGCTCGGTCATGCGCCTGGGCGACGAGACCCGCGCGCCCCTGGAGGTGATCCCCACCGGGGCCATCGCCCTCGACGTGGCCCTCGGCCTCGGCGGCCTGCCCCGCGGGCGCGTCGTGGAGATCTACGGCCCGGAGTCCTCCGGAAAGACCACGGTCGCGCTGCACGCGGTGGCCAACGCCCAGCGCCAGGGCGGCATCGTGGCCTTCATCGACGCCGAGCACGCGCTGGACCCGGAGTACGCCAAGAACCTCGGCGTCGACACCGACGCCCTGCTGGTCTCCCAGCCCGACTCCGGTGAGCAGGCCCTGGAGATCGCCGACATGCTGATCCGCTCCGGTGCGCTCTCCCTCATCGTCATCGACTCCGTGGCCGCGCTCGTGCCGCGGGCCGAGATCGAGGGCGAGATGGGCGACAGCCACGTCGGTCTCCAGGCGCGGCTCATGAGCCAGGCGCTGCGGAAGATGACCGGTGCGCTCAACAACTCCCAGACCACCGCGATCTTCATCAACCAGCTGCGCGAGAAGATCGGCGTCATGTTCGGCTCTCCCGAGACCACGACCGGTGGTCGGGCGCTGAAGTTCTACTCCTCGGTCCGCCTCGACGTGCGCCGCATCGAGACGCTCAAGGACGGCCAGGAGATGGTCGGCAACCGGACCCGCGTCAAGGTCGTGAAGAACAAGGTGGCCCCGCCGTTCAAGCAGGCCGAGTTCGACATCATGTACGGCAAGGGCATCTCCCGCGAGGGCGGCCTCATCGACGTCGGCGTCGAGGCGGGCCTCGTGCGCAAGGCCGGTGCCTGGTACACCTACGAGGGCGACCAGCTGGGCCAGGGCAAGGAGAACGCGCGGACCTTCCTGCGCGACAACCCCGACCTGGCCAACGAGCTGGAGAAGAAGATCCTCGAGAAGCTCGGTGTCGGCCCGACGGTCGACGCCGAGGCGCCCGCCGACCCGATCGGTGTGGACGACTTCTGAGGATGGACCCCGAGACCCGTGCCGCCCCTGACTGGGCCGGCGACGTCAGCCTGGGCGTCGACGTCTGGACCCGGCGGGCAGGACCTCGGACCGACGACCGCGCCGCGCCGCCACCGGAGGACCCGGTGGCGGCCGGCCCGGACGCCGACCCCGAGTCGGTCGCGCGCACGATCCTGCTCGACCAGCTCACGGGCCGGGCCCGCAGCCGCAAGGAGCTCAGCGACAAGCTGCGCTCCAAGGAGGTCCCAGAGGACCTCGCCCAGCGGCTGCTGGACCGGTTCGAGGAGGTCGGGCTGGTCGACGACGAGGCCTTCGCCCGCGCCTGGGTCTCGGGGCGCCAGTCGGCCAAGGGCTTGGCCCGTCGGGCCCTGGCGCAGGAGCTGCGGCGCAAGGGCGTCGACGACGAGGTCGCCCGCGGGGCCCTCGACGAGCTGGACCCCGAGACCGAGGAGGAGGCCGCGCGGGCGCTCGTGCGCAAGAAGCTGCGCACGCTGAGCCGGGTCGACGACGTCACCGCGACGCGGCGCCTGGTCGGGATGCTGGCGCGCAAGGGCTACGGCTCCGCCATGGCCTTCGCCGTGGTCCGCGACGAGCTGGCGCGGGCCGGCCGCGAGGACCTGCCAGACTCGGGGTCGTGACCGACGCCCTCGGACCCCAGCTGCGACTCGCTCCCGGCCCGGTCGACCTGACCGCGGTCCCCACCGATGCCACCCCGGGTCACGACGGGGACAAGGAGCAGGCCCAAGCCGAGCTCGCGCGCCTCGGCGTGGACCTGGCCGACCTGCAGGAGCGGCTCTTCGCCGAGTCCCGCAGCGGCGGCACCCGCGCGGTGCTGCTCGTGCTCCAGGGCATGGACACCTCCGGCAAGGGTGGCGTCATCCGCCAGACCATCGGCCTGGTGGACCCCCAGGGCGTGCACATCACCGCCTTCAAGGCCCCGACCGAGGAGGAGCGGGCCCACGACTTCCTCTGGCGCATCCGCCGGGCGCTGCCGGCGCCGGGGAGGATCGGCGTCTTCGACCGCTCGCACTACGAGGACGTCCTCATCGCCCGCGTGCGTGGGCTGGCCGAGCCCGAGGTGGTCGAGGCGCGCTACGACCAGATCAACGCCTTCGAGGCCGAGGTCGCCGCGGCCGGGACCCGCCTGGTGAAGGTGATGCTGCACGTCGGCCCGCAGACCCAGAAGGAGCGCCTGCTCGAGCGCCTCGACCGTCCCGACAAGCACTGGAAGTTCAACCCCGGCGACATCGACGAGCGGCAGCGCTGGAGCGAGTACCGCCGCGCCTACGAGATCGCCCTCGAGCGCACCAGCACCGAGGTCGCTCCCTGGCACGTGGTGCCGGCCGACCGCAAGTGGTACCGCAACCTCGCCGTCGCGCGGCTGCTGCACGAGGCGCTGCTCGACCTCGACCCCCGGTGGCCGGTCGCGGACTTCGACGTGGCCGAGCAACGGCGCCGGCTCGAGACCGAGGACCCGATCGCGTGAGCGGGCTGGAGCGAGTCCGCGTCACCCGCTACGTCACGCCGCTGCGCGAGGGCGGCTCCCTGCCGGGCGTGGTGGAGGGCGAGGACCTCGGCACCTACGTGTGCAAGTTCCGCGGCGCCGGGCAGGGCCTGCGGGTGCTGGTCGCCGAGGTCGTCGTCGGTGAGATCGCCCGCCGCATCGGCCTGCGCACCCCGCGGCTGGTCGTCCTCGACCTCGACCCCGCGATCGCCCGGTACGAAGCCGACGAGGAGGTCCAGGACCTCCTCAACGCCAGCGCCGGCGACAACCTCGGCATCGACTTCCTCCCGGGTGCCTTCGGGTGGACCGACGAGCAGCGCGCCGCGGTCCCTGCCGAGGCCGCCCGGGTGCTGTGGCTCGACGCGTTCTGCGCCAACGTCGACCGGTCCTGGCGCAACCCCAACCTGCTGGTCTGGCACGGCGAGCTGTGGGTGATCGACCACGGGGCGTCGCTCTACTTCCACCACGGCTGGCCCGGTGGCTCGCTGGCCCGCGAGGGCGCGGCGCAGCGCTTCGCCGAGCAGCCCTGGGACGACTCCGACCACGTGCTGCGGGAGGCGGTGGACGACCTGGGCGCCGTCGACGCGGAGCTGCGCGACCTGCTCGACCCGGCGGTGCTCGCCGAGGTGCTCGCGCTCGTGCCCGACGCCTGGCTCGAACCGGTGCCCGGTGCGGAGTCCCCGGAGCAGGTGCGGGCGGCCTACGTCGCCTTCCTGGCCGCGCGTCTCGGCTCGCGTGCCTGGCTGCCGCAGCCGGGTGCTCCGGGAGGCCGGCGGTGAGCGAGCTGCTGCCCTACCAGTACGTCGTGCTGCGCTGCGTGCCGCGCGTGGAGCGCGAGGAGTTCCTCAACGTCGGCGTGGTCCTCTACTGCCAGGCCCGGGACCTGCTCGAGACGGCGTGGCACGTCGACACCGGACGCGTGCTGGCCCTCTTCCCCGACCTCGACGTGAGCCGGCTCTGCGAGGGGCTGGCGTTCGTCGACGGCGTGTGTGCCGGCGACGAGCGCGGGGGAGCGGCGGCCGCGCAGCCGCTCGGCACCCGCTTCGGCTTCCTCAAGGCGCCACGCAGCACCGTGCTGCAGCCCGGCCCCGTGCACGGCGGGATGACCACCGACCCGGGGGCGGAGCTGCAGCGGCTGCTCGACCGCCTCGTGCGCTGAGTCAGACCGGGACGAGCTCGACGGCGCCGACGGCGTAGCGCGCCAGCACGACCCGCGCGACCTCGGGGTGCGCGCCCAGGGGCTCGGACACCGCGATGGCACCGGCCTCGAGGGCCAGCTCGGCGGCCCGGTCCGGCGTGGCACCGGGCGCGAGGAAGAGCGAGGCGACCGCGATGTGGCGGCGTCCCTCGGCGCGGAAGGCGCGCACGGCCTCGCCGGTGGCCGGCGGGGTGGCCGCGGCGAAGGCCGCGGTCACGGGGAGCTTGTGGTGCGAGCCCCACAGCCGCGCGAGCCGAGCGACGGCCTGGTTGGCCAGCGGGTCGCTGGAGCCGGAGGCGGCCAGGACGAGGGCGTCGAGCTCGCGGACCCGGGCCCGGGCGAGGGCCTCGCGCATGCGGACGTCGAGGACCTGGAGGAAGCAGGCCTCCAGCCCGAGGATGTCGGTGGCGTGGATCTGCAGGCCGGGGTGGCGCTCGGAGGCCTCGGCCAGGGCGGCCGGCACGTCGACCGCGGCGTGCGAGGCGTGGGTCAGCAGCAGCGGGACCACGACGATCTCGTCGTGACCGGACCGCACGAGCCGGTCCACGACCGTCTGCAGGCCGGGGCGCGACTTCTCCAGGAAGGCCGCCTCCACCTTGAGGTCGGGTCGCACGGCGCGGACCTCGTCGACGAGGGCCTTGATCGTGGCGGCCGCGCGGGGGTCACGGCTGCCGTGGGCGAGGGCCACGAGGGCGGGTGCTGCCATCGGGTTCCTCCTTCTGTGTGGATCTGCTGTGATCGGTGTCCTGCGGTGCGACGGCGCTGTCGGCGGATGGTGCTCGTGGTTGCTGGTGGTCGGTGGGGAGAGGTGGTCCGGGGTCGGGTCAGGCGTGGATCCCGCACTCGGTCTTGCCGGTGCCGGCCCAGCGGCCGCTGCGGGCGTCCTCGCCCGGCGCGACCCGACGGGTGCACGGGAAGCAGCCGATGGAGGGGTAGCCGTCGTAGACCAGCGGGTTCACCAGCACGCCGTTCTCGGCGACGTACCGGTCGACCTGCTCGTCGGACCAGCGGGCGATGGGGGAGACCTTGACCTTCTGCTTCTTGGCGTCCCACCCGATCACCGGGGCGATGATCCGGTGGTGGGTCTCGGCCCGCCGCAGGCCGGTGGCCCAGGCGTCGTACCCGGCCAGCGACTCCTGGAGCGGCTGCACCTTGCGCAGGAAGCAGCATCGGTCGGGGTCGGTGCGGAAGAGGTCCTTGCCCTCGGTCGCGTCCTGCTCGGCCACGCTCTGCCGCGGGGTGATCGTGATCAGGTTGACGTCCATCGTGGCCTCGACCGCGTCGCGGGTGCCGAGGGTCTCCACGAAGTGGTAGCCGGTGTCGAGGAAGACCACGTCGATGCCCGGCACGACCTTGGCGGCCAGGTGGGCCAGCACGGCGTCCCCCATGGAGGAGGTGATGCAGAAGCGCTCGCCGAAGGTGGCCGCGGCCCACTCGATGATGTCCTCGGCGGGCGCCAGCTCGAGCTCGGCGCCCCAGTGGGACACCAGCTCGCGCAGCTCCTCGGGGGAGCGTCCCTCGGTCTCGATGCCGCGCTGGGCACGTGCGGCGCGGGTGGTGGCAGATGTCATGAGGTTCCTCCCGGTGCGGACGGCGGAGGGGCGAGGTGCCCGATCAGCCGGAGGGAGAAGGCGCGCCGGCACGAGTGGCATTCCCACGTGCCGTGCTCCGCGGCGTGCGGACGCAGGTCCTCGTCGCCGCAGTAGGGGCAGTGGAAGGGGACGGCGCGCTCGGACATCAGGACCCCCCGGCGCCGGAGAGGACCTTGTCGCCGCGCAGCAGCTCCTCCTCGGCCCGGTGCACCCAGTCGACGAAGCTCTCGCCCTCGGCGCGGTCGGCCAGGAAGTTGGTCACGACGGCGGTGACGTAGTCGTCCAGGCCCTCGCTGGTCACCTTGTGGGCGCGCAGCTTGCGGCCGAAGTTGGCCTGGAGCCCGGTGGCGCCACCGAGATGCACCTGGAACCCGCCCACCTGCTGGCCCTCGTGCATGACGAGCTGGCCCTTGAGGCCGATGTCGGCGACCTGGGTGCGGGCGCAGGCGTTGGGGCAGCCGTTGACGTTGACCGAGATCGGGACGTCGAGGTCGGGGAAGCGGCGCTCGAGTTCGGCGACCAGGTCGCGGGCGCGGTTCTTGGTGTCGACGATCGCGAGCTTGCAGTACTCGATGCCGGTGCAGGCCATGGTGTTGCGGCGCCACTGCGAGGGACGTGCGGTGAGCCCGATGCCGTCGAGGCGGTCGAGCAGGGCGTCGACGCGCGCGGGGTCGGCGCCGAGCAGCACGATCTTCTGGTACGCCGTCAGCCGGGCGCCGGCGAGGTCGAACTCCTCGATGACGTCGGCGAGGTCGATGAGCAGCGAGCCGGAGACCCGGCCCACGACCGGGGCGACCCCGACGTACTTCTTGCCGTCCTTCTGGTCGTGCACGCCGACGTGGTCGCGGAAGTCGGTCGGGGGCTCGGGGGAGGGGTTGGAGGCCAGGGGAGCGCCGAGGTACTCCTTCTCCAGCACCTCGCGGAACTTCTCCACGCCCCAGTCGGCGACGAGGAACTTCAGCCGGGCCCGCGAGCGCAGCCGGCGGTAGCCGTAGTCGCGGAAGATCGAGGCGACGCCGGCCCACACGTCGGGCACCTGCTCCAGCGGGATCCAGACCCCCATCTTGGCCGCGAGCATCGGGTTGGTGGACAGCCCACCGCCGACCCAGAGGTCGAAGCCGGGGCCGTGCTCGGGGTGGACGGTGCCGACGAAGGAGACGTCGTTGGTCTCCGGCGAGACGTCCTGGGTGGGGTGACCGGTCAGCGCGGTCTTGAACTTGCGGGGCAGGTTCGAGAACTCTTTGGCGCCGATGTAGCGGCGCTTGATCTCCTCCAGCGCGCTGGAGCCGTCGATGATCTCGTCGGCGGCCACGCCGGCCACCGGCGAGCCGAGGAAGGGGCGCGGGGAGTCGCCGCAGGCCTCGATGGAGGAGAGCCCGGCGGCGTCGAGCCGGTCCCAGATCGCCGGGACGTCCTCGATGCGGATCCAGTGGTACTGGATGTTCTGCCGGTCGGTGACGTCGGCGGTGTCCTGCGCGAAGTCCCGGCCGATCTCGCCGAGGGCACGCACGGCGGCCGCGTCCAGCAGCGCGCCGTCGGAGCGGACCCGCAGCATGAAGTAGCGGTCGTCCAGCTCCTCCTCCTCCATCGCACCGGTGCGGCCGCCGTCGATGCCGGGCTTGCGCTGGGTGTAGAGACCCATCCAGCGGAAGCGGCCGCGCAGGTCGGCGGGGTCGATGGAGTCGAAGCCGCGCTTGGAGTAGATGTGCAGGATCCGCTCGCGCACGTTGAGCGCGTCGTCGTCCTTCTTGGCCTGCTCGTTCTTGTTCAGCGGCTCGTTGAAGCCCAGGGCCCACTGGCCCTCGCCACGCTTGGGGCGGGGGATCTCGGTGTGCTGGGGGCGGGTGCCGTGGAAGCGCAGGTCGGGCATGGTGTCGGGGGTGTCCTTCGCTGGGGGCGGCCGGGGCCTGGAGGGGATGGGCGGGGTTCTCAGCGAGGACGACAGATCGCGCTGCGCGTGCGCCCGAGGTCCACGTGGCGGCGTACCACGAGCCAGGCGTGCGTGTCGGCGAGGGACATGTCAAGGAGTCTCAGCCTGCGGACGGGCGCCGACCAACACCGAATCTCGTGATGTGAGACAGCAATCCCGATATGTGGGACAAGGGTCGCCAGGCCCCGCGTACACCCGTGCACCGTGCGGCGCACGTCACACCGCTGACGCGTGATGGTCCAGCCCGCTGCGGCGTGCCTCCCGGCCGTAGGCTGTGGCCCATGACCGACGTCTCCCGCCTCACCAGCAGCGTCTACAGCCAGGCCCTCGAGGTCATCGCCTCGGTGGAGCCCCGGATCGCCGAGGCGACCCGCGCCGAGCTGGCCGACCAGCGCTCGTCGCTGAAGCTCATCGCCAGCGAGAACTACGCCTCGCCCGCCGTGCTCATGACCATGGGCACCTGGTTCAGCGACAAGTACGCCGAGGGCACCGTCGGTCACCGCTTCTACGCCGGCTGCCAGAACGTCGACACCGTCGAGTCGCTGGCCGCCGAGCACGCCCGCGAGCTCTTCGGCGCCGAGTACGCCTACGTGCAGCCGCACTCGGGCATCGACGCCAACCTGGTCGCCTTCTGGTCGATCCTGGCCCACCGCATCGAGGGTCCGTGGCTGGAGAAGGCGGAGAAGAAGAACGTCAACGAGCTGACCGAGGAGGACTGGGAAGCCCTGCGCAAGGAGCTCGGCAACCAGCGGCTGCTCGGCATGAGCCTGGACGCCGGGGGCCACCTCACCCACGGCTTCCGTCCGAACATCTCCGGCAAGATGTTCCACCAGCAGCAGTACGGCACCGACCCGGAGACCGGGCTGCTCGACTACGACGCCGTGGCCGCGAAGGCACGCGAGTTCAAGCCGCTGGTGCTGGTCGCCGGCTACTCGGCGTACCCCCGGCGCGTGAACTTCGCCAAGATGCGCGAGATCGCCGACGAGGTCGGCGCGACCCTCATGGTCGACATGGCCCACTTCGCCGGGCTGGTGGCCGGCAAGGTCTTCACCGGCGACGAGGACCCGGTGCCGCACGCGCACCTCGTCACCACCACCACTCACAAGTCGCTGCGCGGGCCGCGCGGCGGCATGGTGCTGGCCACCGAGGAGTACGCCCCCTCGGTCGACCGCGGCTGCCCGATGGTGCTCGGCGGTCCGCTCTCGCACGTCATGGCCGCCAAGGCCGTGGCCTTCGCCGAGGCGCGCCAGGACTCCTTCCGCACCTACGCCCAGCAGGTCGCCGACAACGCCCAGTCGCTGGCCCAGGGCTTCCTGTCCCGCGGTGCCACGCTGGTCACGGGCGGCACCGACAACCACCTGGTCCTGCTCGACGTCTCCGGCTACGGCCTCACGGGCCGCCAGGCGGAGTCCGCGCTGCTCGACGCCGGTGTGGTCACCAACCGCAACTCGGTGCCCGCGGACCCCAACGGCGCCTGGTACACCTCCGGCGTCCGGCTCGGCACCTCGGCGCTGACGACCCGGGGCTTCGGCCACGACGAGTTCGACACCGTCGCCGACCTCATCGTCCACGTCCTGGAGAACACCCAGCCCGGCACCACCAAGGCGGGCGGCCCGTCCAAGGCCTCCTACGTCCTCGGTGACGGGGTGGCCGACAAGGTCCGCGCCGCCTCGGCCGAGATGCTCGACAAGCACCCGCTCTACCCGGGCCTCGAGCTGTCCTGAGCCTCGGCACGACGGCACGGGGACGCCGACCGGTGATCCGGTCGGCGCCCCCGCGGTGTTCCTAGTCCTCGGAGCAGTGCAGCGGCAATCGGACGGTGAATCGCGCCCCTCCACCGGGGGCGTCGTCGACCTCGAGGGTGCCGCCGTGCCGCTCGACCACGCGCCGCGAGAAGGCCAAACCGATCCCGGATCCCGCCAGCCCCGTGCTCGCCGTACCGCGGCGGAACATCTCGAAGATGGTGTCGCGCTCCGCTTCTGGCACGCCGCGGCCGTTGTCGCTGATCGTCAGCACCGAGCGCCCGTCGACGAGCCCACCGGCGATCGTGACCCGCGGCGAGGTGCGGTCGCCATAGGCGATGGCGTTGCCGACGAGGTTCTGCACGACCCGCTCCAGGAGGGCGCGGGAGCCGTCCGCGCGGGGCAGGTCGCCCACGACGACCTCGGCGCCCGCACGCTCGACGATGCCCGACACGTCCTGCAGCACCTCCTCGACCAGCGATGAGAGGTCCAGCGGCTCGACGTGCAGCTCGCTCGTCGCGGCGGTGCTGTACGCCAGCACCCCGTCGATCATCTCCGACATTCGCAGGGTCTGCCGCTCTACGGCGGCCAGGCTGTCGGCGGTCTCGGGGTTGGCCCGGACCGCCGGGTCGAGGCCGATGATCTCGGTGCGACCGAGGATGGTGGTGAGCGGCGCCTTGAGGTCGTGGGCGGCGACGTGTGCGAACGCGGCCAGGTCGCGGTTGCTGGCGCTCAGGTCGGCGGTCCGCTCCGCGACCAGCGCTTCGAGGCGCTCCAGGGTGCGCGCGTTCTCGAGCGCGACGGCGGTGGAGTCGGCCAGGGCCTGGAGCACCTCCTGCTCCTCGACGCTCGCCTCCCGGGGCTCGGCCCAGTAGGTGCCGATCGCAGCGACCCCGCGGTCGCCCGAGCGGACCGGGGTCATGCACACGCTCTTGACGAACGTGGGCCGGTACGCCTCGTACGGCACGCGCGGGTCGTCGTAGATGTCTGGGATGACCACCTGCTCCTGGTTGATCATCGCCCAGCCACTCACGCAGGCCTCGAGCGGGAACCTCTGTCCCCGCCAGAGGGGCTCGATCGCGTCCTCGTCGACGTAGTGGCACTTGCCCCCGTCGCGCAGCACGAAGGTCGCTCCGTCGGCGTCGACCAGGTTGCGCGCCGCCACGCGGACGACCTCGACGACGCCGGCTACGTCACGGCACGCGGCGAGGTCGCGAACGGCGCGGAGCAACCGGCGCATGGTGGGCTGGTCCAGACCCGCCGAGCGGAGCGGCTCCTCGGGGGCAACAAGGCTGTCCACGTGTCCTCCGAACTGCTGGGACGCTCTCGTCCCCGCTCGTCTCCTGTCCGTCCACCCGTTCGGCAGGTGGTGGCCCGATGTTACGGGACCAAGGTCTCTGTGTCCGCCGGAGCGCTCAGCGTCCCTCTGCGCGGCGAGCGCCGACGCCCGCCGAGCCGGTCGCGCCCGTCGTGCCCGTCGTGCCCGTCGTGCTCGTCTCAGGCCGTCGTCGGCGTCGTGCGCTCCACGACCGCGGCCAGGTCGCCGCTGTCCAGGGCCCCGAAGACGCCCTCGTGGACCGCACCGAGGCGGGAGGCGCAGAACACGTCGGCCACCTCGGCCGGGGCGAAACGCACCAGCAGGGAGCCCTGCAGCACCGCGGCCATCCGGCTGGCCAGGCGGCGCGCCTGCTGCTCGAGCCGGTCCGGCTCGCCCAGCAGGGCGCCGATCATCGCCAGGGTGTCGTCGACCGCGCGGTCCAGGCGGTCGTCGCCCCCACGGGCCCGGCCGACCTCGGTGATCCAGGCGTCCAGCACCTCGGGCTCGCGGCCGAGCGCGCGCAGGACGTCGAGGGCGTTGACGTTGCCCGAGCCCTCCCACACCGAGTTGAGCGGGGCCTCGCGGTAGAGCAGCGGCATGCCCGACTCCTCGACGTAGCCGTTGCCGCCCAGGCACTCCAGGGCCTCGGCGACCATCATCGGCGTCCGCTTGCAGACCCAGAACTTCGCCAGCGGCAGCGCGATCCGGCGCAGCGCCACCTCGTGCGGGTCGTGCGGCGCGTCGACCGCCGCGGCCAGCCGCATCGCCAGCGCGGTCGCGGCCTCCGTCTCGACGTGCAGGTCGGCCACGACGTTCTGCATGAGCGGCTTGTCGACCAGCCGGCCGCCGAAGGCCGAGCGGTGGGTGACGTGCCAGCTGGCCTCGGAGACCGCGCGGCGCATCAGGGCGGTGGAGCCCAGGACGCAGTCGAGCCGGGTCGCGGCGACCATCTCGATGATGGTGCGGACCCCGCGGCCCTCGTCGCCGAGGCGGAACCCGACGGTGCCGTCCATCTCCAGCTCCGAGGAGGCGTTGGAGCGGTTGCCCAGCTTGTCCTTGAGGCGGACGACGTCGAGCTGGTTGCGGCTGCCGTCGGGCAGCACGCGGGGCACCACGAAGCAGGTCACGCCCGCCTCGGCCTGGGCCAGCACGAGGAAGACGTCGTTCATGGGGGCACTGGTGAACCACTTGTGGCCGTGCAGCGTGTAGGTGCCGTCGCCGCCTGCGGTCCCGACCGGCACGGCCCGGGTGGTGTTGGCCCGGACGTCGGAGCCACCCTGCTTCTCGGTCATCCCCATGCCGGCGAGCGCACCGACCTTCTCGGTCACCGGCCGCACCCCCGGGTCGTAGCGGCGCGAGGCCAGCAGGGGGGTCCACTCCTTGGCGATCGCGTCGTCGGCCCGCAGCGCCGGCACCGCGGCGTACGTCATGGAGACGGGGCAGCCGTGCCCGGGCTCGGTGTGGCCCCAGGCCATGAAGCCCGCGGCCCGGCGCAGGTGCGCGTGCGGTGCCCCGTCGGCCTGCTCCTCCCAGGGCGCCGCGGCCAGGCCGTGGCCGATCGAGCGCTCCATCAGCCAGTGCCAGGAGGGGTGGAAGCGGACCTCGTCGACGCGGTGGCCGTAGCGGTCGTACGGCGTCAGCTCGGGGTGGTGCTCGTTGGCGAGCACCCCGTGCTCGCGGGCCTCCTCGGAGCCGGCCTCGGCGCCGAGGTCGACCAGGGAGTCGAGGACCTCCTGGGACCCGTGGCGCAGGACCGCCTCGACCAGCGCGGCGTCGGAGGTGACGACGTTGTGGCCGACCAGCGGCGGGGCCTGGTTGGTGACGACGCGCAGGTCGGCGCGACCGGGGACGGGGAGCTCCATGTGGATACCGTAGGTCCATGCCGTCGGTCCCGGGTCGTGCCGTCCCGGCCGACCGTCTCCGGGCCACTGCACGGCACGCGGGCCACCAGGCCTGGCGGCTGCTGGTGACCACCGTGGCCTCGTGCCTGCGCTACCGCGTCACCGGCCTGGCGGCCGAGGCGGCCTTCTTCGCGGTGGTCTCCGTGCCACCGTTGCTCTTCGCGCTCGCCGGCGGCATCGGGTACGTCGCCGACCAGTTCACCCCCGCGCAGGTCGAGGACGTCCGGGCCGCGATCATCGACCTCTCGCGACAGGCCCTCACCGACCGCGCGGTCGACAACGTCATCGAGCCGACCGTCACCGACGTGCTGGAGGCCGGGCGCTTCGACGTGGTCTCCCTCGGCTTCGTGCTGGCGCTGTGGTCGGGCTCCCGGGCGCTCAACGTCTTCGTCGACACCATCACCGTGATGCACGGCCTGGGCGGGGAGCGCTCGATCGTCCGCACCCGAGCGCTGTCCTTCGTGCTCTACGTCATGGCGATCGTCACCGGCGTCGTCACGCTGCCCCTGGTCGTGGCCGGGCCCACGATGGTCCGCCAGCTGCTGCCCAACCGCGCCGACTTCCTCATGACCTTCTACTGGCCGGTCGTGGTGGTGCTGTGCATCTGCTTCCTGGCCACGCTCTACCACGTGTCGGTGCCGGTGCGGACGAACTGGTCCTTCAACCTCCCAGGAGCCACCTTCTCCCTCGTGGCCTGGGTGCTGGGCTCCTACGCCCTGCGCTGGGTGCTGACCGTGACCGCCGCCGACTCGCGCTCGATCTACGGTCCGCTGGCCGCACCGATCGCGGTGCTGCTGTGGCTCTACCTGGTCGCGATCGCGGTGCTGATCGGGGCCGCGGTCAACGCCGCCTTCGACCACGTCTACCCCCAGGCCGCGACCACCCGGGCCCGGGCCCGTCGGGCCCTGGGGCTGCCGCTGCTGGGCGGGCGGGAGCGGGCCGGCGGACCCGCCCCCGCGCCCGCGACCACGACCGAGGCCGTGCCGGAGCCGGGGACCGCGGCCGGTCAGGAGTAGGTTCTGCCCCGTGGTGAGCACGTGAGCGGATCCGAGCCGGCCCCGCTGCGGGGTCCCGGCCTGGTCTCCCTGCCCGAGCGGGTCCGATCGCCGTGGTGGGAGCTGGGACGCCGGGTCCTGCTGGCGCTGTCGATCCTCGTCGGCACGGTGCTGCTGGTCTGGTTCGACCGGGCGGCCTACCGCGACAACAACGACCCGACCGGCTACGTCAGCCTCGGGGACGCGATCTACTACACGACCGTCACGCTGAGCACGACCGGCTACGGCGACATCGCTCCGGTCGAGCCGCACGCACGGATGATCAACGCCTTCGTCGTCACCCCGGCCCGCATCGCCTTCCTGGTGCTGCTGATCGGCACCACCCTGGAGGTGCTGGCCTCCCAGGGCCGGGAGATGTTCCGGGTCGCACGCTGGAGGAAGCGCATGGGCAAGCACGTCGTCGTCATCGGCTACGGCACCAAGGGCCGCAGCGCGGTGGACACCCTGGTCAACAACGGGACCCGCCGCGAGGACGTCGTCATCGTCGACCCCAGCCCGGTGGCGCTCGAGGACGCCCACGCCGACGGGCTGGCCGTGATCACCGGCGACGCCACCCGCCGCGAGGTGCTGCGGCGCGCAGGGGTCGCGGACGCCGAGCAGGTCATCATCACCACGGACCGCGACGACTCCAACGTGCTCGCGACCCTCACCGTGCGCCAGCTCAACCCGGACGCCTGGATCGTGGCCGCGGTCCGCGAGCAGGAGAACGCCCCGCTCATGCGCCAGTCCGGCGCGGACTCGGTCATCACGTCCTCCGACGCGGTCGGTCGCCTGCTGGGCCTGTCCACCGTCTCGCCGTCCCTGGGGTCGGTGATGGAGGACCTGCTGACCTACGGCGACGGCCTCGAGGTCGCCGAGCGCGACCTGCTGCTCTCCGAGGTGGGCCAGCAGCCGCAGCGCCTGCCCGACCAGGTGATCGCGGTCGTGCGCGACGAGAAGGTCTACCGCTACTTCGACCCGGTCGTGACCCAGCTGGCTCGTGGGGACCGGCTGATCGTGGTGCGGCCCTCGCGCGAGCTGCCCTGGGCTCCGCGGCCCGGCACGCACGGTGAGGAGATCGCCGACGACGACTGAGGGCCCTGCTCCCGGTCGGATCCGGTCCGGTCCACCTCCGGCCGGCATCGAACGGGTGTTCGAACCTGTGGCACCATGACCCGGTGGCGGGCGGCATGGCGAGGCAGGGGAGCGGCATCCCCCTGCGCGACCGCGTGCGCGTCGGCGGCACGCCGGGCCGGCCCCCGACCGGGGACCCGTCCGGCCTCGAGCTACGCCCCGGCGTCCGTCCCGGGGTGAGGCCCGGGTCCCTGCCCGGTCCGGTCTGTCCCGCGCGGCACTGCTGGGTCGCCGACGCCGTGGACGGCGACGGCGAGAAGCGCCCCGGCCTGCTGCTGGAGTGGCGCCAGCGCGAGCGTCGGTGGGAGGGGCTGGTCGTCTACGCCGCCCGCGTGCGCACCGGCTCGTGGGGGCTGGTGCAGGAGTGGCTGCCAGCCGAGCTGCTCGCCCCCGTCTGAGCGGCCCCGCCCGCGCGACCGGTCTCGACCACCCGGCCCCGGGGCGGGTCGGTCCTGGAGGGTGGGTCGCGGCGGCCCTGGCGCGGTGCATCATGTCCCGACCGTGGACGTGAGGGGGACGACGTGACGGACTCGCGCGTCCCCGTGGACGTGCCGCTCGGGCTGCCCGACCTCGACATCGAGCAGGTGGCGTGGAGGCTGGCCGTCGACGCCGCCGGGGTCGGCGCCTGGGACTGGGACCTGGCCACCCGCGAGCTGCGGTGGGACGGCCGGCTGCTGCGGGTCTTCGGTGTCTCCCGCGAGTCGTGGGGCGGCACGATCGAGGCCTTCAACGCCCTCGTGCACCCCGACGACGTCCCGCGGGTGACCGCCGCCCTGGAGCGCGCGGTCGAGACGTGCGGGGAGTACGCCGCGGAGTACCGCGTCCTCGGCCCGGAGGGGCTGCGCTGGGTGGCCGCCCGTGGACGGGCGCTCGCGGGTGCCGACGGGAAGGCCGCTCGGGTCGTCGGTGCGGCGTTCGACACGACCGACGCGCGGGACACCGATGCCCGGGTGGCGCGGGTGCTCGAGGCGATGCCGAGCGCCTTCTACCAGCTCGATCCCCAGTGGCGCTTCGCCTACCTCAACAACGAGGCCGAGCGGCTGCTCGGCGCCGACGGTGACCAGCTCGTCGGCCGGGTCGTGTGGGAGGCCTTCCCCGCCACCGTGGGCTCGCTCTTCGAGACCAGCTACCGCGGAGCGATCGCGAGCGGCGAGCCGGTCAGCTTCGACGCCTACTACCCGGCCCCGCTCGACGGTTGGTACGAGGTGCGGGCCTGGCCCAGCCCCGACGGACTGGCGGTCTACTTCAACGAGGTCACCGAGCGCTACCGGACCCAGGAGCGGATCGCCCGCGTGGCCGCGCGCGAGGCCCTGGTGGACCGCGTGACCCAGCAGCTCGTCGGCACCCTGGACGGGCCGGAGGCGCTGCGGCGCCTGGGCACCGCGCTCGTGCCCGACCTGGGCGACTGGGTGGCGACGACTCTGGTCGAGGAGCGGATCTCGGAGACGAGGTACGCGGTGCTGCGCGACGTCGGCCAGTGGGGAGCCGGTGCGGCGCGCGCCGACCTCTCGGGACCCCGTCTCGTGGGCGGGGAGGCGATGACGCCGCTGATCGCCACCGAACGCCCCCTGGTGCTGGCTGCCGAGGACGCGGAGTCCCTGCCGGTGCCGCTGCCGGAGGAGCTCCCTGCGGACACGTCCGTCGCCGTGCTCGCGCTGCGCGGACGTGACCGGTTGGTCGGGCTCGTGACCGTGGTGCGGCGCGCCGGGACCTTCGACGAGGACGACCTGCTGACGCTGGGCGACCTGGCTGTCCGGGCCGGACTCGCCCTCGACAACGCGCGCCTCTTCGCCGAGCAGCGCGACCTGGCCGAGGGCCTGCAGCGCAGCCTGCTCACCGACCCGCCCTCGCCGCCCGGGCTGCAGGTGGCGGTGCGGTACGCCGCCGCGGCCCAGGCCGCCCAGGTCGGCGGGGACTGGTACGACGCGTTCGTCCAGGACGACGGGGGCACCGTCCTGGTGGTCGGCGACGTCGTGGGTCACGACGCCGCGGCGGCTGCTGCGATGGGCCAGGTCCGCAGCCTGCTGCGGGCCGTGGCCGTGCACGACGGCGGCGGCCCGGCCGAGGTGCTGCGGGCGACGGACCGCGTGCTGCGCTCGCTGGGCGTGGAGACCACGGCGACGGTGCTGGTGGTCCGCCTCGACCCGGTGGTCGAGCCGGGCACGCCGGTGCGAGCGCGCTGGTCCACGGCCGGCCACCCGCCGCCCGTCCTGGTCGACGATGACGGCACGACGACCCTGCTCGACGCGCACGAGTCCGACCTGCTGCTCGGGTGGGACGCCGACTCCCCCCGGGCCGAGGGGGTCCTCGACCTGGCGCCGGGCGCCACGCTGCTGCTCTACACCGACGGCCTGGTCGAGCGACGCGGCGAGCACCTCGACGTCGGGCTCGAGCGGCTGCGCGAGGAGCTCGGCTCGCTGGTCGCCGGACCCGGCCGCGGTGGTGGCCCGCGCACCGACCTGACCCTGCTCTGCGACGAGGTCGTGGAGCGCATGGTCCCGGGGCGCCGCGAGGACGACGTGGCGCTCGTGGCCGTGCGGCCGCTGGTCGCCGGCGAGCAGCCGGCGGTCAGCGGCCCCGGCTCCCCGGCGGAGGGGCTGCGCGCCGTCCTGCCGGCCCACCCCACGAGCGTCTCGGCGGCCCGTCGCCTCGTCGCGCAGGAGATCGACGCCCACGCCGACGGCCTGGCGCCCGAGTGCCGCGACGCCGCGATCCTGGCCGTCTCCGAGCTCGCGACCAACGCCTTGGTCCACGCCGGCACCGACATCCGGGTCTGCGTGACCGCCTGCCCGACCGGGGTGCGGGTGGAGGTCCGCGACGGTTCCGCGCACTCGCCCGTGCCGCGCCGCCACTCCGTCACGGCGGCGACCGGCCGCGGGCTGCGGCTCGTCGACGCCAGCGTCGACCGCTGGGACGTCGCCCGCCACCGGGACGGCAAGACGGTCTGGTTCGAGGTGGGCCGCCCGGCCGGAGCCGCGTCGACCGACGACACCGACGTCGCGCCCGAGGAGGTGCGCACCGTGCACGTCGCGCTCCTCGGCGTACCCCTCGCCGCGCACTGGGCGTGGCAGGAGCAGGCCGCCGGGTTGCTGCGCGAGCACCTTCTCCTGACGCTCGAGGAGGACCCCGGGGCGATGGAGCGGCACGCAGCGGCCAGCGACGCGCTGGACCAGCTGCGGGAGGTCGTGCCCGAGGCGCGCCCCGGCGAGCCGGATGCGGTCGCCGACGTGCTGCTGCAGCTCTCAGCGCGGTCGGTGCAGAGCATGGACGAGCTGGACCGCGCCCTGTGCAGCGCGCGGGAGGCGGCGGGGGCCGGTCGGATGCTGGCCTCCGAGCGCCCGACCGGCGACCTCGTGGGGTCCTGGCTCTGCGCCGAGGTCGCCCGCCAGGCAGCGGGGCGTCCGCCGCGGGCGTGGGTCGCAGGCGAGTGGGCGCTCGAGGCCTGAGCACCTCCTTGTGACCCGCCGCACACGATCTATAACGTGTTCCAATGCCCGGTGCCGCCCCCTCGACGTCCTCCTCCGCCCTGCCCGAGCAGGTCCACGGCTTCGACCTCTCCTCGGTCTTCCGCACGGTGGCCACGACGGTGCCGGAGCAGGAGCTCCTGGTCGCCGGTGACCTGCGGCTGACGTACGGCGCGGTCGACGCCGACGTCGACGCGCTGGCCCGGTTCCTGGCCGGGCGCGGCCTGGGCTGCCACACCGAGCGCCAGGCGCTGGCCGGCCACGAGTCGGGGCAGGACCACGTCGGCCTCTACCTCCACAACGGGCCGGAGTACCTCGAGGCGATGATCGCCTCCTACCGCGCCCGCGCCGTGCCGGTGAACGTCAACTACCGCTACGTCGCCGAGGAGCTCGTCTACGTCCTGGTCGACGCCGGCACGCGGGCGCTGGTCTACCACTCCTGCTTCGCCCCGCAGGTCGCCCAGGTGCGCGACCTGGTGCCGACCCTCGACCACCTCGTCCAGGTGCCCGACGACTCCGGCGAGGCACTCCTGCCCGGCGCGGTGTGGTGGGCGGACGCCCTTGCCTCGGGGCGCGACGGCGAGGCCGCGGGCGTCGAGCTGCCGCGGCCGACCGGCGACGACCTGTACGTCGTCTACACCGGCGGCACGACGGGGATGCCCAAGGGCGTGCTGTGGCGCCAGGACGACATGTACGTCACCTCGATGGGCGGCACCCCGTTCGGGACCACCGAGCCGTACACCTCCTACGAGGCGATCGCCGAGAACGCCCGCAACGCCGCGGGCGGGATGACGCTGCTCATGGCGCTGCCGTTCATGCACGGCGCGGCGCAGTGGTCGACCTTCCACATGATCACCAGCGGCGGGAAGATCGTGCTGCCGCCGGACCCGCGCACCTTCGACGCCCGCTCGGTGCTGGAGACGGTCGTGCGCGAGGGGTGCGTGAGCCTGCCAGTGGTGGGGGACGCGATGGTCCGCCCGCTCATCACCGAGCTGGAGGCCCGCTCCTACGACCTGTCCGGTCTCGCCGCGGTCAACAACGGGGCCGCCCCGTTGTCGCCGGCGGTGCGGGCCCGGCTGATGGAGCTGCTGCCGCACATCCTCGTCATGGACGCGGCCGGGTCGTCGGAGACCGGGCTGCAGATGAGCTCGATGAGCCTCAAGGGCATGGAGGCCGAGGCCGCGACCTTCACGCCGGTCCCGACCACGACGGTCGTCTCCGAGGACCTGTCACGCGTCGTCGTACCGGGGGAGGAGCAGGGGTCGGGCGGCGGCTGGCTCGCCCAGCGTGGCCGCGTGCCGCTGGGGTACCTCGGGGATGCGGAGAAGACCGCGCGGACCTTCCCGACGATCGACGGCGGGCGCTTCTCGGTGCCGGGCGACCGGGCCGAGATGCTGCCCGACGGCCGGATCCGGCTCCTGGGTCGGGACGGCGTCACCATCAACTCCGGCGGGGAGAAGATCTTCGCCGAAGAGGTCGAGCGGGCCGTCGGTGCGCACCCGGCCGTGCGCGACGTCATCGTCGTGGGCCGACCCTCCGAGCGGTGGGGCAGCGAGCCGGTGGCGATCGTCTCGGTGTCCTCTCCGGTGTCCGACGAGGACCTGCTCGCCACCGCCTCCGAGCACGTCGCCCGCTACAAGCTGCCCAAGGCGATCCTGCGCGTCGACCACGTCGTCCGCTCGCCCAGCGGCAAGGCGGACTACCGGTGGGCCAAGGAGCAGGCCGAGGCGCTGCCGGGAGCCTGACGCCTCACCCCAGGACGCGGGTCAGGAACGCCACCTGGTGGGCGGAGGCGGCGTCGAACCACGCCTTGCCCGGCCAGACGTCGAAGTGGTCGCAGGGGTAGTGCCGGACCTCGGCGCGCGCCTTGAACGCGGCCTTGGCCGCGGCCTGCGGGGGAGCGCTGCGGTCGAAGTCGGCGATCTGCACCAGCGTCGGGACGCGCAGCTGCTTGGCGGCCTTCATCGGGGCCCGCGTGCCGAGCTCGAGGGCGACGTCGGCGTCGACCTCGTTGCGCCAGGTGGGTCCGGCGATGGAGAGGTAGTCCTCCAGGCAGCCCTCGAGCGTGAGGGCGCCGACCTCGCCGGGCCGTGCGACGACCGGCATGGTGAGGCCGCCGCCGGTGGCGCGGCTGCGCACGCCCGAGATGCTCGAGCGCAGCAGGGTCGAGGGCTTGTGCTGACCCATCGCGAGCCGGGCGGCCGCGAGGCCGTCGACGAGCGGCGTCAGCGACACGACCGCGGCGACGTCGTCGCGGCCGACGGCGACCTGGAGGACGTGCCCGCCGGAGAGGGAGACACCCCACAGCACGACCCGGGAGGCGTCGACGCCGGGCAGCCGCTGGGCCGCGGCCACGGCGGCGCGGTAGTCCTCGACCTGGTCGGCGACCCGGACCCGCTGGCGGTGGGTGCCGCCGGAGACGCCGAAGCCGCGGTAGTCGAAGGCCAGCACGTCCATCCCGGCGCCGGCCAGCGCGGCGGCGAACGGCTCGAGGCCGGAGTCGACGGTGCCGGCCAGGCCGTGCGCCATCACCACCACCGGGCGACCGGCGTCGGTCTCCAGGGCGGAGCCGACCCCGGTCCAGTGCCACGCGGCGCAGGTGGTGCCGTGCGAGTCGAAGGTCAGCTCGTCGTGCTTGGTCGACGGGGTCGTGCTCATGCGGTCTCCAGGTCAGTGGCCGGGTCAGTGGCCGGGTCGGTGGCGAAGATCGAGCGCACCCAGATCGACACGACGGCCTCGGTGAGGGCGTCGCGGTCCAGGGTGCCGAGCGTGAGGCGCTCCAGGGCGCGGTCGTTGAGCTCCAGGAGCATCGCGGCCAGGGCGTCCGGGTCAGGTCCGTCGGGGGCCCGGCCGGCGGCGCGCTCGGTGCGCACCAGGTCGGCCACCAGGCCCACGAAGGACTGGCGGTCGGAGTCCCACATCTCCCGCACGGCCGGGCTCTGGCCCCGGGCGTCGAGCATGGCGCGGAATAGGTGGGTGTGCTCCTCGACGGTGTCGAAGAGCGTGGTGACCATGCCGCGCACCCGCTCCACCGGCGACAGGTCCGGGTCGGCGAAGCGCTCCGTGGCGAGCATCGCCCCGTCGTACACCTGCTCCATAAGGGCGGCGACGGCCAGGTGCTTGGACTCGAAGTAGAAGTAGAACGCCGAGCGGGTCACGCCCGCGCGCCGGGAGATGTCGGCGATGTTGATGGAGTCCAGGTCCGACTCCTGCAGCAGCTCGCCGAGCGACTCGAGCAGGGCCGCGCGGCGCTGGTCGCGGACCTTCACCGCCCCCTCACCCCGCCGTCACCGCGCGCCGGCCAGCGAGCGGGCGCGGGCCAGGCCGGCCGGGATCTCCTTGGCCCGCAGGTCGTGCTCGTAGACGAAGTAGTCCAGCTGCTGGGTGTGCCGGGGGCGGTCCAGGACGTGGCCCATGTACTTCGCGTTGTCCTCGTCGATGACGCGCTCCATCTCGGCCGCGCTCGGTGGGGCGTAGGCCCCGACGGCGTACGCCGCCAGCAGGCGCGCCTGGGCCTCGACGAAGGGGAAGAGGGTCGGGGTGGCCTGGGCGAAGCCGATGAAGACCGTGTCGCGGCGGTCGGGCAGGAACATCCGCTTGAAGAGCCGGATGTGGTTGCCGGGGGCGGAAATGACCTCGGGGTCGAAGAACGGGAAGGTGATGTTGTAGCCCGTGGCGTAGATGATCACGTCGAAATCGGCGCTGGTGCCGTCCTCGAAGTGGACGGTCTCGCCGTCGAGGCGCGCGACGTTGCCCTTCGGCGTGATGTCGCCGGAGCCCAGGCGCAGCGGCAGCTCGACCGACTGGGTCGGGTGGGCCTCGAAGAACTTGTGGTTGGGCTTGGGCAGGCCGTAGAGCTCGGGGTTGGACCCGGTCATGAACTGCATCTTCTGCACCATCCAGCGCTGCCACTTCAGGGGCAGGTGCGGGCTGGTGACGTAGTACTTGTCGGCGGGCAGGCCGTAGGCGTACTTCGGCACGATCCAGGCGCTGGAGCGGGTCGAGAGGTAGACGGTGTTCTCCAGCGAGCGGCTGGAGAGCTCGACGGAGATGTCGGCTGCGGAGTTGCCCAGTCCGACGACCAGGATCCGCTTGCCCTTGAGGTGCAGCGGGGTCTCGGGGTCGATGTAGTGGTGGGAGTGGATCGACTCGCCGGTGAACTCGCCGGGGAACTCGGCCGTCCGGGGGTCCCAGTGGTGCCCGTTGGCCACGACGAGGAGCTCGACCTCGTCGGTGCTGCCGTCCTGCAGCCGCAGGCTCCACCCACCGCCAGGTAGCGGGGTCGCCTTCTCCACCCCGTTCTGGAAGCGGATCCGCTCGAGCAGCCCGAAGGCCTCGGCGTAGGAGTCGAGGTAGGCCTTGATCTGGGTGTGGTGCGGGAAGTCGGGGTACTCCTCGGGCATCGGGAAGTCCTTGAAGGACAGCCGGTGCTTGGAGGTGTCGATGTGCAGCGAGCGGTAGGCGCTGGAGTGGCCGTTGGGGTTGCCGAAGGCCCAGTTGCCGCCGATCCGGTCCGAGGACTCGTAGCAGGTGTAGTCCACCCCGTAGTCGCCGAGCATCTTGTCCGCGGTCAGCCCGCTGATGCCCGCGCCGATGATCGCTGTGCGCACGTCTGCTCCTCTCGACCCCGCACCTTGACGGAGTGACGCAGCGCACACTAGAACCTGTTTTGACACGCGTCAACGAACAGAGGTGGAGGCCATGAAGACCCGAGTGAGCTGCCCGTGCGGCACCGTCATCAAGGCCGAGGACGAGGACACCCTGGTGGAGCAGACCCAGGCGCACCTCGCCGCCGAGCACCCCGGCATGAGCTACGGCCGGGACGAGATCCTCTTCATCGCCACGTGAGCGCCACCGGGGAGACCCCAGCCGGTCCGCGGCGGGCGATCGTCGTCGGCGGTGCCTCCGGCATCGGGGCGGCGGTCGCGCACCGCCTCGCCACCGACGGGTACGCCGTCGTGGTGGCCGACCGGGACGCCGAGGCGGCCCGTGCGGTGGCCGCGGCGCTGCCGGCCGTGCCCGGCGCCGGCGGCGCCCACGAGGCGCGCGGCGTGGAGGTCACCGACGAGGCCTCGGTCGCGGCGCTGTTCGAGGACCCCGCCGCCGGTGACGGCGGGCTGTGGGCGGTGGTCAACAGCGCCGGCACGAGCACCCTGGGGACGGTCCGGGACCTGCCCGTCGCGGAGTTCCGCTCGGTGCTCGACGTCAACCTGACCGGCGGGTTCTTGGTCCTCCAGCAGGCCGCGCGGCACGTCGTGCGCGGGGGAGCGGTGGTCAGCCTGACCTCGCTCAACGCCCGCCAGCCGGGAGGCGGGATGGGCGCCTACTGCGCCGCCAAGGCCGGGCTCGCGATGCTCACCGAGGTCGCCGCGCTCGAGCTCGGCCCTGCCGGCATCCGCGTCAACGCCGTCTCCCCGGGGCTGGTCGTCACCCCGCTGACCGCCCCGGCGATGGACATCCCGGGGGTCCGCGACGACTACGTCGCCAACACTCCGCTCGGTCGCCCGGGCACGCCCGAGGAGGTCGCGGCCGCGGTGTCGTGGCTGGTCTCGGAGGAGTCCGCGTGGATGACCGGCGAGGTCATGGACCTCAACGGCGGGGCGCACACGATGCGCTACCCGGACCTGCTCGGGCACGTGGACCGGATGCTCGCGGGGCTCGAGGGATGAGCGCACCGGCGGGAAGTGGCGTGGAGGGGTTCGCGGGGCAGCACGCGATCGTCACCGGGGGTGCCTCGGGGATCGGGGCGGCGCTGTGCCGGGCGCTCGCCGCCGCGGGGGCCACGGTCGTCGTCGGCGACGTCGACCTCCCCGGCGCGGAGGCGGTCGCCGCGAGCTGCCCGGACGGTCTGGCGACGGCCCGGCACCTCGACGTGATCGACGCGGCCGCGGTGCAGGCTGCGGTCGACGACGTGGTCGCCGCGCACGGCCGGCTCGACCTGATGGTGAACAACGCGGGCATCAGCTGGGGCTCGCGGACCGAGGACCTCAGCGTCGCGCAGTGGGACACGATCATCGACATCAACATCCGCGGTGTCGCGCACGGTGTCGCAGCGGCGTACCCGGTCATGGTGCGGCAGCGCAGCGGCCACATCGTCAACACCGCCTCGATGGGCGGGCTGATGCCGTCGGGGCTGATCACGAGCTACTGCATGACCAAGCACGCGGTCGTCGGGCTCAGCCTGAGCCTGCGCAGCGAGGCCGTCCACCACGGCGTCGGGGTCACGGCCGTCTGCCCGTCCGCGGTCGAGACCCGGCTGCTGGACACCGGGGGCCAGGGCGGCTTCGACGGTCGCCGGTTCTACCTCACCGGCCAGGGGATGAGCCGTCCGCTCGACCCCGACGACCTCGCGCGCGCGGTGCTGCGCGGCGTGCAGCGCGACGACGCGCTCGTCATCGCTCCCGCCCGCTCCAAGATCACGTACGCCGTCGGGCGGTTCGCCCCCGGCCTGACCCGGCGCCTGACGGCCCGCTTCGTCCGGCAGCAGATGGAGGCTATGTCGTGAGCGGCCCCGGCGCCACCCGCTGGTTCCCCGAGCTGGCCGGCTACGGCCTGGCCGGCCACACCGACTCCCCGCGCGACGTCGTCGCGGAGGCCCGGCTGGCCGAGGAGATCGGCCTCGGCTCGCTGTTCCTCTCCGAGCGCTTCAACGTCAAGGACGCCGGGGTGATGGCCGGCGCGGTCGCGGGGGTGACCGAGCGGATCGGCATCGCCACCGCGGCGACCAACCACGTCACCCGTCACCCCCTGGTCACCGCCACGATGGCCGCGACCGCACACCGGATGAGCGGCGGTCGCTACGCCCTGGGCCTGGGCCGCGGCTTCGACGTGCTCTTCGACCTGATGGGGCTGCCGCGGATCACCGGCGCGCAGATGGAGGACGCCATCGGCATCTACCGCCGGCTCTGGCGCGGCGAGGCGGTCGTGGGCCACGAGGGTCCGGCGGGCACCTACCCCTACCTCAACCAGGACAGCTCCTTCGACGAGCGGATCCCGGTGCTGATGATGGCCATCGGCGACCGGTCCCTGGAGCTCGCCGGCCGAGTGGCCGACGGCGTAGTCCTGCACACCTTCCTCACCGACGAGTCGCTGGCCCGGATGGTGCGGGTCGTGCGCGGGTCCGCCGAGCGCGCGGGCCGCGACCCCGCCTCGGTGCGGGTCTGGTCGGTGCTGGCGACGGTCGAGGACTCGATCCCCGAGGAGGCCCGCCTGCGCAAGCTGGTCGGGCGGCTGGCGACGTACCTCCAGGGCTACGGGCAGGTGCTCGTGCAGGCCAACGGGTGGGACCCCGCGGTGCTCGAGCGGTTCCGCACCGATCCCTTCGTCACCGGGTACGGCGGCGCCTTCGACGCCATCGGCACCACCGAGGACCTGCAGCAGCTGGCCGACCGGCTGCTGCCCGCCGAGTGGCTCGCCGCCTCGGCGACCGGCTCGGCCGCCCAGTGCGCCGCCCGGGTCCAGGCCCAGCTCGACGCCGGCGCGGACTCGGTCGTCCTCCACGGCGCGACCCCGACCGAGCTGGCTCCGGTGCTGGACGCCTGGGCGCAGGTGCGCCCCGACGGCCTCGACGCGCTCCCCGCCAACCCCGGGTGGACGGCGTGAGCGCGCCCGAGGTGCCGCCGTGGGCGGTCTCCGCCCGCGAGGACGTCACGCCTGCCTGGCTCTCGGACCTGCTCGGGCTGCCGGTCGACGACGTCGCGGTGACCCAGGTCGGCACCGGGCAGATCGGCACCTGCTACCGGCTGCGACCGACCGGCGCGCCGGAGCTGCCCGCGAGCCTGCTGCTCAAGCTGCCCGACCCCGGGTCCCGCGAGCTGCTGGCCGGTGCGTACGCCATGGAGCTGATGTTCTACGACCGCATCGCCCCCACGCTGTCGTGCCGCGTCCCGGAGGTGCACGGCGCGCGGATCGAGCCCGGTACCGGCTGGTTCGTGCTGCTGCTGGAGGACCTCGCCCCGCTGGTCCAGGGCGACCAGGTCGAGGGTGCGACCCCGGCCCAGGTGCTCGACGCCGCGGTCAACCTCGCCGGCCTGCACGGCCCGCGCTGGTGCGACCGCTCGCTGCTGGAGCTGCCCGGGCTCACCCTCAACGACGAGGACAGCGTCGCCCTGCTCGAGGAGATGTACCCCTCGACGCTCGACCTGTTCGTCGAGGGCCTCGGCGACCTGCTCGACGCCGAGACGGTGGCGACGCTGCGCGACTGCGTGCCGCCCACCCGGTCGTGGTTGCTGGGACGCCCAGAGCGTTTCGGCCTCGTGCACGGCGACTACCGCCTCGACAACCTCATGTTCACGCCCGGTGGAGGGCCCGGGGAGGTGGCCGCGCTCGACTGGCAGACCCTCTCGCTGACGCTGCCGGCGCGCGACCTGGCCTACCTCGTCGCGACCTCGCTGGAGCCCGACGTGCGTCGGGAGGTGGAGCGCGACGTCGTCGCGGCCTACCACCGGCGGCTGGTCGGGCTCGGGGTCGAGGGCTACGACCTGGGGACCTGCTGGGAGGACTACCGGTTCGGTCAGCTGCAGGTCCCGCTCGTGGCCACCTTCGGCTGCGCGTACGGCGCCCGCACCGAGCGCGGGGACCGCATGTTCGCCGCGATGGTGCGGCGCTCGGCCGCGGCGATCCGCGACCTGGGGACGCTGGACCTCGTCTGAGGGTCGTGCGGGGCTCAGGCCCGCTGGCGGACCTCGCGGGCGAACCGGCCGGCGAAGGCGCGCAGCGGCAGGTCGGCGCTGGTGACGATCCCGGGGCGGGCCTCGTGGACCGCGCGCACCGCGTGCAGCGCCGGCATGCCCGTGACCGTCATGGCCAGGCTGGCGAAGTCCTCCGGACGGGACAGGTCGTTGCCGGGGCCGGGGAAGATCATGTGCTTGTTGTAGACCTGCGGGTCGCCGGTGACCTGGGTGACGTAGCAGCCCTTGATGTCCCAGCTGGGGTCGGTGAAGGGCGTCATCTGCCACTCCAGGTGGGTCTCCACCCGCGCGACGCCGTCCACGACGCCGACGTACTTGACGTACGAGCCGCCCAGCGAGCCCTCGGGCAGGTGGTACCACCCGAGGTCGACGTCCTTCGTGCAGGCGCCGAGCTCGGCCTCGAAGCGGACCTCGTCGAGCTCCAGCCCGAACGCGTCGGCCTGGAGCTGTACGGAGTCGGCGAAGACCTCGGTGTACTTGCGCAGCATCCCGGGCAGCGCCGGGTCGTCGACCGGGCGGCCGTAGCCGACCTCGCGCCAGGTGTCGGCGGAGTGGTGGCAGGAGACGTCGACGGACTCGATGGTCGTGACGTTGGTGATGTCGGCGACGTCGGAGGTGCAGACGATGCCGAGGACCTGGTTCACGCCGGGGTTCATCCCCGTGCCGTAGAACGTCGAGCCGCCGCGCTGGCAGGCGTCCTCGATGACCTCGCTGACCCTGCGGCCGCTGGGGTGCGGGTGGTTGGCGTCGCGGTGGAAACCGGTGATCCAGTCCGCGGTGGTGACGACGTCGATCCCGGCCTCGAGGACCGCCACGTAGAGGTCCTCGTCGGGGAAGACGCCGTGGAAGGTGAGCACGTCCGGCCGCGCCGCGAGGATCTCCTCCACGGTGCCGGTGGCGAGCACACCGACCGGGTCGAGGCCGACGATCTCGCCGGCGTCGCGGCCGATCTTGTCGGCGGTGTAGCAGTGCAGGCCGACCAGCTCGAGGTCCGGGTGGCGCTGGATGCGGCCGATCATCTCCGAGCCGAGGTTGCCCGTGGCGACCTGGAAGAGGCGGATCGGGGTGGTGCGGCTCATGCCTGCTCCTGCGGGGTCGAGGGGGTGGCGGCGGGGTAGAACTGCTGCGCCCACGTGCGGAGCGCCGTGAACCCGGCGTGCTCCCCGCGCGAGAGGGCGGCGGGGGAGGCGTACTTCTGGTGCGACCAGATCACCAGGTCGGCCTCGACCTGCTCGATGACGCCGCGGGCGTGCTTGTCGGCGCGCTCGGAGTGCTCGCTCGTGTCTGACTCGCGGCGGCCGATCCACACGCTGAACCGCACGTCGCAGGTCGCGTCGTCGACCGGCGTGGTGGCCAGGACGGTGCGGTTGTCGACCATGCCCCAGGACTTGGTGACCGACATGCCGATGCCGCAGTTGATCGCCTCGACCCCGGAGTCGATGTCCTCGATCGAGCCGCCGGCGTCGCGCTGGTCGAAGGTGATGGTGAAGTCGACGTAGGAGATCGGGTCCTGGAACTCCTGGCGCGTGAACCGCGGGACGATCGGCACCTGGTGGACGTACTTGAAGTGGGCGAAGTCCACGCCGTTCTCCAGGACGTACTGCGGGTGCAGCTCGAGCCCGGTGTCGAGCAGCCGGTTGTGCTCGCAGCCGGGGTAGTAGGCCTCCGCCCCGCGCTCGGCCTGCCCGTCCTCGGTGTCGCTGGCGAAGCCCGTGAAGACGTCGGGCACGTCGAAGTGCGGCGGCCTGCGGTCCACGTCGTGCCAGACGTAGATCGACTCGTTGCGCTCCACGACCGGCATCGTGTTGATCCGGCGGCCGAGGTTGGGGTGGTCCTCGTAGGGGATGCAGGTGTTGCGCCCCTGCTCGTTCCACTCCCAGCCGTGGAAGGGGCAGCGGATCCGGTCCTCCACCACCGTGCCGCCGTACCCGAGGTGGGCGCCCAGGTGCTCGCAGTAGGCGTCCATCACGGTGACCCGGCCCGAGGCGCCGCGCCAGGCCACGAGGTCGCGACCGAAGTAGCGCATCCGGTGCACCCGGCCGACGGGGACCTCGTCGGACCAGGCGACCTGGAACCAGCCGGTGGGGTTCATCGGCAGCGTCGGCTTCACGTGCGCCCTCTTCGCGTAGAATGATCGTTCTGCGGAACAGAACCACTGTTCTGCACAGCAGGTCAAGGGGCGACGTGACGACGGCAGCCGAGGAGCGCCAGCTGCTCTACCGCGAGCGTGTCCTCGACGCGGCCGAGCGCGAGTTCGCGCGGGTGGGGTACGCCGACGCGCGGATGCCCGACGTCGCCCGGGAGGCCGGGCTCTCGCTGGCGACGGTCTACAAGACCTGCACCGGGAAGGCCGAGATCTGGGACGACCTGCAGGGCTCGCGGATGGCCGGGCTGCTCGAGGCGGTGGCGGCCGCGACGGCGGGCACGGCCGGGCTGGAGCGGTTGCTCGTGGGTGTGGGTGCGACGGCGGAGTACCTCGCCGAGCGGCCCTACTACCTCGCCATGAGCCTGCGGGTGGGCACCGCCTGGGCCTCGGCGGACGGCGTCGGCGTGCAGCGCACCGTCTGGAGCGACGGGCTCGAGAGCATCGCTGCCGGCCACGCCGCGGCGGTGGCCGCCGGCGAGGCGACCCCGCTGCGCTCGTCGGTGGCCGCCGGTCTCGTGGTCTCCGCGCTGCAGGTGTGGCTCTCGGACTGGTGGCGCTCGGGCCGGGACCGGCCGGTGGCCGCGGTGGTCGCCGAGCTCGTCGACCACCTGCGCCGGCTGCTGGCCGCCTGAGGCGCGCGAGCGTCGCCCGGAGGGGACGGGCCGGGCGGGGGTGCGGCACGGCGTGCGGCCCATCCGGCGGGGTGGGCTTCCCGTCGCCGGGCCGGGTGGCCTGGGACGCGTGGGGTGGCGACGAGGGCAAGCGCTGGGTGGGGACCCTCGACCTCTGAGGTGCGCTCCGCTCAGCGGCGCGGCAGCAGCGACAGCAGGTTCTCGCCGCCGACGAGCACGCCCTCGGGCACGCCGGCAGCCGGCGTCTCGCCCGGAGCGCCGTCCCACGGGTCTGCCGTGAGTCGGACCTCGCGGCAGCCGTAGTCGTCCACGGAGGCAGCCAGGACCCGGTCCTCGGGTGTCGCCAGGACCAGCAGGTAGCGCGGACCGAGGTCGGCGGTGCAGGCCTGGTCGCCCTCGGGCGGCGTCAGGGCCTCGACGCCCTCGACGAGCCGGGACAGCCTGCTGGTGGCGATCGGCGCCGGACGCGTGGCTCGCTCCCAGAGGAAGTACGCCCCGTTCTCGTTGCGCTCGGGTTGGTCGACGGCGTCGTACCGGCACACCCAGGCGCGGTCGATCTCCGGGAGTTCGGGGGAGTCCGAGGCCGGCGCGTCGGTGCCAAAGCCGTAGCCCCGGTCCTCGGTGGGCTCGGGCAGCTGCCGCGGGCAGGGTCCGCGCTCGTCGAGCAGGGCCAGGTCGCTGCCGCCGCCCCCGCCCGGGTCCGTGCCGAGGCCGGGGTCGGAGTCGCCGCACCCGGCCGCAGCGGCGAGGAGGGACACGGCCACGAACGCCACGGCGCCGCGGCGGAACTGGGTGCGCATGCTGCTGGGACGCAGTCCGGTCATCACGGGTTCCCCCGGCTCTCTCAGGCGGCGTCGTGCTCGCGCCGGGAGGGCGGGTCGCAGGAGTCGACGGCGACGACGTGGTGCCGGGGTTCCTGCTGGAGGGGCCGGCACCCTCCGCCCGGAACGGTGCGACTGGAGTCCCTCCGACGCGCCAGACGCGTCATCGGCACTCCAGATGGCGACCACAG
Source organism: Nocardioides sp. (assembly GCF_030149505.1). Lineage (GTDB taxonomy): Bacteria > Actinomycetota > Actinomycetes > Propionibacteriales > Nocardioidaceae > Nocardioides. The sequence goes on from NZ_JASBRN010000045.1 coordinate 194,169, forward strand.
CGCTCCCGCGCAGCACCCTGCCGCCTACCGCGACATCCCCAGGGCTCTGGTGACCCGAATGCGACGTGCCACGTCGGGGCGTGGCGCGGTCAGCCTGTAGGTCACGGAACCCAAGCCCAGCATGTCCCCCGGGTGGACTGTCGCCACCTCGGGTACGCGGCTCTCGTTCACGAAGGTGCCGTTCGTCGAGCTGCGGTCCACGACGAACCAAGAACCGGCGAACAACAGGAGTCCCGCGTGGGTCCCCGAGACGGTCGGGTCGTCCACGCGCAGGTCCGAGTCAGCAGAACGGCCTAGGCTGACGAACGGCGTCGAAGGCCCGGGCAGCACCAAGGACGGCAGCGGCATCCGTCCGCTCGGTGCCGAGCGGTGAGGCCACCTCCGCCTCGCTCGGACCTGTCGAGGTCGTTGCACCGAGCGGTGGACGAGGTCCTCGACGACGGAGGCCAGCGCGGCCTCGTCCTTCGACAGCAGGGCCGCGTCCAACCGCGTCAGGAACGTGTCGTGCGACAAGCGACCGTCGCTGACGGCCTCACCCAGGACGCGCACCACGGAGTCCCGTTCCGCGTCGGTGACGCGTCGCGTGCCCACCGGGATGGGGGTGCCCTCCATCCATGGAGGGTAGGTCCGGGCGTCTTGACGCCACCAGACCCCGAGGAAGCACTCCACGGAGCGCAGCGCAGTCACCTCGCGTCGTCCGCCGCTCCCCGGGCCTCCGTCCTGCCGCCGTGGCGTGCCCGGCGGCGCGAGCGTTCTGCCGATCCGCAGCCTCGGCGCTAGCCTGCGCCGGTGACGGGGGAGGCGGACGAGGGAGCGCGCGGCTCCTTCCGCCGCGGTCTGCGGCTGGGCGTGCCGTTCGCGGTGGTGGGGTTCTTCCTCAGCGTCTCCTTCGGGGTGCTGGCGCGGCAGGCGGGGTTCAGCGTGGCGCAGGCGAGCCTGACCGCGATGATCGTCTTCGCGGGTCGGCGCAGTTCGCAGCGCTGTCGGTCGTGGGCGTCGGCGGTGGCATCCCGGCCGCGCTGACGGCGGGCAGCCTGATGAACGCACGGTTCCTGGCGATGGGCATCGCCCTGGCGCCATCGCTGCCCGGAGGCCCCCTCAAGCGCGCTGCCCAGGGACAGACGGTCGTCGACTCCTCGTGGGCGCTGGCCAACCGCGGCGACGGGACCTTCGACCGGTGGCTGCTCTTCGGGACGACGGTCCCGCAGTACGCCGCGTGGACCTTCGGCTCGGTGGTCGGTGCCGTCTTCGGCGACGCACTGGGTGACACCGAACGGCTCGGCCTCGACGCGATCTACCCCGTCTTCTTCCTGTCGCTGCTGTTCGCGGAGCTGCGGGGCCCCACCTCGCGACGCGTCGCCCTCGCCGGGGCACTGGTCGCGCTGGCGCTGGTGCCCGTCACCCCGCCCGGCGTGCCGATCCTCGCGGCGAGCGCGGTTGCCCTCGTCGGTGTCGTGCGGAGGTCGGGGTGACGCTGAGCTACGCAGAGGTGTGGTGGCTGATCCTCGGTCTCGCTGCCTTGACCGCGCTGATCAAGGCTGCCGGGCCTGTGCTCCTCGGTGGGCGGACGCTGCCGCCGTGGTCCTCGCGCGTCATCGTCCTCATGGCGCCAGCGCTGCTCAGCGCGCTGGTCGTCACGGCGGTCCTGGCAGAGGGGCGGTCCTGGTCGGTGGGGGCGCACACGGTCGGCGTCGCCGTGGCCGGCGTGATGCTCTGGCGGCGCTGCTCGCTCATCCTCTGTGTCTCGGTGGCGGTGCTGGTGACCGCCGGGCTCCGGGCGCTGTGACCGAGCCCGGCTCGCCGACCGGCCGTGCCGAGCGGGATCAGCGCGGCGTCGATGCCGACGGCACGAACGCGGCGCCGTGCCCGGGCACGACGAGGTCGGCGACGGCGAGCACGCGCTCACGCTGCGCGCGCAGCAGGTCGCGGTCGGGGGCGTAGGGGTCGTCCGCGGGACCGTCGCCGGTCCACCACAGGTGGGTCAGGGCGACGACGCCGTCGGGCGTGCCGACGAGGGTGGTGAGGTCCTGCGGCGTGTGGCCGGGCGTCTCGAGCAGCCGCACGCCAGGAGTCAGTGCGAGGCCGTCGGCCTCACGGATCTCGACGGTGTCGCGCTGCACCAGCCAGCGGAAGTCGTGCACCGGCACCTCGGGGAAGAGCGCGATGTTGACGGTGTGGTCGAGGTGGTGGTGGCTGACCACGATGTCGGTGACGTCCTCGGGCGCCACGCCGAGCTCGCGCAGCGGGTCGAGGATCTGCGCGCGGGCCGCGACCATGCCGGGGTCCACGACGATGACCCTGTCCCCGTCGCGCACGAGGCAGACGGTGCCGGCGACGTGGGGGAGCCGCGCGTACCCCTCGACCAGCACGTCGAGCCGGGCCGTGCGTGCGAGGTCTGCCGCGTCACCGGTGCTGTCGCCCATGACGAGACCCTAGCCAGCCTGCAGGAGGACGGGGGCCGGCGCGGGGGAGCGGCCGAGCGAGGAGGCCCACCGGCGCACGCGTCGTCCTGCCCGCGTGAACCAGTCGTCGTCGCCGTCGGCGCGCATCTGCCGGAAGGTGTAGGCCCACCCGGCCAGCGCGAGCGGCACCAGCAGCAGCGCCAGCGGTTGGGTGAGCGAGATCGAGCGCATCGTCGTCATCACGATGAACACCAGCGCCGGCCAGCACGCGGCGCGCTGGATCGTCGCCCAGGCGTACCTCGGCCTCGTCCCGCGTACGGCGGAGCGCCGCCGCAGCCCGGCGACCAGGAAGATCCCGTACGCCAGGTCCAGGGCCAGGCGCACCCCGAGGAAGAGCGGCGAGCTCACCGCCGCCGTCGGGATGAGCGTCTCCACCACCTGTCCGGGCTCCGTGGGATCAGCCTGCCGTCCCGGGGGCCGGAGCGGGAGTCCCTGCGGGGTGGTCCGAGGCCAGCCCTCGGGGGTGGGTTCGGGCCCCCGGGTTGGGGGGACGTGCCTTACTGGGTTGACCGAGGCAGCACGAGCCCGTCGTGCCGGTCGCCCACCGAGGGGGTGCCATGCCAGTCCCGAGCAGCGACGCGCGGCCGGCGCAGACCGCCGGGGTCCCGGGCGCGCTCCTCGACGCCGGCGGCCGCCTCGTCGACGAGCTCGTGCTGGCGGCGCGCCAGGTGGCGGACCAGGCGCGGGCGTCGGGGGAGGCACTGCGGCGACCGAGTGCGGGCGTGCTGTTGCTGCTCGTGCTGTGGGCGGTGGGGATCCTGGGCGACGCCGCCACGACGATGCTGATGATGGGGACCGGTCGCTTCGAGGAGGCCAACGTCGCGGCCGCCTCCCTCATGAGGGTCTTCGGGGTGACCGGCTGGGTCGCGCTGTCGTCGCTGGTCTGCGTCGCGATCGCGTCCCTGACGCTGAGCCGCCCGCGCGGCACCTATGCATGGACGGCCGCCGCGGTCGGGCTCCTCGTCTGCCTGGGCAAGGTCTGGACGACGGTGTCCAACGCGCTGCTGTGGTGGACCGCCTCGGCCTGACCGACCGACGGCGTACGACAGCGAGGGCCGTCACCGCCTGCGTGAGGCGCACGCGATGCACTCGCGGGCCGCAGGCCGGGCCTCCAACCGGGCGGGGTCGATCGGCTCGCCGCAGCCCTGGCACACGCCGTACGTCCCGACCGCCAGGCGCGCGAGGGCCGCGTCGACCTCGGCCAGGTGCTGCTCGAGCCGGCGCGACAACGAGGTGACCTGAGAGCGCTCGAACGCGATGGTGTGGCCCTCCGGGTCGTGCTCGTCGTCGGCGTTGCTGTCGCGGGAGGCAGCGACCGTCTCCTCGAAGTCGGCGGCCAGCCCCTCCAGGCGTCGCAGGACCCGCTCCCGCTCCTCGGCCAGGGCAGCGCGCGCCGCGACAGGGTCGGGCGGGGGAGTGCCGCCCGCACCACTGTCCGTCATCACCGGGCCATGGTGGCAGTGGCCACCGACAGACCTGTCCGAGGCTCGCACGGCCCCCGCCGTCCGGGTGGTGCGCCGGTCCGTGCGAGGCGCGAGCGTGGACCGCGGGACACACCGTCCGCAGTCTTGATTCATTCAAGAAAAGGTGGCAAGGTCTCCACCATGCACCCCCTCGACGCCGAGAGCATGCTCCGGGACGCGCAGCTGCGCGTCACCCGGCAGCGTGTGGCGGTGCTGGAGGCGGTCGCGCGCGCACCGCACCTCGACACCGAGTCGGTGATCGCGGCGGTGCGCGCCGAGGTGGGCTCGGTCAGCCACCAGGCGGTGTACGACGTGCTCCGCGCGCTCACCGAGGCCGGTCTCCTGCGCCGGATCCAGCCCAGCGGCTCGGTCGCGCGCTACGAGGCGCGCGTCGGCGACAACCACCATCACGTGGTGTGCCGCGGCTGCGGCTCGATCGCCGATGTCGACTGCGCCACCGGCGCGGCCCCGTGCCTCACTGCGTCCGACGACCACGGCTACGCCATCGACGAGGCCGAGGTCGTCTACTGGGGCACCTGCCCCACCTGCTCCTGAACAGAACCGTCCTGCACACCCCTTCGAAAGGCAGAGAATTGAGCGACAACGAGCTGCGGTGCCCGGTCGACCACGGCGCGGGCGGTGTGACCGCCGAGGGTTCGGAGAGCGAGAACCCGGCCATCGACTCGCCCACGCCGAAGACCGGCGGACGCCCCCGCACCCTGAAGGACTGGTGGCCCAACTCCCTGGACCTCGCCCCGCTGGCGGTCCACAACAACAAGATCGACCCTCTCGGCCCGTCGTTCGACTACCGCGAGGAGTTCAAGAAGCTCGACGTCGCCGCGCTGAAGCGTGACGTCGAGCAGGTGCTCACCACCTCGCAGGACTGGTGGCCCGCCGACTTCGGTCACTACGGCGGCCTCATGGTGCGCCTGAGCTGGCACGCCGCGGGCACCTACCGCATCCACGACGGCCGCGGCGGCGCCGGCGACGGCGACCAGCGCTTCGCCCCGCTCAACTCCTGGCCCGACAACGCCAACCTCGACAAGGCCCGCCGCCTGCTGTGGCCGGTCAAGCAGAAGTACGGCCAGAAGATCTCCTGGGCCGACCTGCTCGTCCTCGCCGGCACCGTGGCCTACGAGTCGATGGGCCTGGAGACCTTCGGGTTCGGCTTCGGCCGGGAGGACGTCTGGGAGCCCGAGGAGATCTTCTGGGGTCCCGAGGACACCTGGCTCGGTGACGAGCGCTACAGCGGCGAGCGGGAGCTGGCCGAGGGTCTCGGCGCGGTCCAGATGGGCCTGATCTACGTCAACCCCGAGGGCCCCAACGGCGAGCCCGACCCGCTCAAGGCCGCCCACGACATCCGCGAGACCTTCGCCCGGATGGCGATGAACGACGTCGAGACCGTCGCCCTCATCGCCGGTGGCCACACGGTGGGCAAGACCCACGGTGCCGGCAACGCCGACCTGGTCGGCCCCGAGCCGGAGGGCGCCGAGCTCGAGGCGCAGGGCCTGGGCTGGTTCAGCGCCCACGGCTCCGGCAAGGGCGAGGACACCATCACCTCCGGCCTCGAGGTCACCTGGACCCGCACCCCGGTGCAGTGGAGCAACGACTACTTCGAGCTGATGTACCAGTACGAGTGGGAGCTCGAGAAGAGCCCCGCCGGCGCCTGGCAGTGGGTGGCCAAGGACGCCGAGGCGGTCATCCCCGGTCCCACGCCGGACTCCCCGAAGCGCAAGCCCACGATGCTCACCACCGACCTCGCGCTGCGGATGGACCCGGAGTACGACAAGATCAGCCGCCGCTTCCGCGACAACCCCGAGGAGTTCCGCCTCGAGTTCGCGAAGGCCTGGTACAAGCTGCTGCACCGTGACATGGGTCCGGTCAGCCGCTTCCTCGGCCCCGACGTCGCGCCGGTCCAGCTGTGGCAGGACCCGGTGCCGGACGTGGACCACGAGCTGGTCTCCGACGCTGACGTGGCCGCGATCAAGGCCAAGGTCCTCGACTCGGGCCTCAGCACCTCCGAGCTCGTCCAGGCCGCCTGGGCCTCGGCCGCGAGCTTCCGCTCCACCGACAAGCGCGGTGGCGCCAACGGTGCCCGCATCCGCCTGGAGCCCCAGCGCAGCTGGGAGGTCAACGCCCCGGTCGTGCCCGTCGTCGAGAAGCTCGAGGAGATCAAGGCCGAGCTCGAGTCCGCGGGCACCCGCATCTCCCTGGCCGACCTGATCGTCCTGGCCGGCTCGGCCGCGGTCGAGAAGGCCGCCAAGGACGCCGGCGTCGAGGTCACCGTGCCCTTCCACCCCGGTCGCACCGACGCCACGCAGGAGATGACCGACGTCGACTCCTTCGCGGTGCTCGAGCCGCGCGCCGACGCGTTCCGCAACTACCTGCGGTCCGGCGAGAAGCAGCAGCCCGAGGTGCTCATGGTCGACCGCGCGTACATGCTCGGCCTGACCGCGCCGGAGATGACCGTCCTGGTCGGCGGCCTGCGGGCGCTGGGCAACAACGTCGGCGGCACCGCCCACGGCGTGCTCACCGACCGTCCCGGCGTGCTGAGCACCGACTTCTTCACCAACCTGCTCTCGCCTGGCACGGTGTGGAAGGCCTCGCAGGACCAGGAGCACGTCTACGAGATCCGGGACGCCTCCACCGACGAGGTGAAGTTCACCGCCACTGAGGTCGACCTGATCTTCGGCTCCAACTCGCGCCTGCGCGCGCTGGCCGAGGTCTACGCCAGCGACGACGCCCAGGAGAAGTTCGTCCGGGACTTCGTCGCCGCGTGGGTCAAGGTCATGGACAACGACCGGTTCGACCTGCGCTGAGTCGCAGCCAGGACCGCACGCTGGCCCGTCGGCGTCTCCCTCAGGAGGCGGCGGCGGGCCAGCGCCGTTCCACGGCGCCCCACGGGTCGGCGTACCGCTGCCCCGTGCCGGCGTACGGCGAGCGCCGCTGTGCCAGCGCGGCCAGCGGCGGTCCCGCCAACCGGAGCAGGTAGCGCTTCCAGCCGACCTGTTGGCGGATCTCCTCGAGCAGCCGCGGCCAGCTGACCCGCTGGAAGTCCAGGGCCTCCTGGGCGCGGGTGGTGTCCATCCAGTCCGTGGCGAACCAGGTCGCGTCGTCGTCGGGGTCGCCGGGCAGCCCGGGCGGCACCGCCCCCTCCATGCCGAGCGCGGTGGTGTAGCCCACGGCGATCTCCCGCTGGAGCAACCGGTGGCTCTCGTCGCCGCCGATCATCAGCACCTCGCCCTCGACGTCGGCCTCGACCGCGGCCGCGAAGGCCCGCGCGACGTCACGCACGTCGACGGTCTGGATCCGCCCGTCGTCCGGCAGCGCCGCGGAGAGGTACGCCGTCGCCGGGTCGTTGCCGGCGGCCGACACCTCGGTGGTCATCACCCCGCCCAGGCGCAGGACGACCCAGGGCGTGGCGGCCGCGCGCACGATCTCCTCGGCCGCGGCCTTGTGCCGGCCGTAGAGGTCGCTGGGGGCCAGGGGCGTGTCGGCACCGAGCAGCCCGAGGTCGCGGTGCGGGTTGCGCGAGCCGTGCACCGCCACGCTGGAGGCGTGCAGGATCCGGGCCGACGGGGCGTGCGCGGCGATGGCCTCGACGATGTTGCGGGTGCCGCCGACGTTGACCCGCTCGGCCAGGTCGGGGGCGTCGTAGCAGGCCGGCGGGATGACGGCGGCGAGGTGCACGACGGCCCGCGGGGCACTCGCCTTCACCAGGCCCCGCGCCTGCTCCGGGGAGGTCAGGTCGGCCCAGCGCCAGTAGAGGTCGCGCTCGCGCGGGAGCGAGGCGGCGTGGTCACGGTTGGCGCGGGTCCCGAGGTCGGTCGCGACCACGGGGTACCCGCGCGAGCGCAGCGCCGCGACGGTCGCGCGACCGACCAGGCCACAAGCGCCGGTGACGAGGACAGGGGCGTCGGAGAGCACGTCGGGAGCCTAGACGGGGAGCAGGAGGGCGGCCGGGAGACCGCTCAGACCGGGGTGATCGGCAGCGAGCGGCGCGGCTCGAAGACGAACGAGGACCCGGTGCTGAAGCGGGTCACCGCGACCTCGTCGGCCTCCTTGGACGGCTCGCTCTCGACCAGCGTCGCGGTCCAGTCCTGTGCGGACCCGACCAGGTCGACGTCGTACCGGTCGTCGACCGCGCGCACCACCGCCTGGAGCGCCGAGGTCTCCCCGGGTCCGACCAGGTCGATCCAGGCGCCGTCGTCGTGGGCGGGTGAGGGTCGGACGTGCAGGGCCCCGCCGTCCATCGTCGCCTCGACGTACGCCGCCGGGTTGAGCAGCGGGTGCAGCGCCAGCAGCCGCAGCGCTCCCGCGCGGTCGCGGGGGAGGGCGAGCACCCGGTGCAACCGCTCGGCGGCGATGCCGGCCAGGCCGACCAGTTGCTTGCGGCAGATCTCACGCGCCTGCTCCTCGGTCGCGGCGCGGGCCCGGACCGCGCGCACGAAGGACAGGTTGAGCAGGTGCATCTGCAGGCAGACCTCGTCGGCGATCCGCACCAGCGCCGAGTGGGAGAAGGCGGAGAAGTCCAGGTCGGAGAGCAGCGGCCCGGCGTAGTCGGTAGCGCCTTCGTCCGCGGAGGTGCTGGCGTCGATCGGGTCCAGCTCCAGCGAGGCCGCCCGCGTCCGCGCGACGTCGAAGTACGCCGGCAGCGGCTCGACCGGCGGGTGCGCTGCGTCGATGGTCACGGTCCAGGCGCAGTGCGGGCTGCGGTCGGCCGGCACCCGGGGCGGGCGGTGGACCGGCCGCACCTGGGCCCGGGGGTTGGTGGCGACGGCCGTGGCGTCGAAGGTGGGGTCCTCGATGTCGTGGCACATCGCCCGGACGTAGTCCGGACCCATCGGCTCGACGTCCATGAGCGCGCCGCAGTGGTCGAGCCGGAACTCGCCGTGCCAGGGGTCGTGGACGGTGTAGCGGAAGTCCATGAACTGCGGGGGAGCCCCGATGTCGAGCTGGAGGCCCTTGAAGATGGCCACGACGTCGCCCTCGCCCTCCACGGCGGGGGCGTAGCCGAGCGCGTGCTGCATGCGCCGGGTGTAGATCGGCGAGGCGCCGGACCACTCCTCGATCGCGATCTCGGTCATCGCCTCGCGGCCGAAGGCCTGGATGCACCAGGCCATCCCGGAGCGGTCGATGAGCTGACCGATCAACAGCAGCTCCGGGACCAGTCGCGCCAGCTGGTCGCGGTCGAGGTCGGCGTAGCGCGACCGTGCGGTGGTCATCAGCCACCCACCCCGGTGTCGAAGACCCGTCCGCACAGGAAGTCGCGGGGGGAGACCTGCTTCCACGTGCTGCCGTCGAGCTGCAGCATCTTGACGCAACCGGGGGTCGTCTTGGCGCCGACCTGCATGGGCGCGTGGATGCCGTTGGAGTCCCACTCCCGCACGCCCCGGAGGGCCTGCACGAGCGCCGGGCGCGTCAGCTTCCCGCCGAGCTCGGTGGCCTTCTGGACGAAGAGCCGGGCCGCGGACCAGGCGAAGAGACCGTAGTAGTTGGGCACCGACCCGGGCGCGGTCCGCTCCAGCCACTGCCGGTAGAGCACCATCTCGGGGATCCTCGCGTCGTCGAAGCGCTGGATGACGGAGTAGACGAAGGTGCCGTCGACGGCCTCGCCGCCCTGCTGGACGTAGCGGGAGTCGTAGACCGTCGGGTCGGTGAGGAAGATCGCGTCCACGCCCTGCTGGGCCATGGCCTCCTGCAGCCGGATCGTGAACTGGAAGGGCCCGAAGTACATCACCAGCCCCGCGCCGTCGTCCTTCATCTGCTGGGCGTACGGCGCGTAGTTGAACTCCGAGGTCGCGATGCCCTGCACGCGCACGGTCTCCCCGCCCTGGGCGTCCCAGCCGGCGGCGAAGCTCTCGGCGTTGACCTTCGCGGCCGGCACGTCGACGTAGTAGACCGCCACCTTCTGCGAGGCCTGGGGCTCGCGGTCGGTCCAGTAGGAGTAGAAGGACTCCGCGAGCAGGTTCGGCTTGATGGAGTACGCCGAGAAGCAGGTCTCGCACGCGGAGCGCTGCGGCGTCACGGTGAACGCGCGCAGGTCCGGCAGCCCGCAGCCCTGGGCCGCGGCGGCACCGCCCTGGTCCTGGCTCGAGACCGAACCGACCGCGGCGAAGGCCTCCGAGCAGGCCCGGGTGTAGGCCTGCTGGTCGCCGGCGGAGTCCGAGCGGGTGTCGAGCGCGGAGAGCGCGAGCGAGCGCCCGCAGATGCCGTCCGGCGTGGTGGCGTTGTAGTAGGCGACGAACGCCTTCGTGGCGTCCTGCGCGGACTGGAACAGGCCGGGCACCGGGCCGGAGATGTCGGCGATGTTGGCGATCGTGATCTCGGAGTCGGTGATGCCGGTGCTGTTGCGGAAACCGGCGCAGGACCCGGCCCGCACGCCGCCGTCCGCAGCCGTGGCGCCCTCGCCGACCGGCGCCTCGCCGCCGGATGCGGGGCCTGCGCCCGGTCCGCCGCCGGTGGCGCCGCCTGTCGTCGTGCCCTCACCACCCGTGCCGGGGCCGGCCGCGCCGGACCCGGGGGCTCCGCCGACGGCACCGGGGACGGCGCCGTCCCCGGCAGCGATCGGCTGGCCGTCGGTCCCGACGAGCACGCCCTGGCCGTTCATCCGGGCCATCGTGTCGGCGTCGACCCGGGACCCGCAGGCGGTGAGGGCGAGGAGCAGCGCGGCCGAGGAGGCCAGCACCAGACGTGGCGTCAGGGGCCGACGGGAGCGGCGGTGCATGGGGCCTCCGAGGGGGACGGGTTCGGTGGGTCAACGAGACGGTGAGACCTGGGTCACGTCCTCGGCGTGGACCCGGGGTGCTTGCGTTCGTGCTGGAACAGGTTCTAACTTGGACACGTGTCCAGTCAAGTGTCCATCGTCGCGCGGCAGGTCGTCGACGGCCGCCGCGCCGAGACCCTGGAGCGTCTGCTCGAGGCCGGTGGGGAGGAGCTGAGGGCGGTCGGCCACGAGGCCCTCACCGTGCGCACGGTGGCGGCCCGGGCGGGGGTCTCGCCTGCGACGGCGTACACCTACGTCGCGAGCAAGAACCACCTCTTCGCCGAGCTCTTCTGGCGCTACCTCGACGCCGAGCGGCCCGAGCCGACCGGCACGGACGCGCTGGCCCGCCTGCGCTCGACCACCCGGTCGCTGTGCGAGCGCCTGGCGGCGGCGCCCGAGCTCGCCGCGGCCGTCACCCCGGCGCTGCTGAGCTCCGACCCCGACGTCGAGCGACTCCGCCTGCGCATCGGCGGTGAGTTCCTCGCCCGCTTCGCCGCCGCCATCGGTGACGACGTCCCCGAGGACCGGGTCGGACCGGTGCTCGAGGCGCTCGTCATGGCCTTCTCGGGAGCCCTGCTCCAGAGCGGGATGGGACTGATCGCCTACACCGACCTCGCCGACCGCCTCGACCCCGTCGTCGCCGCCATCATGGAGGGCCACCTGTGACGCTGACCCACGAGCCGACCGCGCGCGACGTCGCCGGCTTCGACATCTACGAGCACGCGGTGCAGGACGACCCGCTGCCGTGGTACCGCCTGCTGCGCGACGAGGCGCCGCTGTTCCACAACGTCGAGCACGACTACTGGGTCCTGAGCAGGCACGCCGACGTGCACCGCGCCACCCGGGACGACGAGGGCTTCTCGAACCGGATGGGCGTCACCCTCGACGCGAGCGCCTGGAACGAGCACGCCCACCTGGTGATGTCCTTCCTGGCGATGGACGCCCCCGAGGCGACCCGGCTGCGCCGGCTCGTCTCGCGCGCCTTCACCCCCCGACGGGTGCGGGAGCTCGCGCCGACCGTGGAGAGGCTCACCGCGGCGTACCTCGACGCGGCGCTGGAGCGCGGTCCCTCCCTGGACTGGATCACCGACGTGGCCGGGCGGATCCCCATGGACGTCATCAGCGACATGATGGGCGTCCCGGAGTCCGACCGCGCCGAGGTGCGGCGGCTCTCGGACCTGCTGGTCCACCGCGAGGACGGGCTGCGCGACGTGCCCCCCGCCGGCATCGAGGCCAGCATGACCCTCTTCGCCTACTACGCCGACATGCTCGCCGAGCGGCGCCGCCGTCCCTCCGACGACCTCACCAGCGCGCTGCTCAACGCCGAGGACGAGTCGGGCCGCATGACCGACGCCGAGATCACGGCCTTCCTCTTCCTCATGGTCGTGGCCGGCAACGAGACCACGACCAAGCTGCTGGGCAACGCCCTCCACCACCTCTCCGGAGAGCCCGAGCAGCTGCGCGAGGTGCTCTGCGACCCGACCGGTCCGCTCGTGGACCCGTGGGTGGAGGAGACGCTGCGCTACGACGCCTCGACCCAGTACGTCGCCCGGCTGGTGACCCGCGACCTGTCCCTTCACGGGGTGACCGCGCCGGCCGGCAGCAAGCTCCTGCTGGCCCTGGGCGCGGCCAACCACGACGACCGGGTCTTCACCGACCCCGACCGCTTCGACGTGCACCGCAGCCCGGCCGAGCTCGCCGAGCACGTCAGCTTCGGCGGCGGCCGGCACTTCTGCCTCGGTGCCAACCTCGCCCGGCTCGAGGCGCGCCTGGTCCTGCGGGCCCTGGTCGACCGCGTGTCCGACCTCGAGGTCCACCACGACCGGTCGGTGCGCTTCTACTCCGCCAACGTGCGCGGCTTCGCGCGGCTGCCGATCACCGTCACCCCCCGAGCCGGGGCGCGCTGAGGTGGGTCGCGAGAAGTACGCACGGCCCGAGCGGCGGCCCGTCGTCGTGACCGGTGCCTCCTCGGGCATCGGTGCCGCCACGGCGCTCACCCTGGCGGCCGCGGGCTACCCCGTGGCGCTGGGCGCCCGGCGCGAGGAGAAGCTCACCGAGCTCGTCCAGCAGGTCCGCGACGCCGGCGGCGAGGCGGTCGGGCACCGGCTCGACGTCGCCTCCACCGACTCGGTGGAGGAGTTCGCGGCCAAGGTCGTGGCCGACCTCGGCGAGGTCGAGGCGGTCGTCTCCGGCGCTGCGCAGCTGGCCCCGGGCACGATCCACGAGGTCGACAGCGACCGGATCTCCCGTGAGCTCGAGGTCAACGTCGTCGGCACCCACCGGCTGGTCCGGGCCTTCGTGCCCGGCATGGTCGAGCGCCGCCGCGGGGACCTCGTGGTCCTCTCCAGCGACGTCGCCGTGCGCGCCCGCCCCTTCATGGGTGCCTACACTGCCGGCAAGTGGGGCCTCGAGGGCCTGGCCCACGCCATGCAGATGGAGCTGGAGGGCACCGGCGTCCGCGTCTCGATCGTGCGGCCCGGCCCCACCTGGAGCGAGATGGGCATGGACTGGGACCCCGCCGAGGCCGCCAAGGTCCTCGACGCCTGGGGCCGTTTCGGCCACGCCCGGCACCCGCACTTCCTGCAGCCCCAGCCGCACGCCGATGCCATCCGCGCCATCCTCGACGCCCCTCGCGGGGTCCACCTCAACCTCGTCGAGGTCTCGCCCGAAGCCCCAGTGGAGGACATGTGACGACCACCCACGAGCGTCCGCCGCACCAGCGGCCGGCCGCCATCGAGGCGATCCCGGAGGTCTCCTTCGCGATCCCCGACGAGGACGGCTGGGGGCACCTGGCCGAGCTGCGCACCGACCCGGTCGCGCTGCTGGAGCGCGTGCACGCCGAGTGCGGGGAGATCGGCCGGTTCCGGCTGGCGGACAAGGACGTCGTGCTGGTCACCGGCGCCGAGGTCAACGAGCAGTTCTTCAAGGCGCCGGACACCACGCTGGACCAGGCGGCGGCGTACCCCTTCATGACGCCGATCTTCGGGGAGGGCGTGGTCTTCGACGCCTCTCCCGAGGAGCGCCAGCAGGCGCTGAAGAACCAGGCGCTGCGCGGTGACCAGATGCGCGGGCACGCCCGCACCATCGAGAACGAGATCATCCGGATGGTCGCGGGGTGGGGTGACGAGGGCGAGGTCGACCTGCTCGACTTCTTCGCCGAGCTCACGATCTACAACACCGCCGCCTGCCTGGTGGGTCTGCCGTTCCGCGAGGAGATCGACGCCCGGTTCGCCGAGGCCTACCACGGCCTGGAGCGAGGCACCGACGCGCTGGCCTACGTCGACGCCTACATGGAGGGCGTGGAGTCCTTCGAGGTCCGCGACCGCTCCCGAGCGGTGCTCGTCGAGCTCGTGCAGGGGATCATCGACCGGCGCCGAGCGCGAGGCACCGTCGCCCGGGAGGAGCGGGACCTGCTCGACGTGCTGATCTCGCTGGACATGAGCGCCGACTACATCACCGGCGTCTTCATCTCCATGCTCTTCGCCGGCCACCACACCTCGTCCGGCACCTCGGCGTGGACCCTGATCGAGCTGATGCGGCACCCGGACCAGATGGCCGAGGTCGTCGCCGAGCTCGACGAGCTGTACGCCGACCCGGGCGACGACACGAAGGTCGAGATCTCCTTCCAGGCGCTGCGCTCGATCCCGCGGCTCGAGTCGGTGATCAAGGAGACCCTGCGCCTGCACCCGCCGCTGATCATCCTCATGCGCCTGGTCCAGGAGGAGATCGAGCTGGCCGGGCGCACCATCCCGCCCGGGACGATCGTCGCCTCCTCGCCGCGGGTGTCGAACCGGCTCGCCGAGGACTTCCCCGACCCCGAGCGGTTCGACCCGAGCCGCTACCTCGATGGGAGGCAGGAGGACCTGCAGAACCGCTGGACCTGGATCCCCTTCGGCGCCGGCAAGCACCGCTGCGTGGGCAACGCGTTCGCGATGATGCAGATCAAGGCGATCTTCTCGGTGCTGCTGCGTGACTTCGAGTTCGAGCTCGTCCAGCCCAGCGAGACCTACCGCGACGACTACTCCAAGATGGTCATCCAGCTCCAGCGACCCTGCCGCGCCCGCTACCGGCGCCGTGCGACGGGCTCCGCGCGATGACCATGCGCGTGGTGGCCGACCTGGACATCTGCCAGGGCCACCAGATGTGCCAGGCCGAGGCGCCGACCGTCTTCGGCTTCGACGAGGCCGCCGATGTCGTCGAGGTCCTCGAGCCCCACCCCGACGAGTCGTTGCGGCCCCAGGTCGAGGCAGCCGTGCGGTACTGCCCGGCCTTCGCCCTCACGATCGTCGACCCCGCACCCGACCCCACCCCTGACCCCATGTCCGAGGAGGACCGATGAGCACCATCACCCGCGCCGAGCTCGAGGAGTTCTGGGAGGGGTGGCTCGCGGTGAACCGCGAGGCCGAGCGCACCGGCGACTGGCGGGTGCTCGCGGAGTCCTACGCCGAGGACGCCAACTACGGCTGGATGTACAGCCACGACGAGCACTTCATGGCCGTGGGCCGCGACCAGATCCGCGACTGGGCCATCGGCATCGAGATGGACGGCTTCGACGGCTGGCACTACGACTACGTCTGTGCCGTGATGGACGAGGCCAAGGGCATGGTCGTCGGCTTCTGGAAGCAGCGCTCGGGCATCCTCGACGACTCCGGCCAGGAGTTCGAGATCCTCGGCATCGGCGGGTCCTGGTTCGGCGTGGAGCGGCAGGGCCCCGGCCCCGACGAGGGCAAGCTGATGATCGCCTGGCAGCGCGACTGGTTCGACATGCCGTCGACCACCCACACGTTCATGCAGATCCTGGAGTCGGGCAAGGCGCCGGAGCCGCTGCTGAAGCGGATGTCGGTGTTCGGGCACGAGGTGCCCGGGCACTACCACCTCGCCGACCTCCCTTCCACCGTCTGGCCGCCGCCGGTCGAGGCGGGGGAGTACGTCACCCAGGTCCCCACCGGGCCCGAGGCCACGACCGGGGCCGGCGCGTGAGCCGCGCGGAGCGCCTGGCCATCACGCTGCCCGCGCCGCAGCAGCTGGTGGACGGCAAGCTCAGCGGTGCGTCCGACGCAGCGACGTACCCCATCGCGGACCCGGCCACCGGGCTGCAGATCGGCGTGGCCCCCGACAGCACCGCCGAGGACGTCGACGCGGCGATCGCGGCCGCACGGCGGGCCTTCGACGAGTCCGACTGGGCCACCGACCGCGACCTGCGCGTGCGGTGCCTGCGGCAGCTGCACGCGGCGCTGCTGGAGGAGGCCGAGGAGTTCAAGACCCTCACCACCGCCGAGGTCGGCATGCCCGGCTTCATGATGATGGCGGCCGGCTTCGACGTGCCGGTGGAGGGGCTGAAGTGGGTCACGGACCTGCTCGAGGGCTACGAGTTCGAGACCGACCTGGGCGAGGCCGCCCCCATGGGCATCCCGACGCGTCGCACCGTGCGCCGCGAGCCGGTCGGGGTGGTCGCTGCCATCTCGCCGTGGAACGTCCCGACCCAGATCAACCTGGCCAAGATCGGCCCGGCCCTGGCCGCCGGCTGCACGGTCGTGCTGAAGCCCGCGCCGGACACCCCGTGGGTGGCCGCGGAGCTGGGGCGCCTCGTCGCCGAGCGCACCGACATACCCGCCGGGGTGCTCAACGTCGTCACCCCACGGTCCAACGAGGTCGCCGCCCGGCTGACGTCCGACCCCCGCGTCGACATGGTCTCCTTCACCGGGTCCACCGCGACCGGACGGGCGATCATGGCCGCCGCCGCGCCGACGCTGAAGAAGGTCTTCCTCGAGCTCGGGGGCAAGTCGGCGGCGATCGTGCTCGACGACGCCGACGTGGCCTCGGCCGCTGCGGGCACCGCCTTCACCGTCTGCATCCACGCCGGCCAGGGCTGCGCGCTCACGACCCGGCTCGTGGTGCCGCGCGAGCAGTACGACGTCGCCGTGCAGGCGGCCGCGGACACGATGGCCGCGATCGGCACCGCCGACCCGGCCGACGAGGGAGCGATCTGCGGTCCGGTGATCTCCCGGGTGCAGCGCGACCGGGTCGAGGCCTACCTCCGCCTCGCCGAGGAGGAGGGCGGGACGTTCGCCACCGGTGGCCACGTGCAGGAGAAGGACGGCGAGCTCGCCGGCGGCTGGTGGATCGAGCCGACCGTCGTCGCGGGCCTGGACAACACCAGCCGGCTGGCCCAGGAGGAGATCTTCGGGCCGGTCCTGGTCGTCATCCCGCACGACGGGGACGACGACGCCGTGCGGATCGCCAACGAGTCCGACTTCGGCCTCTCCGGGTCCGTCACCGCCGGAGACCCCGAGCGGGCCGCAGCCGTGGCCCGCCGCATCCGCACCGGCACCGTCTCCGTCAACGGCGGGGTCTGGTTCAGCCCGGATGCCCCCTTCGGCGGCTACAAGCAGTCCGGCCTGGGCCGCGAGATGGGCGTGGCCGGCTTCGAGGAGTACCTCGAGACGAAGACGCTCGCGTTTCCCGCTTGAGCTTGCTCAAGCGGGAAACAGGCGAGCGGGTCGAGCAAGCCCGCGACCGAGGCACGAGGTCGCGACGGCGTGTCGAGACCGCGTGACGTACCTAGGAACGGCGACAACAGGCAGATGAGAGAGAAGACGAGCATGAGATTCCAGGACAAGGTCGCCGTCGTCACCGGCGCGGCCCAGGGCATCGGCGAGGCCTACGCCAAGGCGCTCGCCGCCGAGGGCGCGAGGGTGGTCGTCGCCGACCTCAACGCCGAGGCCGGCGAGCAGGTGGCCAAGCAGGTCGAGGCCGACGGCGGCACGGCGATGTTCGTGCGCACCGACGTGAGCAGCCACGAGTCCGCGGCCGCCATGGTCGAGGCCGTCACCGCGGCGTACGGCGGGATCGACCTGCTGGTCAACAACGCCGCGATCTACGGCGAGATGGCCTTCGACCTGCTGATCAGCGTCGACTGGGATTACTACCGGAAGTTCATGAGCGTGAACATGGACGGCGCGCTGGTGATGACCCGCGCGGTCTACCCCTCCATGCAGCAGCGTGGTGGCGGGGCGATCGTCAACCAGTCGTCGACCGCGGCCTACCTCTACTCCGGGTTCTACGGCCTGGCCAAGGTCGGCGTGAACGGCTTGACCCAGCAGCTGGCCCACGAGCTCGGCGGCATGCGCATCCGGGTCAACGCCATCGCTCCCGGGCCCACCGACACCGAGGCCACGCGGGTGCAGGCCGGCGACGCCGCCAAGGACATCGTGCGCAACAGCCTCGCGCTCAAGCGGATGGGCCGGGTCGAGGACATGGTCGGCGCCTGCCTCTACCTGCTCTCCGACGAGGCCTCGTGGGTGACCGGGCAGATCCTGGCCGTCGACGGCGGCCAGACCTTCCGGCTGTGAGCGCGGGTCTGCGGGTCGGCTTCGTCGGCCTGGGCAACATCGGCAAGCCGATGGCGCTGCGGCTCGCCGCGGCCGACGGCCTCGACCTCGGGGTGTACGACGTCGCGCCCGAGCCCCTGGAGGAGCTGGCTGCCGCTGGCGCGCGGGTGGCCGGGTCGGTGGCCGGGCTGGCTGCCGACTGCGACGTGCTCTGCGTGATGGTGCGCGACGACGAGCAGGTGCGCGACGTCATGGGGCAGGTCCTGGGCGTCGCGGGCGACCGGCTGACCGTCGTGGTGCACTCCACCGTGGCACCGGACACCCCGCGGGCGCTCGAGGTCACCGCGGCCCGGCACGGGGTGCGCGTGCTGGACGCGCCCGTCTCGGGTGGCGGCATGGGCGCGGCCGCCGGCACCCTGGCGATCCTCGTCGGGGGCACCGACGACGCCTTCGCGGCCGCCCACCCGGTGCTCGCGGCGATGAGCAGCAAGGTGGTGCACGCCGGACCGATCGGTGCCGGGAC
This sequence comes from Nocardioides sp., assembly GCF_030149505.1. Taxonomy (GTDB): domain Bacteria; phylum Actinomycetota; class Actinomycetes; order Propionibacteriales; family Nocardioidaceae; genus Nocardioides. Next base: position 212,714 of record NZ_JASBRN010000045.1, read on the forward strand.
CCGCTTCAAGCTCGCCCGCAACCTCATGCACTTCGTGGCCTTCACCGCCGCGACCGAGGCCCAGCGGCTGGCCGAGGCCGCCGGCCTGGACCTGCGCGCGCTCGGCGACGTCGTCCGCCACACCGACGCGATCACTGGCGGGCCGGGCGCGATCATGCACCGCGAGACCACCGCGCCCATCGCCGCGGACGACTTCTGGTTCGGGGTCTTCGAGCACGTCGTCGCGCTGGGGGAGAAGGACCTCACCTTCGCCACGTCGCTGGCCGACGAGCTCGGCGTCGACGTCCCGCTGGCCCGGCTCGCGCTCGAGCGGCTGGCCCCCGGGCTGGGCATGCCGCACTCGGCCCTGCTCTCCGACCACCCGGCCGAGCACCCCGCCGACGACACCGAGAAGGAGCACCCGTGACCGACCAGCCCGGCAAGTTCGACCACCTGCCCGAGACCCGCCGCCGCGGCCTGGAGAAGATGGAGCAGGTCTACGGCTTCGACATGTCCGACGGCGAGGGCGACTTCTTCCGCTACACCGCCGACCACCTCTTCGGTGACGTCTGGCAGCGCCCCGGCCTCTCCGACCGCGACCGCCGGCTGCTGCTCATCGGCCTGCTCGCCGGCAAGGGGTACGCCGACGTGCTCGGCATCCAGGTGCCGGCCGCCCTGGCCAACGGCGAGCTCGACGACGCGGCCCTGCGGGAGGTCGTGATCATGGTCTGCCACTACGCCGGCTGGCCCGACGGCGCGAAGCTCAACGCCGTCGTCGAGGACGCCATCGGCAAGGCCGAGCGCGCCCGGGCCGCAGCGGCTGGGCACGAGCCGGGGTGAGCGCCGCCTCCCTGGCACCTCTGCCGCCGGGCGACCACCGGCTGCACGGGGCCCGACCGCCGGTCGACCTCGCCGCGCGCGGCTGGACCGAGACCGAGCACGTCGCGTCCGGCGTCGCGACCTCGCCGGGCGGTCGCGAGGCGGCGTACGCCGTCCGGGTGCTGGTCCGGCGCCCGCCCGCAGGGCAGGCGAGCGGCACCCTGTGCGCGGAGTGGCTCAACGTCTCCTCCGGCGCCGAGGCGGCGCCGGACTGGACCTACCTCGCCGAGGAGCTGCTGCGCTCGGGCCACGCCTGGGCCGGGATCTCCGCGCAGTACGTCGGGGTGATGGGCGGTCAGGCCTCGGTCGCCGTCGGCGACGGCAGCGGTGCAGGCAGCCCGGGACTGGTCGGGGCGGACCCCGAGCGGTACGGCGGGCTCGCGCACCCCGGTGACGCCTGGTGCCACGACGTCTACGAGCAGGTCGCCCGCGCGGTCGCCGGGCTCGTCGGTGCCGACCTCGTGTTGGCGGTGGGGGAGTCGCAGTCGGCCTGCCTGCTCTCGCGGCACCTGGTCTCCGTGCACGGCCCGCGCTCGCCCTTCGGGGGCTACCTCGTGCACTCGCGGGCCGGCGCGCTGCCGCCGGTCGAGCCGTCCGGGGTGCAGCACACGATGGCCGAGGTGCTGTCCCAGGCGCCCGCACCGCTGCCCGACGACCTGGTCCCGACCCTGGTGGTCCAGACCGAGACCGACGTGCTCGGGCGGATGCGCTCGCTCCCCGCCCGTCAGCCGGACGGGCCGCTGCTGCGCACCTGGGAGGTCGCCGGCACCGCCCACGCCGACAAGTTCCAGATCGACGCCTTCGAGGACTTCCTCGGCTGCCCGACCCCGGTCAACCGCGGCCAGCAGGTCTACGTCCTGCGCGCGGGGCTGCGGGCGCTCGAGCGGTGGGCCCGCGAGGGAGTCGTGCCACCGTCCGCGGAGTTCTTGCAGGTCAGCGGGGGTGCGGGCGAGGAGGCGTACGTCGTCGACACCCTCGGCAACACCCTCGGTGGCGTCCGCACTCCGGCCGTGGACGCTGCGGTCCAGCGGCTGAGCGGCTCGGCGCCCGCGGGTGCCTCGCTCATCTGCCAGCTCTTCGGGTCGACCACCCCGGTGCCTCCCGAGCTGCTCGCGCAGCGGTGGCCGAGCCGGGCCGAGTACGTCGCGGCGTACGAGGCGGCGACCGACGCGATGGTCGCTGCCGACTTCGCGCTGCCCGAGGACAGGCAGGCCCTCCTGTCAGAATCTGTGCCGGAGCTCTTGACCGACCCCTAGGACACCTCTTGAATTCTCTTGTGAGCTACGACACCGTCATCCGCCGCGGCCTCTGGTTCGACGGGACCGGCGCCGCACCCTCGATCCGCGACCTCGGCATCCGCGACGGCCGCGTGGTCGAGGTCTCCGTGGAGCCGCTGGAGGCGGGTCCCGGCACCGAGGTCGTCGACGCGACAGGTCGGTGGGTGATGCCGGGCATGGTCGACATCCACACCCACTACGACGTGGAGGTGCTCGAGGGCCCGGGGCTCTCGGAGTCGCTGCGGCACGGCATCACGACGCTGCTGCTCGGCTCCTGCTCGCTCTCCACCGTCCACGTCGACCCGGTCGACGCCGGTGACCTCTTCGGCAGGGTCGAGGCGATCCCCCGCGAGCACGTCATCGGCGCGCTGCAGCGGCTGCGCGACGCCGGCGAGGGCTGGGACGGCCCGGGGGAGTACGTCGCCGCGCTGGAGCGCCGCGCGCTCGGCCCCAACCTCGCGGCGTTCGTCGGCCACTCCGACATCCGGGCCGCGGTCATGGGCCTGGACCGCGCGACCCGCAAGGAGGTGCGGCCCAGCCGCTCGGAGGTCAAGCGGATGGAGCGGATGCTCGCCGACGCCCTCGACGCCGGTTTCGTGGGCATGTCGGCCCAGCAGCTGCTCTTCGACAAGCTCGACGGCGACCTGTGCCGCTCGCGGACGCTGCCCTCGACCTACGCCAAGCGCCGCGAGATGCGCCCGCTCCGCTCGCTGCTGCGCCGCCGCGGCCGGGTGCTCCAGGCCGGGCCTGACGCCAGCCACCCGCACACGATCGTCACCCAAGCGCTCGGCTCGATCGGCTGGGGCAAGCAGCCCGCCCTGCGCACGAGCCTGCTCTCGGCCGCCGACATCAAGGCCATCCCGTTCGTCATCCACCTGATGAACCTGCTCGGCGGCGTGGTCAACCGGCTCGGTGCCGACTTCCGCTGGCAGCACCTGCCCGTGCCGTTCGAGGTGTACGCCGACGGCATCGACCTGGTGATCTTCGAGGAGTTCGGTTCCGGGGCCACCGCGCTGCACCTGCAGGAGCAGGCCGCGCGCGAGGAGCTGTTCCGCTCCGAGGAGTACCGCCGCGCCTTCCGCAAGGACTACGAGTCGAAGTACGGCCCGCGGGTGTGGCACCGCGACTTCTTCGACGCCGAGATCGTCTCTTGCCCCGACGCCTCGGTGGTGGGCAAGTCCTTCGGCCAGGTCGGGCTCGAGCGCGGCGGCCTGCACCCGGTCGACGCCTTCCTCGACCTCGTGCTCGAGCACGGCACGGCCGTGCGCTGGCGCACCACCATCTCCAACCACCGGCCGAAGGTCCTTCAGCGGATGGCGCAGAGCCCGCACGTGCAGATGGGCTTCTCCGACGCCGGCGCCCACCTGCGCAACATGGCCTTCTACAACTTCGGGCTGCGGCTGCTCAAGCACGTCCACGACGCCGAGGTCGCCGGTCGGCCCTTCCTCACCGTGGCCCAGGCCGTGCACCGGCTCACCGGCGAGCTCGCGGACTTCTACGGCATCGACGCCGGGCACCTGCGGGTCGGCGACCGCGCCGACGTGCTCGTCGTCGACCCGGCCCACCTCGACAACTCGCTGGAGGAGTACCACGAGGCCCCGGTGGAGATCTACGGCGGGCTGCGCCGGATGGTCAACCGCAACGACGCCGCGGTGCCGCTGGTGATGGTCGGCGGGCAGGTGGTCGTCCGCGACGGCGAGCCGACCGACATCGTCGGGCGGCAGCGCACCGGGTCGTTCCTGCGCGTGGGTCAGCCGACGGCTGCCCCGGCCACCTCGTCCCCGGTCCCCGAGCCGGTCAGGGGCACTGCGCCAGCACCCGCCTGAGCGCGGCGTCCTCGGAGTCGTCGACCGCGAGGTCCCAGGCCTGCTTCACCGCCACCCAGCGCAGCACGTAGGCGCACTGGAAGCGGGCGCGGGGGAGCCATGCAGCAGGGTCGTCGTCGCCCTTCGCGGCGTTGACCGCGCCGTCGGAGGCGGCCAGCACTCCCAGGTCGTTGGCGAACGCCTCGCGCCGCCCGGCGCTCCAGCCGCTCGCGCCCGAGCGCCACGCCTCGGCCAGCGGCACGACGTGGTCGATCTGCACGGCCTGAGCCTGCGCAGGATCCTTCATGTCGGTCATCACCAGCCGCGCCCCGGTGTAGGGGTCGACCCAGGTCCCCGCGAGCACGTCGTGGGCGCAGCCGCCCTGCCGCGTCGTGGTCGTGCTGCCCGGCACGGCGTCGCGCAGCAGCACGTCGTCGCGCTGGTTGCACCCGTTGCCGTCCACGTCGGACCACGCCGGTCCGAACGCCTCGCGGTCGTACGCCGGTCCGCTCGGGTCACGGTCGGTGCGTCTCAGGGCCGCCAGGGCGTCGCGCGCGTCGGCGGGGGAGAGCTCGCGCACGGGGATCGGGTCCGCCGGCGGCGTACCGTCGGTGGCCGGGACGGCACAGCCGGACAGCCCAACGGCGAGCGCCAGGCACACCAGGCTCCGCCGGGCTCCGCGGGCATGTCGGGTCACCGGCGCAGCGTCCCACGGCGTACCGACACAAGCCGACGGCTCGCCAGCATCACAGGGGATCGATCAGCGCGATGGCGGTCTCCACCGCCCTCAGCGTGTCGACGTCGCCGCTCCAGGCATAGGCGTCCAGCGCGGTGTCGGCGAGCTTGATGACGTGCTCGTCGCCGTGGTGCGCCGCCCGGTCGAACAGCACTGCCGGCTCGCTCCTCCACGGAGGTACCTGACGGCCGCTGCTCGGCGCATAGGCCGCCACGATGGCGGCTGACGCCGACCACGCCGCCTCCACGCTGCCGGCCCACAGGCCCGGCGCCAATGACGGCAGGGTGCGCAGGACCGCGTTGGGGGCCGTGGCGGCGTGGACGAGCATGACCGGGTTGCCGTGGGCGTGGGTCGCGTAGCGACGGACCGCGGCGATGACCAGGTCACGCAGGAACTGCTCGGCATCGGCGGAGGGCGCGATCGCGCTCTGCGCCGCCGCCCAGCCGTCCAGGACCGCCAGTCGGCGCAGCCGCTTCTGGATACCTCCGGTCTGCGGCGTGATGGCGGGCAGCGCCGAGATCGCCGTGGCCGCGTCGAGGCGGCCCCTCGGCCCGGTGGCCCCCGGCACGGGTTGCCAGCGGGCCGACCAGTAGGCGAGTCCGCGTCCGAGCTCGGCGACCCGCTCCGGGGTCTCGCCCAGCTCGCGCAGGACGCGGACCGCGTGGCCGACCCGGATCACCCCGTGCGTCGCCCCGGCTGCGATGCCGGGGACGAGCCGGGGCCACCAGGCGCCCAGCACGTCGGTCCATGGACGCGTGGCCGCCTCCTCCTCGAACCACCCCAGCCAGTCCCCGAGCCGACGCGGGTCGCCAAGGGCTGCGGCCCAGTCGTCGATCCGGGCCGAGGGCCCGGGCGTAGGCTCCAGCCTCCTCGTGTAGCGGTCGAGCCAGGAGGAGAGGTCGACGTCGGTGTCATGACGCGCCAGGGCCTCGGCGGCCATCGGGCCATGGTTGCTCAGCCAGCCGTCGAACTCCGGTCCCGTGGTGGCCAGTCGGGCATAGGCGTCGTCGATCGCGTCGAGGGTCATGCGAGCATGCAACAACCTCAAGTGAGGTTAAGGTCAAGCATGCCGCCCGAGCGCACCCACGTCGAGGCACGACGTCGCCCCCTGACGCCCGGCGAGGCCGCCGCGCGGACGGGGGTCAGCGTCTCGACCCTCCACTTCTACGAGCGCGAGGGGCTGGTCGAGAGCACGCGCACCCCGGGTAACCAGCGCCGCTACCACCGGGACGTCCTGCGCCGGGTCGCGTTCGTCCGGGCGTCGCAGGGCGTGGGCATCTCCCTGTCCGAGATCCGCGCAGCCCTGGACTCCCTGCCGGCGTCGAGGACGCCGACGAAGGCGGACTGGGCGCGGCTCTCGCAACGCTGGCGCGCGCAGCTCGACGAGCGGATCCTGCAGCTCGAGCGCCTCCGCGACTCCCTCGACACTTGCATCGGGTGCGGGTGCCTCTCCCTGAGCGCGTGCGCGCTCTACAACACCGACGACTCCTTGGCGGCGCGCGGCACTGGGCCTGTCCGATGGCAGCGTGCCGGCGACGTCAGCGGTGGTTTGTCGCCCTCGCACCCATGAGCCAGGACGCGTCGCCAGGTGGGTCGCACCGTCGACGAACGAACCAGGGCCCCGGTCGGAACGACCGAGGCCCTGCTGCTGGTGGGCGATACTGGGTTTGAACCAGTGACCTCTTCCGTGTCAAGGAAGCGCGCTACCGCTGCGCCAATCGCCCGGGTCTTGAGTTGTGGTGGGGCTGGAGGTGGGTACGGGATTTGAACCCGTGTACACGGATTTGCAGTCCGTTGCCTCGCCTCTCGGCCAACCCACCGCGGAGGCCAAACAATGGAGAGACCTCTCCGAGCGGACGACGAGGCTCGAACTCGCGACCTCAACCTTGGCAAGGTTGCGCTCTACCAACTGAGCTACGTCCGCTTGCTTCCCCGGAGTTGCCCCCGGCGAACGACGGAAACAGTAGCCCATGGCCCAGACCGCGCCAAATCCGGGTCACCACGGCGTTTCGGCCCCCTGACGGGACCGGGAACAGGCCCCTGACCAGCGGCTTACAGTGACCGCCATGCACGCCTGGGTGGACGGTTCCCTGCTCCTCGACCCGACCGCCGCGGCGGTCCGCGTCACCGACCACGGCCTCACCGTCGGCGACGGCGTGTTCGAGTCGGTCAAGGTCGTCGACGGTCGTCCGTTCGCCCTCGGCCCGCACCTGGACCGGCTCGAGCGCAGCGCCCTCGGCCTCGGTCTCGAGGCGCCGGACCGGCCGCTGGTCGAGGAGGGCGTGCGGGCCGTGCTGGCCGTCGAGCACCTGCCGCTCGGTCGGCTGCGGATCACCGTCACCGGAGGGCCCGCGCCCCTGGGCTCGGGCCGCGGGGACGAGGGCCAGACCGTCATGGTGGTCGCGGTGCCGATGGCGCCGGCGGCACCGTCCGCGGCGGTCGTCACGGTGCCCTGGCCCCGCAACGAGCGCGGCGCGACCGCGGGGCTCAAGACGACGTCGTACGCCGAGAACGTCATCGCCCTGGCCCACGCCCAGCGGCAGGGTGCCGACGAGGCGCTGCTGGCCAACACGGTCGGCGACCTGTGCGAGGGCACCGGCTCCAACGTCTTCTACGTGGTGGACGGCGAGCTGCGGACCCCCACGCTGGCCAGCGGCTGCCTGGCCGGGGTGACCCGCGCGCTGGTGCTCGAGTGGTGCGGGGGAGTCGAGGTCGACGCGCCGCTGGCCGAGGTGGCCGCCGGCGCCTCGGAGGTCTTCCTGGTCTCGACCACCCGTGACGTGCAGCCCGTGCTGCGGTGGGACGGCCGGACGTGGGGCCAGCCCGGGCCGGTCACCCTCGAGGCCGCACGCACGTGGGCGCTCAGGGAGCCCGAGGGCTTCTGAGGGTGAGGGCTGCCGGGGCTCAGGCGCCCTGGAGCAGGTCGGCGACCAGCGCGTCCAGGTCCAGGTGGTCGGACTCGGTGCCGAGCGGCACCAGCGCGAGCGTGCGGGCCAGGAAGTCGTCGAGCTCGGCCATGCCGAGCCGCAGCACCAGCCGCCCGCCCGGGGCCTGGAGGCGGATGACCACCGCGTCCTCCAGCTCGGTGGTGAGGGCCGGCCAGACCATGACGTCGCCGTCGCCGATCGGGCTGCCGGCCCCCACGACCAGCAGCTCGCGGGCGACCATCCAGGTCACGTCGCCCTCGGCGGTGTGGAACACCAGCGCGACGGCGTACGGGTCCTGGGGGTCGTAGGTCAGCGAGACCGGCACCTCGCGGCCGCGCTCGCCGGGGACCTCCAGGGAGACCATGCGCACCTCGGAGACCAGCACCGACACCGGGCCGGTCAGGTGGCCGTGGGTGGGGTCGGGGTAGTTCGGCATGGGTCCTCCTGGAAGTCGTCTCTGGAGGGGAGACGTCCTTCCGATCGGCCCATGACGCGGATTCCTGCAGAGTTTTTCCAGGTGCTCGACGCCGATGCGGAGCAGGGGTGCGCCATGCGCTACAGTCGGCCACCGCACGGGCGATTGGCGCAGTGGTAGCGCGCTTCGTTCACACCGAAGAGGTCACTGGTTCGAACCCAGTATCGCCCACCGTTGCTTGGCACCTGAGTGGTAGCGCGGCTCTGCCGGTCGCACCGAAGAGGTCACTGGTTCGAACCCAGTATCGCCCACAGAAGAGCCGCACACCGAGAGGCGTGCGGCTCCGTGCATTTGCTGCCATGGTGGACGCATGCGCCGCACCCGACTGCCGTACGCCGTCGCCACCGTGAGCCTCCTGGCAGTGCTCTCCGCGTGCGGCTCCGAGAGCGCGGTCCCCAGCACCGAGGTGGCGACCGACTCGGCCGGCGCCTCGCCCACGGCGTCCGGGGAGCCCACCGAGCAGCCGGAGACCACGTCCGAGCCCAGCGCCGAGCCGTCCGTGGACCCGGACCCTGCGGTGGTCGAGGGGCTGGACCTGGCCTTCGACGCCGACGCGCTCACGATGACGCTGCAGGTGCCGGAGCTGGTCGCCAGCGACCGGCTGCTGGTGCTCTACCGCTGGCAGACCCGCGACGTGCGCGTGGCGATCGAGACCACCCTCGTCGGGGACGAGCCGGTCGTGCGCGGGGTGTGGAGCGACGGCAGCGCCGAGATGAGCGGCAAGGTCAAGGACGCCGGCGCCGACTGGGACCTCGAGGCCGGCACCGTGACGATCACGCTGCGCGAGCGGCTCAACGGCGACCGGGCCGAGGTGTCGGCGACCGGGCTGGGTCCGAAGGACCGCTACCCGACCGAGCAGTCGGCGTACGCCGTGACCGAGGCTGTCGAGCGCGGCTGACCCGCACCGCTCCTGCGGCCCGGCGCGACCGACCCGATATCGGGTGGGGTGGCGCTGCGGCCGCTCGATACCCTGCTCGGACGCCCCCGACCGGGGAACCGAGCAGCAGAGGAGCACCACCGTGTCCGAGATGAGCATCGTCCGCGTCCACGCCGGGGAGCGTCAGGACCGGACGGTCACCACGGGCACGAAGGCGTGGGAACTGTTCGCGGAGGACACCGAGGTGGTGGCGGCCCGCGTCGGCGCCCCCGGTCAGGAGAAGAGCCTGAAGGACCTCTCCTACGTCCTGGCCGAGGGCGACGAGGTCGAGTCCGTGCCGATCGACAGCAAGGACGGCCACGACATCCTGCGCCACTCCTGCGCGCACGTGATGGCCCAGGCCGTCCAGCAGCTCTACCCCGAGGCCAAGCTCGGCATCGGACCGCCGATCACCGACGGCTTCTACTACGACTTCGACGTCGAGACCCCCTTCGTGCCGGAGGACCTCGCCAAGATCGAGACCGCGATGCGCAAGATCATCAAGGAGGGCCAGCGCTTCGAGCGCCGGGTCACCACCGATGCCGACGCGATCGACGAGCTGCAGGACGAGCCCTACAAGATCGAGCTGATCGGGCTCAAGGGCGCCGGCAACGCCGAGGACGCCGCCCAGGAGATCGCAGAGGGTGCGAGCGCCGAGGTCGGCGCCGGCGAGCTGACGATCTACGACAACGTGCGCCGCAACGGCGAGGTGGCCTGGTCCGACCTGTGCCGCGGCCCGCACCTGCCGACCACCAAGCGGATTCCCGCCTTCAAGCTGATGCGGTCCGCGGCGGCGTACTGGCGCGGCAACGAGAAGAACAAGCAGCTCCAGCGCATCTACGGCACCGCCTGGGAGTCCAAGGAAGCGCTCGAGGCGCACCTGCACCGGATCGAGGAGGCCGAGCGCCGCGACCACCGCAAGCTGGGGCGCGAGCTCGACCTGTTCAGCTTCCCCGACGAGATCGGCTCGGGGCTGCCGGTCTTCCACCCCAAGGGCGGCGTGATCAAGCGGGCCATGGAGGACTACGTCCGCGAGCGCCACATCGAGGAGGGCTTCGAGTACGTCGGCACCCCGCACATCGCCAAGGAGGGGCTCTTCTACACCTCGGGCCACCTGCCGTACTACGGCGAGGGGATGTACCCCGCGTTCGACGTCGACGGCATGGACTACCGCCTCAAGGCGATGAACTGCCCGATGCACAACCTGATCTTCCGCTCGCGCCAGCGCTCCTACCGCGAGCTGCCGCTGCGGCTCTTCGAGTTCGGCTCGGTGTACCGCCACGAGAAGTCCGGCGTCATCCACGGGCTCACCCGTGTCCGCGGGTTCGCCCAGGACGACTCGCACTCCTACGTCACCCCGGAGCAGGCGCCGGCCGAGGTGGAGCACCTGCTCAACTTCATGCTCAGCCTGCTGCGCGACTTCGGCATCGACGACTTCTACCTCGAGCTCTCCACACGCGACGAGTCCAAGGACAAGTTCATCGGCAGCGACGAGGACTGGGCCGTCGCGACCAAGGTGCTCGAGGACGTCGCCCTCGCGACGGGCCTCGACCTCGTTCCCGACCCGGGTGGCGCGGCCTACTACGGCCCCAAGATCTCCGTGCAGGCCAAGGACGCCATCGGCCGCACCTGGCAGATGGGCACGGTGCAGTACGACTTCAACCAGCCCTCGCCCGACCGCTTCAACCTCGAGTACGTCGCCGCCGACGGCAGCCGGCAGCAGCCGGTGATGATCCACTCGGCCAAGTTCGGCTCGATCGAGCGGTTCATGGGCGTGCTCGTCGAGCACTACGCCGGTGCCTTCCCCCCGTGGCTGGCCCCGGTCCAGGTCGTCGGGATCCCCGTCGCCGACACCTTCGGGGACCACCTCCACCAGGTGGCCGCCCAGCTACGGGCGCGCGGGATCCGGGTCGAGGTCGACGAGTCCGACGACCGCTTCCAGAAGAAGATCCGCAACGCCCAGCTGCAGAAGGTGCCGTTCATGATGATCGCCGGCGGCGAGGACGTCGCGGCCGGTGCCGTGTCGTTCCGCTACCGCGACGGTCGCCAGGACAACGGCGTGCCCGTCGAGGAGGCCATCGAGCGCGTCGTCGCGGCGGTCGCGTCGCGCGAGCAGGTCTGAGGCGGGGCGGGTCTCGTGGCTCGCTCCGCTCGCACCTCGACCAGCGTGCGGGTGGGTCTGCTGCTGGTCCTGCTGCTGGCGCTCTCGGCGTGCGGCGGCGGAGCCGAGGACGCGACGCTCCCGGAGGTGACGGCGACCGAGCGGCCCTCCGGCGCGCCCGCACCCTTCCCCGCGATCGGGGAGGACGCCGACGAGGGCCGGGTCGGGGCTGACGGGCTCGCGCTGGCCGACGTCGAGGCCATGCGCGACCTCGCCGCGTTGGCCGAAGGTCTCGCGGGGAAGCGGCCTGCCGTCCCCGCGCGCGACGGCAGCCCCGTGCTCGGTGGGGACGTGTCGTGGCCGCAGTGCCCGCCCGGCCTCGGCATCCCGCAGCGGCGCACGCTGGGCCTGCCCATGCCCCTTCCCTCCGCCGAGTACGTCGTCGTCGGGCTCACCAACGGGCCCGGGTTCTACCCCAACCCCTGCCTGGCCGACCAGGTCGCGTGGGTGCGCGAGCGCGGCCTGCTGATCTCGGCGTACGCCGTCCTGAGCTACCCCGACCGCGCGGCACTGGAGCGCTTCGGCGACGACGGGCCCTTCGACGGGGCCACCGCGCTGGGGGCGCTGCGCAACATCGGCTACCAGCAGGCGCTCTACAACATCCGCTCGATGCGCGCGGCCGGACTGGAGACGCCCTTCGTGTGGCTCGACGTCGAGCCGGTGGCGCTCTTCGAGTGGTCCGCGGACCCGGTGGCGAACGCGGCAGTGGTCGAGGGGAGCCGGCGCGGCTACGAGGACGCCGGCTACCGCGTGGGGGTCTACTCCACGCCGTACCTCTGGGAGCAGATCGTGGGCGACCTCGCGCTCGGGGTCCCGGAGTGGCGGGCCGCGGGGGAGAGCGGTCGGGAGGAGGCGCTGGCGCGCTGCGGTCCGGAGTGGTCGATCCAGGGTGGCGAGCCGGTGATGGGGCAGTGGCTCGAGGACGACCGCGACTTCAACCTGACCTGCCCGGGGGTCTCTCGGGACCTGGGGCGGTACTTCGCGGCGACGGCGGTTACCGACGGGTAACGATAAATGCGACACGATGTCGCGCGTACCTATGTACACGGACGCCGTGTCGCAGTAACGTGGTCGTCACGCACCACCCCCCAGCCCCGACGACGACGTCCCGAGCCACGGAGTGACGATGACCGCGATGCAGATCCCGACCCAGCTGCCCACCGCCGCGCCGACCTACGAGCAGCGCCTGCAGACCCTGTCCGAGGCCTCCGTGCACCAGCACTTCGACGCCTTCAAGGACATCGCTTGGGACGACCCGGCGTACGCCATCGACCCCCAGGACCCGCGCTGGATCCTGCCCAAGGTCGACGTGCTGGGTCGCACCGAGTGGTACCAGTCGCTGCCGCAGACCGAGCAGATCCGGATCGGGCTCTACCGCCAGGCCAACGTCACCAAGGTCGGCCTGCAGTTCGAGCAGATCCTCATCGCCGGGCTGATGAACTACGCCTTCTCGCTGCCCAACGGCTCCGCGGAGTTCCGCTACTCCACGCACGAGGCGACCGAGGAGTGCCACCACACCCAGATGTTCCAGGAGTTCGTGAACCGCTCCGGCCAGCCCGTCCACGGCGGCTCGCTGCTGTTCCGTGCCGTCGCGCCGTTCCTGCCCCTGGCGGCCAAGTGGGTCCCGTTCGGCTTCTTCTACGGCGTGCTCGCCGGCGAGGAGCCGATCGACCACGTGCAGAAGTCGATCCTGCGGGCGGGCAATGACATGCACCCCCTGCTGCAGCGGATCATGCAGATCCACGTCGCGGAGGAGGCGCGCCACATCGGCTTCGCCCACCAGTACCTCGAGCACAAGGCGCCGCGGCTCAAGCGCGTCGAGCGGCTCGTGCTGAGCCTGCTCGTGCCGGTCATCATGAAGTGGCTGTGCAACGAGATCCTCGTGCCGAGCAAGAAGGCGCGCAAGGACATGGGCATCCCCAAGCACGTGATGAAGGAGGTCTACTGGGACTCCCCGGAGTCGCAGAAGTTCCTGCGCGACCTCTTCGGTGACGTGCGGATGCTCGCCGAGAGCACCGGGATGATGAACCCCGCCTCCAAGCGCGTGTGGCGTGCGATGGGCATCGACGGCCGTCCCTCGCGGTTCCGCAGCGAGCCCGCCTCCGCGGCCGCCTGACCGGGCCCGGCCCGAGAGCCCCCGGGGGAGCGCCGTGCCCTACGTCGTCACCCAGTCCTGCTGCTCCGACGCCTCGTGCGTCGTGGCCTGCCCGGTCAACTGCATCCACCCCGCGCCCGGCGAGCCGGACTTCGCGACCGCGGAGATGCTCTACATCGACCCGGCCGGCTGCGTGGACTGCGGCGCCTGCGCCACGGCCTGCCCGGTCGACGCGATCAAGCCGCACACGCTGCTGACCGCCGCCGAGCAGCCCTTCCTCGGGCTGAACGCGGAGTACTACCAGGTGTTCCCGCACGCCGACCGCACCCCGGTCGCGGTCGTGCCGCCGCAGCGCCGCCTGCGCTCGGACCGACCGGTCCGGGTGGCGGTCGTGGGCGCCGGGCCCGCCGGTCTGTACGCCGCGGACGAGCTGCTCAAGCACCCCGAGGTCTCCGTGGACGTGCTCGACCGGCTGCCCACGCCGCACGGGCTGGTCCGTGCGGGGGTCGCGCCCGACCACCAGCACACGAAGCAGACCCAGCGGCTCTTCGCCCAGGTCGAGGAGCTGCCCGGCTTCCGCTACCTGCTCGGTGTCGAGGTGGGCCGCGACGTCACCCGCGCCGAGCTCGACGAGCGCTACGACGCGGTCGTGTGGACCGTGGGCGCCTCGGCCGACAAGCCGCTGCGCGTGCCCGGCGAGGACCTGCCCGGCTCGCTCTCGGCCACCGAGGTCGTGGGGTGGTACAACGGCCACCCCGACCACCAGGACCTCGCCGTCGACCTGTCCTCGGCCACCGGCCGGGTCGTGGTCGTCGGCAACGGCAACGTCGCCCTCGACGTGGCCCGCGTGATGACCCTGGACCCCCAGCTGCTGCGCGGCACCGACGTCGCCGGGCTTCCCTGGACGGTCCTCGCCCAGAGCGCCGTGCGCGAGGTGGTCGTGCTCGGCCGCCGCGGACCCGCCCAGGCGGCCTTCACCCTCCCCGAGCTCGTGGGCCTGGTCGGCCTGGTCGAGCAGGGTCTGCTCGACGTCGTCGTCGACCTCGGCGGCGAGCCGCTGCCCGCGGACACGCCGGTCGGTCGGATGCTCGCCCTGCTCCCGGGGTACGACGCCGGGGTGCCGGTCGACCCCGCGCGACGCCGGGTCGTGCTGCGCTTCCTGGCCCAGCCCGTCGCCGTCCTGGGCGAGACCCGGGTCGAGGCGGTCGAGGTCGAGCGCACCCGGCTGGTCGCGGGTGCCGACGGTGCGGTGCGCGCCGAGGGGACAGGGGAGACCGAGCTGCTGGAGTGCGGACTGGTGCTGCGCGCGGTCGGCTACCACGGACGCGAGGTCACCGACCTGCCCTACGACCCGGCCACCGGCACCGTCCCGAGCGACCACGGTCGGGTCGAGCCCGGCACCTACGTCGCCGGCTGGGTCAAGCGCGGTCCGTCGGGCTTCATCGGCACCAACAAGTCCTGCGCGCAGGAGACGGTGGACCGTCTGCTCGACGACCTCGACGCCGGCACCACCAGCCCGCCGACGCGCGATGCCGACGACCTGCCCGCGCTGCTCGCCAGCCGCGGCGTCACGGTCCTCGACCTCGCCGACTGGCGCGCCATCGACGCCGAGGAGCGCCGTCGCGGCGCGGCCAGCGGACGGGTCCGGGCCAAGATCGTCGACCGCGAGGAGATGCTCCGGGTCGCGGTGGCCGCCCGGCGCGGCCCGGCGAGGCCCGAGCGGGGGCGCGCCCGGTACTCTTCGGGACCGAGGGTGCGCAGCCCACGCTGAGGCGCCCGCCACGCGCCACCGTCCCGAGGGGAGCCCGATGCCGACCAGCCCGCCACGGCCGGACGGACGTCAGGCCCGCTGGGACCGGCACAACCAGGAGCGTCGCCAGCGCATCCTCGACGCCGCCATCGCCGTCGTCGAGAGCGGTGAGCCGGGCGCCGAGGTGCACGTCCAGCAGATCGCCGAGCAGGCCGGCCTGAGCCGCACGGTGGTCTACCGGCACTTCGCCGACCGCTCCGACCTCGACCGGGCCGTGCAGACGGCGATCGTCGACGACCTCTCCGGCGAGCTGCTGCCGGCGGTCACCCTCGAGGGCACGATCCCGCAGATCATCGAGCGGATCGTCTCCACCTACGTCTCCTGGGCCGTGGCCCACCCCGCGCTGCACCGGCTGGCCGAGCAGGACTCCTCCGTCGACGGCACCGGTCCGCTCCAGCAGGGCATCGAGAAGATCGCGCACCAGGTCGTCGAGCTGATCTCGACCGCCGTCGAGCTGCTGGGCGTCGAGATGTCCGAGGACGAGGCCGACGCGGTCGACCCCCTGGTCTTCGGGCTCGTCGGCGCGGTCTTCAGCGCCGTACGCCGCTGGATGGCGAGGCCCGAGCGGGCTCCCTCGGCACCGGTGCTGGTCTCGCTCGTCACCGACTCGGTCTGGTACATCCTCGACGGCCACGCCCGCTCGCTCGGGCTGGAGCTGCACCGCGACCAGCCGGTCGACGAGCTGCTCGCCTCGGCGGCCCAGGACCAGTCGGCCCAGGACCACTCGGCCCAGGACCGGACGTGAGCCTGCACCAGGACGGCGTCGGGGAGTCCGACCACCTCGACCGGCTGTGGACCCCGCACCGGATGGCCTACATCCGCGGCGAGAACAAGCCCGCCGACGCGACCTCGGGCCAGTGCCCCTTCTGCCGCGTCCCGAGCCTGCCCGACGACGAGGGGCTGGTCGTGCGCCGGGGCCGGCTGGCCTTCGTGCTGCTCAACCTCTACCCCTACTCCCCGGGGCACCTCATGGTCTGCCCCTACCGCCACATCGCCGACTACACCGAGACCACCGACGAGGAGGCCGCCGAGATCGCCGACCTCACGCGCGCGGCGATGCGCACGGTGCGGCACGTCTCGAGGGCGGGCGGGTTCAACCTCGGCATGAACCAGGGTGAGGTCGCCGGCGCCGGCATCGCCGCCCACCTGCACCAGCACGTCGTGCCGCGCTGGCCAGGCGACCAGAACTTCATGCCGATCATCGGGCGCACCAAGACCCTGCCCGAGCTGCTCGGCGACACCCGGGCGCTGCTGGCCGACGCCTGGCGGTGACCCGCGAGGCGTCGGCTGCTCAGCGGTGCTGGCTCAGCGCTTCTTGCCCAGCTGCGCGACAGGGTCGACCACGTCGGACCCCGTCGCCTTGGCGCGCTTGTCGGCGCGCTTCTCCTTGATGGACTTCCCCTTCGGGGACTTGCCGTGCCCGGGCGACTTGTCGCTCATGTGCGGACCCTCTGCTGGGGGGCCTGGGTGGCCCCGTCCCACGACCCTACGCGCACATGCCGCCGTCACCTGCGTGTCACGTGCCGGACGGGGAGGATGGCTAGCCTTCCCCGGGTGAACGATCGCGGGTCCGCAGCAGCCAGTGACAGTGCCCTGGCCGTCGAGGTCGTGGAGCGCGCGGCCGCCGTGGCCGCCGAGCAGCGCACCCTTGGCCTGGAGACCCGCAGCAAGACCTCGCTGTCGGACGTCGTGACCAACGCCGACCACGCCGCCGAGGAGCTCGTCGAGGCCCTCCTGCTGGCCCAGCGGCCCGACGACGGGCTGGTCGGGGAGGAGGGGGCCGCCCGCGCGTCCACCTCCGGCCGGACCTGGGTGGTCGACCCGGTCGACGGCACCTACAACTTCGCCCAGGGGCTGGACTGGTGGTGCACCGCGCTGGCCCTCTGCGAGGACGGGGCCGACGGGGCCGTCCCGGTGCTCGGGGCCGTGCGCCACGAGGCCACCGCCACGACGTACGTCGGCGGCCGCGACGTCCCGCCGACCCGCAACGGCGAGCCGCTGGCAGCGCTGGAGGACCGGCCGCTCGGCAGCTCCTGCGTGGCGACGTACCTCCACCCGCCGTACCTCGGCACCCTCGTCGGCGAGGCGTTCGCCCGGGTCGTGGGCCGGGCGGCGACCCTGCGGATGCTCGGCTCGGGCACCCTCGACGCCATGGCGGTGGCCGAGGGCCGGCTGCACCTGGTCTGCCAGCACAGCGTGCCGGCGTGGGACTGGCTGCCGGGCGCCGCGATCCTCACCGCCCTCGGCGGGGAGGTGCGCCACGTCGAGGCGGCCGGGCGCACGTGGTACCTCGCCGGGGTGCCCACCGCGGTGGCCGAGGCCGCCGAGGCGCTGCTCGGCCTCCAGGGGCCGTAGGGTCAGCGCCGTGTTGGACAGGTTCAAGGGGTTCTGGCAGGGCGTCGTGCTGATGCCGTTCGTGCGGCTCTTCATCCGGCTGGGCGTCAGCCCGGACGCCGTGACGCTCGTCGGCACCCTCGGCGTCGCGGCCGGCGCGCTGGTCTTCTTCCCCCAGGGGATGCTGCTGACCGGCGTGCTGGTCATCACCGCCTTCGTCTTCAGCGACCTCGTCGACGGGGCCATGGCCCGCCAGCTGGGCCGCTCCTCGAAGTTCGGCGCCTTCTGGGACTCCACGCTCGACCGGATCGGCGACGGCGCGGTCTTCGGCGGCCTGGTGCTCTACTTCGCCGCCGACGGGGACTCCCAGCTCTACCTCTCGCTGTCGCTCTACTGCCTGGTCATGGGCTCGGTGACGTCCTACGCCCGCGCCCGCGCGGAGTCGCTCGGCATGGACGCCAAGGGCGGGCTCGCCGAGCGCGCCGACCGGCTCGTGCTGATCCTCGTGGCCACCGGGCTCGGTGCGATCTTCGACCTGCCGGTGCTGATGTACGCCGCGCTGTGGATCCTCGCCTTCGCCAACAGCTACACCGTCGTCTTCCGCATCCTGAAGGTCCGGCGCCAGGCGCTCGCCCACGACGCCGCGGCACCCCCGTCCGCGTGATGCTCCCGACGTGGGGGTGTGCCACCCCGCGCCGTACGATCTGAGGCATGGCCGACACGCACGAGACCCCCGCCGCGAGCACCCCTGAGCAGAGCGCCGGCACCGGCACCACCCGCGTCAAGCGCGGCATGGCCGAGATGCTCAAGGGCGGCGTGATCATGGACGTGGTCAACGCCGAGCAGGCGAAGATCGCCGAGGACGCCGGCGCCGTGGCCGTCATGGCGCTCGAGCGGGTCCCCGCCGACATCCGCGCCCAGGGCGGCGTCTCGCGCATGAGCGACCCCGACATGATCGACGGCATCATCGAGGCCGTCTCGATCCCCGTCATGGCCAAGGCGCGCATCGGCCACTTCATGGAGGCCCGGGTCATCCAGAGCCTCGGCGTGGACTACATCGACGAGTCCGAGGTGCTGACCCCGGCCGACTACGCCAACCACATCGACAAGTGGCAGTTCACCGTGCCCTTCGTCTGCGGCGCCACCAACCTCGGCGAGGCCCTGCGCCGCATCACCGAGGGCGCTGCGATGATCCGCTCCAAGGGCGAGGCCGGCACCGGCGACGTCTCCAACGCCGTCACCCACATGCGCACCATCCTCGGCGAGATCCGCCGCCTCGGCGCCCTGACCGAGGACGAGCTCTACGTGGCCGCCAAGGAGCTGCAGGCGCCCTACGAGCTGGTCCGCGAGGTCGCCACCACCGGCAAGCTCCCGGTGGTGCTCTTCACCGCCGGCGGGATCGCCACCCCGGCCGACGCCGCGATGATGATGCAGCTCGGCGCCGACGGCGTCTTCGTGGGCTCGGGCATCTTCAAGTCCGGCAACCCGGCCCAGCGCGCCGAGGCGATCGTCAAGGCCACGACCTTCCACGACGACCCGGCGATGGTCGCCAAGGTCTCGCGCGGGCTCGGAGAGGCCATGGTCGGCATCAACGTCGAGGACATCCCGCAGCCGCACCGCCTGGCCGAGCGCGGCTGGTGAGCCCCGGCCCCGGGCCGCGTGCTCAGCGCAGCTCGGGGCAGTCCAGGGACTCGCGGTCCTGCGCGGACAGGGCGTCGTAGTCGCCCACGAGCTCCAGGGCCGTGCCGGGCGGGCCGACCTCGGTCAGGTACGCGCGGAAGTCGTACTGCCGGTCGGTCCAGTAGAGCTGCGGCTCGCCGCCGTCGAGGACCGAGTAGGTCCCGCTCGCCGGCCCCATCAGCGCCTCCAGCTCCTCACGGTCCATCCCGGTCTCCAGGTCGCACCACCGTTCGACCCAACGTCGGGTCTCCGGGCTGCCGAGGGTGCGCGGCTCCTCGGCGAGCACCCGCCAGGCCGCGCGCTGGTACTCCAGGTCCACCGTCACCGCGCTCGCGCCGAACCCGACCGCCAGCACGGCCTTCTCGCCGGTCAGCGTCGTCGTCTCGACCGAGACCGGCTCGGTCCGGCGCGCCGGGTCCTCCCACAGCAGGGCCTCGAAGCCGGTGCACGGGTCGCCGAGCCCGGCCCTGCCGACCAGGATCGCCTCCTGCCGGAGCGCGATCGTGAGCTCCGGGTGCTGGACCGCGCACGCGGTCTCCGCGTCCTGGGCCGCGAGCGCGCCCAGCCAGGCGAGGTACGCCGCCTGCGCCTCGTCCTCCGGCTGGACCGCCTCCGCGTCGACCGGGTCCTCGGTCACCGTCGGCGCGGCCGTCGCGGTCCCCGGAGCCAGTGACGCCAGCGGGCGTGGAGGCGTGGCCGTCTCGTCGTCGCTGCAGCCCGTGAGCGGCGCCAGCGTGAGCAGCAGCGCGGCCACGGGGACCACCCGTCGGGAGAGCACGCGTCCACCCTAGGCTCCTCCGGTGACCTCCTCGTCCCCGCTCGTCGGCGTGCTGGCCCTCCAGGGTGACGTCCGCGAGCACGTCGCCGCGCTCGAGCGCCTCGGCGTGGCCACGACGCGCGTGCGTCGTCCCGAGGAGCTGGCCGCCGTCGATGCGCTGGTGCTCCCGGGCGGGGAGTCCACGACCATCGCGCGGCTGGCCCGCACCTTCGAGCTGCTCGAGCCGCTCAGGGAGCGCATCCGCGCCGGCCTGCCGGTCCTGGGGACCTGTGCCGGGATGATCCTGCTCGCCGACCGGGTCCTCGACGGGGCGCCGGGCCAGGAGACCTTCGGCGGCATCGACATGACCGTGCGGCGCAACGCCTTCGGTCGTCAGGTCGACTCCTTCGAGGGGCCGGTGCGCGTCGAGGGGCTGGTCGAGCCCGTTCACGGCGTCTTTATCCGGGCGCCGTGGGTCGAGGAGGTCGGCGCGCTGGTGCAGGTGCTGGCCCGCGTCGACCGCGACAGCACGGCGGGAGCGGCCGCCGGTAGGATCGTCGCGGTCCGCCAGGGGAACCTGGTGGCTACGTCGTTCCACCCCGAGGTGGGGGAGGACTCCCGGGTGCACGGCCTGTTCGTGGACCTGGTCCGAGGCTCCTGAGGGCCTCCCGAGAGCGGAGAAGGAAGAGGCATGTCCGGGCACTCCAAGTGGGCGACCACGAAGCACAAGAAGGCCGCGATCGACGCCAAGCGCGGCAAGCTGTTCGCGAAGCTGATCAAGAACATCGAGATCGCCGCGAAGATGGGCGGCCCCGACCCGGCCGGCAACCCGACGCTCTACGACGCCATCCAGAAGGCCAAGAAGCAGTCGGTCCCCAACAAGAACATCGACTCCGCGGTCAAGCGCGGCGGCGGCCTCGAGGGCGGCGGCGTCGACTACGAGACGATCATGTACGAGGTCTACGGCCCCCAGGGCGTCGCCCTGCTGGTGGAGTGCCTCACCGACAACCGCAACCGCGCCGCGATGGAGGTCCGCACCGCGGTGACCCGCAACGGCGGCACGATGGCCGACCCGGGCTCGGTCTCGCGACTCTTCGAGCGCAAGGGCGTCGTCGTGGTGCCGAAGTCCCAGGAGGCCAAGGAGGTCTCCGAGGACGACGTGCTCGAGGCGACGCTGGACGCCGGAGCCGAGGAGGTCAAGGACCACGGCGACAGCTTCGAGGTCCAGTCCGGTCCCTCCGACGTGGTCGCGGTCCGCACGTCCCTGCAGGACGCCGGCATCGACTACGACTCCGCCGAGGTCCAGTTCGTCGCGCAGCTCGACATCCCCGTGGGCGAGCCCGACGTGGCAGCGAAGGTCTTCAAGCTGGTCGACGCCGTCGACGACCTCGACGACGTGCAGAACGTCTTCACCAACGCCGACATCCCCGACGAGGTCATGGAGGCGGCAGACGTCTGACCGGCGTGTCGGCGACGGCCACGGCGGGTGGCGACGGTTAGCGTTGCGAACACACGTTCGACCGCTGACGAGGGAGGTGCCCCGGTGCGCGTGCTGGGGATCGACCCGGGCCTGACCCGCTGCGGGATGGGTGTCGTGTCCGGCTCCGTGGGTCGCCCGTTGGACCTGGTCGACGTCAACGTCATCCGCACCAGCTCCGACCTGCCGGTCGCGCAGCGCCTCGTGAGCATCGAGAAGGGCATCGACGCCTGGATCGAGGAGCACCGACCCGACGCCGTGGCCGTGGAACGGGTCTTCGCCCGCTCCGACGTCAGCACGGTCATGGGCACCGCGCAGGCCAGCGGGATCGCACTGGTGTGCGCGGCGCGGCGCGGCCTCCCGGTCGCGCTGCACACCCCCAGCGAGGTCAAGGCCGCCGTCTCCGGCAGCGGCCGGGCCACCAAGGACCAGGTCGGCCTCATGGTCACCCGGATCCTGCGCCTGGATAGCCCGCCGAGGCCGGCCGACGCCGCGGACGCGCTGGCGCTGGCCATCACCCACATCTGGCGCGGAGGTGCCCAGGCGCGGTTGGAGCAGGCCCGGCTCGAGCAGCTGGCCCGGGCGCGCACCGCCATCACGAGCAGAGGAGCAGTCCGCCGATGATCGCCTACGTCCGCGGCCCGGTCGCCGCCGTCACCCTGTCCACCGCCGTCGTCGAGGTCGGCGGCGTCGGGCTGGAGCTGCTGTGCACCCCGGGCACGCTGGCGACGCTGTCGCCCAAGGTAGGCACCGGCCAGACCGCGATGCTCCCCGCCGCACTGGTCGTCCGGGAGGACTCCCTGACCCTCTTCGGGTTCCTCGACGAGGACGAGCGCACCTGCTTCGAGCTGCTGCAGACCGCCAGCGGCGTGGGGCCCAAGCTGGCTCAGGCGATGCTGGCCGTGCTCGGCCCCGACGACCTGCGCCGTGCGGTCGGCTCCGAGGACGTCAAGACCCTCACCCGGGTTCCGGGCATCGGCCAGAAGGGCGCCCAACGCATCATCCTGGAGCTCAAGGACCGGATCGGCGCACCGGTCGGCCAGCGCCAGGTCGCTGCAGCCGCCCCCACCGAGGCGTGGCGCGACCAGGTGCGCCAGGGCCTGCAGGGCCTGGGCTGGTCGGCCAAGGACGCCGACCGTGCCGTCGACGAGGTCGCGCCCACCGCGGGCGAGACACCCGACGTCGCCTCGCTGCTCCGCGCCGCCCTGCGCGCCCTGTCGAGGGCGTGAGGCGCGTGCCCGGGGACATGCACGACGACGACCTGGACCAGCTCGACCCGCTCGACCCGCTCGTGCGCGGCGAGCGCGACCACCTGCGCTCCCTCGTGGCAGCCGACGCCGACGGCGACGAGCGCGCCGTGGAGGCCGCGCTGCGCCCGCGCAGCCTCGAGGAGGTGGTGGGCCAGCACCGCGTGCGCGACCAGCTGGGGCTGGTGCTCGAGGCGGCCCGGCTGCGCGGCCGCGCTCCCGACCACGTCCTGCTCTCCGGTCCGCCTGGCCTCGGCAAGACCACCTTGGCGATGATCATCGCCCACGAGATGGGCGCCCCGCTGCGGCTCACCAGCGGCCCCGCGATCACCCACGCCGGTGACCTCGCGGCCATCTTGTCGGGGATGAACGAGGGCGACGTGCTGTTCATCGACGAGATCCACCGCATGTCCCGGCCCGCCGAGGAGATGCTCTACATGGCGATGGAGGATTTCCGGGTCGACGTCGTCATCGGCAAGGGGCCCGGCGCGACCGCGATCCCGCTCGACATCCCGCCCTTCACCCTCGTCGGCGCCACCACCCGGGCGGGGCTGCTCCCGGGTCCGCTGCGCGACCGTTTCGGCTTCACCGCCCAGCTCGAGTTCTACGACCCCGCCGACCTCGACCTGATCGTGCACCGCTCGGCCAGGCTGCTGGACGTCGCGCTCACCGCCGACGGCGCCGCCGAGATCGCCTCTCGCTCGCGCGGCACGCCCCGGATCGCCAACCGGCTGCTGCGCCGCGTCCGCGACTACGCCCAGGTGCGCGCCGACGGCCTGGTCACCCACGACGTGGCCGAGCGGGCCCTGGACCTCTACGAGGTCGACCCGCTCGGGCTGGACCGCCTGGACCGGGGGGTCCTCGACGCCCTGTGCCGTCGTTTCGGCGGGGGACCGGTCGGCATCTCCACCCTGGCCGTGGCGGTCGGCGAGGAGCGCGAGACCGTCGAGGAGGTCGCCGAGCCGTTCCTGGTCCGCCTGGGCTTCCTCGCCCGCACCCCGCGGGGGCGGGTCGCGACGCCTGCCGCCTGGACGCACCTCGGTCTCGCGGTGCCGCCGTCCGCCACGCAGGGTGGCGACCCCGCGTTGTTCGACGCGGAGTAGCCCGCGGTTACACTTCCCGACGGCCGCCCCCGGGGGGCGGCCGTCGTCCACCCACACCCTCGCCTGAGAGGTACGTCGTCGTGCAGGACCTCGCGGCACTCCTGCCGTTCCTGGCCATCGCCCTCATCTTCTGGCTCCTGCTGATCCGTCCGCAGCAGCGGCGGGCCAAGCAGCTCCAGTCGATGCAGCAGGCACTGGACGCGGGCGACGAGGTGATGCTCACCTCGGGGGTCCTGGGCACCCTTACCTCGGTCGACGACGAGACGATCGGGCTCGAGATCGCCCCCGGCGTGACCATCAGGGTCGCGCGCGGCGCGGTCGGTCGCCGGATCGAGGAGCCCCGGACCGACGAGCCCCGGACCGACGAGCCAGGGGAGCGGCCGACGCCGTCCCCGGAGGAGAACTGACGTACATGGCACGCAACATGGTCCGGCCGGGCCGCACCCTCGTGGTGTTCTTCCTGGCCCTGGCGGTCGCCTTCGGCCTGGTGGCGCTCGCCGGGTCCTGGAAGCCGCAGCTGGGACTCGACCTCCAGGGCGGCACCCGCATCACGCTGGTCGCCGCCAACGAGGACGTCGAGTCCGACAGTCTCGAGGAGGCGCGCCAGATCATCGACGACCGGGTCAACGGCTCCGGTGTGGCCGAGGCCGACGTCGTCACCGAGGGTGGCGACATCATCGTCGTCGAGATCCCCGGTGAGAACAGCCGCGACCTCGTCGAGACCGTGCAGCGCACGGCCCAGCTGCGTTTCCGCCTGGTCGCGTGCTCGAGCGTCGACGGTCGCTGCACCACCACCACCGGTCTGCCGGAGGGCCTGGACGTGGAGTCGCTCACGCCGGGCGCCGGTGGCGAGCAGGGCGGCCAGCAGGACGGCCAGCAGGACGGCCAGCAGGGCAACAACCGCGCGGCACTCGGCGCGTGGGCGCAGATGTCCGGCGAGTCCACCAGCCCCAGCCCCAGCGCGTCCCCCCAGGACGGTGGCCAGGGAGGCAACCAGGACGGTGGCCAGGGCGGCCAGCAGGGCAACCAGGGCGGCAACCAGGGCAACCAGCAGGGCGACCCCTACGAGGCCTGCGTCGCGGCTGCGGCCGAGGACGAGCTGACCGAGCGGCCGCTGGAGTGGATCGACAACCCGACCACCGCCTGCGTCGACGCCTTCAACGCCTTCAACGCCTCGGGCGGCTGCCAGGACCCCAGCCAGGTCCCGGCGATGCCCGACCGCCCCGAGTCCCCGCTCATCACGTGCGACGAGGACGGCATCGCCTACCTCCTGTCGGCCTCCATGATCGAGGGCACCGACCTGGACGACGCCGGCGCTGCCATCCCGCAGAACCAGGTTAACTACGTCGTCACGCTGTCCTTCAACGGCGAGGGCACCGACACCTTCGGCGAGATCTCCCAGGCCCTGTTCGGGACCGAGAAGCAGTTCGCGATCGTGCTCGACGGCCAGGTGCTCTCTGCGCCCACGATGGACGGCGTCATCCTCGACGGCAACGCCCAGATCAGCGGCAACTTCACCGAGACCAGCGCCAACAGCCTGGCGACCAGCCTGCGCTACGGCTCGCTGCCCATCGAGTTCGAGGACGACGTCTCGGTCGAGACCATCGGCCCGTCGCTCGCCGGCGACCAGCTCAGCGCGGGCCTGTGGGCCGGCGGCCTGGGCCTGGCGCTGGTGATGATCTACTGCCTGCTCTACTACCGCGGCCTCGGCCTCGTGGTGCTCGGCTCCCTGGCCGTGGCGGCCGCGACGACGTACGCCGCGGTGCTGCTGCTCAGCGAGACGGCCGGCTTCACGTTGACGCTGCCCGGCATCGCGGGCTTCATCATCGCCGTGGGTGTCACCGCCGACTCCTTCATCCTCTTCTTCGAGCGCATCCGTGACGAGATGCGCGACGGCAAGTCGATGCGGGTCGCGGTGGAGAGCGGCTGGCGCCGTGCGCGGGTCACCCGCCTCGCGGCCAACACCGTCTCCCTGCTCTCCGCGCTGGTGCTCTACATCTTCGCGACCGGCGCGGTGAAGGGCTTCGGCTTCGCCCTCGGGCTCTCGACGATCATCGACCTGCTGGTGCTCTTCTTCTTCACGCGGCCGGCCGTGTCCTACCTCGCGCGCTACCGCTTCTTCAACGGGGGCGGGCGCCTGTCCGGCCTGAGTCCCGAGACCCTCGGCATGGACGGCGTGCCGGCTGGAGGTAAGGCCTGATGGGCAAGTTCTCCCGGCTCGGCAACGAGCTCTACAACGGGCGGAAGTCGATCGACTTCGTCAACCGCCGACCGCTCTGGTACGCCATCTCGCTCGTCCTGGTCGGTGCGGCGCTGGCCGTGGTCCTCATCAAGGGCCTCAACTTCGGCATCGAGTTCACCGGCGGCACGCAGTACCGCGTCCCGCTGGCCGCCTCCGAGGTCACCCAGGACAACGCCGACGAGCTCCGGACGGCGATCGCCGAGGCCGGCATCGAGGGTGCCGACACCCCGGTGGTCACCACCTCCGGCCAGTCGATCCTCATCCAGGTCGAGGACCTCACCGCCGAGGCCAGCGACTCCGTCGTGGAGGTCATCAACGGCACCGTCCCGGTGAGCGACCAGATCTCCCAGGACGAGATCGGCGCCAGCTGGGGCACCCAGGTCGCCCAGCGGGCCGCGATCGGCGTGGGCGTCTTCCTGGTCCTGGTGATGATCTTCATCGCGCTCTACTTCCGCGAGTGGAAGATGTCGGTGGCCGCGCTCGCCGCGCTGGCCCACGACATCGCGATCACCGTCGGGGTCTACGCGCTCTCCGGCTTCCCCGTGACGCCGTCGGCGGTCACCGGTCTGCTGGCGATCCTCGGCTTCTCGCTCTACGACACCGTCGTCGTCTTCGACAAGGTCCGCGAGAACACCCGCGAGTTCCGCCGCCCGGGCCAGACCTACTCCGACGCGGCGAACCTCGCGGTCAACCAGACGCTGGTGCGCTCGATCAACACCGGCATCGTGGCCCTCATCCCGATCGGCGCGATCCTCTACGTCAGCGCCGTCCAGCTGGGTGCCTCCTCGCTGCAGGACCTCGCGCTCTCGCAGTTCGTGGGCATGGCGGCGGGCGTCTACTCCTCCGTCGTGCTGGCGCCGCGCATCCTGGTGCACCTGAAGTCGGGGGAGAAGGACATCGCCGAGCACGAGAACCGCGCGGCAGCCCGGCTGCGCCGGGCCGACCGCTACGCGACGGTGCCGAGCTTCGCCGAGGACATGCCGATCGCCAACGACCCCGGCCTCGCCCCGCCCTCGGAGGACGGCGCGCCGGCGCCCACGCGCCAGGCGCCGCCCCCGGTGACCACCCACGAGCCGATGGGCCGGGGACGCAACGTGCCCAAGACCCGTGGCGAGGTGGGGCAGAGCCCTGCCGCCGGGCGCCAGCAGCCCAGCCGCAAGCCCCGCTCGCAGCGCGGCAAGAAGTAGGAGTCACCCGGTGACCGACGCCCTCGACCGGGCGCGCGACGCCCTCGCGCGCCTGGTCGTGGACGTGCCCGACCACCCCGAGCCGGGCGTGGTCTTCAAGGACATCACGCCGCTGCTGGCCGACCCCGCCGGTCTGGCGGCCGTCGTGGCCGGGCTGGCCTCGGCGGGCGTTCACCCCGACGGCGCACCGCGGGTCGACGTCGTGGTCGGCATGGAGGCCCGCGGCTTCATCCTCGCCGCTCCCGTCGCCCTGGCCCTGGGTGCCGGGTTCGTCCCCGTGCGCAAGGCCGGCAAGCTGCCGCGCGAGGTCCACGCGGTCTCCTACGACCTGGAGTACGGCTCGGCCACCCTCGAGCTGCACCGCGACGCCGTGTCGCCGGGCGACCGGGTGCTCCTGGTCGACGACGTGCTCGCCACCGGGGGCACCGCCCGCGCCACGGCCGACCTGGTCGAGGCGTGCGGTGCGAGCGTCGTCGGGGTCGCGGTCCTGATGGATCTCGCGTTCCTCCCGTGGCGCGAGGCTCTCGGCGACGTCGAGGTCACCAGCCTGCTCACCGTCGGCTGAGACCCGTCACCGCCGGGCGACGACCGCCCGGACGACCCTGCTCCTAGACTGCTCCCATGTCGGAGGAGCGCACGTCCACGTCGGGCCCCAGGGTCCCGCCCCGACGCCCAGACCGGGCTGCCTCGGCCGAGCGCAGCGGGGAGTCGACGACGTCCTCCGCCCGGAGCGTGCGGGCCCGGCTGGCCCGGATGGGCACGCGCACCCAGACCCACAACCCGGTGCTCGAGCCGCTCTTCCGCGCCGTCCGGGCCAACCACCCCAAGGCCGACCTGGCCCTCCTCGAGCGTGCCTACTCCATGGCCGAGGAGCTGCACGCCACGCAGATGCGCAAGAGCGGGGATCCCTACATCACGCACCCGCTGGCGGTCACCACGATCCTGGCGGGCATCGGGATGACCGAGCCGGTCCTGGTCGCGGCGCTGCTGCACGACACGGTCGAGGACACGCCGTACACCCTCGAGCAGCTGACCGAGGACTTCGGTGACGAGGTCGCGCGCCTGGTCGACGGGGTGACCAAGCTCGACAAGGTGGTCTACGGCGACTCCGCGCAGGCCGAGACGATCCGCAAGATGATCGTCGCGATGTCGCGCGACATCCGGGTGCTCGTCATCAAGCTGGCCGACCGGCTGCACAACATGCGCACGCTGCGGTTCGTGCCGCAGAAGAGCCAGGAGCGCACGGCCCGCGAGACCCTCGACATCTACGCCCCGCTGGCGCACCGCCTGGGCATGAACACCATCAAGTGGGAGCTGGAGGACCTCGCGTTCGCCACCCTGCACCCCAAGATCTACGACGAGATCGTGCGGATGGTCGCCGAGCGCTCCCCCTCGCGCGACCAGTTCATGGCCGAGGTGATCAGCCAGGTCGAGAACGACCTGCGCGAGGCCCGGATCAAGGCCAAGGTCACCGGGCGACCCAAGCACTACTACTCGATCTACCAGAAGATGATCCTGGGCGGTCGGGAGTTCTCCGACATCTACGACCTGGTCGGGATCCGGGTCCTCGTCGACGACGACCGCGACTGCTACGCCGTGCTCGGCGTGCTGCACTCACGGTGGAACCCGGTGCTCGGCCGGTTCAAGGACTACGTCGCGATGCCGAAGTTCAACATGTACCAGTCCCTGCACACCACGGTGATCGGACCGCAGGGCAAGGCCGTGGAGATGCAGATCCGCACGTTCGCGATGCACCGCCGTGCGGAGTACGGCGTCGCGGCCCACTGGAAGTACAAGGAGGACGGCCGCAACGGCGTCGACACCGAGAAGCGGGCCGAGGACACCCAGGACATGACGTGGGTCCGGCAGCTGCTGGACTGGCAGAACGAGGTCGAGGACCCGGGGGAGTTCCTGGAGTCCCTGCGCTTCGAGATCAACAGGGCCGAGACATACGTCTTCACCCCGCGTGGCGACGTCATCGCCCTGCCCTCGGGCTCCACCCCGGTCGACTTCGCGTACGCCGTGCACACCGAGGTCGGCCACCGCACGATCGGTGCCCGGGTCAACGGGCGCCTGGTGCCGCTGGAGTCGACCCTCGACAACGGCGACGTGGTGGAGGTCTTCACCTCCAAGTCCCCGACCGCCGCTCCCTCGCGCGACTGGCTCGGCTTCGTGAAGTCCAACCGGGCGCGCTCCAAGATCCGCCAGTGGTTCACCAAGGAGCGGCGCGAGGAGTCGATCGAGCAGGGCAAGGAGCAGATCGCCAAGCTCATGCGCAAGGAGGGACTGCCGTTCAAGCGGCTGCTCACCCACGACTCGCTCACGCTGGTCGCCGAGCACTTCAAGCTCGGCGACGTCTCCGCGCTCTACGCCGCGGTGGGGGAGAGCAACCTCTCGGCGCAGGCGGTCGTCAAGCACGTGATCGACCTGCACGGCGGCACGGGGGGAGCCGAGGAGGACCTCGCCGAGGCCGTCACGATCACCGGGCGCCGCTCACGGCGCAGCACTGCGGGCGGCGACGCGGGCGTCGTGGTCAAGGGCGCCTCGGACCTGTGGGTGAAGCTGGCCAAGTGCTGCACCCCGGTGCCGCCCGACCCGATCCTGGGCTTCGTGACCAAGGGCGGGGGCGTCTCGGTGCACCGGCGCGACTGCACCAACGCCTCGGACCTCGAGGCACGGCCCGAGAAGCTGCTCGAGGTCGAGTGGGCGCCCACGGAGTCCTCGACGTTCCTGGTCAACATCCAGGTCGAGGCGCTGGACCGGGCGCGGCTGCTCTCCGACATCACGATGGCGCTCTCCGACGCCCACGTGAACATCCTGTCGGCGAACCTCTCGACCACGCGGGACCGCGTGGCCAAGAGCCGCTTCACCTTCGAGATGGCCGAGACCAAGCACCTCGACAACGTCCTGCGGGCGGTGCGCAACGTGCCGGGCGTCTTCGACGCCTACCGGGTGACGGGCTGATCGAGGAGCAGGTCAGGAGTACTCGGCGCTGGCCCGCTCGGCGGTCTCGAGGAAGGCCCGGCGGGAGACGAGGTTCTCCTCCAGCTCGGCGACCTTGCGCTCGTTGCCGGCGGCCCGGGCCTTCTCCAGGTCGGCCTCGACCTTCTCGATGGCCGAGCGCAGCTGGGCGACCATGCCGTCGGCGCGGGCGGACTTCTCGGGGTCCGAGCGCCGCCACTGCTCCTGCTCGCGGTCGCGGATGGCGTTCTCGACCACCCGGATCCGACCGTCGAGCTCCTTGATCCGGGCCCGCGGCACCTTGCCGGCGGCGTCCCAGCGCTCGGAGATGTCGCGGAAGGCCTTCTTGGCGGCGTCCAGGTCCGCCTCGCCGGACTGCAGGGCGGGCAGCAGCGCCTCGGCCTCGACCAGGAGCGCCTCCTTGACCTCGGCATTCGCCGCGAACTCCTCGTCGAGCTTGGCGTTCTCGGCGTCGCGCGCGCCGAAGAAGGCGTCCTGCGCGCCCCGGAAGCGCTTCCACAGGGCGTCGTCCACGTCCTTGGGTGCCGGGCCGGCGGCCTTCCACTGCTGCATCAGGTCGCGGTAGCGACCCGCGGTCGGGCCCCACTCGGTCGAGCCCGCGAGCTCCTCGGCCTCCTTGACCAGGCGCTCCTTGACCGCCCGCGCGCCCTCGCGCTTCTCGTTGACCTCGGCGAAGTGCGCCTTGCGGCGGCGCGTGTAGGTGGTGCGGGCGGAGGAGAAGCGGCGCCACAGCGCGTCGTCCCCGGCGCGGTCGATGCGCGGGATCTTCTTCCACTGCTCCAGCAGGTCGCGCAGCCGGTTGGCGCCACCGCGCCAGTCCGAGCCCTCGGCGATCTTCTCGGCCTCGGCGACGACCTTCTCCTTGGCCTCGCGGGCCTCGGCCTGCTTCTGGGCCTTCTCGGCGCGCTTGGCCTCGCGCTGGGTCTCGATGACGGGGGCCAGTGCCTCCAGCCGGGCCAGCAGACCGGCCAGGTCGCCCACCGCGTTGGCGCCGTCCACCTGCGCGGAGACCGTCTTGACGGACTCGGCCGCCTCCTCCGGGGACATCACCCCGGAGCGGATGCGCTGGTCGAGCAGCTCGACCTCGAAGGCGAGAGCGGCGAACCGTTCGGTGTAGAAGGCGAGGGCCTCCTCGGGCGTGCCCTCGGGGTACTGCCCCACGGACCGCTCGCCGTCGGCGGTCCTCACGAAGACCGTGCCGTCATCGGCGACTCGGCCCCACTCATGGCTCGTCACTGGGAGTTCCTCTTCGGTGTCGGGTGCGGCAGCGCGGTCATGCTACCGAGCCGTCCCCACCTGGCCGGGCCGGGACCACCGAGGATCTCGGTTCGGCCCGGCCCACCCTCGTCGCTAGGGTGGGCCGGTGCTGATCGCAGGCTTCCCCGCAGGTCCCTGGGGCACCAACTGCTACGTCGTGGCCACCGGACCGGGCCAGGAGTGCGTCGTCGTCGACCCCGGCAAGGACGCCGCCTCGGGCGTCGCCGAGGTGGTGCGCGAGCACCGGCTCAAGCCCGTCTCGGTGCTGGTGACCCACGGCCACGTCGACCACATGTGGTGCGTGGCCCCGGTGGCCGGCTCGTACGACGCCACCGCCTGGATCCACCCCGCGGACCGACACCTGCTCAGCGACCCGATGGCCGGCATGTCGCGCGAGACCACCCAGATGCTGCTCGGCGGCTCCTACGAGTGGGCCGAGCCCGACGACGTCCGCGAGCTGGCCGACCTGCAGGAGCTCGAGCTGGCCGGCGTGCGGTTCACCGTCGACCACACCCCGGGCCACACGGAGGGATCGGTCACCTTCCGCACCCCCTACCTCCCCGGTGGGCAGCCCTCGGGCGAGGTGTCGGAGGTGATGTTCTCCGGCGACCTGCTCTTCGCGGGCTCGATCGGGCGCACCGACCTGCCGGGCGGTGACCACCCGACGATGCTGCGGAGCCTGGCGACCAAGGTCCTGCCGCTGGCCGACGACGTCGTGGTGCTGCCCGGCCACGGTGAGCAGACCTCGATCGGCCGCGAGCGCGCCACGAACCCCTACCTCCTCGACCTCGTCGACGGCGACGGAGCCGGTGGGACCAGCCCCGTCACGCGGGGGTTGTGATGGCCAGGCCGACCCCGCTCAGCGGGTTCCCCGAGCTGCTGCCCGAGCAGCGCCTGGTCGAGCAGCAGGTCATCGACGTGCTGCGCACCACCTTCGAGCTGCACGGCTTCGTCGGCATCGAGACCCGTGCCGTCGAGCCGATCGACCAGCTGTTGCGCAAGGGCGACACCTCCAAGGAGGTCTACCTCCTGCGACGCCTGCACGAGGAGTCCGCCGAGGGCCACTCCGGCATCGGGCTGCACTTCGACCTCACGGTGCCCTTCGCCCGCTACGTCCTGGAGAACGCCGGCAAGCTGGAGTTCCCGTTCCGGCGCTACCAGGTGCAGAAGGTCTGGCGCGGCGAGCGTCCCCAGGACGGCCGCTACCGCGAGTTCACCCAGGCCGACATCGACGTCGTCGGCCGTGACGAGCTGCCCTTCCACCACGACGTGGAGGTCACGCGGGTCATGGTCGATGCGCTGCGCCGGCTCAGCGACCCGGCCACCCTCGGTCTTCCCGGCTTCCGGCTCCAGGTCAACAACCGCAAGCTGATCCAGGGCTTCTACGCCGGTCTCGGCGTCGCCGAGGGCCACCAGACCGACGAGGTCATGCGCCTGGTCGACAAGCTCGACAAGCTCCCGGCGGAGAAGGTGCACGCGCTCCTGCTGACCGAGGCCGCGATCGACGCGTCGACCGCCGACCGGGTGCTCGCCCTGGCCACGATCCGCGCCGAGGACGCCGTCGGAGAGCAGGGCTTCGTCCGGCGCGTGCGCGACCTCGGGGTGGAGCACCCGCTGCTCGACGAGGGCCTCGACGAGCTCGCCACGCTGGTCCGATCGGTCGCCGACCTCACCTCGGAGCAGGTGCGCGTCGTCGCCGACCTCGCCATCGCTCGGGGGCTGGACTACTACACCGGCACCGTCTTCGAGACCCGCCTGGACGGCTACGAGTCGCTGGGCTCGATCTGCTCCGGCGGCCGCTACGACTCCCTCGCCAGCGACGGCCGCACGACCTACCCCGGGGTCGGGATCTCCCTCGGCGTCAGCCGCGTCCTGGTGCCGTTGATCGCCCGCACCGGCCTGGCCGCCGACCGCAAGGTGCCCAGCGCGGTGCTGGTCGCGCTCACCGACGAGGAGTCCCGCCCGGCCAGCGAGGCCGTGGCCGGGGCCCTGCGCGCCCGCGGCATCCCCTGCGAGGTGGCGCCCACCGCCGCGAAGTTCGGCAAGCAGATCCGGTACGCCGAGCGCCGCGGCATCCCGCACGTCTGGTTCCCGCAGGCCGACGGCCCGGGCCAGGTCAAGGACATCCGCACCGGTGAGCAGGTGGAGGCCGATCCCGCCACCTGGGCACCCCCGACCGAGGACCTGCGACCGCAGGTGGTCTCGACAAGCTCGACCGACGCGGTCGGCTCGACCAACCATGTCAAGGAGAAGCAGTGATCCGCACCCATGACGCCGGGGCCCTCCGCCCCGAGCACGTCGGCCAGACCGTGACCCTCGCCGGGTGGGTGGCCAACCGGCGCGATCACGGCGGGGTGGCGTTCCTGGACCTGCGCGAGGCCTCCGGGGTCGTCCAGGTCGTCGTCCGCGACGAGGAGGTCGCGCACCAGCTGCGCTCGGAGTACTGCCTCAAGGTCGTCGGCGAGGTCGTGGCCCGCAAGGAGGGCAACGAGAACCCCAACCTGGCCACCGGTGCCGTCGAGGTCGTCGCGACCGAGGTCGAGGTCCTGAGCGCCTCCGCGCCGCTGCCGTTCCCCATCAGCGACCACGTCGACGTGGGGGAGGAGGTGCGGCTCAAGCACCGCTACCTCGACCTGCGCCGCAGCGAGCCGGCCCGGCTGATCCGGCTGCGCAGCCGGATCAACAAGGCTGCGCGCGACGTGCTCGACCGGCACGCCTTCGTCGAGGTCGAGACCCCGACGCTGACCCGTTCCACCCCCGAGGGCGCCCGCGACTTCCTCGTGCCCGCGCGCCTGCACCCCGGCAGCTGGTACGCCCTGCCGCAGAGCCCCCAGCTGTTCAAGCAGCTGCTCATGGTCGGTGGCCTCGAGCGGTACTACCAGATCGCCCGCTGCTACCGCGACGAGGACTTCCGCGCCGACCGGCAGCCGGAGTTCACCCAGCTCGACATCGAGATGAGCTTCGTGGACCAGGACGACGTCATCGCGCTCATGGAGGAGGTCCTGGCCGAGATGTGGGCCCTGGAGGGCCACGAGATCCCGCGGCCGATCCCGCGCATCACCTACGCCGAGGCCATGCGCCGCTTCGGCTCCGACAAGCCCGACCTGCGCATGGGCCAGGAGCTCGTCGAGTGCACCGACTACTTCAAGGACACCCCGTTCCGGGTCTTCCAGGCCGAGTACGTCGGTGCCGTGGTCATGCCCGGTGGCGCCTCGCAGCCGCGCAAGCAGCTCGACGCCTGGCAGGAGTGGGCCAAGCAGCGCGGCGCCAAGGGCCTGGCCTACGTGCTGGTGCAGGAGGACGGCGAGCTCGGGGGACCGGTCGCCAAGAACCTCTCCGAGGAGGAGAAGGCCGGCCTGGCCGCCCACGTCGGGGCCGCGCCGGGCGACTGCGTCTTCTTCGCCGCCGGCCCGACCCGTTCGAGCCGCGCGCTGCTCGGTGCCGCACGCTTGGAGATCGGCCGCCGGGGCGGGCTCATCGACGAGTCGGCGTACGCCTTTACCTGGGTGGTCGACGCCCCGCTGTTCGAGCCCGCGTCCGAGGCGGTGGCCAGCGGTGACGTCGCTGTCGGCGGCGGTGCCTGGACGGCCGTGCACCACGCGTTCACCAGCCCGAAGGAGGAGTTCCTCGACACCTTCGACACCGACCCCGGTCCGGCGCTGGCCTACGCCTACGACATCGTCTGCAACGGCAGCGAGCTCGGCGGCGGCTCGATCCGTATCCACCGCGAGGACGTGCAGAAGCGGGTCTTCGAGGTCATGGGCATCGGACCCGAGGAGGCGCAGGAGAAGTTCGGCTTCCTGCTCGACGCCTTCAAGCACGGCGCGCCCCCGCACGGCGGCATCGCCGTGGGCATGGACCGCATCTGCGCGATCCTCGGGCGGGCCGAGTCGATCCGCGACGTCATCGCCTTCCCGAAGTCCGGTGGCGGGTACGACCCGCTGACGGCCGCGCCCGCGCCGATCAGTCCCGAGCAGCGCAAGGAAGCCGGTGTCGACGCCCGTCCGACGGAGGAACTCGCGCCAGAGGCCTGATGCACGCGCTGATCGACGGCGGCGTCCCGACCGGTGGAAACCGGTTGCGG
Organism: Nocardioides sp.; assembly: GCF_030149505.1. Lineage (GTDB taxonomy): Bacteria > Actinomycetota > Actinomycetes > Propionibacteriales > Nocardioidaceae > Nocardioides. The sequence continues at coordinate 248,124 of NZ_JASBRN010000045.1, forward strand.
CGCCGCCGTCCCCGTGTCCGGATCGTTACCGCTGAGTGATCGTCCTGCCGTGGGGGAGCACATAGAGTCCACGACGGCGCACAGCGCACGGCCGGGAGACCCTCGGCCGCTCGGAACGATGGGGAGAGCATGTCGGCACAGACCGCCGGCCCCGAGACCCTGGGGCAGCTGAGCGAGGAGCCGAAGGGCGAGGACCCCGGCAGCAGCAAGACCAGGGCCATCACGGGCAAGTCCCCGATGCGGATCGCGCTGGGGCGCCTGCTCCGCGACAAGATCGCGCTGGTCTGCCTGGCCGTGGTGCTCTTCTTCGTCGTCATCGCGATCTTCGCCGGGCCGCTGCAGAAGCTCTTCGGAGTGACCACCGAGACGGCCTACCCCTCGCAGTTCCTCAACCTCGACGGCACCCCTCGCGCCGAGTTCGGCCCGCCGTACGGCGGCTTCACGTGGGACCACCCCTTCGGAATCGCGCCGCGCACGGCCACCGACAACCTGGCCTTCTGGCTCCAGGGCGCGCAGAACTCTCTGCAGATCGCGACGACCGCCACGATCGTGGCCATGCTCGTCGGAGTCACCGTGGGGCTGCTCGGCGGCTTCCTCGGTGGGGTCGTCGACCGAATCCTCGGGTTCATCACCGACTTCTTCCTGACGCTGCCCTTCATCCTGGCCGCGCTGACGATCGCCCCGATCATCAACGAGCGCTTCCGCGACAGCGACAACTACGCCACGATCCAGGTCATCGCCCTGATCGCGGTCCTGGCGGGCTTCGGGTGGATGTCGGTGGCGCGCCTGGTGCGTGGCGAGGTGCTCTCCTTGCGCGAGCGGGAGTTCGTCCAGGCGGCCCGGGTGATGGGCATGCCCACGCGCCGGCTGCTGCTCAAGGAGCTGCTGCCCAACCTCGTCGCCCCCATCATCGTCGCCTCGTCGCTGATGCTGCCTGCCTTCGTGGCAGCCGAGGCGGGCCTGGCCTTCCTCGGCATCGGCGTGACCACGCGGCCCTCGTGGGGCCAGACCCTCAACCAGGGGATCGGGTTCTTCGACAACTACCCGCTCTACCTCTACCAGCCGCTGATCGCCATCGTGGCGATCGTGTTGGCGCTCAACCTCCTGGGGGACGCGCTGCGTGACGCGCTCGACCCCAAGACCCGCCGCTGAGCGGCCACCACACGTCACCCGGGCCCCTTCCCGGGTGCGCACCAGAAAGGAAACGTCAATGAGACGGACCAAGCCGCTGGCAGCGCTCGCCGTTGCCTCGCTCATGGCTCTCGCGGCCTGTGGTTCCGGTGACGGCCCCTCGGACACCGAGACCGGTGACTTCCGGGAGACCGACGCGGGCGAAGACAAGGACCCCGACGCCGAGGGCCCCGCCCCCGAGCTCGAGGGCGCCGAGGCAGGAGGCACCATCACGGTGTTCCTCCCCGGTGACTACGGCCCGGACGACCTCGACCCGACCAACGGGTGGTCCGTCACCGGCAACTCGATCCAGCAGGCGCTGACCAGCCGCTCGCTGACCCAGTACCGCGTCGACGAGGACGGCAACGCCACCCTCGTGCCGGACCTCGCGGTCGATCTGGGCACCCCCAACGAGGACTACACGCAGTGGACGTTCCAGCTGCGCGACAACGCCACGTGGGAGGACGGCTCGCCGATCACGGCCGAGGAGGTCGCCTTCGGCATCGCACGCTCCATGGACTCCACCGCGTTCCCGGGTGGCCCGGGCACCGAGTACTCCACGCAGTTCTTCGCCGGTGCGGACGAGTTCGAGGGCCCCTACACCGACAAGGACACCGACTGGACCGAGTGGGAGGGTGTGGAGTTCGACAACGACGCCAACACCGTCACCATCAACATGTCCAAGCCCTTCCCGGACATGGACTACTGGGGCGCCTTCATGGCGATGGGCCCGGCCCCGCTGGGCAAGACCTCGCAGCCGCCGGCCTACGGCCAGAACATCATGTCGAACGGCCCCTACAAGGTGGAGTCCTTCACCCCGCAGGACGAGCTCGTCCTGGTGAAGAACGACCAGTGGGACCCCGAGTCGGACCCGGCGCGCCACCAGTACGCCGACAAGTTCGTCTTCAAGTTCAACGCCGACCCGGACCAGACCGACCAGATCATGTTGTCGGACAACACCGAGTCGCAGACCGCGCTGTCGACGGACCTGTCGGCCGCCAGCTACCAGGACGCCCTGGAGACCCTGGGTGACCGCCTGGTCCAGCAGTCGACTCAGTGCACCTCGTTCATCTACCCGGTGTACGGCAAGACCGACCTCGCCTTCCGCAAGGCCCTCGCCTACGCCTACCCCTACGAGGATGCGTGGCAGGCCGGCGGCCAGGTGCCCGGCGTGACCCGTGTCCCGGCGAACTCGATCATGCCCCCGGGCATGGCCGGCAAGCCGGACTACTTCGTCGACGGTGAGCAGTTCACCTTCGACATCGAGAAGGCCAAGGAGCTGCTCGCGGAGTCTGAGACCCCGCCGACGATCGACATGATCTACTACGAGCCCGACCCGCTCGTGGTCGCGGCCAACGAGGTTGTCGTCAAGGCCTACGAGGAGGCCGGCTTCAAGGTCAAGTCGACCCCGGTCCAGGAGTCGCCGTACTCGACCTACCTCAACCCCGACGACAAGCTCAACAAGAGCCTGAACGTCCGTGCGGTCGCCTGGTGCTCCGACTGGCCCTCGGGCTCGACCTTCATCCCCTCGCTGTTCCGCGGTGGCGCCACCTACAACGTGGGTGAGTTCGCCGAGGACGCCATCGACGAGCGCATCGCCGGTGTCGCGGAGCTGCCGATCGAGGAGCAGGCCGCCGAGTGGGGCGCGATCGACGAGCAGATCCAGACGGAGTTCTTCCCGGCCGTACCGACCGCGTACTACAACCAGCTGTTCGCGTTCGGCTCCAAGATCGGCAACCCCTCGGGCGACGAGGCCCTGGGTGCGCCGAACTACAAGAACCTCTTCGTGATGCCCTGAGCGTCCAGCGCTCGCATCACGCAGGTTCCGGACGCTGACTGACCCACCCGGTCGGTGAGTGTCCACCCCACGCGGGGGGACCCCCGGGGACTCGTTCCCCGGGGGTCCTTCCCCGCAGGGATCCACCCGTCCCGTACCCGAGGGAAGTGAGATGTTCGCCTACATCGTCAAGAGGCTGCTGGCCGGCCTCGTCGTCCTGACCCTGGTGTCCCTGTCGATCTTCCTGCTGTTCTGGTACGGCCCCTCCGAGCCGGCCCGCGCCATGTGCGACAGCAAGACCAGCAACCGCTGCAGCCCGGAGAAGCTCGAGGTCTTCACCGAGGAGCTGGGTTACAACAACCCGTGGGCCTCGGAGTTCGGCACCTACGTCGGCGGCATCGTCACCGGTCGTGACATCACCGTGGCCGGGCAGACCACCCGCTGCGAGGCGCCGTGCCTCGGCCTGTCCTACAGCACCGGCAAGCCGGTCTGGGAGGACATGCAGAGCCGCATCCCGGCCACCGTCTCGGTGGCGGTCGGAGGGGCGGCGCTCTACCTGGTGATCGGCGTGCCCATCGGCGTGGCTGCTTCCCGGCGCCGCGGATCGACGGCTGACAAGGCACTCGTCTCGGGTTTCCTCGTCGTGAGCTCGATCCCCTACTACCTCTTCGCCCTGCTCGCGTTCCTCTACTTCGCCGTGCTCTACGAGCTGCCGGTCATCGGACAACCCGGCTACGTGCCCTTGACGGAGAGTCCGGTGGAATGGGCAGGCGGCCTCGGGCTCGCCTGGCTGTGCCTCGGCTTGTGGGGCTGCACCGCCTACACCCGCTACTCCCGCGGCGCCATGGTCGAGGCGCTGAGCGAGGACTACGTGCGCACCGCGAAGGCCAAGGGCCTGCCGCAGCGCACGGTGGTCTACAAGCACGCGCTCCGCGCGGCGCTCGTGCCCGTCGTGACGATCTTCGGCATCGACTTCGGCACCCTGCTGGCCGGCACGATCTTCACCGAGAAGATCTTCGACATCAACGGCATCGGGCTGTGGGCCCTCAACGCGGTGGGTCAGAAGGACCTGCCGATCGTCCAGGCCACCGCGCTCTTCGCCGCCATCGCCCTGATCGTGTCCAACCTGGTCGTGGACCTGCTGTACAGCGTCCTCGACCCGAGAGTGAGGCTGTCGTGACCGAGCCGTTCCTCGTCGTCGAGGACCTGACGGTCAAGTTCCCCACCGAGGACGGCCTCGTCAACGCCGTCACCGAGCTCAGCTACTCCGTCGAGCAGGGTCGCACCCTGGGCATCGTGGGGGAGTCCGGCTCGGGCAAGTCGGTGTCGTCCATGGCGGTCCTGGGACTGCACGACACCCGCACGGCGCGGATCACCGGATCGATCAAGGTCGGTGGCCAGGAGGTCGTCGGGCTCGGGGAGTCCAAGCTGCGCAAGCTCCGCGGCCGCGAGGTCGCGATGATCTTCCAGGACGCCCTCGCTGCGCTGCACCCCTTCTACAAGGTCGGCTCTCAGCTCGCCGAGGCCTACCTCGTGCACCACCCCTCCGCCAGCAAGCGCGACGCGCGCCGCAAGGCGGTCGAGATGCTGGACCGGGTGGGCATCCCCCAGCCGGACCGTCGCGTCGACGACTTCCCGCACCAGTTCTCCGGCGGCATGCGGCAGCGGGCGATGATCGCCATGGGTCTGATCAACGACCCGAAGCTGCTGATCGCCGACGAGCCGACGACGGCTCTCGACGTGACCGTGCAGGCACAGATCCTCGACCTGCTCCAGGACCTCCAGCGCGAGTTCGACTCCGCAGTCATCATCATCACCCACGACCTCGGGGTGATCGCCGAGATGGCCGACGACATCCTGGTGATGTACGGCGGTCGCGGTGTCGAGCACGGGCCCGCCAAGGAGGTCCTTACGCGGCCGCTCATGCCCTACACGTGGGGCCTGCTGTCCAGCGTGCCGGACGTCGCGGGCGACACCGCCGCGAAGCTGGTGCCCATCCCGGGCAACCCGCCGAGCCTGCTGGACCCGCCCTCGGGCTGCGCGTTCCACCCCCGGTGTGCCCACAGCGACAAGGTGCAGGGCAACCTGTGCTCGACGGCGCTGCCCCGGCTGGAGCCCGGCCCCAGCGGGCCCGGACACCTCACGCGCTGCCACCTGAGCGACCCGGCGACGGTCTTCGAGACCGAGGTGCTGCCGGTCATCGCCCCCGACCTGCTCGAGGAGAGCTGAGAAGATGACGGACGTCAACCACCCTCCCCAGCAGCCGGAGAACCCGGCCGTGACCGAGGGCGAGGAGCTCTCTGCCGACAACCGGGAGCAGCGGCTGTCGTTCGCCGACCTGGCCGACTCCGGGCACGCGGCCGCGCAGCTGCGCACGGACGTGGAGCCGGTGCTCACCGTCGAGGACCTCAAGATGTGGTTCCCGGTGAAGTCCTCGGGCCTGGTCCGCCGCACCATCGGCCACGTGCAGGCCGTCGACGGCATCTCCTTCCAGGTGCCGCGCGGCGGCTCCCTGGGCCTGGTGGGGGAGTCGGGCTGTGGCAAGTCGACCACCGGGCGGCTCATCACCCGGCTCTACACCCCGACGGCCGGCTCGATGCGCTTCGGCGAGAAGCAGGTCGACCTCGCGACCATGTCCAACCGCGAGCTCAAGCCGATCCGGCGCGACGTGCAGATGATCTTCCAGGACCCCTACACCTCGCTGAACCCGCGGCACACCGTCGGCGCCATCATCGGCGCCCCGCTGGAGGTGCACAAGGTCGTCCCGAAGAACAAGGTGCTGCCGCGCGTCCAGGAGCTCCTGGAGATCGTGGGGCTCAACCCCGAGCACTACAACCGCTACCCCAACGAGTTCTCGGGCGGGCAGCGACAGCGCATCGGCATCGCGCGGGCCCTGACGCTGAACCCCAAGCTGCTGGTCGCGGACGAGCCGGTCTCGGCCCTCGACGTCTCCATCCAGGCCCAAGTCATCAACCTGCTCCAGGAGCTGCAGGCCGAGTTCGACATCGCGTTCCTCTTCATCGCCCACGACCTGGCCGTCGTGCGGCACTTCTGCCCCGAGGTGGCAGTGATGTACCTCGGCAAGATCGTGGAGATCGCCGACCGCGACAGCATCTACGGCCACGCGCACCACCCCTACACCCAGGCGCTGCTCTCGGCCGTGCCGGACATCAAGTCCGCGGGTCACGGTCGCCGGGAGCGGATCCGGCTCGAGGGCGACGTCCCGAGCCCGATCAACCCGCCCTCGGGCTGCCGGTTCCGCACCCGGTGCCCGCTGGCCCAGGAGATCTGCGCCAAGGTCGAGCCGCCGCTGCTGCAGATCGGCCCCCGGCACAAGGTCGCCTGCCACTTCGCCGGTGAGATCGGTCGGCACCCCGCCACTCCGGTGACCGCCGGGCTGCTGGGCGTGGACAAGCAGGGCAGCCCCGACCCGGGCACCACCCCGCAGCCGGTCGGGACCAACCCCGGCTACGACAAGGAGTGGTTCGACCTCGGCTCGCAGCAGATGGTCTCGGCCTGAGCGACGACGACGCGCTCTTCGCCGCCCCCGGTCACCCGGCCGGGGGCGGCTCCGCTGCGTCCGGGAGCCTGGCGGCCAACACGACCGCCTCGGCACCGCTCGCCGTGCGGATGCGACCGCGGACGCTGGACGAGCTGGTCGGGCAGCCGCAGCTGCGTGAGCCGGGCTCCCCGCTGCGCCAGCTGATCGAGGACCAGCGCTCGCTGTCGCTGCTGCTGTGGGGCCCGCCCGGCACCGGCAAGACCACCATCGCCTCGATCGTGAGCGGCCGGACCGACCGGCGCTTCGTCGAGGTCTCCGCGGTCTCCGCCGGGGTCAAGGAGGTGCGGGCCGCGATCGAGTCGGCCCGCAGCGAGCTGGTGCGCGGCGGCCGCGAGACGGTGCTCTTCGTCGACGAGGTGCACCGCTTCTCCAAGGCCCAGCAGGACGCCCTGCTGCCGGGGGTCGAGAACCGGTGGGTGACGCTGGTGGCCGCGACCACGGAGAACCCCTTCTTCTCGGTCATCTCCCCGCTGCTCTCGCGCAGCCTGCTGCTGCGCCTGGAGTCCCTCACCGACGACGACGTACGCCGGGTGCTGGACCAGGCGTTGGTCGACGAGCGCGGCCTGGGCGGCCGGTTCACGCTCACCGAGGACGCCGCCGACCACCTCGTGCGGCTGGCCGGGGGCGACGCGCGCCGGTCCCTGACCTACCTCGAGGCCGCGGCCGGAGCGGCCACGGGCCGCGGGAGCGAGGTGATCGACCTGTCGACCGCGGAGACGGCGGTCGACCAGGCCGCCGTACGTTACGACCGACAGGGCGACCAGCACTACGACGTCACGAGCGCCTTCATCAAGTCCGTGCGCGGCTCGGACGCCGATGCTGCGCTGCACTACCTGGCGCGGATGGTCGAGGCCGGCGAGGACCCGCGGTTCATCGCGCGGCGGCTGGTCATCCTCGCCAGCGAGGACGTCGGGCTGGCCGACCCTGCGGCGCTGCCGCTCGCGGTGGCCGCAGCCCAGGCCGTGCAGCTCATCGGGATGCCCGAGGCCGGCCTCAACCTCGCGCACGCGACGATCGCCCTGGCCATGGCCCCGAAGTCCAACGCCGTCACGACCGCCCTGGCGGCGGCGACCGCCGACGTGCGTGCGGGCAAGATCGGGCCGGTCCCCGCGCACCTGCGCGACGCCCACTACGGAGGGGCCAGGAAGCTCGGGCACGGCGCGAGCTACACCTACAGCCACGACGAGCCCTTCGGCATCGCCGCCCAGCAGTACGCCCCCGACGTCGTCGCCGACGCGACCTACTACCAGCCCAAAGACATCGGTGCCGAGAGCGCGATCCGGGAGCGCTGGGAGCGGGTCCGCCGGCGGATCCGCGGCAGGTAGGGTCAGGCCCCATGAACCAGCAGTGGACCGCCCCCGTCTGGGTCGTCGTCGCGCTGGTGGCCGGCGTGCTGGCGGCGCTGCTGGTCCTGGTGCTCCTGGTGGGTGCGACCCGACGCTCGCTGGTGCGCGTCCGGCACGAGGCCGACGCGCTGCTGGGTCGTGTCGGCGAGCTCGAGCAGCGTCTGTCCGCGCGGGAGGAGACGGTCCCTCCGGGGGGCGCCGCCGCGACCGTGGCCACGGACCGTGAGTACGTCATCACGCACCTGGGCGAGGAGCCTGCGCCGGCAGCGGCGGCACCCGTCGTACCCGCCCCGGTCTTCGCCGACCTGGTGCTGCGGGAGAGCGTCGTGCAGGCCGCCACGCTCGCGGCCGGCCTGCGCCGGGCGCTGAGCCCGGAGACCCGGCACCGGATCCGCTTCGAGATGCGGCGCGAGGTCAAGCGGGCGCGCAAGCAGCGCCGCGCCGACCTGCGCGCGGCGCGCCGCGACCTGCACGACCGCGAGCGAGCAGCCGCATGAGTCGCGGGCTCTGGTTCGCAGCCGGGGCCGGCGCCGGGATCTACGCGATGGTGCGTGGCCGGCGCGCGGCCGAGGTGCTGACCTACGACGGCCTCCACGACCGGCTCGGCGCGCTGGCCGTGGGCGCCCGGCTCTTCCGCGACGAGGTCGCCCAGGGCCGTGCCGAGGCCGAGGACGCGGTGCGGGCCCGGCTCGGAGCATCCTCGCCCCCGCAGATCAGCAGCCCCCCGGACACACCCGAGCTCGCCCACCGACAGCAGAGAGGCACCCCCTGATGGACACCGCCGCGATCCGCCGCAACTTCCTCGCGCACTTCGAGGCGGCCGGACACACCGTGGTGCCGTCGGCCTCGCTGCTCGCCGACGACCCCAACTTGCTCTTCGTCCCCGCCGGCATGGTGCCGTTCAAGCCCTACTTCCTGGGCCAGGAGACCCCGCCCTACACCCGGGCGACCAGCGTGCAGAAGTGCGTGCGCACACCCGACATCGAGGACGTCGGGAAGACCTCGCGCCACGGCACCTTCTTCGAGATGTGCGGCAACTTCTCCTTCGGCGACTACTTCAAGGAGCGGGCCATCGAGCTGGCCTGGGAGCTGGTCACCAAGCCGGTCGCCGACGGCGGGTGGGGCTTCGACGAGGGCCTGCTCTACCCCTCCATCCTCGACGGCGACGACGAGGCGCTGGCGTTGTGGAAGAAGGTCACCGGCCTGCCCGACGACCGGATCGCCCGCCTGGGTCCCAGGGAGAACTACTGGTCCATGGGCGTCCCCGGCCCGGGCGGACCGTGCTCGGAGCTGCTGATCGACCGCGGCCCGGCGTACGGCCCCGACGGCGACTTCTCGGCCGAGGACCGTTACCTGGAGTTCTGGAACCTCGTCTTCATGCAGGACGAGCTGTCCGCGGTGCGGTCCAAGGAGGACTTCGACATCGCCGGCTCGCTGCCGAAGAAGAACATCGACACGGGCATGGGCCTGGAGCGGGTCGCGTTCCTGCTGCAGGGCAAGGACAACATGTACGAGATCGACGTGATGTACCCCGTGATCGAGAAGGCCGAGCAGCTCACGGGCAAGCGCTACGGCACGAACCCCGAGGACGACGTGCGCTTCCGCGTGGTCGCCGACCACGTGCGCTCCTCGATGATGCTCATCGGTGACGGCGTCACCCCCGGCAACGAGGGCCGCGGCTACGTCCTGCGTCGGCTCATGCGCCGCGCCATCCGCTCGGTGCGCCTGCTCGGCTACGAGGACCCGGCGCTGCCGGAGCTCTACCCCGTCAGCCGCGACAAGATGGGCGAGACCTACGCCGACCTGCACCGCGACTGGGACCGGATCTCCACGGTCGCCTACGCCGAGGAGGACGCGTTCCGCTCGACGCTCAAGGCCGGCACCCAGATCTTCGACGTCGCCGCGGGCGAGGTGAAGAAGTCCGGCGGCTCGGTGCTCTCCGGCGAGCGCGCCTTCGCGCTGCACGACACCTACGGCTTCCCGATCGACCTGACCCTCGAGATGGCCTCCGAGCAGGGGCTGGCCGTCGACGAGGACGGCTTCCGCCGGCTCATGGGCGAGCAGCGCGAGCGGGCCAAGGCCGACGCCAAGGCCAAGAAGGGCGCGCACACCAACACCGGTGCCTACCGCGAGGTCGCCGACTCCCTCGGCGCGGCCGTCGACTTCACCGGCTACACCGAGACCACCACCGAGGGCGTCGTGCGCGGACTGGTCGCCGACGGCGCCGTCGTGCCGGTCGCGGGCGCCGGCCAGGAGGTCGAGCTGGTCCTGGACCGCACCCCGTTCTACGCCGAGGGCGGTGGCCAGCTGGCCGACACCGGCGTGATCGAGCTGGCCAACGGCGCCCGGGTCGAGGTGCTCGACGTCCAGTCGCCGATCACCGGGCTGGTCGTCCACCGCGCCCGGGTGCTCGAGGGCGAGGTGAGCAGCGGGGTGGCCGCGCAGTCGCACGTCGACCTGGCCCGCCGCACGGCCATCAGCCGCGCCCACACCGCGACCCACATGGTGCACAAGGCCTTCCGCGAGGCGCTGGGGGAGACCGCCACCCAGGCCGGGTCGGAGAACGCCCCCGGTCGGTTCCGCTTCGACTTCTCCGCCACCGGTGCCGTCCCCGCCTCGGTGATGGCCGACGTGGAGGCGCGGGTCAACGACGTGGTCCTCGACGACCTCGCCGTGCACGCGGAGTACATGTCCCAGGCCGAGGCCGTGAGGTCCGGCGCGATGGCGCTGTTCGGCGAGAAGTACGGCGACACCGTGCGCGTGGTCTCGGTCGGCGACTGGGCCCGCGAGCTGTGCGGCGGCACCCACACCGCCAGCTCCGGCAAGCTGGGGGTCATCAAGCTGCTGGGCGAGTCCTCCATCGGCTCCGGCGTACGCCGGGTCGAGGCGCTGGTCGGCAGCGACGCCTACCGGTTCCTGGCCCGTGAGCACACCCTCGTCAACCAGCTCTCGGAGACCCTCAAGGCGCGCCCGGAGGAGCTGCCCGAGCGGGTCTCGGACCTCGTCTCCCGGCTGCGGGCCGCGGAGAAGGAGATCGAGCAGGTGCGCGTGCAGCAGCTGCTGCGTGCCGGCGCCGAGGTCGCCGCAGGGGCCAGCCGGGTGGGTCCGGTCCTCGTCGTCGCGCACCGGGTCGAGGGCGCCGGCGGCGGCGACGTCCGCACCCTGGCCCTCGACGTGCGCAGCCGGCTGCCGCAGGGCGAGCCAGGCGTCGTGGTCGTGGCGGGCGTCTCTGACGGCAAGGTCGCCCTGGTCGCTGCCACCAACGAGCTCGCCCAGGAGCGCGGCCTGTCGGCCGGCGACCTGGTGCGCACCCTCACGCCGCTGCTGGGTGGCAAGGGCGGCGGCAAGGCCGACGTGGCGCAGGGGGGCGGCGCGGACGCCTCCCGGCTCGACGAGGCGCTCGCGCTCGTGGCCGGCGAGGTCGGCAAGGTCGTCGGGGCCTGAGTCCCATGAGGCACGGCACCCGGGTGGGCGTCGACCCGGGCGACGCCCGGATCGGCGTGGCGCGCAGCGACCCCTCGGGGATGCTGGCCACGCCGGTGGAGACGGTGCGCCGCGGCAAGGGCGACCTGGCGCGGCTGCGCCGGATCGTGGCCGACCTGGCGGAGGAGACCACCGTCCTGGAGGTCGTGGTCGGGCTGCCGCGCTCGCTGCACGGCGGTGAGGGGCCTGCGGCGGCGAAGGTCCGGGAGTTCGCCGCGTCCCTCGCCGATCGGCTCGACGTGCCCGTGCGGCTCGTCGACGAGCGGCTCTCGACTGTTTCGGCGGAGGCTATGCTCCGCGACCAGGGTCGCAAGGGCGCCAAGCGCCGTGCGGTCGTCGACCAGGCGGCGGCCGTCGTGATCCTGCAGCACGCGCTCGACACCGAGCGCGCCTCGGGGGCTGCGCCCGGCGAGGTCGTGGCGAGGACGGACGAGGGGACGCAGTCATGAGCGAGGACCAGCACGTCGACGAGCTCGTCCCGGGCGGACGTCGTCGGCGCAAGCGCAGCCGGATCCCCGGCTGCCTGGCGGTGCTGGTGGCGCTGGCCGTCATCGCCGGCGGCCTGTGGTGGGCCGGCAACGCCGGCCTGGCCGCGCTGCGCGACCTGGTCGAGGAACCGGAGGACTACCCCGGTCCCGGGCGCGGCTCGGTCGTCTTCGAGGTCGCCAGCGGCGACAGCTCCACCATCATCTGCCGCAACCTCAAGGACCAGGACGTCGTGGCGTCCGTGGACGCCTGCATCGCCGCGGCCAACGCCAACCCCGGCTCCGGCGGCATCCAGGTCGGCTTCTACGAGCTGAAGAAGGAGATGGCCTCCGAGGACGCCTTCGACGTGCTCGTGGACCCGGCCAACCTGGTGACCAGCAGCGTCACGATCCCCGAGGGCCTCAACACCGACCAGATCGTGGCCCTGCTGGCCGAGGGCACCGACTTCTCCGCCGCGCAGTTCCAGAAGCACCTCGACGACCCGGCGAAGATCGGCCTGCCCGACTACGCCGGCGGCGAGGCCGAGGGCTACCTCTTCCCGGCGACCTACGCCTTCGGTCCGAAGGCCAAGCCCGCCGAGATGCTCGCGGCCATGGTGGACCGCTGGCGGCAGGCCGCCGACGAAGCCGGGCTGGAGGAGGCCGCCGAGCGGCTCGGCTACACCCCCCACGAGCTGATGACGATCGCCAGCCTCGTCGAGGCCGAGGGGAGGGGCGAGGACATGCCGAAGGTCGCGCGGGTGATCTACAACCGCGTGGAAAACCCGGACAACGGGGTCACCAACGGCCTGCTGCAGATCGACGCCGCGGTCAACTACGCGCTCGGCAAGGAGCCGATCGCCCGGCTGACCACCGACCAGATCGAGTCGGTCTCGGACTCGCCGTACAACACCTACACCCAGCCGGGGCTCCCGCCCGGTCCGATCGAGGCGCCCGGCGACGCGGCGATCGACGCGGCCGCCAACCCGGCGGACGGCCCGTGGCTGTTCTACGTCACGGTGAACCTCGAGACCGGCGAGACCAAGTTCACCGAGTCCTACGACGAGTTCCTCTCCTTCCGCGGCGAGCTGGACGAGTACTGCGCCACGCAGTCCGACCGCTGCTGAGCCGGCCGTGACCGCGTCCACCACCCGGTGCGCGGTGCTCGGCGACCCCGTCGAGCACTCGCTGTCACCGGCCCTGCACCGGGCGGCGTACGCCTGGCTGGGGCTCGAGGGGTGGCACTACGACCCGGTGAGGGTGCCCGGTGGCACGCTCCCGGACTTCTTCGACGGGCTCGGGCCGGAGTGGCGTGGCCTCTCGCTCACGATGCCGCTGAAGCGTGAGCTGCTCGCGCTGGCCGACGAGCGCGGGTGGGAGGTCTCGGGGCGGGCCCGGGCCGCGGGAGGCGCGAACACGTTGGTGCGCGAGGCCGCGGGCTGGCGCGGCGACAACACCGATCTCCCGGGAGCCGTGGCCGCGGTGCGGGAGCGGCACGACGGTCCGGTGCAGCGGGTCCTGGTCCTGGGCGGCGGTGCCACCGCGGCCTCGATCGGGCTCGCGCTGTGCGACCTCGGCGCCCGCGAGGTGACGCTGCTCGTGCGCTCGGCCGACCGGGCCGCGGAGACGTTGCGCACGGTCGCGGCGCACACCTCGGCGCCGGACGTGCGGGCGCTCGAGCCGGCGGCCGTGCAGCACGACGGCGGGGAGGCCGGCGGGGTTCCGGCCGCCGACGTGCTCGTCTCGACGGTGCCCGCCGACGCCCAGGACCCGGGACTGCTGTCGGCCTGCGGCGCCGCGCTGCTCTTCGAGGCCGTCTACGACCCGTGGCCCACCCCGCTGGCCGCGGCCGCGCTGGACCGCCGCACCGCCCTCGTCTCCGGCCTGGACCTGCTCGTGCACCAGGCCGCGCTCCAGGTCGAGCAGTTCACCGGCCGGAGCGTGCCCGTCGAGGTCCTGCGCTCGGCCGGCGAGGCCGCGCTGGCGGCGCGGGGCCACGGGTGAGCAGCCTGCCCGCGGTGTGGGAGGGCGCCCTGCTGGGCGGCCTGCTCTGCGGCCTGCTGTCGCTGGCCGTCCCGTGGGTGGTGCGCACGCTGCCCGAGCCTGCCCCGGACCCCGATCGTGGGGAGGCCGAGCCGCCCAAGCCGACGTACGCCGCCCTCGGCTCGCGCCCGGGCCTGCTGCCCGGCGCGGCGCTCTCCGGGCTCGCCGCGGGTGCGCTGGCGGGCGCGGTCGTGGGCCCCGGGTGGACCCTGGCCCTCGTGGTGCTCGCCGTCCCGGTGTGCGTCGCCCTGGCCTTCGTCGACTGGCACACCCGGCTGCTGCCGTCGCGGCTGGTGCTGCCCGCCACCGGGCTGCTGCTGCTCGTGGTGGCTGCGGAGTGGGGCGTCACCGGCGACCGCGAGGACCCGCTGCGAGCGCTGCTGGGGCTGCTGGTGGCCCGCTCGCTCTTCTGGGTGCTGTGGTTCGTGCACTCGGCCGGCATGGGCTTCGGCGACGTCCGGCTGGCGGCGCTGCTCGGCCTGGTGCTCGGTCACGCGGGCTGGGCCGAGCTCGTGGTCGGCGTCTACCTGCCGTTCCTGCTGTTCGCGGTGCCGGGGGTCGTGCTCGCGCTGGTGCGCCGCGACCGGGGCCTGCTGCGGGTGGCCTACCCGTTCGGCCCGTTCATGGTCCTGGGCGCGCTCGTCGGCCTGTGCCTGGGCCCGGCGGTGCTGGGAAGTCTCACGGGCGCCTGACCGGCAGGGGAGCGCTGCCGCCTGCGTGGAAGACTGGCCCCATGCTGCGTTGGCTCACCGCGGGCGAGTCCCACGGCCCGTCCCTGGTCGCGATCCTCGAGGGGCTCCCCGCCCACGTGGAGGTCACCTCCGACGACATCGCCGACTCCCTGGCCCGGCGCCGCCTCGGCTACGGCCGCGGCGCGCGGATGAAGTTCGAGCAGGACCAGGTCACGATCACCGGCGGCGTGCGGCATGGGCGCACCCAGGGCGGTCCGGTCGCGATCACGGTCGGCAACACCGAGTGGCCCAAGTGGGAGACCGTAATGTCCGCGGACCCGGTCGACCCCTCGCTGCTCAAGGACACCGGCCGCAACGCCCCGCTGACCCGGCCGCGCCCCGGGCACGCCGACCTGGCCGGCATGCAGAAGTACGACTTCGACGAGGCCCGCCCGATCCTGGAGCGCGCCTCCGCCCGCGAGACCGCGGCCCGGGTGGCGCTGGGTCGGGTCGCCAGCAACTTCCTGCAGCAGGTCGCCGACATCGGCATCGTGTCCCACGTCATCGAGCTCGGTGGCGTCCGTGCCCCGAGCGGCTCCTGGCCGGAGTCGGCCTCCGCCGAGGTCGTCGCGCGGCTCGACGAGGACCCGGTCCGCTGCCTGGACCCCGCGACCTCGCAGGCGATGGTCGAGCGGATCGACCAGGCCCACAAGGACGGCGACACCCTCGGTGGCGTCGTCGAGGTCGTGGTCCACGGGCTCCCGCCGGGCCTGGGCTCGCACGTCCACTGGGACCGTCGCCTCGACAGCCGCCTGGCCGGCGCGCTCATGGGCATCCAGGCGATCAAGGGCGTCGAGGTCGGTGACGGCTTCGAGCTGGCCGCCACCCCGGGTTCGCTGGCGCACGACGAGATGGTGCCCGGCGAGGGCGGCATCAAGCGGGTCTCCGCGCGCTCGGGGGGCACCGAGGGCGGCATGACGACCGGCGAGGTCCTGCGCGTGCGGGCCGCGATGAAGCCGATCGCGACCGTCCCGCGCGCCCTGCGCACGGTCGACGTCGCCACGGGGGAGGCGACGGTGGCGCACCACCAGCGCTCCGACGTCTGCGCCGTCCCGGCCGCCGGCATCGTGGCCGAGGCGATGGTCGCGCTCGTGCTGGCCGACGCCGTGCTGGAGAAGTTCGGCGGCGACTCGGTGGGGGAGACCCGCCGCAACGTCGAGTCCTACCTCGCCGCCCTGCCCGAGCAGCTGACCTGGAACCGCGGGTGAGCGGCCCCGGTCCGCGGGTGGTCCTGGTCGGCCCGATGGGGGCCGGCAAGACGACCGTGGGCGAGCTGCTCGCCGCGCGCTGGGGCGTGCAGGTGCGCGACACCGACGCCGACATCGTCGCCTCGCAGGGCAAGGAGATCTCCGAGATCTTCGTCGACGACGGCGAGGCCGCCTTCCGTGCCCTCGAGCGCGACGCCGTGGCCCAGGCCTTGGCCGAGCACGACGGCGTGCTGTCGCTGGGCGGGGGAGCGGTGCTGGACCCGGGCACCCGCGACCTGCTCGCCGGGCACACCGTGGTGTTCCTCAGCGTCGGGCTCACCGACGCGGTCAAGCGGGTCGGGCTCGGCACGTCCCGGCCGCTGCTCATGGGCAACGTCCGGGGTCGGATCAAGGCGCTCCTCGACGAGCGCACGCCGGTCTACGAGTCGGTCGCGACGTTCACCGTCGACACCGACGGCCGGACGCCGGACGAGGTGGCCGACGAGATCGCCGGCGAGGTGGCTGCCCGTGCCTGAGCCCGACTGCACGGTCCTGCACGTCGGCGGCGACAGCCCGTACGACGTCGTCGTCGGCCACGGCGTCGCCGAGCGCCTCACGGGGTTGCTGGGCGGGGGTGGCGGGGGCCCGAGCCGGGTCGCCCTGGTGGTGCCCGAGACGCTGCGCGAGCTGGCCGGACCCGTGCGGGATGCACTCTCCTCGGCGTACCGGCTGACCGAGGTCGTCGTCCCCGACGGCGAGGCGGCCAAGACCGTCGCCACTGCCGCGGCCTGCTGGGACCGGCTGGGGGAGGCCGGGTTCACCCGCTCCGACGCCGTGGTCACCTTCGGCGGCGGCGCGACCACCGACCTGGGCGGCTGGGTGGCGGCCGGCTGGCTGCGGGGCGTGCCGGTCGTGCACGTGCCCACCACGCTGCTGGCGATGGTCGACGCGGCGGTGGGTGGCAAGACCGGCGTCAACACCGCCGCCGGCAAGAACCTCGTCGGGGCCTTCCACGAGCCCGCCGGCGTCCTGTGCGACCTGTCGCTGCTGAGCACGCTGCCGCGCGCCGACCTGGTCGCGGGCATGGGCGAGGTCGTGAAGTGCGGCTTCATCGCCGACCCGCGCATCCTCGAGCTCGTGGAGACCACCGACCCGGCGGTGTTCACCGGTGACGGGGCCGCCGACAGCCCAGAGCTGCGCGAGCTCGTCGAGCGGTCGATCCAGGTGAAGATCGACGTCGTCGTCGGCGACCTCAAGGAGACCGCCGGCACCGCCGGTGCGGGCCACCCGGGGCGCGAGGCGCTCAACTACGGCCACACGATGGGCCACGCGATCGAGCGCGCCGAGGACTACCGGATGCGCCACGGCGAGGCGGTCTCGGTCGGCGCGGTCTTCGTCGCCGAGCTGGCTCGCCTGGCCGGAGTCCTGGACGAGGCGACCGCGGCGCGGCACGCGGCAGCCTTCGGGCGCGTGGGACTGCCCACGGGCTACGCCGGAGCCGGGTACGACGAGCTGCGGGCGGCGATGGCGGTGGACAAGAAGTCGCGCGGTGACCAGCTGCGCTTCGTGGTGCTGCACGACCTGGCCGACCCGCGCGTCCTGGCCGGGCCGTCCGAGGAGCACCTGCGGGCGGCGTACGACGCGATGGTGGCGCGGGCGTGAGCGGCGCGCGCACGCCGGTGCTGGTCCTCAACGGGCCCAACCTGGGTCGGCTGGGCCGCCGCCAGCCGGAGATCTACGGCTCGACCACCCACGACGAGCTGGTGGAGCTGTGCGAGCAGTGGGGCCGCGAGCGCGGGCTGGACGTGCAGGTGCGCCAGACCAACCACGAGGGCCGGATGCTCGACTGGTTGAACGAGGCCGCCGACGCAGCCACGCCGGTCGTGCTCAACGCCGCTGCGTGGACGCACTACTCCTACGCGATCTTCGACGCGTGCGCCCAGCTGGTCGCACCACTGGTCGAGGTGCACATCTCCCAGCCCAAGGACCGGCCCGAGGAGTTCCGCCACCACTCGGTGGTGACCGAGCACGCCGTCGAGGTCGTGGCAGGGCACGGGATCGACGGCTACCGGATGGCCCTCGACGTGCTCGTGCGCCACCTCGCCCCGTAGACTCCGGCGCTGGCCCTCGGGCCTCCACGACCCTGGCTCCACCCCTCTCACGAACAAAGGCTGGCTCGCGCGCATGGCAACGACGAACGACCTCAAGAACGGCATGGTCCTCAACCTCGACGGTCAGCTCTGGGCCGTGGTGGAGTTCCAGCACGTCAAGCCGGGCAAGGGTCCTGCGTTCGTGCGCACCAAGCTGAAGAACGTCGAGTCCAACAAGACCGTCGACAAGACCTTCAACGCCGGCACCAAGGTCGAGACCGCCACCGTCGACAAGCGCAACTACCAGTACCTCTACAACGACGGCACGTCCTACGTCTTCATGGACACCAGCTCCTACGAGCAGCTCGAGGTCGCGCCCGAGATCGTCGGTGACGCCGCGAACTTCCTGCTCGAGAACAACGAGGCCATCGTGGCCACCAACGAGGGGCGCGTGCTGTTCGTGGAGCTGCCGCCGTCGGTCGAGATGACGATCACCTTCACCGAGCCCGGCGTCGCCGGCGACTCCGCCACCGGTCGCACCAAGCCGGCCACGCTCGAGACCGGCCACGAGATCCAGGTCCCGCTCTTTATCAACCAGGGGGAGCGGGTCAAGGTCGACACCCGCGACTCGTCCTACCTCGGCCGCGTGAAGGGCTGAGGCACCGCCTGTGTCCGCCCGTTCCAAGGCCCGCAAGCGGGCGCTGGACGTGCTGTTCTCCGCCGAGCTGCGCGGCGAGTCACCGGTGGAGGCGCTCCAGCGCGTGACGACCGACGGCCCGGCGCCCACCAACGACTACACCGGGGTCCTGGTGCGCGGCGTCGCCGACCACCAGGCCCGGATCGACGAGCTGCTCTCGCAGTACTCCAAGGACTGGACGCTGGAGCGGATGCCGACCGTGGACCGCAACGTCCTGCGGCTCGGCGTCTACGAGCTGGTCTGGGCAGAGGACGTGCCTGACCAGGTCGCGGTGTCCGAGGCCACCGAGCTGGTGCGCGAGCTGTCCACCGATGACTCGCCGACCTTCGTCAGCGGCCTGCTGAGCGCGATCCTGAGGGACAAGGCCACCCTCGAGGTCTGACGCCGTTCCCGTGCCCCTGGCAGGGTGGCCGCATGAGCGAGACCGACCAGACCTGCGACCTCCTCGTCATCGGGCTCGGTCCGGGCGGGGAGGCCCTCGCCAGCGGCGCGGCCGAGGCGGGGCTGCGGGTCGTGGCCGTGGACAAGCACCTCGTGGGCGGGGAGTGCCCCTACTACGGGTGCGTCCCGTCGAAGATGATGGTGCGCGCGGCTGACCTGCTGGCCGAGGCCGGACGGGTGGCCGGGGTCGCCGGGTCCGTCACCGTGGAGCCGTCCTGGGCGCCGGTCACCACCCGGATCGCCGAGCAGGCCACCGACCACTGGGACGACGCCGTCGCGGTCGACCGGCTGCGCGACGCCGGGGCGAGCGTGCTCCACGGCACCGCGCGCCTCGCCGGTCCCGGACGGGTCGAGGTCGAGGCCCCCGACGGGTCGTCGACGTCGTACGCCGTGGAGCGGGGGGTGGTCCTGAACCCCGGCACCCGCCCGGCCCGGCTGCCGATCCCCGGCCTGGAGGGCACGCCGTACTGGACCAACCGCGACGCGGTGAAGGTGACCTCGCTGCCGTCCTCGCTGGTGGTGGTCGGCGGTGGCCCCATCGGGTGCGAGATGGCCCAGGTGTTCGCCCGCTTCGGTGTGCGCGTGACCGTGCTCGAGGCCGGGCCCCGCATCCTCGGACCGCTCGAGCCGGAGGCGTCCGAGGCGTTGGCCGAGGTGCTCGTGCACGAGGGCGTGCGGGTCATGGCCGGGGTCTCGATCGGGTCGGTGACCCACGCCGACGGGCAGTTCTCGCTCGAGGTCGACGGCGAGACCGTGACCGCCGAGAAGCTGCTCGTCGCCGCGGGCCGCACCCCGAACCTCGACGACCTCGGGCTGGAGACGGTCGGCCTGGACCCGACCACACGCTCGCTGGAGGTCGACGAGCGGCTGCGGCTCACCGGTGCGGAGCGCGTCTGGGCGATCGGCGACGTGACCGGCAAGGGGGCCTTCACCCACGTCTCGATGTACCAGTCGGCGATCGCGCTGCGGGACGTGCTGGGCCAGGACGGGCCGCCGGCGAGCTACCACGCGCTGCCCCACGTGACCTTCACCGACCCCGAGGTGGCAGGCGCGGGCCTGACCGAGCACCAGGCACGCGAGCGGGGGCTGCGCGTGCAGGTCGGGTCGGGCGGTCTCGGCTCACGGGGCTGGCTGCACGGGCCCGGTGGCGACGGCCTGGTCAAGCTGGTGGCCGACGCCGACCGCGACGTGCTCGTGGGCGCCACCGTCGTGGGACCGGCCGCTGGCGAGGTGCTCGGCCACCTCGCGCTCGCGGTGCACGCCGAGGTGCCGCTGCCCACGCTGCGCTCGATGATCTACGCCTACCCGACCTTCCACCGGGCGATCGAGGCAGCGCTCGGCGACCTGTCCTGACCGGGTGGTGTGTGTCCCCCGTGGGGGTGGGTAGACCACCTGTCATGGGAGCAGTCGGCGGAGCAGCACAGGACCTGGCACGACGCGGCGACGACCACCCCTGGGTGCGCACCATCGCCCGGCTGGGGATGGTGGCCTACGGCGTGGTCAACCTGCTGATCGGCTGGCTGGCGCTGCAACTGGCCTTCGGGGACCAGTCCGGGAGCGCCAGCAGCAGCGGGGCGCTGCACGAGCTGGCCGACCAGCCGATGGGCGCGGCGCTGGTGTGGGGCGTCGCCGTCGGCATGCTGCTCCTCGTCGTCTGGCGGGTCCTGGAGGTCGTGGTCGACCACGAGTGGGGTGCCGGTCTCAAGGCACTGCTGTACGCCGCCATCGGCGTCTCGGCGGTGCAGGTCGCGGTGGGCGACGGTTCCAAGGGCGGCACCGACTCCTGGACCGCCGAGCTCATGGCCATGCCCGGCGGGCAGCTCCTGGTCGGGGCGGTCGGGCTGGGCGTCATCGGCTACGGCCTCCACCAGGTCCACAAGGGCTGGACCGAGGGCTTCCGCGAGGACCTGGAGACCGGCGCGACCAGCGGTGACGTCGGGTCGGCGTACGTCGTGCTCGGCAAGGTCGGCTACGTCGCCAAGGGCATCGCCGTCGGCATCATCGGCGGACTCTTCGTCTGGGCGGCGATCGAGCACTCGGCCAAGAAGTCCGGTGGGCTCGACGTCGCGCTGCAGACCGTGCTCGAGGCACCCTTCGGCCCGGTCCTGCTCGGCGCCATCGCGCTCGGCATCATCAGCTACGGCGTGTTCTGCCTGGCCCGGGCCAAGCACCTCAGCACGTGAGCGCACCCCTCACGACCCACGAGGTCGACGTCGTCCTGCTCGGGGTGGGATCCGGTGGGGAGCTGGCCGCCAGCAGGTTGGCGCGTGCCGGGCTCGAGGTCGCGGCGGTCGAGTCCCGGCTCGTCGGCGGCGAGTGCCCGTTCTGGGGCTGCACGCCCTCGAAGCTGCTCATCCGGTCCGCCCACGCCTTGGCCGAGGCCCGCGTGGCGGCACGGCTCTCCGGCCGCGTGGAGGTGGTCGAGCCTTCGCTGGCGCCCGCCGCCGGCCGCATCCGGGAGTCCGGCCACGACTGGCACGACGACGCCCACGCAGGCCCGCTGGTCGACACGGGTGTCCTCCTCGTGCGCGGTCGCGGCCGTCTCGACGGCCCGGGCCGGGTGCGCGTGGAGACCGAGGACGGACCGGTGCTGCTCGTCGGCCGTCGCGGGGTCGTCCTCAACACCGGGACCTCGCCCGGCGTCCCGCCCGTGGAGGGGCTGGCCGGCACGCCGTACTGGACCAACCGCGAAGCGGTGCACCTCGAGGAGGTGCCGCGCTCCGTCGCCGTGTTGGGTGGTGGCAACATCGGCGCCGAGCTCACGCAGGTCCTGGCCCGGATGGGCACGCAGGTGACGCTGCTGGAGCAGGGCGAGCGGATCCTGGCAGGCGAGGAGCCCGAGGCCTCGGCGGTGGTGACGCAGGTCTTCCGCGACGAGGGCGTGGACGTCCGCACCGGTGTCTCGGTGGACCGGGTCGCCCACGAGGCAGGGCGGTTCCTGCTGGACGTGGACGGCGGTCGGCTCGAGGTCGAGCGGCTGCTCGTGGCCGCCGGTCGCTCGCCCAACATCGGCGACGTCGGGCTGGAGACCGTCGGGCTGGACCCGGAGGCCGATGCGGTCGAGGTCGACGAGCGCTGCCGCGCGGGGGAGCGGCTGTGGGCGGTCGGGGACATCACCGGGCGCGGTCCCTTCACGCACGTCTCGCTCTACCAGGGAGAGATCGTCGTGCGGGACCTGCTCGGCGAGGACGGACCGTGGGGGGAGTACCACGCGGTCTCGCGGGTCACCTACACCGATCCCGAGGTCGGCTCGGTCGGCATGACCGAGGCCCAGGCGCGCGAGGAGGGGATCGAGGTCGCGGTGGGCACGGCGGACGTCGGTTCCAGCTCGCGGGGCTGGATCCACGAGGCGTCGGGGGTCGTGAAGGTCGTGGCGGACGCCTCGAGCGGGGTCGTCGTCGGGGCGACCACGGTGGCGCCGTACGGCGGGGAGGTGCTGGGCCTGCTGAGCACCGCGGTCCACGCGCGGCTCACCGTGCCGGTGCTCACGCGCATGCACCTCGCCTACCCGACCTTCCACCGGGTGATCGGGAGCGCGCTGCGCGACACGGGGCTGTGACGCCTGCGGCCTGTGACGCGCCCGGCAGGTGGTGTCATCGGCGGCGGTGCTGGGAAGGACACGGTGGTCCGTCCCCACATCTCGGAGGAATCGATGACCCAGGGCACGTCCGGTGACACCAGCGACCGGCTCTACACGACCGAGGAGCTGGCGGCGTACGGACGCCGCCGCGACCCGCTCGCCGACCCCTGGGCCGAGCCCGCGGGCACCGCTACGACGCAGGTGGCAGCCGTCCCGGCGGCACCCGAGGCTCCCGCTGGGATCGCTCCTGCCACCCCGGAGGCGCCGCGTCGCTTCATGACCGCCACGGACTTCCTGGACCGGCGCGCCGACGAGGTCGGGTTCGGCCCCGCGACCTGGGGCTGGCGCGGCTGGCTCAACCGGGCCACAGGCGGGCTGCTGAAGCTGGCGATGGGGCCCTCGGAGGCCGAGCACGAGTCGCTGCGCCGGACGCTGCAGCGCGACTTCGACGGCCCGCGGACGATCGCCTTCATCAACCCCAAGGGCGGAGCGGCCAAGACGACCGGCGTCCTCGCCGCCGGCTACACGTTCGGCACCGTGCGCGGGGGTGGCGTGGTCGCGTGGGACAACAACGAGACCCGCGGCACGCTCGGCATCCGAGGGACGCGCAGCAGCCACCGCAACACCACGCGCGAGCTGCTCGAGGACCTGGAGCGCTTCAGCGACGTCTACCAGTCGCGGATCGGCGACCTCGGGGCGTTCGTGCGCTCCCAGGGCGACGCGCACTTCGACGTGCTGGCCTCCGACGAGCGGCCCGACGTGACCGGCATGATCCGCGCCGACGACTACGTGGCGGTGCACAGGCTGCTCGAGCGCTTCTACCGGATCCTGCTCATCGACACCGGCAACAACATGCGCGCCGAGAACTGGCTGGCCGCCGCCGACTCCGCCGACCTGCTGGTCGTCACCTCCACCGTGCGTGAGGACACCGGCTACTCCGGGTTGTGGATGCTCGACGCGCTGCAGGACGCGGGGTACGCCGACGTCAAGCACAAGACGATCACCGTCCTCTCCGACCCCTCGCCGAAGGTCGACGACAAGCTCGCCGCGGACCTGGTCGACGTCTACGAGCAGCGCACCCGCGCGGTCTACCGCGTGCCCTACGACCCGGCGCTGGTCGCGGGCTCGGTCGTGCCCTACGCCGAGCTGTCCAAGGCGACCCGGCGCTCGTGGCTGCGCGCCTGCGCGGGGATGGCCGAGGCACTGTGAGGGAATGATCCGGACGCTCTGGGGGCTGGGCCCGGTATGCGAGCAGTCGTCTACCGAGAGACCGGGTCCGCCGCCGACGTGCTGGAGGTGGTCGACCGACCGGTGCCACCGGTCGGCCCGGGCGAGGCGCGGGTGCGGCTGGTCCGCGCCGGCGTGAACCCGACGGACTGGAAGTTCCGCGCGAACGGCATGAACGGCGCCTGGGACGAGGTCGTGCCCGGGCAGGACGGCGCCGGCGTGGTCGAGGAGGTCGGTGAGGGGGTCGAGGGCCTCGCCGTCGGTGACCGCGTGTGGACGATCCTGGCCCAGTGGCAGCGGCCCGGCGGCACGGCCGCCGAGCGGACCGTCCAGCCGGCGAGCCGGCTGGTGCGGCTGCCCGACACGGCGTCGTACGACCTGGGGGCCTCGCTGGGCGTCCCGGCCGTCACGGCGCACCGGGCGCTGACGGCGGGGTCGGTCACGCGGCTGGCGCCGGGCGCGCTCGCGGGGCAGGTGGTCCTGGTCGCGGGCGGTGCCGGTGCGGTGGGCAACGCCGCGATCCAGCTGGCCCGCTGGGCCGGTGCCCGGGTCGTGGCGACGGTCAGCAGCGAGGAGAAGGCCGCGCTGGCGCGCGCAGCCGGCGCCCACGACGTCGTCGACTACACGGGCGGCACCGTCGCGGCGATCCGCGAGGTCGCCCCGGACGGTGTCGACCTGGTCGTCGAGGTGTCGCTGGCCGCCAACATCGCGATCGACGTCGCCGTGGTGCGCACCCACGGGACGATCGCCTACTACGCCGACAACGGGGGTGCCGAGGCGGTGGTGCCGGTGCGGCCGACCTTCGCCGCGAACCTGCGCCTCCAGGGCGTCCTGCTCTACACCCTCGACCCCGCCCTGCTCGCTGCTGCGGCCGAGGACGTCACCGCTGCGGTCGAGGCGGGCGCGCTGCGGGTCGGTGAAGACGCCGGGCTGCCGCTGCACCACTACCCGCTGGAGCGGGCCGCCGACGCCCACGCCGCCGTCGAGGGCGGCGCGGTCGGCAAGGTGCTGCTGGATGTCGAGTAGGCCGCTCGGCGGCGAACGTGTCGCCGCGCTGCGCGCCGCGCCGCTGACCTACGAGGAGGTGGGCGGGACCTCGCGCTCCGTCCTCCCGCCGGGCTACCACGTCGTGGAGGGCTCGCGCACGGTCGTCGGGCGGGGCTTCGACGAGGCCGCCGCGCTGTTGATGACCTGGCAGGTGCCCGTGCGGGCCGGGCTCCGGGTCGCCCCGTCCGCGCCACGGGTCGCTCTCGACGAGGTCGTGGAGATGCGGCTCGGCCTGGGACCACTGGCCGTCCGCATCCCGTGCCGGGTCGTGGCCGTGGTCGACGAGCCGGACCGGGTCGGCTTCGCCTACGGCACCCTGCCCGGTCACCCGGAGTGCGGGGAGGAGCTGTTCCTGCTCGAGCGCGGCGCGCAGGGGGAGCCGGTATTCACGATCCGCGCGTTCTCCCGTCCGGGCACGGTCCTGACCAAGGTCGGCGGTCCTGCCGCGCGGTGGTTCCAGCGGCTGATGACCCGTCGCTACCTGTGCGCCCTGGACGCAGCTTCCTGATCCCAGATCCACCGGTCCTGGTCCGGAGGTTCCCCCACCGAGCGCCCGCGAGCGCGTCGCGGCAGCCGTCGCCGCGCCCAGCCGGCGCGTTCTTCCGGAAAGACGGGCCGGCTCGGCGACTCGCGGTGGGATGGAGGGCGGTACGGCGTCGGGGCGTGCTGGTAGACCGGCCACCAGGGTGGTGGTCGGGCTACGAGCAGGGTCAGGAGGTGCGGCTCAGAGTGAGGTGGTGCCGTCGGGGTGGACGAGGTAGTGCTGGCTGTGGGGGCTGGTCCAGAGCCAGTGGCCTGGACTGAGTCCGCGGACCGCCCAGGGTCGGCCCGGTGGGGAGGGGTGGGTCTTGGCTCTGTGGTCGTGGCGGCAGAGGGGCGCGAGGTTGTCTGTTGATGTCTGGTCGGGTGGGCCGGTGTCGGAGTACTCGATGGTGTGGTCGAGGTCGGCGGACTCGGCTGGCCTGTTGCAGTGGGGGAAGGTGCAGGTGGTCCGGGTGAGCTTGACGCGTGCTGCGATGCGGTCGGGGACCTCGTAGGAGGACACTGCGACGGTCTCGTGGAGGTCGATGACGGGCTTCACGACGACCTGGGTACCGCGGGTGCCGCACCACTCGCGGATGGTGTCGGCGGTCAGCAGCTGGCGGTGGTTGTCGAGGCGCGCCAGGTTGAGGCCGAGCGTGCCGGTGACGGGGTCGATCTGCGGAGCGCCGGTCAGGGCGACGTCGGAGAGGTGGACGGTGAGGACCACGACCCGGCGGGGTGCGGTGCGCGTGTGGGTTGCGCGGTCTCGACGACGCTCGCTGGCGCTCGCTGCTCGACCATCCTGCGTCGCCTCGGGGTCAGTCGCCTCGGGGTCGGTCGCCTCGGGGTGGGTGTCGGGGAGGAGGTCTTGGCCGCGGGCGAGGTAGCCGAGGGCTTTGGCGCGGCGCACCGCGAGGTCGTCGGTGGAGCCGTCGAGGAGCAGCTGGTGGGCGATGTGGCGGATCGCGGCTTCGAGGTCCTCGGCGTCGGCACGGTCGAGCAGTCCGTCCGCACTCACGGCGGAGGCCGCACCGACGGAGGTGGCGGGTGATGCGAGGTCGAGGTCGAAGAACAGGTTGGCGCGGGTGTCGCACTCGGCCACCTCGGTCGATTCGGGTTCGAACCGGGCGGTGGCTTCGAGGACGAGGCGGTCGACGGTGACGGGGCCGGCGGTGTGGATCACGTGGGCGATCTGGGCGTCCACGAACGCCACGGCCTCGGCGGAGAGTCCGCGGGTGGCTTGGGCGAGGCGGCGGACCCGCCACGCGGTGACCTGGCCTGCCACCATGCGTGCCCAGACCTTGGGGAGGCGGTGCTTGGCCTCCACGACGTCGCCGACGAGGAGGCGGCCGGACTCCTTCGTCCTGCCGAGGGCGGTGGCGAGTTCGGTGACGGCGAAGTCGGAGACCTCGGGTGCACCGGCGCCGGCGAGGTCGAGCATCGTGTCGGCACCGGGCATCCCGAACCGGGACACCCACGCCGACTCCGCGACGTCGTACGCCTCTTCGTCGGGGTGGCTGTAGGTGCCGTACAGGTCCGGCATCAACGCACCCGTGGTGTGGAGGTCTGCCCACTCGCCCACCCCGATCAGCAGCTCGCGTGCAGCGTCGTCCTCACGCTGCCTGGCGGCGAGGATCGCGTCGAGGAGGGAGCTGGTGGACATGGTGAAAGTATAGTTGAACACACGTTCGAGGGACAGTATTTCCCCAGGTCAGGTCCACTTTTTCGCAACATTCCTGCCGTCCGATCGAAGCCCAGCCCGAGCGAGCACCCCAGGCGGGGGCGAGGCTGGAGCGGACCGCGACCAAGAAGCCCAAGCGGCGCCGAGGGCGACCACGCCTTCTCGAAATCCAGGACCTGCTGCCGCGCGAACCCGCCACAACCCGCCGACGGCGACCCAGGGAGCAACCCGGGGGGCGGCAGAGCGACCGGCGTACGGGGTTTCGAGACGGCGCTGGCGCGCCTCCTCAACCGCCGTACATGTCGGTGTGCGGGGTCTCGACGACGGCTCGCTGGCGCTCGCCTGCTCGACCACCGGAAGGTGGCGGTGGCAGGCCGCCTCGACCGCCCCCTCAGAACACCCCGGCCGGGGCGTGGTGCAGCCCGGTGGCCTGGGCTCCGACGCCGAGGCGCCAGCGGGCCTCGGCGAGCACGTCGACGGGGAGGCTGCGGCGCACGAGGTCGCGGACCGCGGCGTGGCGGTAGCGGTGGGTCTCACCGTGGCGTTCGAGCAGGCGGGCCTCGCGGGCGCGGGCGAGCTGGTCGATGCCGGCGGCGGCGTCGAGGAGGGCGCCTGGCGCGTGCGGGCCGGCGACGGCCACGATGCTCGCGGCGAGCCGGCTGTCCTCGTCCAGGTCCGCGAGGGTTGCATGGGTGCGGGTGGCGAGGGCGTCGGCGAAGGGGGTGCGGAGCGCGTCGAGGTCCTGCTCCCGAGCGGCCAGGCCGGCCAGGACCCGCAGCACCTCCGGCTCCAGCAGCGCGCGCAGGTGGGAGACGTGGCCGCGGGTCACACGCGCGAGCCCGGCGACGAGGAGCTCTTCGGAGAGCCCGGGACGGTGGCCCAGGGCGGACTCGAGGAGTCGCCGGACGGCGTCGCGGGGCAGCCCGGGGAGGTGGACGATGTCGCGGTCGACGAGGTCGCCGGGGTGGACGCCGATCACGACCCGGCCACCGCGCCCCTCGACCGCGGCCAGGAGCGCCTCGAGGTCCGGCACCGGCACGAGGTGGGCGTCGTCGACGACGACGGTGGGGGAGTCGGTGTGGGACAGCAGCGTCCCCACCTGCTCGAGCGGCGTGGTGGGCCGTGGCGACCACGGGGACGGTGGGACGCGCAGCACCGGGTGCCCGGCGTCGGCGCGACGGCGTACGACGGTCTCGACCAGCGCGGTCACGCCGGTGCCGGGCATGCCGACCACCTGCACCGAGTCGGTGCGCAGCACCTGCTCGGCGGTGCGCAGCTGGTCGTCGCGACCGACGGGTGCGCGGGCGCCGCCCGTCCGCGTGGCATGGACAGACGACAACGTCGAGCGCTCCTCGCGCATGTGGGCCCCCCGGCTCGATCAGACGGAGGTCCGAGCGCCCCCGCCTGTCCTCACGCTACCCGCCGAGGCCGACAGCGGCATCCACGACCCGTGCACGGGACGGACACCGGTGGTGAACGACGCGGTGACGGCGGTGGAGGGCGTGGCCCGGGTCAGCCGAAGGGCAGCGGCTCCGGTGCGAGCGAGACCGCCTTGGCCCGGGCCGCGGTGAGCCGGCGCCGGTGGTGCTGGCGGCACAACACCTCGTAGGCCACGTCCACGTCGGCGTCCCCGCCGCCGGGGCCGGGTTGCGGCTGCTCGACGTCCCCGACGACGATCACCTCGCCCTCGACGACCATGACGCCGTTCTCGGTGCGCGCGTTGTGCGTGGCCCGCTTGCCGCACCAGCACAGCGCCTCGACCTGGAGCACGTGCATCCGGTCGGCGAGCTCGACCAGCCTCGCCGACCCCGCGAACAGAGCGGTGCGGAAGTCGGTGAGGATGCCGAAGGCGAAGACGTCGATCTGGAGCTCGTCGACGACCTTGGCCAGCTGGTCGACCTGGTCGGCGGAGTAGAACTGCGCCTCGTCGCAGACGAGGTAGTCGATCCGGGCGCCCTGGGTCAGGCTGTCGACGACGTAGCGCCAGAAGTCGAACGCCTCGTCGACCTCGATCGCCTCGTGCGTGAGCCCGAGGCGGCTGGACAGGCGGCCCGTGCCGGCCCGGTCGCGGGTGACGAAGATCCGACCCTGTCGACCCCGCGCGGCGTGGTTGTGGTTGGTCTGGAGCGCCAACGTGCTCTTGCCGGAGTCCATCGTGCCGGTGAAGAACTGGAGCTCAGCCACGGGGCGAGATCCTAAGCGCGTCGGGCAGGATGACGGGCATGCCCGACCTCCCGGTGTCGCCGCTGGTGTCCACGACCGAGCTCCGCGCGCTGCTGACCAGCGAGCCGCGGCCGGTGCTGCTGGACGTGCGCTACCGGCTGGGCGGACCGCCCGGTGAGCCCCTGCACGAGGCCGGCCACGTCCCCGGAGCGGCGTACGTCGACCTCGACCGCGACCTGGCGGCCCCGCCGGGTGCGGGCGGTCGGCACCCGCTGCCCGACAGCGCCTCATTCCTGGCGGCCATGCGGGCCGCCGGGGTGCGCGCGGACCGGCCGGTCGTGGTCTACGACGACTGGTCCGGCCACGCCGCCGCCCGGGCCTGGTGGCTGCTGCGGCACCACGGGCACGCTGACGTCCGCGTGCTCGACGGCGGCTGGTCGGCCTGGGTGGCCGACGGCGGACCGGTCGAGACCGGACCGGTGACTCCCGAGCCCGGCGACCTCGACGGGGAACCGGGCCACATGCCGGTCGTGGAGGCCGACGGTGTGCTCGACGTCGAGGTGCTCATCGACGCGAGGGCGCCCGAGCGCTACCGCGGGGAGGTCGAGCCGGTGGACCCCGTGGCAGGCCACGTCCCCGGTGCGGTGAACGTGCCGACGGCCCGAAACCTCACCGATGGCGGTCGGTTCCGCCCGGTCGAGGAGCTGCGGGAGGTGTACGCCGGGGTCGGGGCGGTCCCCGGGGCCGACGTCGCGGCGTACTGCGGGTCCGGGGTCACCGCCTGCCTCGACGTGCTGGCGCTGGAGCTGGCCGGAGTGCGGGCCGCGCTCTACCCCGGCAGCTGGTCGGGGTGGATCACGGACCCGTCGCGACCTGTCACCAATGAATCCCCTTGAAGACCCTCGCGAGCATGATCTGCTCGGACTCGCGCGAGCCCTGACCCGCGTCGCCGCGGGCGGCGGCGGAGTCCGGGAACACGTGGTAGGCCATGTTGAGGATCCGGAAAGCCAGCTTCGGCGCCACCGTGTGCGCGATCGCGCCGGCGTTGCCCAGCGCGGTGTTGATCTCGTGCGGGCGCTCGACCATCGCCTTGATGACCAGGTCGGCGGCCTGCGCCGGGCTGATCGTGGGGAACTTGTCGTAGATCTTGGTCGGGGCGATCATCGGCGTCCGCACCAAGGGCATGTGGATGCCGGTGAAGGTGATCCCGTCGCCGACCAGCTCCGAGGACACCACGTTGGACCAGCTGTCGAGGGCGGCCTTGGAGGCGACGTACGCCGAGAAGCGCGGCGGGTTGGTCTGCACGCCGATCGAGGAGATGTTGACGATGTGCCCGCGGCGCTGCTCGCGCATGACCGGGATCAGCCCCATCACCAGGCGGATCGCGCCGAAGTAGTTGAGCTGCATCGTGCGCTCGAAGTCGTGGAAGCGGTCGTGGGAGAGTTTCAGCGAGCGGCGGATCGAGCGACCGGCGTTGTTCACCACGAAGTCCACCGAGGGCAGCTCGGCGCTGATCTGGGCGCACAGGGCGTCGATCGCGTCGAGGTCGGAGAGGTCGCACGGGTAGACGTGGGCGGTGCCGCCGCGTGACTCGATGACCGCCTTGGTCTCCTCGAGCTTGTCCTTGCCGCGGGCCACCAGCACCGGGATGCCGCCGCACTGGGCGACCTTGAGCGCGGTGACCTGGCCGATGCCCGAGGAGGCGCCGGTGATCACGACGTGCTTGCCCTCGAGCGCGGCACGGTTGCCCTTGTCGCGCCCGCTGGAGGTGTCGAGGTGCTCCTCCCAGTAGCCCCACAGCGTGCGGGCGTAGGTCTCCAGGTCGGGGACGCCGATCCCGGACCCCGACAGCGCCTTCTCGGTGCGCCGGGAGTCGAAGACGGGGGCGAACCCGACGTGGCCCAGGACCTCGGCGGGGACGCCGAGCTGGCTCGTGACCGGGTCCAGCGCGGACTGCACCAGGCCGTTGCGCGCCAGCGCCGCGGCGTACGTCGAGGGGCGCAGCGCGCGGGGCACCAGGGCGAGTGGTCCGGCCTGGGTCACCGACCGGTCGACCGGCGTGGCGAAGCGCGGGGCCCCGGCCGCGGCGCAGAAGGCGTTGACGACGTCGACGACCGGCTGGGGGTCGGGGTTGACCAGGTGGAAGGCCTGGCCGTCGAGCCCGGGGGTATGGGCGATGTGGTCCATCGCGGTGGCGACGTAGTCGACCGGCACGACGTTGGTGTCGCCGAGGTCGACGCCGACCAGGGGCAGCCAGGCGGGCAACCGGTCGCGCATCGCCTTCATCAGCGGGAAGAAGTAGTAGGGGCCGTCGACCTTGTCCATCGCCCCGGTCTGGGAGTCGCCGACCACGATCGAGGGTCGGTAGACCCGCCACGGGACGCTCGCCTCCTCGCGCACGATGCGCTCGGACTCGAACTTCGTGCGGTGGTACGGCGAGGGCAGGTGCTGGCCCTCGTCGAACATCGTCTCGTCGAAGCGCCCGCGGTACTCGCCCGCGGCGGCCACCGAGGAGACCTGGTGGAAGCAGCCGACCCGCAGGTCCTCGGCGAGCCGGACCGCGTGCCGGGTGCCGTCGACGTTCATCACCTGGTTGGTGGCGTCGTCGGCGGTCATGTCGTAGATCGCCGCGAGGTGGAAGAAGTGGTCGATCCGGCCGCGGTGCTCCTCGACCCACGCGGGGTCGACGCCGAGGGCGTCGGCGGAGAGGTCGCCCACGACCGGGGTGACGCGGTCGGTGCCCCAACGCCGGATCAGCGCCTCCATCCGCGCGAGGCTGCCCGAGCGGACGAGCACAAAGACCTCGCCCTCACGGTGGTCGAGCAGCTCGGCCACGAGATGACGGCCGATGAACCCTGTGGCGCCGGTCACGAAGTACGACATGGCCGGAGACTAGCCCGCTGCGCCCGCCTTGGGCACCGGTCCGGAGGAACCGGTGGGGGCCTCAGTCCTTGGAGCCGAACATGATCTCGTCCCAGCTCGGCACCGAGGCGCGGCCGCGGCCCTTGCGCGCCGGCCGGCGGGCGGGCGGCGCGTCGTGGTGTTCCTCGTCCGCCGCCGCGGCGGGGGGCTCGGGCTGGCCGGGCTCCGCGACGGGTGCGGGCGCCTCGGTGGGGGCCACGGCCGGGATCTCGGCGGCCGGGGACTCGGCGGCCGGGGACGGGGCGGCCGGGGGCTCGAGGTAGGCCTCGACGGGGGCGGGGGAGACCAGGTGGATGGCGTCGTCACCCAGCGGCAGCTCCTCGGCGCCCTCGTCGACGGCGGCCGCGCGTCGGCGGCGGACCTGCTCGAGGTCGTCCTGGGTCGGGGGCGCGGGAGGAGTGGCGATCTGGTCGCCGACCAGCCAGCGGGCGTCGTCGTCCTCGGCCACGGCGTAGTTGCCGCGCATGTCGAAGGTGAAGGTCGCCGTGCCCGTGCGGGCCTGGGCGGCGTACGCCGCGGTGAGCACCCAGCGGCCGTCCTCGCGGCGCCAGGCGTCCCAGGTGACGCTGTCGGCCCCGACGTTGACGCTGCGCAGGTGGGTCTCGACGGCCTCGCCGAGGATGCGCGCACCGTCACCGCTGCGGCGGCGGATCGAGCTGCGCTGGGCGCGCTCGGCGACGTGGGCGCGCTCGGCGAGGACCGGTCCCGCGAACGGCATGATCTTCTCCACCGTGGTCCGGGCGGCCTCGGCGACGGCCTCGGGGGTCTCGCCGGCGCGGATGCGGGCCTGGATGTCGCGGGGGCGCAGGACGCTGTCCATGGGGATCTCCAACTGGCCGAGTCGTGAGGTGTCGCCGCGCAGCGCGCTGCGGAGCCGGGAGTCGACGTCGAGGGTGAACTCCTCGCCGGTGTCGCTGACCAGGAGCAGGCGCTTCCCGTCCTCGCTCGTGCCCGCGAGGGTCAGGTGCACCACGTCGGTCCACCTCCCTGCTGATCGGACACTGCTCCTCGTCGTCACCCCGGACTCCCGGGGTGGCGCGAGCCTACGCCAGCGCGACCGCCTCCCCGCGGACCTCGGTGTCCACCGTGACCGTGGCGTCGCTCGCACCCGGCGCCTCGGGTGAGGATGGAGGCATGAGCAGGACCGGATCGCCGCGACCGACGAGAGGTACGCCGTGAGCACCCTGGTGGTCCTCGACCTCCTCGGGATCTTCGTCTTCGCGATCTCGGGCGCCCTGGTGGCCGTGCGCAAGGAGCTCGACGTCTTCGGCGTGCTGCTCCTGGCCGGCGTCACCGGGCTGGGGGGTGGCTTCCTGCGCGACGTGCTCATCGACGCGACCCCGCCCGCGGCCCTCACCGACTGGAAGTACCTCCTGGTGCCGGTCGCCGCCGGCCTGCTCACCTTCGGCTACCACCCGACGCTGGGACGGATGGAGCGGATGGTCAACGTCTTCGACGCCTTCGGGCTCTCGCTCTTCTGCGTCGCCGGCGCGCTCAAGGCCGTCGACTACGGTCTGGGTCCGGTCCCGGCCGCGCTGCTGGGCATGACCACCGGCATCGGCGGCGGCATCCTGCGCGACGTCCTCGCCGGCCGGGTGCCGGTCATCTTCCGCGGCGAGCTCTACGCCACCCCGGCCCTGGCCGGCGCCTTCGTCGCGGTGCTCATGGACCGCGCTGACCTGCCCTTCGCCCTGGCCGCGGCCGCGGGGGCGGCGGTGTGCCTGGTGTGGCGCCTGCTCGCGCTCTGGCGGGGCTGGGAGGCGCCGACGCCCCGGGGGTCGGCCAGCGTCTGAACGGCTGTCCGCGCCCCGGCGTTCCTCAGGAGGCGGGGAGGGGCGTCGCCTCGACGTGGTCCTCGTCCTGGTGCGCGGCATCCCGCGGCAGGCTGAGGGCGGCCACGGCGGCGAGCACCCCGGCGCCGAGGGAGACGAGGTACGCCGCGCTGGCGCCGGCGCTGTCCACGACGAAGCCCGAGGCGGCCGCGCCCGGGGCGACGCCGGCGACCAGGCCGGTCTGCACCATGGCCATCCCCTCGGTGAGGCGCGCGCGAGGAGTGGCGGACTCCACCAGCGACATCGACGCGATCAGGGTGGGGGCGATCGCAGCGCCGCCGAGGAGCAGCACCAGTCCCATCAGCGGCAGCGAGCCGACGAGGAAGAGCGGCGCCATGGCGCAGGCCATGGCGGTGGCGCCGACCTTGAGCCGGTACGCCGGGCCGCGGCGCCAGCTCACCGTGCCGGTGACGACACCCGAGAGCAGGGAGCCGAGGGCCCACAGGGCCAGCAGACCGCCTGCCCAGGCGGGGGAGCCCTGCTCGTCGGCGAAGGCCACCGTGGTGACCTCGGCCGCCCCGAAGAGGACGCCGAGGCAGGCCGAGACGACGGTGAGCGGCACGAGGGTGCGCCAGGGCAGGGCGGCCGTCGTCTCCTCGACGGGGCGCTGGCGGTGCGCGGGAGGAGCGGTCGCGCGCTGCGCGGCGAAGCCCCAGGCGCCGAGCGAGCCGGCCACGGCCGCGACGGCCAGGCCGAGGACGGGGTCGACGAGGGTGGCCAGGACGGTGACGAGGATCGGTCCGAGGATGAAGACGACCTCGTCGAAGACGGCCTCGAGGGCATAGGCGGTCTGCACCTGGGTGGGCCGCTCCAGCACGTGTGCCCAGCGCGCGCGCACCGCGGAGCCGATCTGGGGCAGCGAGCCGCCCGCGACGGCCGCGGCGACGTACGCCGTCGTCAAGGGCCACCCGGCCTCGACCGACCAGACGAGGACCGACGTGGCGGCGCCGAAGACGGTGCCGGCGACCGCGAGGACCCGCCCCTGCCCGAAGCGGTCCAGCAGCCGTCCCTGGAGGATCGCGAGCACGGCGTTCGTGACCATGTAGGCCGCCGAGACCGAGCCCGCGGTGCCGTAGGAGCCCGTGGCGCCCTCGACCAGCAGGACGATGCCCAGGCCGGCCATCGAGATCGGCAGCCGGGCGACCAGGCCGGTCAGCGAGAACGCCAGGGCGCCGGGGAGTGCCAGCACGTCCCGGTAGGTCCTCATCGCTCCTCCCACCACGAGGTGGAACCTAGGCGGCAGGACCACACCCCACCAATCCGACCGCGTTCCGCGCTCGCACCGGCAGGGTGGTGGAGCGGGTTCCTACGATGGCGTCATGACCGCCCCCGACGCGACCCCCGACGTGCGCCCCTTCGACGCGCTGCTCCTCGTCTCCTTCGGAGGACCGGAGAAGCCCGAGGACGTCGTGCCGTTCCTGGAGAACGTCACGCGCGGGCGCGGCATCCCCAAGGAGCGGCTCGAGGAGGTCGGCGAGCACTACTTCCTCTTCGGCGGTCGCTCCCCGATCAACGACCAGTGCCGCGCGCTGCTGGCCGCGATCCGCGAGGACCTCGCCGGCGCCGGCATCGACCTGCCGGTCTACTGGGGCAACCGCAACTGGGACCCCTACCTCACGGACACGCTGCAGCAGATGGCCGAGGACGGCATCTCGCGGGCGGCGTGCTTCGTGACCAGCGCCTACAGCTCGTGGTCGAGCTGTCGGCAGTACCGCGAGAACCTCTGGGACGCCATCGAGCCGCTCGGCGGCCCCGCCGGCTCGCCCGTGCAGTTGCAGAAGCTGCGCCACTACTTCAACCACCCCGGCTTCGTGGAGCCCAACGTCGACGCCGTGCTGGCCGCCCTGGCAGAGCTCCCCGAGGACGTGCGCTCCGATGCCCACCTGGTCTTCGTGACCCACTCCATCCCCACCGCCATGAGCGCCACCAGCGGCGACCCCGAGCGGGACTGGGAGGAGGGCAGCGCCTACGTCGCCCAGCACCTCGACGTCGCCCGCACCATCACCGCGCGGGTGGCCGAGGAGACCGGCACCCAGCACGAGATGGCGCTGACCTACTGCTCGCGCTCGGGCTCCCCGCACGTGCCCTGGCTCGAGCCGGACGTCAACGACCACCTCACCGAGATCCACGCCGCCGGCGCGCGCGCCGCCGTCGTGATCCCCGTCGGCTTCGTCTCCGACCACATGGAGGTCGTCTACGACCTCGACACCGAGGCGCTCGCGACGGCGAAGAAGATCGGCCTGCCCGCGGCCCGCGCGGCGACCGCCGGCACCGACCAGCGGTTCGTGGCGATGGTCCGTGACCTGCTCGTCGAGCGGGCCGCCCTCGAGCGCGGCGAGGAGGTCGCCCCCGCCGCGACGGGCGAGATCGGGCCGATGTGGAACGTCTGCCCGGTGGGCTGCTGCGCCAACCCGCGCGCCGAGCGTCCGGCCCTGTGCGGCCGGGACACCCCGGCGAGCGTGTGACGCGCGACGCCGGCTCCGGGGTCCACGAGCCCCGCGACCTGGCCGCGCTCGCGACGACGGTGGCCGGCGAGGCCGCCGCCCTCGTCCGGACGTACGCCGAGGGCCGGGTCGAGGTCGCGGCGACGAAGTCCAGCGAGGTCGACGTCGTGACGGCGGCCGATCGCGCCGCGGAGGAGCTGCTCCGGGCCAGGCTGCGCGCGGCCCGCCCGGACGACGCGATCCTGGGCGAGGAGGGCGAGGACGAGGCCGGCACCTCCGGGGTGCGCTGGGTGCTCGACCCCATCGACGGGACCGTCAACTTCCTCTACGGCCTGCCCCGCCACGCCGTCTCGGTCGCCGCGCAGGTCGAGGGCGCCGACGGCTGGCGCACCGTGGCCGGGACGGTCCTCGAGGTGCCGACCGGCAGCACGTGGAGCGCCCACCTGGACGAGGGCCACCCGGTCGGCACCCGCGACGGGACGCCGGTGCGCGTGCGCGACCCGCAGCCGCTGCACCTGATGCTGGTGGCGACCGGCTTCTCCTACGACCGCGACGTCCGGACCCGTCAGGCAGCCTCGCTGCAGCACCTGCTGCCCCGCGTGCGCGACGTGCGTCGCATGGGCAGCTGCGCGCTGGACCTGTGCCTGCTGGCGTCCGGCCACCTCGACGCCTACGTGGAGGAGGGCGTGAACCTGTGGGACCACGCCGCAGCGACCCTGGTCGCGCGCGCGGCCGGCGCCCGCTGGCAGCTGCTCACCGGGGCGTCGGGGCGCGACCTGCTGGTCTGTGCCCCGGCGGGGGCCTTCGAGGAGTTCCTCGAGGCCGTCACGGCGGCGGGCTACACCGCCGACGGGCCGACAGCGGGATGAGGATGCGGGTGGGGGGAATAGCGACCCGTCACCCACTGTTCACCGGCCGCCACACCGAGCCGGTGTGCAGCCCGCTGGGGCCATGGTGCACACTGTGCCGCCGAGTGGGACCGAGGACGACGAGCAGGACGAGGGGAGTGTGACGAGGATGGCAACCGACTACGACGCGCCGCGCAAGAACGAGGAGGACTCCTCCGAGGAGAGCATCGAGGAGCTGAAGGCACGCCGGCACGACAAGAGCTCGGGCAAGGTCGACGAGGACGAGACCGAGGCAGCCGAGAACTTCGAGCTCCCCGGCGCCGACCTCTCCCACGAGGAGCTCGCGGTCGAGGTGAAGCCCAAGCAGGAGGACGAGTTCACCTGCATGAGCTGCTTCCTGGTGCACCACCGCTCGCAGCTGGCCGACGCCAAGAAGATGATCTGCTTCGACTGCTCCTGAGGGCGGGCCCGCGCCGTCGCCGGCGCGGACCCACAGAGCAGCAGGGAGGACGGGCTACTGCCCGTCCTTCTCCAGTCCCGGGGGCAGGTGGCCCGTGGACTTCACGTAGTACCGCGCTGCGCCCCGCATCGCCAGGGTGCGCGCCACCGCGATGAGAGCGCCCGTCGCGACCGCCCAGGCCATCGCCTCGGCCAGCGCGACGTCGGGGTCCGCGGGGTTCTCCGGCGGCTTGCGCCGCGCGGCCTTCGACCACCCGGTCGTCAGGGCCTTGCGCGCCACGATCGCGGCGCCGATGCCCGAGCCCTTCTCCATGACCGACCACGTCTTCGACATGGCACGGAACCCTAGCCCGACGGCCGGTCCGGCCGGGTGGTCAGGTGGTCGACTCGACCGCCCGGGTGAGGGCTGCGGCCAGCGCGTCGGGGCGTCGGGTGCTCACCAGCCAGTACGGCGTGGGGTCGGCCGGGTCGCTCAGCGACACCTTGACCGCCTTCTTCCGGTAGGGGCGCAGCAGCAGGTAGGCCCGGGCGTCCGCGTCGCGACCGGCCACGAGCCGGGTCGCCTCGGCGTCCAGCGGCACCACCTCGCCGACGAAGCGCAGCTCCACCCGCGCCCGGCCGGCCCGGAACCAGCCGTCCTCCACGCTGACCAGCGCCGCGCCGTACGTGAGGAAGAGAGCGGCCATGAGCGCGACCGCGGCGCCGGTGACGGCCCACGCGACGGCGCCGGGGACGGCGACGATGACGGCCAGCCACAGGCTGGCGACGAGCATCGTGCCCTGCGCCCACCAGCGGACGGGCACGGAGAGCCGCTCGCGGTAGTGCGTCGGGGAGGCCGTGTCCACGCCCCCGATCCTCGCACTACCGTGGAAAGGGTGACCGACCTGGCCCCCCCCGCCGACCTGTCCGTGCCCGTCGTCCGCCTGGACCCGGACCTGCCGTTGCCGTCCTACGCGCACCCCGGCGACGCCGGCGCGGACCTCGTCACGACCGTCGACGTGGTCCTGGCGCCGGGGGAGCGGGCGCTGGTGCCGACCGGGGTCGCCCTGGCGATCCCGGAGGGGTACGTCGGCCTGGTGCACCCCCGGTCGGGCCTGGCCGCCCGGCACGGCCTGTCGATCGTCAACACGCCCGGGACCGTGGACGCGGGCTACCGCGGTGAGGTGAAGGTGCTGCTGGTCAACCTCGACCCGCGCGAGCCGGTGGAGCTGCGCCGCGGGGACCGGGTCGCTCAGCTGGTGCTCCAGCGGGTCGAGCGGGCCGGCTTCGTGGAGGTCGACGCCCTGCCCGACTCCTCCAGGGGTGCCGGGGGCTACGGTTCTACCGGTGGGTTCGGGCCCGATCCGTCCAGCACAGCCTGACGGCGGAGCCTGCGAGCAGTCCCCGAGCCCCGACCAGACCCCGCCTCGAGGAGCATCCGTGAGATTCCGCCGCAAGTCCGCTGACGACGCCCAGCCGGAGACCCCCGGCGCCGGCGCAGGCGAGGACACCTCCGCGGGCACCGCGCCGGCCGGCCCGCACGACGTCAACGAGATGCCCGAGCTCCCCGAGGGCGTCCAGCGCGTCGACCTGGGATCCCTGCTCATCACCCCCACGTCCGGCACCGAGCTGCGCCTGCAGGTCGACGAGGCCAGCGGAGACGTGCAGGCGGTGCTGCTCACCGCGCCCGACGGCGCGCTGGAGCTGCGCGCCTTCGCCGCGCCGCGCCACGGCGACCTCTGGAGCGAGGTGCGCCCGCAGATCGCCTCCGACATGGCCCAGCGCGGCGGCACCGCCACCGAGGTCGAGGGCGTGTGGGGGCCGGAGCTGGCGTGCGAGCTCACCCGCACCCTGACCGACGGTCGCACCGGCCAGCAGCGCTCACGCATCATCGGCATCAACGGCACCCGCTGGATGCTGCGCGCCACCCTCATCGGGGGCGCCGCCCGCGACGGCGAGAACCGGGCCCGCTGGGACGCGGTGATCCGCACCGTCGTCGTGCGCCGCGGCGAGGGCGCCATGCCGGTGGGCGAGCCGCTCCCGCTCTCGCTGCCCGAGGGGGCCCGCCGCCTCGGCCCGGCCGCCACGACGCCTGCGTTCAGCAAGCCCTCGGGCAGCGCGTCGGACGCCGCCCAGCCCGGCGACGCCACGCCCGGCACGTAGGCTCGCTGCGTGGCAGAGAAGTCCCGCCTGCGCCGCTCGATCAGCCGCTGGGCCAGCAGCTCCGACCAGCACGCCCGCGAGCTGCGCCGCACCTCCACCGAGGCCGGTGAGGACTCCGTCGCCGCGTGCGAGGACCGCTGTCGCGTTCACGTGCGCGGCACGCTGCGCACGGTGACCCTGCGCCCGCGCGGCGGGGTGCCCGCGCTCGAGGCCGAGCTGTACGACGGCTCCGGGGCCATCACGATCATCTGGCTCGGCCGGCGGCGGATCGTCGGCATCGACCCGGGTGTCTCGATCGCGGTCGAGGGCCGCGTCGGCGTCCACGACGGGCAGCGGGTCATCTTCAACCCCCGCTACCAGCTGCTGCCGTGAGCACCCACGAGGTCGCACCCGGCGGCAAGGCCGACCCGGGGGTCACGGTCGAGCAGGTCGTGCGCGCGCAGCTGAGCAAGGCCCTGGGCGGCCGGCGCGGCATGCTCGAGGCCGCCGCGCCCACCATCGTCTTCACGGTCCTGTGGCTGAGCACCCGCGAGATCGAGCTGGCGCTCGCCGTCAGCGTCGGCGCCGCGCTGGTGCTGCTGGCCGTGCGGCTGGTGCAGCGCTCGACGGTCCAGTTCGTCGTCAACGCGCTGGTCGGCATCGGCATCGGCTGGTTCTTCGTCCGGCTCGCCGCCAGCCGTGGCGGCAGCGAGGACGAGCAGGCGCTGGCCTACTTCCTGCCCGGCCTGCTCTACAACGGCGGGTACGCCGTGGTCATGGCGCTCACCTGCTTCATCGGCTGGCCCCTGGTCGGCTTCATGGTCGGTTCGGTCACCGGCGACGTCACGGCCTGGCACCACGACAAGCAGGTCGTGAAGCTGTGCACGACGCTGACCTGGCTGCTCGCGATCCCGTGCGTCATCCGGGTCGCGCTCCAGGCCCCGCTGTGGATCGGCGGGTGGAGCGGCTCGCTCGACGTCGACTTCGCCATCGCCGCGCTCGGCGCGCTCAAGATCGCCCTGGGCTGGCCCCTGCAGCTGGCCGCGCTCGGGGCGATGCTGTGGGTGCTGGGGCGCGACCGGACGCCGGTCGATCCGACGGCCTGACCGGTCGTCAGCCCCCGTGGGCGGACGGCGCGAGCAGCCGCTCGAGCTCGTCCTCCTTCTCGGCCGGCACGACGAACAGCAGCTCGTCGCCGGACTCCACCGGCTGCTCGGGGTCAGGGGTGTAGACCTGTCCGTCGCGCAGGATCGTCACCAGCACGCACGACTCCGGCAGCGGCACCAGGCCGGCCGGCTTGCCGACGTACGGGCTGTCGGCCGGGAGCGTCATCTCCACCAGGTTGGCGTTGCCCTGGCGGAAGGTGAACAGCCGCACGAGGTCGCCGACGGTGACGGCCTCCTCGACCAGTGCCGACATGATCCGCGGGGTGGAGACGTTGACGTCCACGCCCCACGCCTCGGAGAAGAGCCACTCGTTGTTGGGGTGGTTGACCCGGCCGACGGTGCGCGGCACGCCGAACTCGGTCTTGGCCAGCAGCGAGGCGACCAGGTTGGCCTTGTCGTCACCGGTGGCCGAGATGAGCACGTCGCAACGGTCGAGGCGGGCCTCCTCGAGCGAGGACATCTCGCAGCAGTCGGCCAGCAGCCACTCGGCGTGCGGGACGCGCTCGGGCTTGATCGCGTCGGCGTTCTTGTCGATCAGCAGCACCTGGTGGCCGTTGCCGATCAGCTCACGGGCGATGGAGCGGCCGACGGCACCTGCTCCGGCGATGGCGACGCGCATCAGCTCTCCTCCGGTCCCTTGTCGAGGACCGCGAACGTGTGGGGGGCGGTCTCCTCGCGGATGACGAGGTGGAGCATGTCGCCCTCCTGCAGGATCGTGTCGCGGGTGGGCAGCATGCCCTCGCCGAGCCGGTCGATCCAGGCGATGCGGGAGCGGCTCTGCACCTGCAGGTCGATCGTGCGGTGGCCGATCCAGGCCTCGGGCACGGTGATGTGGTCGACCCGGATGGTGCCGCTGGGGTCGCGGAAGTCCGGCTCCGCGCCCGCCGGGAGGATCCGACGCAGGACCTGGTCGGCGGTCCACTTCACCGTGGCGACCGTGGTGATGCCCAGGCGCTGGTAGACCTCGGCGCGGCCGGGGTCGTAGATGCGCGCGACGACCTGCTGGATCCCGAAGGTCTCGCGGGCCACGCGGGCGGCGATGATGTTGGAGTTGTCGCCGGAGGAGACCGCGGCGAAGGCGTCCGCGCGCCGGATGCCGGCCTTCTCCAGGACCTCCTGGTCGAAGCCGATGCCGGCCACCTTGTCCCCGTTGAAGCCGGGCCCGAGACGTCGGAACGCGTCCGGCTCGGAGTCGATCACCGAGACGGTGTGGTTGCGGTCCTCCAGGGAGCGGGCGAGGGTCGAGCCGACCCGGCCGCAGCCCATGATCACGACGTGCACGGGCCCACGCTAGCCGCAAGGGGGCTCCGGGGGCGCACGTGCCGTAGCCTTCCCGACCGTGGGTGTCGGCGACGTCTCGAAGCGGATCCTGCTGGGCCGCAAGCTGCGCAGCTCGCAGATGGGGGAGACGCTCCTCTCCAAGAAGCTCGCCTTCCCCGTCTTCGCCAGCGACGCGCTCTCCTCGGTGGCCTACGCACCCGACGAGATCTTCATCATCCTGTCGTTGGCGGGGGTGAGCCTCTACGCCTACTCGTGGTGGATCGCCGCGGCCGTCGCGGTCGTGATGCTCACCGTCGTGGCGTCCTACCGCCAGACCGTCCACGCCTACCCCAGCGGTGGCGGCGACTACGAGGTGGCCATGGTCAACCTCGGCCCCAGGGCGGGCATCACGGTCGCCAGCGCGCTCATCGTCGACTACGTGCTGGTGGTGGCGGTCTCGCTCTCCTCGGCGGCCCAGTACGCCGCGTCGGCGCTGGACTTCGTGAGCGGCCACGAGGCCCTCATCGCCTCGGTGCTGGTGGTCGCGCTGACGCTGGTCAACCTGCGCGGGGTGCGGGAGTCGGGGGCGTGGTTCGCGTTCCCGGCGTACGCCTTCATGATCGGGCTGGTCGGGATGATCGGCTTCGGGCTGTTCCGCCAGGCCACCGGCACGCTGCCGGCGGCCGAGAGCGCGGCGTACACGATCGTGGAGGCCGAGGGCTACGAGGGGACGCTGACCACCATCGCGCTCGTCTTCCTCGTCGCCCGCGCCTTCTCCTCGGGCTGTGCGGCCCTGACCGGCGTCGAGGCCATCTCCAACGGCGTGCCCGCCTTCCGCCGACCCAAGAGCCGCAACGCCGCCACGACGCTCGCGCTGCTGGCGATGGTCGCGATCGTGCTGATGATGGGCGTGGTCGCGCTCGGCAACCTGATGGACGTGCGCTACGTCGACCCGCACGAGGGCGACCGGCTGCTCGCGGCCGACGGGAGCGTCGTCTCGGGGAGCCAGGACACCCTCATCGCCCAGATCGCCGAGGG
This sequence comes from Nocardioides sp., assembly GCF_030149505.1. GTDB lineage: Bacteria > Actinomycetota > Actinomycetes > Propionibacteriales > Nocardioidaceae > Nocardioides. The sequence goes on from NZ_JASBRN010000045.1 coordinate 291,425, forward strand.
CGTCTTCGACGGGTTCTCCCCGGCGTACTACTTCGTCGTGCTGGCCACCGGCGTGATCCTGGTGCTCGCCTCCAACACCGCCTTCAACGGCTTCCCCGTGCTCGGCTCGATCCTGGCCCGCGACGGCTTCGCCCCGCGGGCGCTGGGCCAGCGCGGCGACCGCCTCGCCTTCAGCAACGGCATCGTCTTCCTCGCCGTCATGGCGATCGCGCTCATCGTGGCCTTCGACGCCCAGGTCACGCGACTGATCCAGCTCTACATCGTGGGCGTCTTCGTCTCCTTCAACCTCAGCCAGCTGGGGATGATCCGGCACTGGACCCGGGAGCTGACCACGACCACCGACCCGGCCGAGCGCGCGCGCATGCAGCGTTCCCGACTGATCAACACCGTGGGACTGGGCCTGACGGCCGCCGTCTTCGTGGTCATCGTCGTGACGAAGTTCCTCGCCGGCGCGTGGATCGCGATCCTGGCGATGGGCACCTTCTACCTGCTCATGAGCGGGGTGCGGAAGCACTACGACCAGGTCGCCCTGGAGCTGGCCGCGGACGAGGAGGACAAGGTGCTCCCGACCCGGGTGCACGCGATCGTCCTGGTCTCCAAGCTGCACAAGCCGACCCTGCGGGCCCTGGCCTTCGCCAAGGCGACCCGTCCCAACGTGCTGGAGGGCGTCTACGTCGCCACCGACCACAAGGCGACCTCCGCCCTCATGGCGGAGTGGGACGAGCGCCGGCTCGACGTGCCGCTCAAGGTGCTGCACTCGCCCTACCGCGAGCTCGTGCGCCCGATCCTGGAGTACGCCAGCGCGATCCGCCGGGCCAACCCGCGTGGCGTCGTCGCGGTCTACATCCCGGAGTACGTCGTCGGCCGCTGGTGGGAGCAGCTGCTCCACAACCAGACCGCCCTGCGGCTCAAGGGCCGCCTGCTCTTCACCCCGGGAGTGATGGTCATCTCCGTGCCCTACCAGCTGCGTTCCTCCGAGCTCGCGCGCGAGCGGGTCCTCACCGAGGACCAGCGCGTCCACGCCGGCGACCTGCGTCGCGGCCGGGCGCGGGACCAGTGAGCGCCGCAGCGTCGGGGCCGAGCGCGGTCGGCACCCGCATCGAGGGCGTCGTCGGCCCGGTCGCCCACGGCGGGCACTGCGTGCTGCGCCCGGAGTCGGGGCCCGTGGTGTTCGTGCGCCACGCGCTGCCCGGCGAGCGCGTGGTCGTCGAGGTGACCGAGGGCGTCGAAGGGGACCGTTTCTGGCGCGGCGACGCGGTGGAGGTCCTCGAGGCCTCCCCGGACCGGGTCGAGCCGCCCTGTCCGTTCTCCGGGCCGGGCCGCTGCGGCGGCTGCGACCTGCAGCACGTCGCGCTGCCCGCACAACGGGCGCTCAAGGCGGCGGTCGTGCGCGAGCAGATGCAGCGCCTGGCGAAGCTCGAGGTCGACGTCGAGGTCGAGGCCGTCCCCGGCGACGTCGACGGGCTGCGCTGGCGCACCCGCCAGCGCTACGTGTCCCTGCCCGACGGGGCGAAGGGCATGCGCAAGCACCGCTCCCACGAGGTGGTCGAGGTCGACGACTGCCGCATCGACGCCGCCGGCCGGGTGCCGGCCGAGCAGCTGCACACCGTGCGGGGCGTGGAGTTCTCCGTCGCCGCCGACGGCTTCTGGCAGGTGCACCCCGGTGCCGCCGAGGTGCTCGTGGAGTCGGTGCTGGCCGGTCTCGAGCCCCGCGCCGGCGACCGCGTGCTCGACCTGTACGCCGGGGTGGGGCTCTTCGCCCGCTTCCTCGGCCACGCCGCCGGTGTCACCGGGACGGTCGGGATGGTCGAGGGCGACCGTGAGGCCGTCGAGCACGCCCGCACCAACCTCGCGACCCTGCCCGGTCGGTGGGAGGCCGTCTCCGGCGACGTCGAGCGGGTCCTGGCCAAGCCGCGCGGCCCGATCATGAGCGGCGCCGTCGACTTGGTCGTCCTGGACCCGCCGCGCACCGGCGCCCGCCGCAAGGTGGTCCGCGAGGTCGCGCGCCGCACCCCCCGCCGGATCGCCTACGTGGCGTGCGACCCGGCCGCGCTGGCCCGTGACACGGCGTACCTCGCCGAGGCGGGGTACTCCCTGCGCTCGCTGCGCGGGCTGGACCTGTTCCCCATGACGCACCACGTCGAGTGCGTGGCGGTCTTCGAGCGCGCCGCCGCGCACTGACGCCTCAGCAGGGCTCGATCGCCACCAGGTCCAGGCTCGAGACCGCCGTGCCGGTCGTCGTGCCGAAGCCGGGGATGTTGAGGCTTCCGGCGAAGTCGAAGGTCATCGTCCCGGTCGTGGCGTCGCCGGAGAGGCGGATGCTGTAGGCGCCGCTGCCGTTGAGGCGCAGCCCGGCGTTGCTCACGACGCCGGTGTAGGCGAAGGTGCCGCCGGTCTCGCGGTTGGGGCGGAAGGAGAAGGTCCCGACGAGGTCACCCGTGGTGGTCGCGGTGTACCGCTTCTCCAGCGAGCAGGCGGTGCCCTCGACCTCGATGCCACCGGGCTGGGAGGGGATGGTGCCGCTGATGGTGTAGCTCCGCTTCGTGCACTTCGGCACCAACACCTCCGCCTCGCGCACCCGCTCGGCGATCAGCGAGGTGAGCGTCTGCTTGACGTAGGCGGTGGCCGGGGCCACGACGAACCCGAGCCACTTCACCGAGCCGGCCAGCGAGGAGCCCGTGTCGGCGAGCAGCTGGAGGAACAGGGCCGCCGCGTTGGCCTGGATCTCGCCCTTGAGCTCCGCGAGCTGCTCGGTCACCTTCGCCTTGGCGCTCGGGTCCTCGGCGTACTGCTTGATCGTCAGAGGGTTGGAGGGGTTCTCGGCGCACGCGGCGAGGGCGTCCACCTTCGCCAGGGCCTGGGCGACCAGGTCGTTGGCGTTGACGGCGTCCCAGACCTTGTTGCCGGCCTTCCACGCCTCCCACGAGACCGAGGCGGGCTTGGACCCGGTCCTGTCGACCACGCTGTCCTGGAAGGTCTCGGCCGCCTGGTTGAGGACCGCGTCGACGACGACGTCGAAGGTGGAGGGCGATTCCTGGGCCCGGACCGCGAGCGGGCGCCCAGCTGCTGCCGCCACGGTCGTGCCGCCGGTGCTCCGTAGCGCCGACCCTCCGTCGGACCCGGCGGCCAGCCGATCCCGGATGTCCTCCGGCAGCGTGTCGGCGTCGATGGCGTAGGAGAGCGACAGGACGTAGCGGTCACCCTCCTCCTCAGCGTCGAGGGTGACCCCGTCGTCGGGAGCGGTTGCTCCGGTGCCGGGCGACAGGCGGTAGGTCACCTCGGCGACGGCGCCGTTGGGCAGGTCGTGGGTGAGGACGAAGGAGCGGGAGTCGACGACGTCGAGGCTGGAGCGCGTCTCGGCGGCCACGAACGCCGTGCCCGCGTCGAAGCCGGCCGCACGGACTGCCTCGTCGAGGGCCGTGGAGGGGCCGAGACGGGGCACGTCCTCGGCGAAGGGGGCACCGGTCCCGGGGGTGGCCCCCTCGACGGGCGGGGTGGGCTCGGCGACCGGGTCGGAGGAGCACGAGGCGAGCAGCAGTGCGCAGGAGATGGCGGCGACGCCGACCCGGAGGGACATGGCCGGAATCTAGTGGAGCCGCAGGGCGCTGACGAGGCCTGCTGGACCGGTCAGCGAGCCCCCCTGGTACGCCGCCGGGGCGGGCGCTCGCCGGGGATCAGCGTCGACTCGCGTAGACCCTCCGCACGACGTCCTCGACGTCCGGCTCCTCGATGGAGAGGTCGAGGACCTCGGCGGCGGTGCTGACGGCCGCCAGGACGGCGGCCGCGGTGGCCCGCTCGGAGTCGAAGCCGATCCGGTGGCGCAGGCCGTGGCCCTGCTCGCCCACGTGCGACGCGCCGTCGGGGAGCGCGAGCGCCGTCGCGGGGACCGGTTCGGCCAGGTCGACCGTCATCACCCGCTGCGCGCCGACGGTGCGGGACAACCCGGCGAGGTCGCCGTCGTAGACCGTGCGGCCGCGGTCGACGAGCACGACCCGGTCGCAGAGCCGTTCGACGTCGCCCATGTCGTGGGTGGTGAGCAGCAGGGTCGTGCCGTGCTCGCGGCGCTCGGCGACCAGGAACTCCCGCAGCCGCTGCTTGCTCAGCACGTCCAGCCCGATCGTCGGCTCGTCCAGGATCACCAGGCGCGGCCGGTGCAGCAGGGCGGCGGCGACCTCCGCGCGCATCCGCTGGCCCAGCGACAGCTGGCGCACGGGCGTGGTCCAGAACTCCTCGAGCTCCAGCTGCGCGACGAGCTCGTCGCGGCGGGAGGCGGCATCGGCGGGGGAGAGGCGGTGGATGGCGGCGAGCAGCGCGAAGGAGTCGCCCACAGGGAGGTCCCACCACAGCTGGGAGCGCTGCCCGAAGACGACACCGACCTGCCGCGCGAGCCGGCGCCGGTCGGCGACCGGGCGCAGACCGCAGGTGCGGGCCTCGCCGGAGGTGGGCACGAGGATCCCGGTGAGCATCTTGATGGTCGTCGACTTCCCGGCGCCGTTGGCGCCGATGTAGCCCACGGCCTCGCCGGGGTCGACCCGGAGCGAGAGGTCCTCGACGGCCACGACGGTGCGCCGGGTCAGCCCGTCGCGGACCCGGAAGGTCCGGGTCAGGCCCCGGGTCTCGATGATCGGGGTCTCGGTGATCCGCTCGCTGCTCATCCGCCTGCTCCCTGGTAGTGCCGGACCCCGGTGCGCCACGCCAGCAGCGCCGCCAGCCACGCCCAGACCGCCGCCACCGGCGCGCACCAGCCCACCCAGCCGGGCAGACCGGCGAAGGCGGGCAGGCCGAGCAGCGTGGTGACGGGCAGGTAGGCGGTGAAGGCCATGGGGAAGAAGAAGCCGAAGACGACGACCAGCGGCCGGCCCCAGACCGAGCCGGGCTGGGTGGCGGCGTACCGACCGCCGTACACGAAGGCGTTGGTCATCTCGGCGCCGTTGACGAGGAAGAACTGCAGGCCGCCGGCCATCACGAACATCGCCGAGAAGGTCGCGGTGCCGCTGAGGACCGCGAGCAGCAGCAGCGTGACGGCGCCCGGACCCCACGCGATCTCGTTGACCGCCAGCCCCACGACCAGCGCGACGAGCCCGACCGCGGCGCGGGCGAGCCGGCGCAGGCTCACGTCGGAGGTGACCAGCTGCAGCAGCAGCGGCTGGGGGCGGAGGTAGAAGACGTCCAGGCGGCCGGTGCGCACGTACTCCGGGAGGTTGTCGCAGTGCCCGAAGACCATGTCGGCCACGGAGAAGCAGAGGTCGGCCAGGCCGAAGACGAGCAGGATCGCGGCGAGGTCGAAGCCGCCGATCGCGCTGACGCTGGTGAAGAGCACCGCCACCTCGGCGAGCTCGACGATGCCGACCAGGAGCGAGCTGCCCAGGTCGAGCCCGAAGCTGGCGCGGTGGCTGGCCTGGGAGCGCACGCGCGAGCCGAGGACGGCGCGGTACGGCGTCCAGCGGCTGCCGTGCAGGACGGCACGGGGCTGGGTGGAGCTCATCCGCCCTGCACCTCCAGCTTGTGCCGCCCGCGGCGGGTCAGGGCCTGCCCGAGGGCGGCGGTGGCGACCAGCCAGGCGACCTGGGCGGCGACCAGGCCGAGCGCGGCCAGGCCCTCGACACGGCCGGAGAGGACGTCGACGGGGTACTGCAGCATCGACGGGAACGGCGTGGCGCTGGCCAGGGCGAGCAGCGGAGCGGGGAAGAGGCTGATCGGCACGAAGAGACCGGCCAGGAAGCCCGAGAGGACCATGTAGAGGATCTGGACCCCGCGGGTCTCCACCAGCCAGAAGCCGGTCGCGGCCACGAGGTAGACCGTCGTGACGGACACGGTGATGCCGAGCAGGACGCTCACGGCGCCGAGCAGGTAGGGCAGCGGCGTGGTGGGCATCGTCATCCCGACCACGAGGGCGCCGACGAGCACCGAGGGGATGCCGCGGGGGAGCAGGGCGAACAGGTTGCGCCCGACCTCGGTGGCGACGGACGCGCCCTGGACGTCGAGGGGGCGCAGGAAGTCGACCACGACGTCGCCGGTGCGGATGCGCTCGGCTACCTCGGTGCGACCGAAGAGGTTGACCGACCCCAGCAGCCCCTGGGAGATCCAGATGTAGGCGGCCATGCTGCCGGCGTCGTACCCGTTCAGCTCGCCGCCGGCCGCCTCCACCGTCGCCAGCAGGATCGCCACCTTGAGGAAGCCGAAGGTGGTGTTGGCGACCAGCCCGGCGAGGGCGGCCAGGCGGTAGGCCGACTGCTGCCTGAAGCCCGCGAGGACCAGCAGGGCGTAGGGGCGCACGGCGGGCGACTCTACGCAGCGCGGGGCTGCGCAAGGGCGCCGACACGACCCGGAGGGGTGCTGCCGCGTCGCTCGATGTCATGTATCTTGACGTCAAGAGATATGCACCTGCTGACCGCGAGCGCGGGGTGGCAGGATGGCCGGGGTCACCCGGCGCAGACGCGACAGAGGAGAACGCAGTGGCGAGCAAGGACAGCTTTGGTGCCAAGAGCACCCTGGACGTCGACGGGACGTCGTACGAGATCTTCCGCCTCGATGCGGTGAAGGGCGACGGGCTCGACGTCGACAGCCTGCCCTTCAGCCTCAAGGTCCTCCTGGAGAACCTCCTGCGCACCGAGGACGGTGCCGACATCACCGCCGAGGACATCAAGGCCCTGGCCGGCTGGGACGAGACCGCCGAGCCCGACAAGGAGATCCAGTTCACGCCCGCGCGCGTGCTGATGCAGGACTTCACCGGCGTCCCGTGCGTCGTCGACCTGGCCACCATGCGCGAGGCGATGGCCGACCTCGGCGGCGACCCGTCGCGGATCAACCCGCTGGCCCCGGCCGAGATGGTCATCGACCACTCCGTCATGGCCGACGTCTTCGGCACCCCGGAGGCCTTCGAGCGCAACGTCGAGATCGAGTACGAGCGCAACCGCGAGCGCTACCAGTTCCTGCGCTGGGGCCAGGGCGCCTTCGACGACTTCAAGGTCGTCCCGCCGGGCACCGGCATCGTCCACCAGGTCAACATCGAGCACCTGGCCCGCACCGTGTTCACCCGCGAGGTGGACGGCGAGCTGCAGGCCTACCCCGACACCTGCGTGGGCACCGACAGCCACACCACCATGGTCAACGGCATCGGCGTCGTCGGCTGGGGCGTCGGCGGCATCGAGGCCGAGGCCGCGATGCTCGGCCAGCCGGTCTCCATGCTCATCCCGCGCGTGGTCGGCTTCAAGCTCTCCGGCTCGCTGCCCGAGGGCTCCACCGCCACCGACCTGGTGCTCACCATCACCGAGATGGTCCGCAAGCACGGCGTGGTCGGGAAGTTCGTGGAGTTCTACGGCCCCGGCGTCTCCGCGCTGCCGCTGGCCAACCGCGCCACGATCGGCAACATGAGCCCCGAGTTCGGCTCGACCATCGCGGTCTTCCCGATCGACGAGGAGACCATCACCTACCTCAAGCTCACCGGCCGCTCCGAGGAGCAGGTCGCCCTGGTGGAGGCCTACGCCAAGGCGCAGGGTCTCTGGCTCGACCCCTCCGCGGAGCCGCGCTACTCCGAGAAGCTCGAGCTCGACCTGTCCACCGTCGTCCCGTCCATCGCCGGCCCCAAGCGCCCGCAGGACCGGGTCGAGGTCACCCAGGCCAAGCAGTCCTTCCGTGGGGCGCTGACCGACTACGTCAGCAACGGCCACGACGTCGAGGGCGCCTACGACGAGGCGCTCGAGGAGAGCTTCCCGGCCTCCGACCCGCCGGCCACCTCCGGCGCCGACGGTCGCGGCGAGCGCGTGGACTACCTGTCCTGCGCCCCCGCGGACGGCGGCCGCCCGAGCAACCCGGTGCACGTGACCCTGGAGGACGGCACGGAGTTCGAGCTCGACCACGGCGCGGTGACGATCGCCTCGATCACCTCGTGCACCAACACCTCCAACCCGTCGGTCATGATCGGCGCGGCGCTGCTGGCCAAGAAGGCCGTCGAGAAGGGCCTGAGCCGCAAGCCGTGGGTCAAGACCACGCTGGCGCCGGGCTCGCAGGTGGTCAGCGACTACTACGAGAAGGCCGGCCTGACGCCGTACCTCGACAAGCTGGGCTTCAACCTCGTCGGCTACGGCTGCGTGACCTGCATCGGCAACTCCGGCCCGCTCATCCCCGAGGTCTCCGCCGCGGTCAACGAGCACGACCTCGCCGTCGTCTCGGTGCTCTCGGGCAACCGGAACTTCGAGGGTCGGATCAGCCCCGACATCAAGATGAACTACCTGGCCTCCCCGCCGCTGGTCGTCGCCTACGCGCTGGCCGGCTCGATGGACGTCGACCTGTTCAACGACCCGCTGGGCGTCGACACCGACGGCAACGAGGTCTACCTGCGTGACGTCTGGCCCTCGCCCCAGGAGGTCGAGGAGACCATCGCCGGTGCGATCAACTCGCAGATGTTCAGCGACTCCTACGCCGACGTCTTCAAGGGCGACGAGCGCTGGCGCTCGCTGCCCACCCCCGAGGGCGACACCTTCACCTGGGACGAGGACTCCACCTACGTCCGCAAGGCGCCGTACTTCGAGGGCATGCCGGAGGAGCCGGAGCCGGTCACCGACATCGACGGCGCCCGCGTCCTGCTCAAGCTGGGCGACTCGGTCACCACCGACCACATCAGCCCCGCTGGTGCGATCAAGAAGGACAGCCCCGCCGGCCGCTACCTCGCCGAGCACGGCGTCGAGCAGCGGGACTTCAACTCCTACGGCTCGCGCCGCGGCAACCACGAGGTGATGATCCGCGGCACCTTCGCCAACATCCGGCTGCGCAACCAGTTGGCCCCAGGCACCGAGGGTGGCGTGACCCGCGACTTCACCGCCGACGGCGAGGTCACCACGGTCTACGAGGCCTCCGAGCGCTACATCGACGCGGGCATCCCGCTGGTGGTGCTGGCCGGCAAGGAGTACGGCTCCGGCTCCTCGCGCGACTGGGCGGCCAAGGGCACCGCGCTGCTGGGCGTGAAGGCCGTCATCGCCGAGTCCTTCGAGCGCATCCACCGCTCGAACCTCATCGGCATGGGCGTCATCCCGCTGCAGTTCCCCGAGGGTGAGAACGCCGAGAGCCTCGGCCTGACCGGCGAAGAAACGTTCTCCATCACCGGCATCACCGAGCTCAACGACGGCACCACCCCGCGCACGGTCAAGGTGAAGGCGGACGGCGTCGAGTTCGACGCGGTCGTCCGGATCGACACCCCGGGCGAGGCGAACTACTACCGCAACGGCGGGATCATGCCGTACGTCCTGCGGTCGCTGCTGAAGGGCTGATCGAGCCGGCTCGTGCCCCCGGTCCCCACGTGGGACCGGGGGCACGACATATTTCTGCGTGAACACGCGGGGAAGACCCCTCCGTCCACCTCTCTCGGGACGTGTACCTGGACATGAGCACGTTGCACGACCGCCTGGTCGACCTCGCCTCGGACGCACCTGCGGCCACCCCGGACCCCCGGCTGTGGGACCGCGCTGCCCGGTTCCACCGCCGGCGCCGCGCCGGTACGGCGGCGCTCGTGGCCGTCGCCGTGCTCGCCGTCGTGTCGCTGGTCGGCATCGACACCTGGCAGCGCTCGCCCGGGGTCGACCCGGCGGCGCCGGGGACCGCGCCGGCGCTGCCGGCCCGGATCTGGGAGCCGAGCGGATGGTTGCCGGGCAACGACGGTCAGCCGACGGGTCCGCTGGCGCTCCTCCGGGAGACCGAGCGCAACGGATGGCTCGGCTCCGAGGACGGCGTCGTGGCCGTGTCCGCCACGACAGGGGAGTACCTCTTCCTCGACCTGCCCGACGACGCGCACCGGGGCCACGCGCTGTCCCCGGACGGGTCCAAGGTGGCGTACTGGATCACGGGGGAGACCACAGGGTCGCCCCAGACCTCGGACGGCCAGGATCTGCCCGTGGTCGGAATCGCTGTCTGGGACGCCGAGAGCGGAGAGGTCCGGCGGCACGAGGTCGAGACCGAGCACGGCCTCGGCATCGCCGCCGACCCCGTGTGGGCTGATGCGACCGCCCTGGTCGCGACGTGGGGGGAGTACCGGGTCGGCGACGACGCGCCGGCTCGCTTCCAAGGCGGCTTCTACTCCGGTGAGGGTCTGCGCGTCTGGGACGTCGCGGCCGACGACGCACCCAGGCTGCTCGGCCTCGACGCGGAGGTCGACGCCGGGAACGGTTCCGGTCAGGTCCTCCTCACCGTCGACGACCGCCCTGTCCTCGACGTCCGCACGGGGCGGCGCAGCGGGCCGTCGGGTCGCCGTACCGACTACGGGTGGGTGAGCGCCCTGTCACCCGACGGGAGCGCGATTGCCTTCCCCCGCAGCAATCCCGGCCCGCTCCTGCTGCTGCGCGGGGACGGGCGCCCGGATGTCCTCATCGAGGAGGACGTGGAGGAGGCGGTCGGCTGGACCGACGGTGAGACGGTGGTCTTCGCGACCAGCGACCCCGAGGCGGTCGATCGCGACACGAGGCTCGAGGTGGTCTCGCTTGCCACGGGCGAGCGACGGGTCCTCGTCCAGGCCGGGTCGTTCCAGCACGTGCCAGGAAATCTGGCGACGGACCTCCTGGCCGTGGAGCCCCGCGACTTCCCCGAGCCGGACCGGCCCTGGGACCCGCGGGTCGTCGCGGCGCTCGTGGGTTTCGTGACCCTCGTGGCCGGCGCGTGGCTCCTGGGCTGGAGGCGACGTGTCGAGGCCTGACAGCAGGACACGCGAGTCCTTCGAGGAGTTCGTGGCCGCGCGCAGGCAGGCGCTGCTGCGCACGGCGTACCTCATGACCGGCGACCACGGGCACGCCGAGGATCTCGTGCAGGCCGCCCTGGTGAAGGCCTGGCCGCGGTGGGCGCGGATCGCCGACCGCCCCGAGCCCTACGTGCGCAGGATCCTCGCCCGCGAGGTGACCGATCGCTGGCGTGGCCGGCGGTGGCGCGAGGTCAGCACGGGCACCCTGCCCGAGACGACGGCAGAGACCCGCGACCCCACCGACCGCGAGGTACTGCGCCGCGCCCTCCTCGAGCTGTCGCCTCGACAGCGCGCGGTGGTGGTGCTGCGCTACTTCGACGACCTCACCGAGCAGCAGACCGCCGACGTGCTGGGCATCGGGCTCGGCACGGTGAAGTCGCACGGTCGCGAGGCGATGGCCCGGCTGCGGGAGCTGGTGCCCGACGTCACCGACGACGACGTGGAGGCCCTCGATAGCGTGGCGCCATGATCGTGGCCTTCAGCATCTCCCCGACCACCGGCGACGAGACCGGGGGTGTCTCGGAGGCGGTCGCTGCCGCGGTCCGGGTGGTCCGCGAGTCGGGGCTTCCGCACGAGACCAACGCGATGTTCACCAACATCGAGGGTGAGTGGGACGAGGTCATGGCTGTGGTGAAGCGGGCCGTGGACGTCGTCGCCGAGGTCTCGCCCCGGGTCGGGCTGGTGCTCAAGGCCGACATCCGGCCCGGCTGGGACGGACAGCTCGCCGCCAAGGTGGAGCGGGTCGAGGAGATCCTGGCCCGCGGCGACCAGGGCCCGGCGAGCGGCGCGTGAACCGTCGGGTCCTGCTGGTGGCCCTGCTCGGCGTCCTGCTGGTGATGGGCACCGCGCTGCTGCTGCCGCAGGCGGTGGAGCGAGCGCGCCCCGAGCCCGTGGACCTGACCCTCGACGCGGTCGAGGTCTTCGAGGACCTGCCCACGACCCACACCGACGAGGACGTCGACTACCCGACAGAGCCGCCGGTCGGTGGCCCGCACGCGGACCGCTGGCTCGACTGCGGGGTCTACGACGAGCAGGTGCCGGCGGAGAACCTGGGCCACGACCTCGAGCACGGGACCGTCGTCATCGCCCACGACCCCGGCCTCGACGACGGCGACGTGGCGCTGCTCGCCGACCTGCTCCCGCAGAACGGGATCATGACGCCCTGGGTCGGCCTGGACGCCCCGGTCGTCGTCACCGTCTGGGGCCACCGGCTCGCGCTCACCGGCGCCGACGACCCCCGACTGCCGCTCTTCATCGCCCAGCTCGGCAACGGCGAGACCGCGCCCGAGCCGATGGCCTCCTGCGCCGGTGGGATCGAGCCTCCGCAGGACCCCGGCGTCACCCAGGTCTGACCGCAGCCCGCCGAGCCGGCCCGTCATTCCGTACGACGTGTACGGAACTCCGGGCCGGCTCGGCGGGAGCGGGCTGGGTACCGTGACGCGCGTGTCCCACCTCGAGCCGCTGACCCTGCCCGCGACCGACGACCTCGAGGCCTGGAACGGATTCCTCGACACCCGCGTCCTCGGTGGTCTCGAGGAGGCCCGGGGCCTGGTCGCGGTGCTCCGCGAGACGCCGGCGGGCGACCCGGAGACATTGCTGGTCTGGAACGACCTGCACGTCGCGCTCGCCAACGCCTTCGCCGTGGCCGGCCTGCTCTCCCAGGTCCACCCCGACGGCGAGCTGCGCGAGCGGGCCGAGGGCTACGAGCAGCAGCTGCACGAGCTGCGCACCACCCTCATGCTCGACCCGGTGGTGTATGCCGTGCTGTCGGCCGCCCCGACTGACGGACTGCCCGACGGTGCCGACCGGGTGCTGGCCGACGCCCTGCGCTCCTTCCGCCGCTCCGGCGTCGACCGCGACGAGCGCACCCGCGAGCGGCTGCGCGAGCTGTCGGCCCGCGAGACCGACCTCGGACAGGCCTTCTCCCGCAACATCCGCGACGGCGCGGGGGAGACCCGCGTGCCGGCGAGCGCCCTGGCCGGCCTGCCCGACGACTACGTGGAGGCCCACCCCGCCGACGAGGACGGCAAGGTCACGATCACCACGGGATACCCCGACACCAACCCGTTCCTGATGTTCTCCGCGGATCCCAAGGCCCGGCACGCGGTCATGCACACCTTCCTCAACATCGGGTGGCCGGCCAACGACCCCGTCCTGCACGACCTGCTGCGGGTGCGCGACGAGCAGGCTCGGCTGCTCGGCTACGCCTCCTGGCCCGACTTCGACGCCGAGGTCAAGATGATCGGCACCGGCGACGCGGTGGCCGCCTTCATCGACAAGATCGCCGAGGACGCGACCGCCAGCGCGGAGCGCGATGCCGCCCTGCTGCTGGAGAGGGCCCGCCAGGACCACCCCGGCCTGGGCCGGCTGGACGTCGCGGACGCCCGCTACTACGGCGAGGTCGTGCGCCGTGAGCGGTTCGACGTCGACGGCCAGGCGGTGCGGCGGTACTTCGCCTCCGACCGCGTCCGGGCCGGGCTGCTGGAGGTCACCGGACGGCTGTTCGGCCTGGAGTACGTCCCGGTCCCGGACGCGCCCAGCTGGCACACCGAGGTGGCGACGTACGACGTCAGGCTGGTCGAGTCCGGCGACCTGCTCGGCCGGATCCACCTCGACCTGCACCCGCGGGCGGGCAAGTACAACCACGCCGCCCAGTTCGACCTGGTCCGCGGGGTGGGTGGTCGCCAGCTGCCCGAGGGCGTGCTGGTCTGCAACTTCGGCCGCACCCGGATGGACCACTCCGAGGTCGTGACGCTGTTCCACGAGTTCGGCCACCTGCTCCACCACGTGCTGGCCGGGCGCCACCCGTGGGTCCGGTTCTCCGGTGTGGCCACCGAGTGGGACTTCGTGGAGGCCCCGAGCCAGATGCTGGAGGAGTGGGCCTGGGACCACGGGGTGCTGAGCAGCTTCGCCGTCGACGAGGCGGGGGAACCGATCCCGGCCGCGCTCGTCGAACGGATGCGTGCCGCCGACGAGCTCGGCAAGGGCTACTACGCGCGCACGCAGATGTACTACGCGGCCGTCTCCTACCGCTTCCACGCCGAGCTCCCGGTCGACCTGACCAAGCGCTCGCAGGAGCTCTCGGACCGGTACGCGGTCTGGGCGCAGCTGCCGGGCACCCACTTCCACTGCGGCTTCGGGCACCTGGAGGGCTACGGCTCGGGCTACTACACGTACATGTGGAGCCTGGTCATCGCGAAGGACCTCTTCTCCGCCTTCGACGAGGGCGACCTTTTCGCGCCCGACGTGGCCACCCGCTACCGCGACACCGTGCTCGCCGCCGGGGGCAGCCGGGACGCCGCCGACCTGGTCGAGGCGTTCCTCGGCCGGCCCTACGACTCGCGCGCCTTCACCGCGTGGCTGGAGGGGTGAGCGCCGTGGACAGCGAGACCTTCCTCGTCCGCACCGGCGGGCGCGACACCGTCCTGGACCTCACCGACCGCGCCCGTGCCTGGGTCGCGGGCCGCGGCGACGGGCTGCTGCACGTCTTCGTGCCGCACGCCACGGCCGGTCTCGCGGTGCTCGAGACAGGAGCCGGCTCCGACGACGACCTGCTCGCCGCGCTGGCCGACCTGCTGCCCGCGGACGACCGCTGGCGGCACCGGCACGGCACCCCCGGTCACGGCCGGTCGCACGTGATGCCCGCGATCGTGCCGCCGTACGCGACGCTCCCGGTGCTGGGCGGGCAGCTGGCCCTCGGCACGTGGCAGAGCCTGTGCCTGGTGGACCTCAACGTCGACAACCCCGAGCGCGAGGTGCGGTTCTCGTTCCTGGCGGGGTGAGGTCGGTCGCGTCCGGAGTCGAACACGTGTTCGATCCTGGCGTACCATCGGAGTCATGGACCGACTCGTCGCCCCGCCCGGCTGGCCGCGGGCCGTGCGCCCGCCCGACGCGCCCGACTGGGAGGTCACGGCCTGCGCCTGGCTACTGGACCTCTGTCCTCCGGAGTTCCGCTCCTACCCGACGCTGCGGCGCCACCCCGTCGTGCTGGCGCGGTTCGCAGTGCTGCACGTGGAGGGCTGCCACGCCGCGGTCCGGCGCGGGCTGAGCGAGGCCCGCGCCGACCTGCCGCAGGTCGCCGACGGCGACGTGGTGGAGGCGGCCGTGCAGACCTTCCTGGCCGAGGAGGCCCGGCTCGTCGGCGTACGACGGGAGGTCGGCCTCGTGGAGGAGGCGCTGCGCGGACGCCGCTACCGCGCGCGGCTCTAGGTCCAGCGGTAGGTTCCGGGACGTGCACGACTTCGCCTGTGTCGTCCTGGTCGACCGCCGTGGCCGCCTGCTCATGCAGGAGCGCGACGAGCACCCCGTCATCGACCCCGAGAAGTGGGGGCTCTGCGGCGGCCACCTCGAGCCCGGTGAGGACCCGCTGACCGGCGCGGTCCGCGAGCTGGAGGAGGAGACCGGGGTCGTGCTGGCGCCCGAGGAGCTCGAGCTCGTCGAGCAGCTGCAGGTCTTCCACGAGGGCTACGGCACCTGGGACCAGATGACCTTCTACGCCGCCGGCGTCGACCTCGACGATCCCGACATCGCGTGCACCGAGGGACGCCAGATCGTCTTCGTCGACCCTGACCGGGTGCTGGACCTCGACCTCACCGGCTCGGCGCGTCGCGTCCTGCCGGGGTTCCTCCAGGGCCCGATCTACAGGAGGCTGTCCGCATGACCGGTTCCCGCACGCTCCAGGTCCACCCCGTCGGCCACGACGGTGCCGAGGACGTCGTCGTCGCCACCTCCGGCCGGCACGAGGGGTCGGTCTACACCGGCACCGTCGACGGCGCGGTGCTGCGGGTCTCCCACGACGGCTCCAGGGTCGAGCAGGTCGGCAGCACCGGCGGGCGCCCGCTCGGCATCGAGGTCGACCCCGACGGCCGGCTGCTGGTCTGCGACTCCCACCGCGGCGTGCTGCGAATGGACCCCGACACCGGGGCGGTCGAGCAGGTCCTGGCGGCGGTCGACGGCGTCCCCATGGTCTTCTGCAACAACGCCGCGATCGCCAGCGACGGCACGGTGTGGTTCTCCGACTCCTCGCGGCACTTCGGCATCGACCGGTGGAAGGACGACTTCGTCCAGGACACCGCCAGCGGCCGGCTGCTCGCGCTGCGCCCCGACGGGTCGGTCGAGACCGTGCTCGACGGCCTGCGCTTCGCCAACGGCGTGGCCCTGGCCCCCGACGAGTCCTTCGTCGTCGTCGCCGAGACCCGGGGTCGCACGCTGGTGCGGCACTGGCTCACCGGCGACCGCGCCGGCACCCGCGACCTCCTCGTCGACGGCCTGCCCGGCTACCCCGACAACATCGCCCGCGGCAGCGACGGCCTCATCTGGGTCAGCATCGCCAGCCCCACCGACCCGGTGGTGGAGCGGCTGGGCCGCGCACCGCTGCTGGTCCGCAAGGGTGTGACCAAGATCCCGGAGCGGTTCCAGCCCGCGCCGAAGCGCACCTGCCGCGTCCAGGCCTTCGACGCCGCCGGCACGCTCGTGCACGACCTGGACCTCGACACGCCCGACTTCCACATGGCCACCGGGGTGCGCGAGCACGAGGGGCGCGTGTGGATCGGCAGCCTGCACGAGCCCTCCGTCGGGGTCGTGGATCTGTGAGCCACCCCGTCTAGACTCGGAGGCTCCGCCCCGGGCTGCGTGACCCGCACCGTCCCGGGGGCAACGACGCAGGAGGAGGACCCCCCGAATGGGAGTGCTGGAGTCGGTCTCGGGACCCCGTGACCTCCGGAGCCTCACCGACGCGGAGCTCGACCTCCTGGCGAGCGAGATCCGCGACCTGCTGGTCCGCTCGACCTCGCGGGTCGGCGGCCACCTCGGCCCCAACCTCGGCGTCGTGGAGCTGACGATCGCGATCCACCGGGTCTTCGACTCCCCGCGCGACCGGGTCGTCCTCGACACGGGGCACCAGTCCTACGTCCACAAGATGCTCACCGGTCGCGCCAGCCAGTTCGACGGGCTGCGGCAGGAGGGCGGCCTGTCGGGCTACCCGAGCCAGGCCGAGTCCCCGCACGACATCGTGGAGAACTCCCACGCCTCGACCGCGCTGTCCTACGCCGACGGCCTGGCCAAGGCCTACCGCATCCGCGGGGAGGACCGGCACGTCGTGGCCGTCATCGGCGACGGGGCCCTGACCGGCGGCATGGCCTGGGAGGCGCTCAACAACATCGCGGTCGCCCCCGACAGCCGCCTGGTGATCGTGGTCAACGACAACGGCCGCTCCTACACCCCGACCGTCGGAGGTCTCGCCACCGCGTTGTCGAGCCTGCGCACCGACCCCCGCTACGAGCACGTCCTCGACGTGGTCAAGAAGCGGCTCAACGCCGTGCCGGGCGTCGGCCCCGCGGCGTACGACGCGTTGCACGCCATGAAGAAGGGCCTCAAGGACGCGCTCGCCCCCCAGGGCCTGTTCGAGGACCTCGGCCTGAAGTACGTCGGTCCCGTCGACGGCCACGACCGGGCCGCCATGGAGACCGCGCTGACCCAGGCCAAGCGCTTCAACGGCCCCGTCATCGTCCACGCCCTGACCCGCAAGGGCTTCGGGTACGACGCCGCCGAGCGGCACGAGGCCGACCAGTTCCACAGCCCGCAGCCCTTCGACATCGAGTCCGGCGAGGAGCGCAAGCGCGGCCGCATCTGGACCGACTTCTTCTCCGACGCGATGGTCGACCTCGGCCACCGTCGCAAGGACGTCGTGGCGATCACCGCCGCGATGATGCACCCGGTGGGGCTGGACGCCTTCGAGGCGCACTTCCCCGAGCGCACCTTCGACGTCGGCATCGCCGAGCAGCACGCCGCCACCTCGGCGGCCGGCCTCGCGATGGGCGGTCTGCACCCGGTGGTCGCGGTCTACGCGACCTTCCTCAACCGCGCCTTCGACCAGGTGCTCATGGACGTCGCGCTGCACAGGTGCGGCGTCACCTTCGTGCTCGACCGCTCCGGCGTCACCGGCGACGACGGCGCCAGCCACAACGGCATGTGGGACATGTCGGTCCTGCAGGTCGTGCCCGGGCTGCGCCTGGCCGCGCCCCGCGACGCCACCCGCCTGCGCGAGCTCCTCGACGAGGCCGTGCAGGTCGACGAGGCCCCGACGGTGGTCCGCTTCCCCAAGGGCGCCCCGCCCGCCGACGTGTCGGCGGTCGACCGGGCCGGCGGGTGCGACGTGCTGGTGCGCTCGGGTGCCCGTGACGTCCTCGTGGTCGCCGTCGGCTCGATGGCCACCACCGCCGTCGAGGTCGCCGAGCGGCTGCGTGACCAGGGCATCGGCGTGACCGTGGTCGACCCGCGCTGGGTCAAGCCCGTCGACCCCGCGCTGGTCGACCTGGCCCGCGAGCACCGGCTGGTGGTCAGCGTCGAGGACAACGGCGTGCAGGGCGGGTGCGGCGCCTCGCTGCTCCAGGCGCTCGTCGCCGCCGGCGTGCGCACCCCGGTGCAGCTGCACGGCATCCCGCAGGAGTTCCTGGGCCACGCCAAGCGCGACGTCATCCTCGAGCGGATCGGCCTCACCGCCCAGCACCTGGCCCGCGGCATCGTCGAGGCCATGGCCGGTGACCTGACCGGGCACCTCCCTGACGACAGCGACACGGTCGTCGACCCGGGCGAGGCGCAGCCCGAGGTCGCCGGTCCGCCCGGCGACCGGTCGCGTGACCGGCGCGGCTGAGAGGTCCTGGGAGGGAGACCCGCACCTCGGCCGCGGCCGGTCGCACCACAGGACCGTCCGCTGGGGCTCGGCGCTCATCGGTGCCGCGCTGGCGATGGGAGCGCTGAGCGGCTGCAGCCTGCTCGCCGACGACGAGACGTCCTCGCCCGGGACGTCGGCGGCACCGGCACCCCCGGGGGTCGTCGAGGAGCTCAAGCGGGTGCTGCGCCGGCGTGCCGTCGCCGTCCGCGAGGGCGACGAGCAGGTCTTCCGCTCCGGGCTGGCCCGTCGCGGCGGTGAGCTGGTCGCGGCGCAGGCCGACTACTTCCGTGCCCTGCAGGACCTGCCGGTGCGGGTGTTCCGCTACTCGTTCGACCCCGCCGACGTGCTGCGCGACGGCGAGTCCTACTGGGTCGTCGTGCGGGTGCACCTCCAGCTCGAGGGGTACGACGCGGCCCCGGTCGTCGCCCGCGACCGCTACCTCTTCGCGCCCGGCGCGCGGGGCCGGCTGCGGCTGGCCTCGGTGACTGACGAGGCGTGGGAGGAGCGCAACGGCGTCGTGGCCCAGCCCTGGGACCGTGGCCCGGTCGAGGTCCGCGAGGTGGCGGGCGTCCTCGGCGTCTTCGACGCCGCCTCGGTCGGCAGCGCCGACGCGCTGCTGGAGTTGGTGCAGCGCGGCATCGCCGACGTCAGCGCCGTGGTGCCCTACGCCTGGGAGCGCCGGGTCGTGGTGTACGCCCTGGGCGACTCGGGGTTCCTCGGCTCCCTGGCCGAGCTGCCGGGCGGCGACCCCGAGCTGGTCGATGCGGTCGCCTTCCCCGTGCCCCTCGACGATGCCGACCCGACCGCTGGCACCGCCGGGGTCCGGGTCGCCCTCCACCCGCGGATGCTGACCCGCGAGGACGGGGCCCGCGACCGGCTCGTGCGCCACGAGCTCACCCACGTCGCCCTCGGACCGCGCGACGACGCCGTGCCCGTCTGGCTCTCGGAGGGTATCGCGGAGTGGGTGTCGGTCGCCCCGCTCGCACCCGAGGACCGGGCGCTCTCGACGGCCTCGCTCGTGGCCGCCCGCGACGGGCTCGAGGGGGAGGAGCCGTCGGGGGAGCCCCTCGACCTGCCCCGCTCCGACGGCTTCAACGGGGCGACCTCGGGCGCCAACTACGGGCTCTCGTGGTGGGCGTGCGAGGCCCTCACGACGGCGTACGGCGACGAGGTGCTGTGGACGCTGGTCGACGACCTCGACGCGGCGGCCGAGGTGGTCACCGCCCGCGGGGAGGACCCGGCCGTGGGGGTCGACGAGCGCGGCGAGGAGGTGCTGGCCCAGCGCACGGGGCTCACCACCGAGGACCTCGCCCGGCGGGCGGCGAGGCTGATGCTGGCGACGTACGGGCCCTGACCCCACCTCCTGCGAGGCGGGAGCCAGGGCCCGTCGTGGTCCTGCTGGTCGTGCGGTGCTCAGTGGAAGGAGCCGAGGCCCTCACGCTCGAGGAGCATCGTGAGCCCGCCGTTCCAGAACGCGAAGCCGGCACCGGTGATCATCGCCAGGTCGAGGTCCTCGGCCGCTGTGACGACGCCCTCGTCGAGCATCAGCCGCGCCTCCTCGGCCAGGCCGGTGAGGACCCGGGTGCGGACCTCCTCGCGCGACAGCACGACCGGCGAGGCCGGCTTCTCCAGCAGCGCCTCGACCTCGGGGTCCAGGGACCCGTCGGGACCGAAGTAGGCCCCCTTGCGCGCCGCCACCACCCGCTCGAGGGCGGGGGAGACGTAGAAGCGGTCGGGGAACGCCGCCGCGAGCGTCTCGGTGTTGTGCAACGCGATGGCCGGACCGACCAGGGCGATGAGCGTGAACGGCGACATCGGTGCGACACCGGCGAAGGCGCCGTCGACGACGTCGATCGGGGTGCCCTGGTCCAGCACCCGGCTGACGTCGGACATGAAGCGCCCGAGCAGCCGGTTGACGATGAAGGACGGGCTGTCCTGCACCAGGATCGTGGTCTTCTTCAGCGCCTTGCCGGTGCCGAAGGCGGTGGCCAGCGTCGCGTCGTCGGTCTTCTCGCCCTGGACGATCTCCAGCAGCGGCATGACCGCGACGGGGTTGAAGAAGTGGAAGCCCACGACCCGCTCGGGGTGCTGCAGGTCGGCTGCCATCTCGGTGATCGACAGCGAGGAGGTGTTGGTGGCCAGCACGCACTCGGGGGACACCACCGCCTCGACGTCGGCGAAGACCGACTTCTTGACCGACATCTCCTCGAAGACCGCCTCGATGACGAAGTCGGCGCCCGCGAAGCCGGTGGCCTTGTCGACCGAGCCGGAGACCAGGGCCTTGTGCCGGTTGGCCTTGTCCTGGTTGATGCGACCCTTGGCGAGCAGCTTGTCGATCTCGGCGTGGACGTAGCCCACGCCCTTGTCGACCCGCTCCTGATCGAGGTCGGTCAGCACGACCGGCACCTCGAGGCGGCGGACGAAGAGCAGCGCCATCTGGCTGGCCATGAGGCCCGCGCCGACGATGCCGACCTTCGTGACCGGGCGGGCCAGCGAGCGGTCCGGGGCGCCGGCGGGGCGCTTGGCGCGCTTCTGCACCAGGTCGAAGGCGTAGAGGCTGGCGAGCAGCTCGGGGGTCTGCGACAGCGCGTGCAGGGCGTCGTCCTCCCGGGCGAACCCGGCGTCGCGGTCACCGTCGCGCGCGGCGTCGATCAGCTCGACGGCCTTGGCTGCGGCGGGGGAGGCCCCACCCGTGCGGGCCTGGGCGACCTGCTGGGCCCGGCGTACGGCGTCGTCCCAGCCCTGGCCGCGGTCGACCTCGGGGCGCTCCACGACGACGTCGCCGCGCAGCACCGAGGCGGCCCAGAGCAGCGACTGCTCCAGGAAGTCCGCGCCCTGGAAGACCGCGTCGGCCAGGCCGAGCTCGAAGGCCTGCTGCCCGCCGACGGTCTTGCCGTTGTTGAGGGGGTTCTCGAGGATCAGCTGGACCGCGGTGGCGGGACCGACCAGGTTGGGCACGAGGTAGGCGCCGCCCCAGCCGGGGACGAGGCCGAGCATGACCTCGGGCAGGCCGAGGGCGGGCGCGGAGTCCATGACGGTGCGGTAGGTGCAGTGCAGCGCGACCTCGAAGCCGCCGCCCAGCGCCAGGCCGTTGACGAAGCCGAAGGACGGCTTGCCGCCGGGGTCGCCGAGCTTGCGGAAGACCGCGTGGCCGAGCTCGGCCACGACCCGCACGGCGTCCGGGCCGCCACCGGCGATGCTGGTGAGATCGGCGCCCGCGGCGAGGATGAACGGCTTGCCGGTCACGGCCAGCGCGGTGACCTCGTCGTCGGCCAGCGCCGCGTCGATCGCGGTGTTGAGGCTGATCAGGCCGCGGGGGCCGAAGGTGTTGGGCTTGGTGTGGTCCTCGCCGTTGTCCAGGGTGATGAGGCCGATCGTGCCGGCGCCGCCGGGGAGGGCGACCTTGCGCAGCTTGGCCTCGGTGACGCGCTCGGCGTCGGAGGAGATCGCCTGGGCGCGCTCCAGCAGGGTGTCGATGGTGGTGCTCACGTCAGTTGGCTCCGTTCCAGTGCGGGTTCTCCCAGATGACCGTGCCGCCCATGCCGATGCCGATGCACATGGTGGTCAGGCCGTAGCGGACCTCGGGGCGCTCCTCGAACTGGCGCGCCAGCTGGGTCATGAGGCGCACGCCGGAGGAGGCCAGGGGGTGGCCCATGGCGATCGCGCCGCCGTAGGGGTTGACCCGGGCGTCGTCGTCGGCGATGCCGAAGTGCTCCAGGAAGGCCAGCACCTGCACGGCGAAGGCCTCGTTGACCTCGAAGGCCTCGATGTCGTCGATGGTGAGGCCGGCCTGCTTGAGGGCCTTCTCGGTGGCCGGGATCGGGCCGGCGCCCATGACCTCGGGCTCGACGCCGACGAAGGAGTAGGACACCAGGCGCATGCGCACGGGCAGCCCGAGCTCGCGGGCGGTCTCCTCCTCGGCCAGCAGGGCGGCGGTGGCGCCGTCGTTGATGCCCGCGGCGTTGCCGGCCGTGACGTTGCCGGCGGCACGGAACGGGGTCTTGAGCCCGGCGAGGCTCTCCATCGTCGTCTGCGGGCGCATCGGCTCGTCGGTGGTGGCCAGGCCCCAGCCGAGCTCGGCCGAGCGGGTCGCGACGGGCACCAGGTCGGGCTGGATCTTGCCGGCGTCGTAGGCGGCGGCCGTCTTGGCCTGGGAGCGCACGGCGTAGGCGTCGACGCGCTCCTTGGTGATCGTGGGGTAGCGGTCGTGAAGGTTCTCCGCGGTCTTGCCCATCACGAGCGCGTCGGGGTTGACCACGCGCTCGGAGAGGATGCGCGGGTTGGGGTCGACGCCCTCGCCCATGGGGTGGCGGCCCATGTGCTCGACACCGCCGGCGATGGCGACGTCGTAGGAGCCGAAGGCGATGCCGCCGGCGGTCGTGGTCACGGCGGTCATCGCGCCCGCACACATGCGGTCGATGGCGTAGCCGGGCACCGACTGCGGCAGCCCGGAGAGCAGGGCGGCGGTGCGGCCGATGGTCAGGCCCTGGTCGCCGATCTGGGTGGTGGCGGCGATCGCGACCTCGTCGACGCGCTCGGGCGGGAGCGACGGGTTGCGCCGCATGAGCTCGCGGATGCACTTGATGACCAGGTCGTCGGCGCGGGTCTCGGCGTACTGGCCCTTGGCCTTGCCGAAGGGAGTGCGCACGCCGTCGACGAAGACGACCTCTCGCAGCTGTCGGGGCACGGGGTCTCCTGTGGGTGGGGTGCTCGGGGACGGGCGACACGCTACCTGCTCGGTTACCCATCAGTAGTACCCACCGGTAACTCAGGGACGACCCACGGACGACAGGGTGCCCGGTGGGGGACGGCGGCTCGGGAATATCGTGGGCCGCCCCTGGCTTCCCCGACCGTCCGAACGACCGGAGGACCAGCCGTCCCCCACCGGAGAGGAGCGTGGCGCCACCGTGGCCGACCACCGTCTCGTGCACATCGTCGACGAGGTGCCCGAGCTCGACTCGCGGGCCGACCGCCCCGGCGCACCCGGGGGCGAGCTGACCATGGTCGTGGTCCTCGACGGGTTCCTCGACGCCGGGAGCGCCGCCGCCCGTGCCGCCCAGCACCTGGTGGACCTCGACGACACCGGCCCGGCGGCCGGACGGGTCGTGGCGACCTTCGAGGTCGACGAGCTGCACGACTACCGTGCGCGCCGGCCCCCCGTGTCCTTCGTCGTCGACCGCTACACCGACTACGACGCGCCCCGCCTGGTCGTGCGCCTGCTGCACGACACCGGCGGCACGCCGTACCTCCTGCTGCGCGGACCGGAGCCCGACGTGCGCTGGGAGGGCTTCGTGCGCGCGGTGCGCCGGGTGGTCGAGCGCTTCGGTGTCACCCGGGTCGTCAGCATGGGCTCGGTGCCGATGGCGGTGCCGCACACCCGGCCGATCGCGATCACCCACCACGCCAACGATCCCGAGCTGCTCATCGGCGCGTCGCCGTGGCGCGGCGAGCTCCGGGTGCCGGCGAGCGTCCAGGCGCTGCTGGAGATCCGGCTGGGGGAGTGGGGCCACCCCGCGCAGGGCTTCGTCGCCCACATCCCGCACTACCTCGCCCAGCTGCCCTACCCCCAGGCGGCGGTCGCGCTGCTGGAGCAGGTCGAGCGTGCCGGTCGGCTCACCGTGGACCTGTCGGGCCTGCGCGCCGAGGCGGAGGACCGGGAGGACGAGATCACCCGCTACCTCGTCGAGCACGAGGAGGTCGCCGACGTGGTGGCCGCGCTCGAGCGGCAGTACGACGCCTTCGAGCGGGCCGAGGAGTCCGGCGCCTCGCTGCTGGCCCCCGACGAGCCGCTGCCCACGGGGGAGCAGCTGGGCGAGCAGTTCGAGCAGTTCCTCGCGGGCCTGGACGGCGAGGACCCCGGCACCGGCGGCGAGACGGACGGAGGTCGCTGATGCCCCGCGACGTCGACGAGCTGCTGACCCTGCTCGACATCGAGACCATCGACGACAACCTCTTCCGCGGCAGCCAGCAGGCCTCGGTGCTGCCGCGGGTCTTCGGCGGGCAGGTGGCCGCGCAGGCGCTGGTCGCCGCGGCGCGCACCACCGACCCGGCGTACGTCGTCCACTCGCTGCACTCCTACTTCCTGCAGCCCGGCGACACCGGGGCGCCGATCGTCTACGACGTCGAGGCGCTGCGCGACGGCCGGTCCTTCGCGACCCGGCGGGTGCTCGCGCGCCAGCACGGCCGGCCGATCTTCGCCATGACCACCGACTTCCAGAAGCCCGAGGAGGGCCTGGACCACCAGGACACCTTCCCCGACGACGTGCCCTCGCCCGAGGACTCCCTCGACCCGACGGCACGGCGCGCCGACGGCGAGTTCACCGAGTGGGACGCCGTCTCCATGCGGTACGTCGGCTCCTCGGCCGACCTGCTGCCGCCCGACCCGCAGCGGCCCGGCCGCCAGCGGTTCTGGCTCAAGATCGACGGCGAGCTGCCCGACGACCCGCTGGTGCACGCCGCGGCCTTCGCCTACGCCTCCGACATGACCATCGCCGGTGCTGCGCTCGCGCCCCACGGCTACCGCCTGGGCGGGCCCGACATCATGGTCGCCTCCCTCGACCACACGGTGTGGTTCCACGAGCCGTTCCGCGCCGACCGGTGGTGGCTCTACGACCAGCACGCCCCGCGTGCCTCCGGGGGTCGCGGCCTGATCAGCTCGCGCGTCTTCACCGAGGACGGACGGCTGGTCGCCTCCACCGCCCAGGAGGCGCTGCTGCGGCGCATGCGGTCGAAGGAGGAGCGCGGCTGATGCGCGTCCCCGAGCCCACCCCGCTGCGCGAGCCCGACCAGGGCGCCGTCGACGAGCTGGTCGCACTGCTGGACCTGGAGGAGATCGACCAGGACCTCTACCGCGGGCAGTCGGTGCCGACGCCCCGTGGGCGGGTCTTCGGCGGCCAGGTCGCGGCGCAGGCGCTCTGCGCCGGCATCCGCACCGTGCCGCAGGAGATGGGGGTGCACTCCCTGCACTCCTACTTCCTGCTGCCCGGGGACCCGTCGCTGCCGATCGTCTACGACGTCGAGCGGATCCGGGACGGGCGCTCCTTCGCCACCCGCCGGGTCGCCGCGCGCCAGCACGGTCGTCCGATCTACTTCCTCACGGCCAACTTCCAGCGCGACGAGGAGGGCTGGTCGCACCAGGACGCGATGCCCGAGGCGCCGCGGCCCGAGCAGGGCCTGGACCTCGTGGCGCTGATGACGGCCCGCGGCAACAGTGACGCCGAGGCGCTGGGGCGGGAGTGGGCCTCCCTCGACGTGCGGTGGATCGGCAACTCGAAGCACGGGCTCGAGGCCGACCCCGTCCACCCGTCGCGCGCGCGGATGTGGGCACGTGTCAACGGCGACCTCGGCGAGGACCCGGTGACCCACCTCGCCGCGTTCACCTTCGCCTCCGACGTCTCGCTGCTCGGCGCCACCCTGGCCGCGCACCCGGTCTCGCCGCACGAGGTGCAGATGGCCTCGCTGGACCACACGATCTGGTTCCACCGACCCTTCCGCGCCGACCGCTGGTGGCTCTACGACCAGTGGTCGCCCTCGGCCCAGTCGGCGCGGGGCCTGGCGCTCGGGCAGGTGTTCACCGAGGACGGGACGCTCGTCGCCACGGTGGCCCAGGAAGGCCTCATCCGGCCCCGCTCCTAGCATGACAACGGTGTAGTTCGTGACATCTGCTGGGGCGTGTCGCTACCTTTGTGGCGAATGTGACGGCTGAGCGCTCGTGAGGCGTCTGTGACACGGCTGTCCTGATCCCCCAGGAGTGTCATGCGACGTACGACGGCGGGCGCGAGCCTCGTGCTGCTCGGGATGCTCGTGGGGGTCGTCGGGGCGGCGGCGCCCGCGCTCGCCCAACCGGTGAGCGACTACGAGATGCCGTTCCCCTGCGCGCAGGAGTGGACCGGGACGACCCGCTCCTCGCACAGCCCGAGCGTGCGGGCGATCGACTGGAACCGGGTCGACGACCTCGGGGACCCCGTGGTCGCCTCCGCACCCGGGGTGGTCTCCAAGGCCGACGCCGCCTCGACCCGCGGCTACGGGCGGCACGTCGTCGTCGACCACGGGGCCGGCGAGAGCACGGTCTACTCCCACCTGCAGGACGTCTTCGTCGTGACCGGCCAGCGCGTGGACCAGGGGACCCAGCTGGGCACCGTCGGCTCGACGGGCAACTCCACCGGACCGCACCTGCACTACGAGCAGCGCCAGGACGGCCAGGACGTCGAGGCGTGGTTCGGCGGGGTGCCGTTCACGTACGGCGCCACGCAGGCCTCGGGCAACTGCGTCGACCTGCCACTGGCCGGCAACATGCTCGGGGACCGCACGGCCGAGCTGGTCGTCTACCGCCGGGCCCCGCGCTCGCTCTTCTTGGTGCAGCGGCCCGGCCGCGAGCCGAAGACGATGCGACTCGGGACCGCCACCGACGAGCCGGTCCTGGGCGACTGGGACGGCAACGGCAAGGCCAACCTGGGTGTCTGGAGCCCTGCCGAGGGGCTCTTCACCATGCGCGTCGGCAAGCGCGCCACCACGACGCTCACGCTCGGCGTCGGCTCGGACCAGCCGGTCGCCGGCGACTGGGACGGCGACGGCGTCTGGGAGGTCGGCGTCCGCTCGCCCGCCACCGGCGCCTGGACCCTGCGTGGCGCCGACGGCTCGGTGCGCACGGTCTCGCTCGGCGACGCCGCCGACCTGCCGGTCACCGGCGACTGGGACGGCGACGGCACCACCGACGTGGGCGTCTTCGACCCCACGACGGCCACCTTCACGCTGCGCCGGGTCGACGCCGAGGGGCTGACCTGGACCGCCGAGGTGCAGTTCGGCAGCCCGGGCGACCTGCCGGTCACCGGCGACTGGGACGCCAACGGCACGACCGACGTCGGGGTGTGGGACCCCGCGACGGCCACCTTCTCCGAGCGCCGGGCCGCGGCCGCGACCGCCGCCCGGAGCACCACGGCCTCCACCCCGTTCGGCCGCCCCCGCTGAGCACCGCCGAGCCGTCAGGAACGAACCGCCGAGCCGTCAGAAGTGAACCCTCGACCCGTCAGCCCCGGGCCAGGTGCGGTCCAGAACTGACGGGTCGAGGGTTCGGAAGTGACGGTTCGGCGGTGGGGCGGCCGGCGGCGGGTCAGTGCGCGGTGGTGCGGCCGACCAGGTGCGGGGCGCCTGTGCGCGGGTCGGTCAGGGAGAACGTGTAGCTGCCGTCGTACCTCTCCGAGCCGAAGGCGACCTTGCCGGGGAGCAGGATCGGCTTCTTGAACGCCACGTCGACGGTGACCGCCTCGGGCAGGCGGTTCTCCAGCGCGGCGACGCACCGGGCCAGGCTCCACATGCCGTGCGCGATCTGGCGCGGGAAGCCGAGTGCCTTCGCGGTGAGCGGGTAGAGGTGGATGGGGTTGAGGTCGCCCGACACCGCGCCGTAGCGGCGACCCAGGTCGCCCGGCAGGTTCCACACGACGCCGTTGGAGGCGGTGACGGGGATGTCGAGACCAGCGGGGGCGCTGTCGTCGCCCTTGCCGCGACGGAGGTAGGAGCTGGTGCTCTCCCACACCGGCGCGCCGTCGGGGTCGGTGATCGTGGTGACGAAGTCGAAGACGCGGCCCTTGGCGTGCGGACGCTGCGGCTCGACCCGGGCGGCGACCGCGAGGGTCTCCCCGACGCGGACCGAGCGGTGCGCGGTGATGGAGTTCTCCAGGTGCACGGTGCCGATGGCCGGGGCCGGGAACGCCGGGTCGGTCATGATCGCCATGTGCAGCCCGAAGGCCAGCATGTGGGGGTAGGTCAGCGGGACGGTGTCCTTCTGCGGGAACCCGCACACCTCGGCGTACGCCGCCACGTGCTCGGCCTCGATGGTGACGGGCGGCCGCTGGTAGCCCAGGCCGGCGAAGCCCTCCGAGGACGCCTTGCGCACCCCGGGCAGCGACCCGACGACGGGGACGCTCGGCAGCGCGGCCCGGAGCAGGCTGCCGAGGCCGGCGCCGCCGTCGTGCTGCTTGACTGCGGTCTCCGCGGTGCCCATCAGGCGCCCAGCATCATCTGGCCGCAGACCCGCACGACGTTGCCGTTGACGGCGGTCGAGCCGGGGGAGGCGAACCAGGCGATCGTCTCGGCCACGTCCACGGGCAGGCCGCCCTGGGACATGGCGTTGAGGCGCTGGCCGACCTCGCGGGTGGCCAGCGGGACGGCCGCCGTCATGGCGGTGATGATGAAGCCGGGGGCGACGGCGTTGATCGTGATGCCGTCCTTGAGTTCGTCCTTGAGGCTGTCGACGAAGCCGATCACGCCGGCCTTGGAGGCGGCGTAGTTGGTCTGGCCGACGTTGCCGGCGATGCCGGCGATGCTCGCGACACCGATGATGGAGCCGCCCTTGTTGACCACCTTCTGGTCGAGGAGCTCCCGGGTGATCTTCTCCGGGGCGGTGAGATTGACCGCGATCACGGACTCCCAGCGGTCCTCGCCCATGTTGGCGAGCTTCTTGTCGCGGGTGATGCCGGCGTTGTGCACGACCACGTCGACGCCACCGTGCTTGGTGGAGAGGTGGTGGGCGATGCGCTGCGGGGCGTCCTTGGCGGTGATGTCGATGGTCAGCCAGTCGCCGTCGAGCTCCTTCATCAGCGACTGCAGCTCGTTGGCGGCCTGCGGCACGTCGACGCCCACGACGGTCGCGCCGTCGCGGTGCAGGACGCGGGCGATCTGCTCGCCGATGCCGCGGCTGGCACCGGTCACCAGGGCGACCTTGCCGGCCAGCGGCTGCTGCCAGTCGGCGACGGCAGCGGCCTTCTTGGTGCCGGTGGCACCGATCCGCACCACCTGGCCGGAGACGTAGGCGGACTTGGGGGAGAGGAGGAAGGCGAGGGTGCTGGTGATCGCGGCCTCGGCGCCGTCGGCGACGTAGACCAGCTGGACGGTGCCACCCTTGCCGATCTCCTTGCCGAGGCTGCGCGTGAAGCCCTCGAGCGCGCGCTGGGCGACGCGCTCGGCACCCTCGACCTGCTCCGGCGGGGTGCCGAGCACCACGACGCGCGGGCACGAGGCGAGGCTGCGCATGAGAGGGGTGAAGAACTGCTGGAGCGCGACGAGCTGGTCGGCCGAGGTGAGGCCCGTGGCGTCGAAGACCAGGCCCTTGTACTTCTGCCCGTCCTCCGTGACCTGCGTGCTGGCGATCCCGACGGTGTCGAGCAGGCCGGGCAGCGACTCGGCGAGGCGACCGCGACCGCCGACGACGACGGTGCCGTCGACCAGCGGGGCGCCGGCGGTGTAGCGCTCCAGGCGCGTCGGGGCGGGGAGGCCCAGGTTCTTGACGAGCAGCTTGCCGAGCGGGCTCTGGGTGAAGCTCTGGTACTTGTCGCTCATGGCGCGCGGATCCTCCGGGGCTGGTCGTGAGTGGGCGGGGCGGTGCCCCGCAGCATGTAACTAGACGTGTAACTCGGTGTCCACTTTTCGTGACGTGGCCCTCACAGCCTTCCTCCACGACCCCGTCCGGGGCAAGGATGGGCCCATGCAGACCCAGACCCGTCGTGTCGCCATCATCGGCGGCAACCGCATCCCGTTCGCCCGCTCCAACGGCGCCTACGCCACCGCCTCCAACCAGGAGATGCTGACCGCGGCCATCGACGGTCTCGTCGACCGCTTCGGCCTGGCCGGCGAGGCCGTGGGCGAGGTCGTGGCCGGTGCGGTCCTCAAGCACTCGCGCGACTTCAACCTGACCCGCGAGGCGGTGCTGGGCTCCAAGCTCGCCCCCGAGACCCCGGCCACCGACATCCAGCAGGCCTGCGGCACCGGCCTCCAGGCCGCGATCCAGGTCGCCAACAAGATCGCCCTCGGCCAGATCGAGGTTGGCATCGCCGGCGGCACCGACACCAC
Source organism: Nocardioides sp. (assembly GCF_030149505.1). Taxonomy (GTDB): domain Bacteria; phylum Actinomycetota; class Actinomycetes; order Propionibacteriales; family Nocardioidaceae; genus Nocardioides. The sequence goes on from NZ_JASBRN010000045.1 coordinate 321,664, forward strand.
CTCCGACGCCCCGGTCGCGATCAGCGAGAAGCTGCGCAAGAAGCTGCTCAAGGTCAACGCCGCCAAGGACACCAAGGGCCGCCTCGCCGCGCTCGGCGCGATCCGCCCCGGCGACATCGGGCTGGCGATCCCGCAGAACGGCGAGCCCCGCACCGGCATGTCGATGGGCGAGCACGCCGCGCTGACCGCGCTGGAGTGGCAGATCACCCGCGAGGCGCAGGACGAGCTGGCCGCCGCCTCCCACCAGAAGCTCGGCGCCGCCTACGACCGCGGCTTCCTCGACGACCAGGTCACCCCGTTCCGCGGGCTGGAGCGCGACTCCAACCTGCGCCCGGACTCCTCGGTCGAGAAGCTCGCCAAGCTCAAGCCGGTCTTCGGCAAGGGCGAGGCCGCCACCATGACCGCCGCCAACTCCACCCCGCTGACCGACGGCGCGTCCGTGGTGCTGCTGGCCTCGGAGGAGTGGGCCGAGGAGCGCGGGCTGCCCGTGCTGGCCTACCTCACCGAGTACGAGACCGCGGCCGTCGACTACGTCCACGGCGGGGAGGGCCTGCTGATGGCCCCGGCGTACGCCATGGCCCGGATGCTCCAGCGCGCCGGCCTGACGCTGCAGGACTTCGACTTCTACGAGATCCACGAGGCCTTCGCCTCCCAGGTGCTCGCCACCCTCGCGGCGTGGGAGGACCCGGTGTTCTGCAAGGAGCGCCTCGGCCTCGACGCCCCGCTGGGCTCGATCGACCGCGACAAGCTCAACGTCAACGGCTCCTCGCTCGCCGCCGGGCACCCGTTCGCCGCCACCGGCGGCCGGATCATCCCGGTGCTCGCCAAGCTGCTGGCCGAGAAGGGCTCCGGCAAGGGCGTCATCTCCGTCTGCGCCGCCGGCGGCCAGGGCGTGACCGCCATCATCGAGCGCCCGTGAGGCGCTGAGCCGCACGACGTACGACGTCGACGGCCCCGTCCCCGCAGCACCGGGGGCGGGGCCGTCTGCGTTCGTCGCGTCGGGTGGGCGTGACTCGGCGCTGGTTCGAGCGTGACTCGGCGCCGGTTCGAGTCCGTGCGGCTCAGCGGCCGCCGCGGGCCAGGGCGAGCGCGGACACGACGAGGTGGTCGCGCACCTGCTCGGGAGAAATCTCGCCGACGGTGGGGACGCCGGGGGCGGCTTCCATCACCAGGATGCCGACCCGGGCCAGCTGCAGGGCGCCGAGGCCGCTGGCGTAGAGGGTGTTGGCGAGCAGGGTGGGGTCCTGCACGTGGAAGTCGCCGCTGCGCACGCCGTCCTCGAGGGCGTCGGAGAGCTGGGTCAGGCACCCGGCGATGCCGCGGCCGAGTCGGAACAGCGCGCTCTCGGAGATCTCGTCGAGCAGCTCGGGCCCGGAGCGGCGCATCAGGGTCTGGGCGCAGTCGACGAAGGCCGGGTGGGCCAGGGAGTAGTCGGCGAAGGCGGTCACGATCCGGGCGACCCGCTCCTCGGGGGTGCCCCCGGCGGCGGAAGCGGCCTCGAGGTCGCGGCGCAGCTCCTCGAGGTAGCCCACCACCGTGAGGGCGAAGAGCTCCTCCTTGCCGCTGAAGTGGCGGTAGACGATGGCGCGGTTGATCCCGACGGCGCGGGCGATGTCCTCGATCTGGGCGTCGCGGACGCCGCGCTCGTCGAAGAGGGCGCGGGTCGCTGCGAGGATCTCGGCCTCCCGGGCGCGCCGGCGCGCGGCGGCTGCGGAACGGCGGCCGTCGGTCTCGGAGGCGCGCGTGGTCACCCGGTCAGTGGTCACGTGGCCACGATACGCACGTGCAACTCGGAGTTGCACGCGTGTGACGCGAAGGTCACGCCGGGCTCGCTCGGCCGGTCAGGGCCGCGACAGGTCACGGACCGGCGAGGTGCGCCCGGACCGTCTCGAGCGTGTCGGCCGCCTCGGGGCCCTTGTCCTCGCGGTAGCGCACGACCCGCGCGAAGCGGAGCGCGACGCCACCGGGGTAGCGGGTCGAGCGCTGCACCCCGTCGAAGGCGATCTCCACGACCTGCTCGGGGCGGACGAAGACCGTGTGGCCCTCGCGGTGGGTCTCCAGGTCGAGGAAGCGCTCGGTCTGCCAGGCCAGCACCTCGTCGGTCATCCCCTTGAAGGTCTTGCCGAGCATCACCAGCTCGTCGCCACCGTCGGCGCTGCGCGCTCCCAGGTGGATGTTGGAGAGCTTCCCCGACCGTCGCCCCGAGCCCCACTCGACGGCCAGCACGACCAGGTCCAGGGTGTGGACCGGCTTGACCTTCACCCAGGCAGCACCCCGCCTCCCCGCGTCGTACGACGCCAGCAGGCTCTTCACGACGACGCCCTCGTGGCCCGCGGCCAGCTGTGCCGACGCGAACGCCTCCGCCTCCTCGACCGAGGTCGTCTCCACGCGCGGAACGCGGTGCTCGGGCGGGACGAGCCGGGCCAGGGCCGTGGCCCGGGTGGACCCGGGCCTGTCCATCAGGTCCTCCCCGTCGAGGTGCAGCACGTCGAAGAAGAACGGGGTGACCCGGGCGCCGGCCGACTGCGCGGTGCGGGAGGCCGTCTCCTGGAACGGCCGGGGTCGGCCGTCCCCGCCGACCGTCAGTGCCTCGCCGTCGAGCACGAACCGCTGCGCCGGCAGCCGGCGTGCGACGGCCACCACCTCGGGCAGCCGCTCGGTGATGTCGTCGAGCGAGCGGGTCACGACGAGCACCTCGTCGCCGTCGCGGTGCACCTGCACGCGGATGCCGTCGAGCTTGGTGTCGACCGCGACCGGTGCGCCGTCGGGGCCGGCCTTCTCCATGGCCGCGGCGACGTCGGTCGCCGAGGAGGCCAGCATCGGCAGCACGGGGCGACCGACCTCGAGCACGAACGTCGCGAGCCCCGCCTCGCCCTCGCGCAGCGCCGCACCGGCGACCGCGACGGTCGACCCGGCGAGCATCGCGGCCCGGCGTACGGAGGTCAGGGGGACGTCGGCGGCGAGCGCGACCGCCTCCTGCACGAGCGCGTCGAGCGCGCCCTGGCGGACCTCGCCGGTCGCGATGCCGCGCAGCCAGGCCTGCTCGGGCTCGGTGGCGCGGGAGAAGAGCTCGGCGACCGCGGCGGCGCGCGCCGTGGCCGACCCGGGGCCGGACAGCCCCGAGAGGGACTCGAACGCGTCGTGCACGCCGAGGACCGTCAGCGACGGCTCGGCGGCCGGGTCGGGGAGCGAGGTGAGCGAGCGCCAGCCGACGCCGGTCCGGCGCTGTCGGAGCTTGCCGCCGAGGTACGAGACGACGGTCTCGACCTCGTCGTCCTGCGTGCGCGCGAGCAGCTCGGCGATCGCGGCGACCTTCGCCTTGCGCGAGCGGGTCGCGGCCACGGCGGCGGAGGTGGTGACCAGGTCGAGGAGGAGCACACGGTCAGCCAAGCACCGGCCACCGACGGCGGCCTACCCCCGGGCGGCGGTCACCGGGAGGTTCGAACCAGCGCCGACTCACCGTCGAACCAGCGCCGAGTGACGCTCGAACCAGCGCCGAGTCACCCTCGAACCAGTGCCGAGTGACGCTCGAACCAGCGCCGAGTCACCCTCGAACCAGCGCCGAGTGGGCGTCACCAGCCCGGGGGCAGGGAGGTGAAGTCCGGCTCGCGACCCTCGGCGAAGGCGGCGAGCGCCTCCCTGTTGGCGGGGCCGCCCATGAGCTCGGCGAAGGCGGCGTTCTCGCGCTCGCGGGCGGCCTCGATGCCGGCGCGCAGGGGAGCGGTGACGGTGCGCTTGACCGCGATGAGCGAGGAGATCGGGCGAGAGGCGAGCAGCTCGGCGTGGCGGCGGGCCTCGGGGAGCAGGTCGTCGGGCTCGCAGACCTGGCGCACCAGGCCCATCTCGAGCGCCTCCTGCGCGCCGAACCACTCCGCCGACAGCAGCAGCCACGAGGCCGCCTGACGTCCGACCAGCAGCGGCAGGAGGTATGACGACGCCGCCTCCGGAGCGACGCCGAGCGAGGTGAAGGGGCACTTGAGCCGGGCGGTGCTCGACATCAGCGCCACGTCGGCGAAGCCGAGGATCGTGCAGCCGATGCCCAGGCCGATGCCGTTGACGGCGATGACCAGCGGCTTGGGGAAGTCCACGAGCGCGTCGACGAGGTTCATGAAGCCGCCGTCGCCCTGGTCGAAGTCGGGGTCGGTCGCGATCTGGGCCATCTCGAGCAGGTCGGTGCCCGCGCTGAAGCCGCGACCGTTGCCGGTCAGCAGCACCACGGCGACACCGGGATCCTCGGCGGCGGCGCGCAGCGCGGCGGCGGTGGCGTCGTACAACGCGATGTTGAACGCGTTGAGGGCCTCCGGCCGGTCGAGAGTGAGTGTTCGGACCCGGTTGGACGTCGTGAGCTGCAGGACCATGGACGCACAGTAGAACGTGTTCCAGTATGTGCACGTGACGTCCACGCGCACAGCGCTCACGTACTGCCGGATCTGCGAGCCGCTGTGCGGGCTGGTCGCCACGGTGGAGGGGGAGCCGGGGAACGAGCGGCTGGTCTCGCTGCGTCCCGACGACGAGCACCCGCTCAGCCGCGGATACGCCTGCCCCAAGGGCCTGGCCTTCGCTGACGTCCAGCACGACCCCGAGCGGGTGCTGCACCCGCTGCGCCGGGTCGCGGGTGGCGCGCCGGGGGAGTTCGAGCAGGTCACCTGGGACGAGGCGCTCGGCGACATCGCCGCGCGGCTGCGGGAGACCATCGACAACCGCGGCGGCACCTCGGTCGGGCAGTTCTTCGGCAACCCGGTCGGCTTCAACGTCACCGCCGCCCTGTGGTCCGGCGCGCTGATGACCGCGCTGGGCACCGGCCACCAGTACTCCGTGGGCAGCCAGGACATCAACAGCCGGTACGTCGCCAGCAAGCTGCTCTACGACTCGATCTCCCAGGTGCCGTTCCCCGACCTGCGCTCGACCGACTTCCTGCTGATGATCGGCGCCAACCCGCTGGTCTCCCGCGGCAGCGGCGTGCGGGCGCCCCGGGTCAAGGAGCACCTCTCGGCGATCACCGCCCGCGGCGGCCGGGTCGTGGTCGTCGACCCGCGGCGCAGCGAGACCGCGCGGGCCTTCGAGCACGTGTCCATCGAGCCGGACTCCGACGCGTTCCTGCTGGCCTCGGTGCTCCAGGTGCTGGCCGAGGAGGACCTGGTCGCCTGGGACGCCGTCGCCGACCAGTCGGTCGGCGTCGAGACGCTGCTCGACGCCGTGAAGCACTTCCCGCCCGAGGCGACCGCCGCGCGGACCGGCGTCGACCCCGCGACCGTGCGCGTGCTGGCGCGCGACCTCGCTGCGGCACCCCGCGCCGCGGTCTACGGCCGCACCGGCTCCTGCCTGGGCCGCCACGCGACGCTGACCAGCGTCCTCATCGACGCCGTCGCCCTGCTGACGGGCAACCTCGACCGCGAGGGCGGGGTGCTGCTCGGTCAGGCCGTCGTGCCGTTCGAGGAGGTCGCGGAGAGGGCGGGTCAGCTGACCTACGACGCCCAGCGCAGCCGGGTAGGCGACTTCCCCGACGTCATGGGCACCTGGCCGGCCGCGATCATGGCCGAGGAGATCCGGACCGCGGGGCCGGGCCAGCTGCGCGCGCTGTTCGTGCTGGCCGGCAACCCGGTGCTGACCAGCCCGGACGGCCCGGACCTCGCCGCCGCGCTCGAGCAGCTGGACCTCCTGGTCAGCCTCGACCTGTACGTCAACGAGACCAACCGGCACGCCGACTACGTCCTGCCCGCCACGACCTGGCTGGAGCGCGAGGACGTGCCGTTCGCGATCGTCGCCTCCAGCCCGTGGCCGCACGTCCAGCACACCTCGGCCGTGCTCGCTCCGGCCGGCGAGGCCCGGCACGAGTGGGAGGTCTTCGACGAGATCGCCCGGCGCGCCGGGATCCTGCTGTTCCTGCCGTCCTGGCTCGGCACCCTCACCGCTCCGCTGCGGTACGCCGCTCGCCGGATCGGTCTGCGGACGACCCCCTGGACGCTGGTCGACCTGCTGCTGCGCACGGGCCCGCACGGCGACCGGTTCGGGCTGCGGCGTGGCGGGCTCAGCCTCCGCGCGTTGCGCCGGCTGCCGCGCGGACGGATGCTGCCCCCGCCCCGGGGCGGCCGGCTCCCCGAGGTCGTCCGGCACCCGCACGGCAAGGTCGACCTCGCGCCGCCGCAGCTCGCGGCCGAGTGGGACCGGCTACGGTCGGGACTGTACGAGACCCGCGACCCGGCGTACCCCCTGCGGATGATCGGGCTGCGAGAGATGCGCTCGCAGAACTCCTGGATGCACAACAGCCCCACGCTGATGAAGGGCCGCAACCGCCGCCACACCGCCCGCATCCACCCCGACGACGCCGCTGTCGCCGGGTTGGTCGACGGCGCCCCCGTGCGGATCCGCTCCGCGCTCGGCGCCATCGAGACCCTCGCCCACCTCACCGACGAGGTGCGCCCGGGCACGATCGCGGTCCCGCACGGGTGGGGCCACGCCGCGGGCTGGAGCACCGCCAACGCCGCCGGCGGCGCCAACAGCAACGAGCTGGCCTCCTCGCGCGTCGAGGACGTCGAGCACCTCGCCGGGATGGCGCTGCTCAACGGGGTCCCGGTGGTGGTCGAGCCGGTCCGAGCCGGTCCGGGTGGGACCGTCGGGCCCGTCGGCTAGCGTCGAGCGCGTGAGCGAGGCGGGCACCCGACGGGTCTGGCGGCCGGACTGGCCCTGCCCGGTCGAGGCGGTGCTGCGCCAGCAGAAGCACGGGGGAGCGGATCCCACGTGGAAGCGCGACGAGGACGGTCGCATCTGGCGCGGCCTGCGCACGCCTCAGGGCCTCGTCACGCTCAGCATCCACGCCGAGCCGCGGCTGGGCGAGGTGCACGCCGAGGCCTGGGGGCCGGGCACGCAGTGGGCGCTGGACCAGGTGCCGGCGATGCTCGGCGGCGAGGACGACTGGTCGGCCTTCGAGCCGCGCCACCCGGTGCTGGTCGAGGCGCGGCGTCGGTTCCCGCACGCGCGGCTGGGCCGGGGCGGCCTGGTGATGGAGGCGCTGGTGCCGGCGATCATCGAGCAGAAGGTCACCGGACAGGAGGCGTTCGCAGGCTTCCGGATGCTGGTGCACCGCTTCGGCGAGCCGGCGCCCGGGCCCGGCGCCGAGCGCGGGCTGAAGGTGCAGCCCGACGCGCAGACCCTGCGCACGGTGCCGTCGTGGGAGTGGCTGCGGATGCACATCGATCCCGCCCGCAGCCGCACCATCGTCACCGCAGCGCGGGTCGCCGACGCCCTCGAGCGCACGGCGACGCTCGACCCCGCCGAGGCCGACCGCCGGCTGCGTACCCTGCCCGGCATCGGGGAGTGGACCAGCGCCGAGGTCCGCCAGCGTGCCCACGGCGACCCCGACGCGGTGAGCTTCGGCGACTACCACGTCGCCAAGGACGTCGGCTGGGCGCTGACCGGCACCCCGTTCGACGACGAGGAGATGCGCGCCTACCTCGAGCCGTGGCGCCCCCAGCGCGGCCGGGTGCCCGCGCTGCTCGCCATGGCCGGCCTCCATCGGCCCCGTCGGGGTGCCCGGATGTCGCCACGCACCCACCTGCCTGCGCAAGTCACCCGCCACCGACGGTAAAGCCGGTTACCGTGACAGTGTGACGCAGGTAACGTTCGAGCCGCTCCGCACCGCCACTGCCGACGAGGCCACCCGCTTCTTCGCCGACACCGACGCCGTGGCGCTCGTGGAGGCGATCCGGCTCGCCTCCGACGAGGAGCTGCGCCGGCTGGTCGGCCGCGAGGAGATCCGTGTCCCGGCCGTGCGCGGGGTCCTCTCCCGCCTGCACGAGTACGCCGACCCCGACCGGCTCGCCACCGCGAGCGGCACGGTGCGGATCGACCTCACGCGCGACGACGCGCGGCTCGGGCACCACCTGCTGCGCCTGGTGCCCGGCGCGATCGAGGTCGAGGTCGACGTGCCCGCCTCCGCGCCCGCCGACGTCGTCCTGGGCACGGGCGTCACGGGCTTCATCCGGCTGGTCAGCGGGCAGGGCGACGCCGCGCTCGACTACCTGGCCGGGCGCCTGCACGTCCAGGGCGACGCCGCGCTGGCGCTCACCGTGGGCGGGCTCTTCACCATCCCCGGCACCGACGCGGTGGCCGTGGACCCCACCGCGCTCGACCCGGTCGACGTGGCCCGGGCCCTGGCCGGCGTGCCCACCAGCCACGTGCGCGAGGTGATGTCCGGCGACTTCCGCCCGGTCGTGCTGGACGAGATCTTCCGCCGGCTGCCGGACTTCGTGAACCCCCGGCGGGCCGCCCGGCTCGACCTCACCATCGGGTTCCGGCTGCTCGGTGGTCCCACCGGCGAGCCCGAGCGCTGGGTCGTGCGGGTCGACCACGGCGCCTGCAAGGTCGAGGCCGGCGACCCCGGTGGCCACCGCGACGCGACCATCACCTGCGAGGGCCACGACTTCCTGCGGCTGGCCACCGGCCACCTCTCGGCGGTCTCCGGGGTGCTCAAGGGACAGCTGAAGGTGAAGGGGGAGAAGGCCAAGGCGCTGCAGTTCGCCTCGGTCCTGGACATCCCGAAGGCATGAGGTCCTGGTCGGGCGCGAGCGTCACCGGGTCTCGACGACGCTCGTCGCTGGGGCTCCTCGCTGCTCGACCGGCGTTCCGCTAGAGCAAGGGGCGCAGGGGGGCCAGCACGAACTCCGTGAACTTGCGGTGCAGGTCCCGGGCCTCCCACTCGCCGATCGTGAGCTCGAGGCAGTGCGACTCGTCCGCGGCGAAGATCGTCTCCATCTGCCCGGCGAGCCCCCGGTCGATGACCTCGATGTTGATCTCGTAGTTGCCCGAGAGGCTCAGCCGGTCGATGTTGGCGGTCCCGACGGTGGTCCACGTGCCGTCGACGGTGGCGGTCTTGGCGTGCACCATCGCGTCGCGGTAGCGCAGGATCCGCACTCCCGACTCCAGCAGCTGGGAGAAGTAGCCGCGGGACGTCCAGTCGGCCACGATGTGGTTGGACTTCAGCGGCACCAGCAGCCGCACGTCCACGCCGCGGCGCGCGGCCGCCTTGAGGGCGTCGACGAAGTCCTGGTCGGGCAGGAAGTAGGCCGTCGTGAGCCAGATGTTGCGGCTGGCCCGGTTGATCGCCTCGAGGTACATCGAGCGGATCGGGAACATCCACAGCCGCGGTACGTTGCGCTGGATCCGGATCCGCGGCTCCCACTCCGAGTGGGTCTCCAGCAGCAGCGGCGGCTCGCTGGGGCGGAACCGGTGCCGACGGTGCAAGTTCCAGAAGTCGGCGAAGGCGCGCTGGAGGTCCCACACCCCGGGGCCGGTCACGCGCACGTGGGTGTCGCGCCACTCCGTGGCGTAGGCGTCACCGATGTTGTAGCCGCCGACGAACCCGACCTCGGAGTCGACGACCAGGATCTTGCGGTGGTCGCGGCCGTAGCGGCTGAGGTCGAAGAAGCGGAACCCCGCGGCGTACACCGGGTAGCGCAGCACCTTCATCGTGCGCGGGAAGCGCTTGAAGACCGGCGAGACGACGAGGTTCGCGAAGCCGTCGTAGATGACGTAGACGTCCACGCCGCGCGCGGCGGCGTCGGCCAGGGCCTGCTTGAACCGCTCGCCGGTCTCGTCGCCCTTCCAGATGTAGGTCTCGAAGAGCACCTGGCGCTGCGCACCCTCGATCGCGGCGAGCATGTCGTCGTAGAGGTGCTGGCCGTAGGTGTACGTCGTCACCGTGCTGTCCCCGATCGGCACCTGCGCCGGGGGAGTGATCGGGAAGGGGCCGGGCTTCTTGCCGCGCCGGCGGTAGGAGTCGACCAGCGACATGCTCACCGCCAGCACGAGCTGCACCCCGACGATCGTCATGAGGGTGCGCCGGATGGTCCGCAGGACCCGGTCGGTCCAGGGCTGCTGGGCTGCACTCACGGGGCCAAGGTAGTGGCCGGCGCTAGACCCGCCGGTCGTCGCCGCGCACGAAGGTGCGCTCGGGGCAGTCGAGGATGACCTGGCTGTGCACGACCAGCGGCACGGCGAGGTCGACCGTGCGGGTCACCTCTCGCCCGAGCGAGGTGCCGGTGAGCCGCACCTGCTCGTAGGTGTTGTTGGCGCGCTCGTGGTAGTAGCGGCAGTTCGTGAACTCGAACTCCAGGACCACCTCGCCGTCACCGAAGGCACTGAGGTCCACGGGCTCGACCGGGCCGCCGACCGGCTCCAGCAAGGGGTACGTCGGCTCGACGAGCTCGACACCGGTGACCCGGAACGGGACGACCGAGGCGTTGTCCAGCGGCAGCGTCACCGCCATCCGCTCGCCGTAGCGGTAGTGCAGCGCCAGGGTGCCGCTCGGCCCGTATCCCTCGACCAGCAACCCGTCCGCGACCGGGACCGACGGCACCGGGTCGGCCACGAGCACCGCCTGGGGCGCCAGCGCCCAGGCGCCCCCGACCAGCGCGAGCAGCCCGCCGACCGCCGCGCCGCGGGCCCGACGGGTACGACGAGGGGCGCGCGCGTCCGCGGACGACCCGGCGGGCGGCGTACCCGCGGGGGAGGCGGGGCGGGCTGCCCGGTCGGGGCGGGCGTCGAGCAGGCTCACGACCCGACCTCCTCGTGCCGACGACGCGCGCCGGCGACCCGGGCCCCGGCGACCCGGATGCCCAGCGCACCGAGCAGCGTGACCGCCACCAGCGCGGCGGGCGTGCCGGGGCCGTCCTCCTCGGGTGCCCCGGCGGCACGGGTGCCGCCGCGGGCGCCGGTGTCCGCCGCGGGCCGCTCAGGGGTGTCCAGCCAGTCGCAGCCGACCGGGTCGGTGTTGGAGTAGCGGTCGTAGACCGCGCAGGGCAGCAGCTGGGTGGTCTTCACCAGGTTGCCGATCGGCCACTGCGAGGGGTTGCCGCAGTCGGGCAGCCCCACGGCGTAGTTGTGGGTGACCTCCTTGCCCGGCGCGGGCAGGTTGTCCTGCCAGCAGTTCCCCTCGCCGGCCTCGTCCCAGTAGAAGTCCATGCCGTTCGGCAGCACCTCGCCGGAGGGGGAGTAGCCGAGCTCGTTCTTGGTGAAGGCGTTGAAGTTGGAGTTGTCCTGCTGGTGGGTGGGGTCGTAGTCGCCACGCATCAGCGCCGGAGGGACCCAGAAGAGCATGAAGCCCTGCCGCCAGTTGTCCCAGACCTGGTTGGAGTTGATGAAGTTGTGGTTGCCGATGACCATGCCGCCGGTCCCGACCGGGAAGCCGAAGGCCGGGCACACGACGCCGTCCTGGTGGCCGACCTCCTGCGGCGTCGCAGCCTGGCACGGCGCGTCCTCGCCCTGAACGAACTGCTCGTAGTAGTTCTCGTTGTTGCTGTAGATCTTGTTGTCCTCGAACCACCCGTGGTCCTGCGGCATCCCGGGGTGGCCGCCGAGGATCGACTCGACGATGAAGCCCAGACCGTTGTGGTGGATCCGGTTGTCGTGGACGTAGACGGAGTTGCCCGCGGTGCCGGAGTAGCCCAGCGCGTTGTGGTGCATGGTGCACCGCGTGACCTCGACCGCCCAGCGGTCCAGCGCCCCGGTCTCGGTGCTACTGGCGTTCACGTCGGCCGAGGAGCCGGGGTAGACCCCGGAATCGCCGTTGTGGTGGGTGTCGCAGCGTCGGATGACGCCGTGGTCGGAGGCGAAGGTCAGCACGCCGTAGAGGTCGTTGTACGCCGACTCGAAGTCCTCCAGCACGTAGCCGTCGGTCTCGTGCACGTAGAAGGCGTTCTCGCGGAAGAGCGTGGCCTTCATGTTGCCGAGGTAGAAGCCGTCGGCCCGGTCGGCCTTGATCCCGTTGTGCTTGAGCCAGTCACCCTCCTCGGTGAAGCCGCCCTTGAGGTGCACGTCACCGGGCTTCGCGCCGGTGCCGAGCAGCTGCAGGTCGCAGAGCTGGTTGTCGCACTTGATGTCCGGGTCGGCCGGGTCGTCGCCGGCGATGGTGACGAGGTTCAGGATCTCGCCGCACTCGACGATCTGCGCGTACTCCACGATCCCGCCGTCGTAGCCCTCCATGCACGGCACGTCCCAGCTCGGCTGCTCGCGGTAGACACCGGGCAGCACGTAGATGTTGGTGCGCTGCGTGCGCACGGCGTCGACCGCGGCCTGGATGTGCCGGTGCTCGCAGCGCCTCAACAGCTGCCGGTTGAACGCGCGCAGCTTCGCGCTACCGATCTTCCCAATCCGCCGCGCGGAGTCCTTCTTGCAGACCACGATCACGTCCGCGGCCTGGGCCAGCGAGCGCTTCTCGGGCACGGTGCCGTCGCCGGCGGGGAACTGCGACTCGCGCTCCTCGTGGGCGACGGCCGGGCCCACGGGGAGCACGAGGACCAGCAGGAGACCGAGCAGGGCGAGGAGGGGAACCAGGACGCGGCGCATGGACCGGTCAATATGAGCGCCGTTCACGTTTGGGAAGAGCGACGACGGAACCGTCCGCGCGGTGGAGGCGTCCGAGGGGCATGCGGCGATCCCCGGTCCTCGGCTCGGCTCTCCTCCTGCTCTCCCTGGCGGTGGGGTGCGGGGACCGGGACGCCGCCCCCCGCACGCCGACGGCAGGTACGTCGGGCGCCGGCTGGGTCCGGTTGCCCGACCCGCCCCTGTCGGGCCGGGTGGGCGCGACCCTCGTCCCGCTCGACGCCGACCGGGTCCTGGTGCTGGGCGGGTGGGAGTGGCTCTGCCCGCCGGGTGCCGACTGCTCCTACCCGGACACCCCGCAGTTGCGCGACGGCGCGGTCGTCGACCTGCGCTCGGGGGAGTGGACCGCGGTCCCGGATGCGCCGATCGGGCTGTTCCACGCGCCGGCGGTCGTCTCGGACGGCTCGGTGCTGGTGCTGGGTGCCCGGACGTGGCGCGACGATCCCGAGCTGCTGGTGCTCGACGTGGACGCAGGCCGGTGGGAGCGCCGCGCGGCGCCGCGCGGGGTGTGCAGCCGGCTGGTGCCCACACCGACAGGGCTGGTGGCGACCTGCGGGACCGACGAGAACGGCGAGTCACCCGACCGTGCCTACGACCTCGCGACCGACACCTGGACCGAGCTCCCGGACGACCCGCTCCCGCCCGTCTTCGACCGGTTCGCCGTGCTGGACGGGAAGCGGCTGCTGGTCCTCGGCTCGCTCATCTCCGAGGTCGGCGACGATGACGCCCGGACCGGCAAGGTGGTGGCGGCACTGGACCTGGCGACCGGCCGGTGGGAGCGGTTGCCGGACGCCCCGGGCGACGGGTACCAGGCCTGGGGGGTCGGCGACGAGGTGTGGGTGAACCCGCATTTCGGTCCCGAGGGGGGCGGGGTGCTCTCGCTCGACACCGGTCGGTGGCGGCCGCTGCCCGACCTGCCGGCCGACCCGGACCTGCCCGAGCACATGCAGGGCGACCTCGCGGGGGTGGTCGGGGACGGGACCGCGCGGTACGAGTACGACCACGGCTGGGTACGCGACACGGTCGCCGACGCGTGGGTGGAGGTGCCGGGGCGCGGCTCGACGGCGTACGACGTGGGGGTGGTGGCCGCGGGCGAGGCGCTCGTGGTGTTCGGGGGGCAGGACTGGGGCGTGCCGGAGCGCGACGCCGCCTCGTCGGGCGAGGGCGAGCTGGTGGCCGAGACGTGGGTGTGGCGCCCCTCCAGGTGAGGTCGCCCGCCCGGGTCGGCGCCACTGTCGGCGGTCCCTCGTAGGCTCGGTCGCATGCGTCCTGTCACCGATCTCGAGCGCCGCGTCGCCCCCTTCAAGGTGGTCTCGGACTACCAGCCCTCCGGCGACCAGCCGGCGGCGATCGCCGAGATCAGCAAGCGCATCCAGGGCGGGGTCAAGGACGTCGTGCTGCTGGGTGCCACGGGCACCGGCAAGACCGCCACCGTGGCGTGGGTGACCGAGCAGCTGCAGCGCCCGGTGCTGGTGCTCCAGCCCAACAAGACGCTGGCCGCGCAGTTCGCCAACGAGCTGCGCCAGCTCTTCCCGGACAACGCGGTGGAGTACTTCGTCTCCTACTACGACTACTACCAGCCCGAGGCATACGTCCCCCAGACCGACACCTACATCGAGAAGGACTCCTCCATCAACGAGGAGGTCGAGCGGCTGCGGCACTCCGCGACCAACTCGCTGCTGACCCGGCGCGACGTGATCGTGGTCAGCACCGTGTCCTGCATCTACGGCCTGGGCACCCCGCAGGAGTACGTCGACCGGATGCTGCGGCTGCGGGTCGGGGAGGAGCACGACCGCGACTCGATCCTGCGCCGGCTGGTGGAGATCCAGTACACGCGCAACGACATGTCCTTCACCCGCGGCACCTTCCGGGTCCGCGGCGACACCCTCGAGATCTTCCCGGTCTACGAGGAGCACGCGGTGCGGATCGAGTTCTTCGGCGACGAGGTCGAGCGGCTGATGACCCTGCACGCGGTCACTGGCGAGGTACTCACCGAGGACCAGGAGCTCTACGTCTTCCCCGCCACCCACTACGTCGCCGGCCCGGAGCGGATGGAGCGCGCGATCGCCGGGATCGAGAAGGAGCTGGAGGAGCAGCTGGCGGTCTTCGAGCGCGAGGGCAAACTGCTGGAGGCCCAGCGGCTGCGGATGCGCACCACCTACGACATCGAGATGATGCGCCAGGTCGGCTCGTGCTCGGGCATCGAGAACTACTCGATGCACATGGACGGCCGCAGCCGGGGCAGCGCACCCAACACGCTCCTCGACTACTTCCCCGAGGACTTCGTGCTGGTGGTCGACGAGTCGCACGTCGCGGTCCCGCAGATCGGCGGGATGTACGAGGGCGACATGTCCCGCAAGCGCAACCTGGTCGAGCACGGCTTCCGGCTGCCCAGCGCCATGGACAACCGTCCGCTGCGCTGGGAGGAGTTCCTCGAGCGGATCGGCCAGACGATCTACCTCTCCGCCACGCCCGGTGACTACGAGCTCGACCTGGTGGGTGGCGACAAGCCGCCGCACGTGGTGGAGCAGATCATCCGGCCCACCGGCCTGATCGACCCCGAGGTGGTGGTCAAGCCGACCAAGGGCCAGATCGACGACCTCATCCACGAGATCAGGCTGCGCACCGAGAAGGACGAGCGGGTCCTGGTCACGACGCTGACCAAGAAGATGTCCGAGGACCTCACCGACTACCTCCTCGACGCCGGCATCAACACCCGCTACCTCCACTCCGAGGTCGACACCCTCAAGCGCATCGAGCTGCTGCGCGAGCTGCGGATGGGCGCCTACGACGTGCTGGTCGGCATCAACCTGCTCCGCGAGGGCCTCGACCTGCCCGAGGTCTCGCTCGTCTCGATCCTCGACGCCGACAAGGAAGGCTTCCTGCGCTCGGACAAGTCGCTGATCCAGACGATCGGCCGCGCGGCCCGCAACGTCTCTGGCCAGGTGCACATGTACGCCGACAAGATCACGCCCTCCATGGAGGCGGCGATCGACGAGACCAACCGGCGTCGGGCCAAGCAGATCGCCTACAACACCGAGCACGGCATCGACCCGACGCCGCTGCGCAAGAAGATCGCCGACATCACCGACATGCTCGCCCGTGAGGACGAGAACACCCAGGCCCTGCTGGAGACCTGGGCCGGCACCGAGGCCAAGGGCCGCGCCGGCAAGGTCGGCAAGCGCCAGCCGGTCCCGGCGCTGGCGTCCGGCGATGCCGGCAAGCACGCCAAGGACCTCGCCGGCATGCCCAGCGCCGACCTGGCCCAGCTCGTGCAGGACCTCACGGACCAGATGAAGGAGGCCGCCGCGGAGCTGCAGTTCGAGGTGGCCGCGCGCCTGCGCGACGAGATCCAGGAGCTGAAGAAGGAGCTACGCCAGATGATCGAGGCCCAGAAGTAGGGCGAGCCGGACCTCAGTCCTCGGTCGTCTCCTCGGCCACCTTCATCGCCTGCCGGCTGACCACGAGCCCGACCAGGCGCGAGACCACCAGCGCCACGTACAGCACGCCGGCCACCATCTCGACCGCCACGATCGAGCGTGCGTGCGCGGCGACCGGCACGACGTCGGACAGCCCGACGCTCGTGAGGACGGAGAAGGAGAGGTAGAGCAGCTCGAACCAGCTGCGCTCCGCTCCCTCGCCGGTGCCGACGAAGGCGCCGGGATCGAGCACCTGGACGGCGGCGTAGAGGTAGGCGAAGCCCCAGGCGACCACGGTGAAGGCAGCGCCGGTGGCGTACAGCTCGTCGCTGGTGACCCGGTCGTCGTGGAAGACGTAGCGGATCATCGAGTAGGAGACGTAGAAGTAGAACGGCGCGTGCAGTGCCGCACTGACCAGCAGCACCCACGCCGTGTCGCTGGCGAGGGCCTCGGCCACGCTGAACGCCGCCGCAGGGGCGCCGAGGGTCAGGGCGACCCAGGACAGGGCGGGCGTGCGCCGTACGGCGGCGACGGCCGCGCCGACCGCGAGGATCTGGAAGACACCGAGCACGGCCCGGCCGACCGCGCTGTCCTCGAGGAACGGGTAGGCCAGGACGACCAGCAGCTGGGCACCCAGCAGGACCGCGGAGGGGTGCCGGCCGAGCAGGCCGTCGGGGTGCGGGCCGGGTGCGGGTCGGGTCACCCCGCGACCCTAGGACAGGCCGGAGGACAATGGGCGCCGTGACGCCCCCCGCCGACGCCGACGCCGACACGTTCCGCGGGGGCTGGCTCGTGTGGGGCAGCGCGCTGTCGCTGTACCTCCTGGCGGTCTTCCACCGCTCCTCGCTCGCGGTCGCCGGACTGGCCGCCGCCGAGCGCTTCGACATCACCGCCGCACAGCTCGCGACCTTCACGATGCTGCAGCTGCTGGTGTACGCCGGGATGCAGGTGCCCGTCGGCCTGCTGGTCGACCGGTTCGGCCCGCGCAGCGTGATCCTGACCGGCGCGCTGCTGATGGCGGTGGCCCAGGTCGGCTTCGCGCTCGCGGAGACGTTCGTGCTGGCGCTGCTGGCCCGGACCCTGGTCGGGCTGGGGGATGCGATGACCTTCATCTGCCTGCTGCGGCTGGTCGCGACGTGGTTCCCGCCGCGGCGCATCCCGTTCCTCACCCAGCTCAGCGGCACCCTGGGCCAGAGCGGCGCCCTGCTCGCAGCCGCCCCGATGACCTGGGCGCTGGGCAGCCTGGGCTGGACGGGGGCCTACTTGTCGTCGGCGGCCGTCGGCGTGGTGCTTAGCCTGGTCGCCGTCGTGGTGCTCCGCGACGGGCCGTCCGGGCGCCACCACCGCGGCGCCACCATGGCGTGGGCCTCGGTGCGCGCGAGCCTGCGGGCCTCGTGGGCGCACCCCGGCACCCGCCTGGGCTTCTGGATCCACTTCAGCACCCAGTTCAGCGCCACTGCGCTCGGCCTGCTGTGGGGCTATCCCTTCCTCGTCCGCGGCGAGGGGCGTAGCGCCGTCGAGGCCGGCCTGCTGCTCAGCCTGCTCGTCGTGGCGGTCGTCGTGGCGGGCCCGGTGCTGGGCTGGCTGGTCGGCCTGCACCCGTGGCACCGCTCGTCGATGGCGCTGGTCATCGTCGGGTCGATCGTCACCGTGTGGACGGTGGTCCTGCTGTGGCCGGGCGACGCGCCGATCTGGCTGCTCGTCCTACTCGTCGTGGTCGTCGGCATCGGGGGACCGGCCTCGATGATCGGCTTCGACGTCGGCCGCACCGCCAACCCCGTCGAGCGGCTGGCCTCCTCCAGCGGCATCATCAACGTCGGCGGCTTCTCCGCCAGCCTGCTGCTGGTGATCGCCATCGGCCTGGTGCTGGACTGGCGCACCCCCGGCTCTGGCACCGACTACCCGCCGGAGGCGTTCCGGTGGGCCATGTCCACGCAGTACGTCCTGTGGGCGGTCGGCCTGACCCAGCTCGTGCGCTACCGCGTCCGCGCCCGCCGCGTCTTCGACCGCGCAGCGCTCCAGGCCGAGGTGCGTGCGCGGTGAGCGAGCCGGAGCGCACCCCCGACGGCAGGTACGTCGTCATCGACGGCCGCCGCTGGCGGGCCACCGACCCCGACATCCCCGACGAGCGTGCGGCCGAGCTGCGCAAGGTCCTCATGGCCTGGCGCCGCGAGGTGCGGCGGACCCAGGGCACCGACGAGGAACGGGCCTCCCGGGATGGCGTCCAGGCCGCCAAGATCGCGCTCGGCGAGCGGGGCACCCCGTGGTGGGAGCAGACCGACGCCCAGCGCCGGGCCCGCTGGGAGGCCGACGTGGCCTGGCCGGACGAGCGCTCCTGAGCGGCGCCGGTCGACCCTGGGGGTCAGCCCGAGCGAGGGCGCCACAGCCGCCACCGACGAGGTGCGCGCTCGGCATCGGAGTCGACGGAAGCCTCCGGAGGTGAGAGCCAGGCAGCGATCTCGGGTGCCGGGTGCCCCATCAGCGTGGTGTCGACGGAGGTCTGCGTCGCCGACTTCGGCGCGCGCACCATCGTGAGCAGGGGCGGGCCGAAGGACCGGCGGGCGGCCGCGCTCGAGAGGACGGACATGATGTCGGTCCCGGCCTCGTCGGCATCGTCCCAGCCCTGCACCCGGACCACGTCGGCACGGGAAATGCGGGCTCGACCTCGCTCGGAGTCGTGGACGATCTCGGTCTCGGTGACCCAGAGCGCCTCGCGCCGGCAACGTCCTGCTGCCTTCGTGGCCCAGCGGGCTGCGAAGTACGTGAACGGCACGAGTGCCAAGCCGATCAAGAAGAGCCGGTCGAGGCTGGCGTTCCACGCCAGGTAGACCCAGAAGCCAGTCAGGGCGAGCAGGCCCAGGTCGAGGGCCGAGTGCACCCACCTGCGTCCAGGCCAGGTCAGGAGAAGCACTGCCGGCTGGCCGTCGATCCGCGACGGGCGAGCGGTCGGGAACCGGCGCACCAGCACCACGGCGAAGAAGTAGAGGGTGCAGACCACCGAAGCGGCAGCCGTGTACCAGACGATAGACCGGAAGAAGAGCGCGTCGTCGGGGAGCTCCCGGCTGTGCAGCACTGACGACCCCGCGAATCCACCGAGGGCCATGGCGAAGTAGGCGCGTGCTTCACTCAACCGCCACGACCGGTTGACGGGCTTGTGAGTCAGATCCGGAACGAGGGGTGGGGCCTGTCCCGGCCGATTCAGCTGAGCCATCCACCCACCGTGCCGATGGCTCCGGACACCCCGTCGGCGATCGCGCCGCCGGTGTCCTCGATCGCCTCCCATCCCTCCTCGAGCGCCGCGCCGACATCTGGGCCGTTCTCGAACAGGGAGTCGATGGCACCGTCGGCGAAGATCGAGACCCCGGCTCCCACCACGCCGCCGACGACGGCACCGACGGCCGTGCCGGCCACCGGTACCACCGACCCGACCGCCGCTCCCACCCCGGCGCCGGCGGCGGCACCGGCGAGGAAGGATCCGCCCTGTGACACGGCGATCTGGGTCGCGCTCTCGCCGTCCTGGTAGTCGTTGTAGACGCCGAGACCCAGACCGGCGGCTCCAAACAGCTTGCCGGCCGCTTTGAGCTTCTGCGGTCCGGGAGCGTTGTCCACGGCGTTGCTGCGGCTGAGCAGGTCGGTGGCCTCGTCCAGCTTGCCCTCGATGACCAACCGGTCGGCTCGCAGCTTGTCGGCGTCCAGGGTCTCGAAGAAGAGCCATCGACGCTTGAGGTAACGGTCGGGGTTGGCCTGCATGTCCTGGATGGCTCGCTCGGCCTCGTCCAGGAGAGACTGCGCCTGGGCCTGGAGCCGCGACTTCCTGCTCGTGAGGACGTCTGCCCACGCACCGGCGGCCCCGTCGCCGATGACCTCGGCGGTCGAGAGCAACCAGGCAGCGTGGTCGGTGAGGGCGTACTGGTCCTGCAGGTCCTGGCATGCGGCGGCGTACGCACGGTCCACCCGTGCCGCCTCCGACTCAGCAGCGACGTAGGCACGGAGCAGGTCCTGGTGAGCGTTGTACGCGGTCACACGGTCGTTGTGGGCTGCCACCTCGGTGGGCGTGCCGGTGAAGTCGTCCGGGGGGCGGGCGGGTCCCTGGCCGGGGTGCAGGACGAGGAATCCGCTCACGGTGAGGCCGGCGGCCGTGGCGGTGCGGCGCACGTCCGCCATGTCGCCCTGGCAGCGACGCAGCGACGCGGCGAAGCCCTCCAGGTCCCGTGCCATCTCGCGTGCGGCGCCCTCGAGGTCGTCCGTGGCGCCGCTGGCGGTGGCCATGATGCCCGCGAACTCGTCCCCGGCCACGCCCTCCCAGGAGCGCTGGGTGGTCGCGCGGACGGCGTGGCAGGTGTCGGCGGCGTCCTCGAGCTTGTCGGCGAGGCCGGTGCGCAGCCAGGTGGCGGCCGACTCGATGCTGCTGGGCCTGCCCTCGATCTCGGTGTCGACGCTCACGAGCCCGACTCCACGACGCTCTGGATCTCGGTGAGCCCGGCCGCAGCCTCCGCGTCGGCCCGCCGGTAGTACGAGCGGGCGTCCCGCACGACGTCCGCGGCCGCCCCCATCGACGTGCTGACGACGCCCGCACTGTGGGAGACCTGGCTGAGCATGGCGGCGATGACGGCCGTCATCGGGCCGGCGTCGACCGTGCCAGGGGCCGAGTCCGCCGCGGACTCGAGGTCCTCGGCCCCGGAGTCGAGGTCGGAGGCGATGGTGGTGAGGGCGCCGAGGTCGACGTCGAGCCTGCTCATGGCCGAGGGGTCTTGTCCGTGCCGGGGGCGTGGGCACCGGAGTCGTCCAGCCCCGGGTCACGGTCGACGAGGAGCAGGTCGTACGGCGTGGCGTCGTGGATGCGCTGCAGCGTCTCCACGTCGCACACGATCCAGGCGTTCCCGTCCCGGTAGAAGTCGAAGAGACGGTCGATGGCCGAGTAGACGAACAGTGCCGTGCGCCCGTCGTGCAGGGTGTGCATGAGGACCTGCCGCAGGGCCGGGTCCGACTCGTCCGTGGTCGGGACGTAGACCACGGGCGGCATGGCCGGCAGGACTCCGGTCCGTGACCCCATCGGACGCGTGCTCATGTGGACCTCCGAGAATCGACGAGCAGGCAGAACGGTAGCCGACGGAGCGTGCGGGCTCGACCGAACCTTCCCGGGGCCCTGGCAGGATGACCCGGAACGTGCACCCGACGAGGACGGCAGGTGGGGCGATGAAGCAGCCTAAGACCCAGCTGGGCGCAGGGGAGACCCTCCTGGAGCGCTGGGGCGCCAACCGCACCCAGAGCGACCAGCGGGCCGTGGGCGGGCACCTCTACCTCACCGACCAGCGCCTGCTCTTCGAGCCGCACCGCTTCGACGCCAGCCTGTCGGGGCGCGGCGCCTCGGTGCCGCTGCGCGACATCACCGACGTCGTCCGCGTGCCGCGCGACCTGAAGCACTTCTTCGGCGGCGGACTGCGCGCTCGGCTGGGTGTGGTGACCGCCCGAGGGACCCACCTGTTCGTCGTCAACGACCTCGCCGGCAAGGCGCGCAGGATCCTGGAGGAGCGCGACCGGTCGAGGGGCGCGGGCTAGGGCCTCGGGTCAGCCAGGCAGGACCGCGCGCAGCGGCCGCGAGCGCACCGCCACGAGCACGACGGCCACCACCGCGAGGGTGGCGAGCGCCCGCACCCAGCCGGTCGCCAGGTCCAGCGGCAGGGCTGCCAGGGCGACCAGCAGCAGCACGTGCACCGCGAGCACGGTGGTGCCCGCGGAGCCGACGGGCGCCAGCACCGGCTGGAGCACCCGCGCGAGCGGGCGCCAGCAGGCGGTGAGGAGCAGCCACGCGACCAGGGCGACCAGGACCAGAGCGACGAGCCGTCCCGCGGGCAGGTCGCGGCCGTCGGTCAGGTCCAGCAGACGCTCGGCCGGCTCGCCGCCGGCAAGGGCTGCTGCCGTGGTGACGCCTGCCCACGCGAGCCCGACCACGACCGCGACGGCCAGCAGGGCGCGACGCAGCCAGGCGCGGTCGAGCAGGGCGCGGAGCTCGCGCCGGTGGTGGGCCAGCACCAGGCCGTGGACGAAGACGACCTGCCACAGCAGCGGCGGGTACGCCGCCTCCCAGGTGCCCCGGGTCCAGTCGGGCGTCCACACCACGCCGGCGGCGTACGTCGCCCAGGAGCCGAGGAGCACCAGCCACCAGGCCCGCCGCCGCAGCAGCGCGACGAGCAGCGGCGTGACGAGGGCGAGCACCACGAGCAGGCCCAGCATCGACAGCGGCCAGGGGATGGTGCGCAGCACGAAGAGCTCCCGCACCGCCCACCAGGGCGGCGGGTACTCCAGCAGGGGAGCGGCATCGACGTACAGGTCGGTGCCGCCTGTGCGCCCGGCGCCGCCGGGGAGCCAGTGGGTGACCGCGCGGTCGGCGGTGCCGGGCAGGTAGCGCAGGCCCAGCACCACGAGGGCGACGAGGACGGCTACGATCCACCAGGTGAGGGCGCGACGCCAGCGTGCCGACGCGGCCGCCAGCGCACCGCCGGCCTCGACGAGCGCCTCGTGGCGCAGGCCGACCGCGAGCCCGGCGACCAGGACGAACGCCTCGGGACCGACCAGCCCGCCCATGAGGCGGGCGACCGGTCCGTCGGTGGTCGCCAGCAGCTCGACGTGCGCGGCGACCAGGCCGACGAGCAGCACCCCTCGCGCGACGTCGAGGCGCAGGTCCCGGTTGCCCGGGGCGGCGTGGTCGTGGCTGTCGGCGGCATAGCCCCAGTCAGGCCGTCGCCGCGCGGCCAGCGCGGCGAGGCCGGCCAGGACCAGCAGCGAGAGCGCGCTGCCGGCCAGCCACCAGGGGCGGGGGACCGGCAGGACGGCGGTGGCCAGGCCCGGGTCCGGGCTCGGGCCGGCCTGGTCCTCACCTCCGGTCCCCTCCGCGCCGCCGCCCTCGAGGTCCTCGGGGTCGACCTCGACCACGGGCGTCACGGGCCCCAGGTCGACCTCGCCCTCGAGATCGCGCAGCAGTGCCTGGGCGAGCTCCGGGGTGCGGGTGGCCCGCCAGTCGACGACGCGGTCGCGGGCCTCCGCCTCGCGGCGGCGCTCCTCCAGCCAGAGGATGCCCGCGATCCGCGGCCAGTCCTGGTCGGCGCGCAGCACCTGCCGCCACCAGGAGCGCTTGATGTCGATCTCGGGGTCGCCGCGACGATCGGGGATCCACAGGGCGCCGGTGTCCATGAGGAAGGGCTTGTCGAAGCCGTCGGCGAAGCGGTCGTAGAAGGGACGGGTCGGAGCCTGCTGCCCGTAGTTGTAGACCTCGTTGAGGCGCGCCCGCAGCGCGCCCTCGCCGGGGACCCGGTCGATGTCGAACCCGGTCGCGGACTCCTCCTCGCCGGTCTCGCCGCCGGTGCCCGGGTCCTCGAGCTCGTTGTCGATGCGTCCGAGGTCGGGCCCGTAGTGGTAGAGCGTGAGCCCGACCCAGTCCACGGCCTCGGGCCCGGGCCAGTACGGGCCGTAGGGGTCGTCACCGGTGCCCAAGCGGCCGTCGCCGTCGGTGTCGAGGGTCTCGACGTCGGCGGTCCGCTCGGGGTCCACGTCGCCGAACGCCGCGCCGTAGGGGTAGCCGGCACCGTAGACCGGCGACCAGACCATGGCCGCCGAGGGCAGCTGGTCGTGGACGACGTCGGCGAGCTCGCGGAAGGCCTCGACGTAGGCGCCGGGCTGCTGGCCCCAGGAGTACCAGGTGCCGTTCATCTCGGGGGCGAAGCGCAACAGGTAGCCGGTGCCGAGCTCCTCGTGCAGCGCCGACAGCTCGTCGGTCAGCGCCGTCGCGTCCTCGGCGTCCAGCTCGTCGAGGGGCACGCTGGGCTCCAGGCTGAGCACCGGCACGGCGCCCTGCGCCGCGGACTCGGTGACCAGGCGGCGCAGGAAGAAGGTGGAGTCCTGGGTCAGGGGGTAGGCCACGCGCTGGCCGTAGAGCGCGGCGTCGCTGCCCAGCCGGTCCCGGTAGTCCTCCGCGGAGTCGGTCAGCCAGTCCAGCTGCGGGCCGAACCAGGGACGGCCGGGTGCGGGGAGGGGCAGCCCGTCCTCGTCCTCGCCCGAGGCCGCGGCTCCGGGCGCCAGCCACACGAGGGGGACGATCGCGCCGGCGAGGGCCAGCAGCACGCCGATCGTGCGCACCACGACGTACGCCGCGACGCGGGTCATCCCAGGTTGCACGCGAGGCACCAGTGGTTGCGCCCCTCGACCCGCTCGAACCACAGGGTGTCGAGGGCCGAGGCGGCCAGGGCCAGGCCGCGACCGGACTCGGCGAGCTCGTCGGGCATGGACAGGTCGCCGAGGTCGAGGCTCACCGGCATGCCGTTGTCGCTCAGGGTGGCGACGACCTCACGGTCGGTGGCCAGCAGCTGGATCTCGAAGCGGCGCGCCTCGGACGGGTCCACCGCAGGCAGCGCGGAGTCGTGGGCGTAGGCGTGCTCGACGATGTTGCCGAGGATCTCGATGACCGACATCTCGAACTTCACCCGCACCGGGTCCGAGACCTGGGGGTTGTGCGTGAAGAGGTGCTCGAGCATCGAGTGGACGAGGTCCATCACCTCCGGGTCGGCCACCGCCGAGAGCACCAGCCGGTGCGGCGCAGCAGCGAGCTCGTCGAGGACGGCGGGACGTCCCGCCTCCTCGCCTCGCCCGCCTGCGCCCTCAGGCATCGAAGGCCGTCTCGACGCTCTCGCGCGCCCGCAGCACCCGATCGAGGTTGGTCAGCTCGAAGACCGAGACCACCGCCGGGGTGGGTCGGGCGACCCGCAGGTCGCCGCCGGCCTGGCGCGCGGCCTTGAGGCCGCCGATGAGAGCACCGAGGCCGGAGGAGTCCAGGAAGGTCGTCTCCCCGAGGTCGACGACGATCCGGGCGCTGCCACCCGCCACGAGGTCGGAGAGGGTCTCCTTGAGCTGGCGCGCGGAGACCATGTTCAGCCGGCCGCGCGGGACGACCACGGCGATGCCGTCGTCACGGGTGGAGACGTCGAGTTCCATCAGGTTGCTCCTTCACGGGCGGGTGCCGCGATGTCGGTCGGTGGGTCGGACTGCAGGTCGGACGAGGGTTCCGGTGGCTCGAAGCCGCGGTAGCGGGCGGCCTTGATGATGACGGAGAAGATGAGCAGGTCGAAGGCGACCCACACCATGTTGAACAGCGCCCCGGCGGTGTTGGCCTGACCGGCGAGGATCCGGATGGTGCCGACGACCATGGCCGCCAAGAGCAGCCCGATCGCCCACAGCTGCGGGCGGACCAGGTGCCAGGCCGGTCCGGTGGGTTCCTGCTTGGTCTTGGGGGTGACCGCGAAGTCGAGGGGGCGGTTGAGGAAGACGTTGCCGAAGGCGGAGGTGAAGGACTTGATCCACACCGGGAAGAGCGCCAGGGAGTACTGCTGGCCGCGCCAGGTCGGTCTCCCGTCCGCCACGAGCCAGAACAACAGCTGGTTGACCACTAGGAACGGCACGAGCCGCAGGAAGAACTCGGTGGAGAGCGCCTGGACGGGCAGCACGCCGATCATCAGGTAGACCACGGGGGCGCCGATGTAGACGATTGCGGCGAAGCCGGAGAGGTAGCTCCACATCGTCGCGAAGTACATGAGCCTCTGCGGCAGCGTCAGGCCCTTCTGCACCAGCGGGTTCTCGCGGAACATCACCTGCACCGTGCCCTGGGCCCAGCGCAACCGCTGCACCAGCATCGTCTGCAGGTCCTCCGGCGCCAGGCCGTGGGCCAGCACCTCGTCGTGGTAGGCCGAGTGCCAGCCCATCGTGTGCAGTCGCATGCAGGTCGCCATGTCCTCGGTGACCGAGATCGTGGCCAGCGGCATGATCGCCTGCGCCTCACCGCCGCGGTCGACGTCGATCGCGCGCACCAGCGTCTCCACGGCCTCGACCGCCGCGAGGGGCGAGAGGTCGCGGGCCAGGACCTGGCCCAGCTCGCCTGCGTCCATGGAGCCGAGGTGGATGTCGGGGTCCTCGGCGATCTCCTCGAGCTCGGCCAGGACGGCGAGGTCCTCCTGGAGCGTGGCGAGGTCGTCGGCCACCAGCGACGCGCGCACGGCTGCCACCCGCTGCTGAAAGGCGAAGGTGACGTCGAAGAGCGGGACGTCGCGGGCGAGGTCGCGCCGCGCCCCGTCGATGTCCGCCAGGATCGTGTCCAGCGCCGCCCGGACCTCGTGCTCCTCCGGCCCGAGGCCCGCACGCGAGCGGCGTACGACGCTGCGGGCCGTGCGCAGCGCCCGCTCGACGCCGGTCTCGACCTCCTGGACGTAGCGGCTGATGCCCAGTTGCATGAGCGCCTCGCGGCGGATCACGGCGTTGGAGCCGCAGAAGAACGCGGAGTTCCAGCCGTCCTTGCCCTGCTGGATCGGCCCGTAGAACAGCGGCGCCTGGCTGCCGAGCGGATCGTCGTCGGGCACGTTCACGAACCACTGCGGGGTCTGGACCAGGGCCATCTTCTCGTCGGTGAAGTAGCCCAGGGTCCGGTCCAGGATCTCCGGCATCGGGATCTGGTCGGCGTCGAGGATCAGCATGAACTCGCCGTCGGTGTTGAGCAGCGCGTTGTTGAGGTTGCCGGCCTTGGCGTGCCGCGGCATCCCGACCCAGTCCGCTGAGCGGGTCAGCCAGCCGATGCCCTCGGCCTCGGCGGCCGCCCGCATCTCGGGCCGGTTGCCGTCGTCGAGCACCCACGTGCGGTGGGGGTAGGTGATCGCCTTGGCCGCCCGCGCGGTGGTCATCACCAGGTCGATCGGCTCGTTGTAGGTCGCGATGAACACGTCGACCGTCAGGTCCGGCGGGGCCGGCGGTGGCTCGCCGCGCTCGCGCAGCCTCCACATGCCCAGCCCGAAGAGCAGGGAGTCGATGAGGCTGTAGGTCTCGGCCAGCACGAGCGGGACGCCGATCCACCAGGCGTCCCAGTTGACCGAGAACAGCCAGCGCCAGGTGACGTAGTTGAGGCCCAGCAGCGCGGTCAGCACCACGACGATGCGGATCTGCAGCAGCCGGTGTCGCCTGCGCCGCTCGGCGGCCTCGGGGGAGAGGGCGGCCGGTTCGGCCCGGCGAGGACTCACCCGATCTCCTTCACGCCCTGCCGGAACACCGCCACGACCGTGATGTCGTCCAGTGGCGTCTCCTCGGTCGCGGTGCGCGCCATCGCCGTGAGGAAGGATGGCAGGTCGTCGGCCTCGGCGACCCAGGAGCCGACTGCCCGCGGCCAGTCGTCGGGGTCCTCGAGCAGGTCCAGGACGCCGTCGCTGAAGAGCACGAGCCGGTCACCGGTCCGCAGCTCGACCTCGACCTCCTCCCAGTGGTCGTCGGGCAGGATGCCGAGCGGCCGGTCGCGACCGGAGAGCCGCACGGGCGTGCCGTCGGCGCGGACCAGCAGGAGCAGGCCGGAGCCGGCGTCGACGTACCTGGCGATGCCCGACTCCAGGTCGAGGGCGAGGTCGATGAGGGTCACGAAGGACTCCGCGCGCTCCAGGTCGTCGAGCATCGAGCGTGCCACGTGGGTGACCGTCACGCCGAGGTCGACCCCGGCGGAGACGGCCGAGGAGGTGCTGCGCAGGGCGGTGCGGGTGGCGGCGCCGATGAGCGCGGCACCGGTGCCCTTGCCCATGACGTCACCGAGGCTGACGTGCAGGACCCCGCCGCTGACCTCGTAGTCGTAGAAGTCGCCGCCGACCGCCAGCGCGGGCAGGCAGAGCCCGTCGACGTCCCACTCGCCGACCCGGACCGGGCGGGAGGGCAGCAACGAGGCCTGGACCCGGCTGGCCTGCTGCATCTCGGTGGAGGCGACGAGCTCGCGCTCGGCCCAGGCGGCGAGGTCTTCGAAGGCCTCGCGCTGCTCGGGGGTCAGCTCGCGCGGCTTGGTGTCGAAGACGCAGAAGGTGGCCACCGGGGTGCCGGTGTGGTCGCGCAGCGGCAGGCCGACGTAGGCGTTGACCCCGTCGTGGACCACGGGCAGGTCCTGGAAGCGCGGGTCGGCGTGGGCGTCGACGACGGCCAACGGCTCGGTGGCGTCCTCCGCGAGGGTGGTGACGCAGAAGGTGTCCTCGGCCTGCATCGACCCGGGCTCGAAGCCCGCCGCGCTGGGGAACCAGGCGCGACCGCGATCCAGGACCGTCACCGCGGACATCGGGACGTCCAGGGCCAGGCAGGCGAGCCGGGTGATCCGGTCCAGCCGGGGGTGGCTGCCGGTCTCGGCGAGTCCCAGCCCGTCCACCGCGCGCTGGCGGCGCTCGTCCTCGACACCCCCGACCACCTGCGACCTCCCCATCGGCGCGCCTCGACCACTCGGTGGGTGGACGCTACCGCGCCGACCGATAGTTTGTGGGCGACCGCCCGGATGTGCCGTGGCGATCGGGCGACAGGCCGCGCCGGGGAGGTGCGGTCGGGAGGTGGCAGACGTGACCCAGGTGCGGCACCGGGCCCTCGTGGTCGACGACGACCCCGACATCGCCGACCTCGTGGTCATGGTGCTCGAGGCGCTTGATATGGACGTCGTCGTGGCCTCGACCGGCGCGACGGCGCTGGCCCTGGCGCGTGAGCGCCAACCCGATCTGGTCACCCTCGACCTGACCCTGCCGGACATGGACGGCACCGAGGTCTGCGAGCAACTGCGTTCCTTCACCGACGCTTACATCATCATGGTGACCGGGCGGGACGCCGAGATCGACCGCCTGGTCGGGCTCGAGGTGGGCGCCGACGAGTACCTCTCCAAGCCCTTCTCGCCGCGGGAGCTCCGTGCGCGCGCCGCCGCGCTGCTCCGGCGCCCGCGCATGGGCCTGCCCGGCCCCGCCACCGATGACGAGCAGGACCGCACGACGGTCCGGGCCTCCGGCGTGGCCATGACCGACCTGGGTCACGGCCTGCTGCTCGATCCGCTGACGGGGGCCACCCGCTACCGCGACGAGTCGGTGCCGCTGACCCCCACCGAGGGCCGGCTGCTGCTGACGCTGGCCCGCCACCTGGGGGAGTCGATGGAACGCGGGGCGCTGGTCAAGGAGGTCTGGCAGGGGGAGTTCATCGAGTCCGACTTCCTGGTCGACGTCCAGGTGGCCGGCCTGCGCCGCAAGCTGCGCAGCACCACGGGCCGCGACTGGATCGCGGTCGTCGGGGGCACGGCGTACCGGCTCAGGACGGCCCAGGAGGCCTGAACCGCTCGTTGAACCGGCGTACGACGTCCTGCTCGACGGTGCGCGCAGCCTCCCTCGCCTTGCGCCGGGCCAGCTCGGAGGCCGCCTGGATCGCCTGCGGGTCCAGGCGCTCCCTCGCGGCGCTCTCCTTGGCCAGGGCCCGCGCCTCCTTGGCCCGCTTCTTCTCCAGCGCGGCGAGCTCGGAGGCCACGATGTCCTCGCGGGCGACGTGCACCCGCACGACGTTGAGGAAGGTGACCACGGTGACGATGAGGGGCCACGGCAGCTGCCACTCGCCCGGGGACTCGCCCCAGGCGAGGGTCGCGTAGACCGCCCAGCAGATGAGGCTGGGGGCGAGGAACCCGAGCACCGCCTGCCGCCGGTCGCTGGCCCACTCCTGCTCAGCGCGGGTCCGCAGCTCGGCGGGGGTGGCCCGGACCAGACCGCGCCCCTGGGGTGCGGTGAGCCGGGGGACCAGGTCCTCGAGCAGCGGCACGAGGTCACCGAGCCACCGGGCCTCGCGGGCGTGCTCGGCCCGCTCGTCGTGCTCGGCCAGGTCCAGCCGTCCCTCGGCGTAGGCCTCGCCCAGCAGGTGCGTGGCGGTGAACCGGTCGGCGTCGCTGGCCCGCAGCCGGGCGTGGGCGGGGTCGCGCGGGTCGTGCGGGAACGCGCTCCAGGCATCGGCGTCGAGTCCCACGGGCCCTCCTCCGCTCCTCGTCGGTCGCTCGTGGTCCCAGCCTAGGCGCCGCGGCGGAGCGCAGTGCCCGGACCGGGCGGGTCGCTGGCGGCGCGCAACTAGAACACGTTACAGTTCCGGCGCGGCCGCCGACCGGTGGGCGCACGACGAGACGAACCCTGGCGGGGCCGCTCGGGGAAGGGGAGGATCACCCGCTGTGACCACACCCTCATCCCCGTCGCCTGCGGGCCAGGACGTCGAGGTCGACCTCGTCGTCGTCGGCGCAGGCCCCACCGGCCTGTTCGCCGCCTACTACGCTGGCTTCCGCGGCCATCGGATCGCCGTCGTCGACTCGCTGCCCGAGCTCGGTGGCCAGGTGACCGCGATGTACCCCGAGAAGCAGATCCTCGACGTCGCCGGCTTCCCGTCGGTCAAGGGCCGCGACCTGGTCGCCGGCCTGGTCGCCCAGGCCGCGACCGCCGACCCGGTCTACCTCCTGGGCCGCACGGCCACCGAGCTCCAGCACTCCGAGGACGGAGTCGTGCTGAGCCTCGACGACGGGACCGTGGTGCGGGCGGGCGCCATGCTCATCACCGCCGGCATCGGCAAGTTCAGCCCCCGGCCGCTGCCCGCCGGGCACGAGTTCCTCGGCCGCGGCCTGGAGTTCTTCGTCCCCTCCTTCGCCCCGTACGCCGGCAAGGACGTCGTCATCGTCGGCGGCGGCGACTCCGCGTTCGACTGGGCGGTCCACCTCGAGCCCGTCGCCAGGTCGGTCACCCTCGTGCACCGCCGCGACGCCTTCCGCGCCCACGAGCGCACCGTGGCGCAGGTGCGTGCCTCGTCGGTCCGGATCGTCACCAAGGCCGAGCTGACCGCCCTGCGCCCGGACCCGGACGGTCACCTCGGCGAGGTCGACATCACCGACCCCGACGGTGTGACGACGTACCCCTGCCAGGCGGTGGTGGCCGCGCTCGGCTTCGTCGCCGACCTCGGACCGATCCAGCAGTGGGGCGTGGAGGTGCAGAAGCGGCACGTCGTGGTGGACTCCTCGATGCGCACCAACCTGTCCCGGGTCTTCGCCGCCGGCGACATCACCGAGTACCCCGGCAAGGTCCGGCTCATCGCCGTGGGCTTCGGCGAGGCGGCCACGGCCGTCAACAACGCGACCGTGGCGATCGACCCGACCGCCAAGGTCTTCCCCGGACACTCCTCGGAAGGTGGCTGACATGGGTGGCGGACGCGACGGCGTGAAGATGAGCGACGCGGAAGTGCAGGCGCTGCTGGGGGAGAACCTCAAGGTGCAGATCGCCAGCAACGGCCACGACGGGTTCCCGCACCTCTCCACGCTCTTCTACGTCCTGCACGAGGGCAACATCGCCTTCTGGACCTACGGCCGCAGCCAGAAGATCCGCAACCTCGAGCGCGACCCGCGGGTCAGCGCCCTGGTCGAGGACGGCGTGGACTACTTCGAGCTGCGCGGCGCCTCGATCACCGGGCGGGCGGAGATCATCCGCGACCGCGAGGGGATCCTCGAGATCGGCTCGGCCGTCGCCACCCGGATGCTCGCGGCCGAGTCCTTCGAGGCGCTGGGCGACTTCGGCCGCGAGACCGTCGAGAAGCAGGCCACCAAGCGGGTCGCCGTGGTGGTCCATCCCGAGCACGTCGCGACCTGGGACCACCGCAAGATGGTCTGACCCGAGCCCCGACGACCCACACCGCCCCCCACCGACCCCTCCGAGGAGAGTCACGATGAAGATCAAGGTCGACTTCGACCTGTGCGAGTCCAACGCCCTGTGCGAGGCCATGGCCCCCGAGGTGTTCGAGCTCGACGACGACGACTACCTGGTGGTCAAGACCGACCAGACGACCGACGAGAACATCGAGGACGTCAAGCGCGCGGTCGCCGCCTGCCCGCGTGCCGCGATCACGCTGGTCGAGGACTGATCCGGTGGCGGAGAGCGGGAGCAGCACCAGCACGTCCCTGGACGGCAAGGTCGCCGTCGTCACCGGTGCCGGCGCCGGCCTGGGTCGCGCGGAGGCGCTGGCCCTGGCGGACGCCGGGGCCCGCCTGGTCCTCAACGACCTCCCGGGTGCCGCCGACGCCGTCGCCGAGGAGATCCGCGGCCGGGGCGGCGAGGCGGTCGTGGCTGCCGGCGACGTCTCCGAGCGTGCCACCGCCGACGCGATGGTCGCCGCGGCCGTCGACGGCTTCGGCTCCCTCGACGTCGTGGTCAACAACGCGGGCATGACCCGCGACCGGATGCTCTTCAACCTCTCCGACGAGGAGTGGGACGACATCATCCGGGTGCACCTGCGGGGGCACTTCCTGCTCTCGCGCACCGCCTCGGCGTACTGGCGGGCCAAGGCGAAGGAGACCGGTGCGCCGGTCGACGCAGCGGTCGTCAACACCGCCTCCGAGGCGTTCCTGTCCGGTCCTCCGGGCCAGGCCAACTACGCCGCCGCCAAGGCGGGCATCGCCGCCCTCACCGTGAGCACCGCGCGGGCCATGGCCTCCTCCGGCGTCCGTGCCAACGCGATCTGCCCGCGCGCCCGCACCGCGATGACCGCGCAGGTCTTCGGCGAGGACACCTCCGGCCAGGAGGTCGACCCGTACTCGCCCGCGCACGTCGCCCCGGTCGTGGCCTACCTCGCCAGCCCGGCGGCAGCACGGATCACCGGCCAGGTGTTCGTGGTCTACGGCGGGATGGTCGCGCTGGTCGCGGCCCCGGTGCTCGAGGACCGCTTCGACAAGAGCGGCACGCTCTGGACGCCCGAGGACCTCGACAAGCAGCTCGGGAGCTACTTCGCCGACCGCGACCCGTCCGTCGGCTTCGCGGCCGACTCGATCATGAAGCTGAGCGCACAGTGATGACCGGGACCACCGGGACCACGCCCGGCACCGGCCGGCTCCAGGGCAAGGTCGCCATCGTGACCGGCGCGGCCATGGGCCAGGGCGCGGCCATCGCCCGCGCGTACGTCGAGGAGGGTGCCCGCACCGTCCTCGCCGACGTCGCGAAGGACGAGGGCCAGGCGCTCGCGGCCGAGCTCGAGGCCAGCCATCCCGGGATGGCGGTCTTCGCCCACCACGACGTCTCCGACGAGGGCGCGTGGGCCACGCTGGTCGAGGAGACCAACGAGCGGTTCGGCCCGGTCACCGTGCTGGCCAACAACGCCGGCATCCTGCGCTTCGGCCAGGTCGGTCGGCTGGACCTCTCCGACGTCGAGCTGATGTACCGCGTCAACCAGCTCGGCACCCTGCTCGGGATGAACGCCGTCACCAAGACGATGCGCAAGAACGGCGGCGGCTCGATCATCAACGCCTCTTCCACCGAGGGCCTGGGCGGCATGTCCGGCTGCGTCGCCTACGGCGGCACGAAGTTCGCGATCCGCGGCATGACCAAGGGTGCGGCGCACGAGCTGGGCCCGATGGGCATCCGGGTCAACTCCGTGCACCCCGGGATGATCGACACCCCGATGACGCGTGTGCACGGGGGAGACGCGGCGATGGAGTACGGCGCCTCCAAGGTCCCGCTGCGCCGGGTCGGTCATCCTGAGGACGTGGCGCCGCTCTACGTCTTCCTGGCGAGCGACGAGTCGTCGTACATCAACGGTGCGGAGATCGCCGTCGACGGCGGCGTGACCGCCACCCACGGCTTCGGCGGCTGAGCGGACCGCTCGGCACAGCGGCTCACCAGCACGGCCGTCGGGCAGGACCCGGCGGCCGTGCTGCGCGTCAGTCGCGGAGCAGGAGTTTGACGGCGACCTCGATCTGCTGACCGGTCTCCGCTGCGGTGGAGCGACCGGTCACCCAGCCCATGAGGGCGGAGAGCCACACGTCGCCGATCACCCTGGCGATGGCGACGTCCTGGTCGTCGAACTCGGTGCGTCCGGGGTGCATCGCCCGGGTGACCATCGAGGTCATGTACATCCCGACCTGGTTGATCTCGGTCTGGACCGAGGAGTCGGCGAACATGAACGCCCGCGTGAGGGCCTCGGTGAGGTGCGGGTCGCCCTGCAGGCCGCGGCTGGTGAGCTTAAGGACCTCGATGACCCGCTCGGCGGGGGTCTGGCCGGTGAGCTGGCGCTCGCGCAGCGCCGACTCGGTCTTCTCGAACTCGCGGCCCAGTGCGGAGACCAGCAGGTGGATCTTGGAGGGGAAGTAGCGGTAGAGGGTGCCCAGGGCGACCTCCGCCTGGTCGGCCACGGCGCGCATCTGCACGGCGTCGAACCCGCCCTGCGAGGCGAGGTCGATCGTGGCGTCGAGGATGCGCTTGCGGCGCTCGCGCTGCGCGGAGGAGCCGAGCTCCTCGGTCGCCAGGCTGTGTGCGGTGCTCATGTGGCCCCCATGGTCGGGTGGTGGAACGTTCCAACGGTAACGGTCCGCGGCGCCCGTCCAGGTGAGCGACCCGGCAGCGTGACCGGGCCTCCTGCGTCTAGGCTGGTGCCGCGTGGTCCATAATAGGAACACGTTTCACTTCTTCGGCTCGTCGCCGCGCCCAGCGGTGCCGACCAGCAGTCCGGCCCAGCAGTCCGGGGGAAGTGCTTCCGGACCGTCGTACGACTCGTCGAAGGAGAGCCAGCAGGTGCGCATCGCGATGCTGTCCTACCGCTCCAAGCCGCACTGCGGGGGGCAGGGGATCTACCTGCGCCACCTCAGTCGCGAGCTGGTGGCGCTGGGGCACGAGGTCGAGGTCTTCTCCGGCCAGCCCTACCCCGAGCTCGACGAGGGCGTGCGGCTGACGAAGGTGCCGAGCCTGGACCTCTACCGCGAGCCCGACCCCTTCCGCGTCCCGAAGCTGCGCGAGTTCCGCGACCGGGTCGACGTGGAGGAGTTCGCGACCATGTGCGCGGCGGGCTTCCCGGAGCCCAAGACCTTCGGCACGCGCGTGGCTCGGTTGCTGCGCGAGCGCGCCGGTGAGTTCGACATCGCCCACGACAACCAGGTGCTGGCCTACGGCATGCTCGACATCGAGCAGCAGATGCCGCTGATCACCACGCTGCACCACCCGATCACGTTCGACCGGCGCATCGACATCGCCCAGACCCGCAACCCGTGGCGCAAGTTCACGCTGAGCCGGTGGTACGGCTTCCTGCGGATGCAGGGACGGGTCGCCCGCTCGATGCGGCACATCATGACCCCCTCGGAGACCTCCAAGCGCGACATCGCCACCGACTTCGGCGTCGACCCGGCGCGCATGCAGGTGATCCTGCTCGGTGTCGACGACGGCTTCGTGCCGCCGACGGTGCCGCGGGTCCCCGGCCGGATCCTGGCCATGGCCAGCGCCGACGCCCCCATGAAGGGCATCGCGACCCTGCTGGAGGCCTTCGCCAAGCTGCGCACCGAGCGCGACGCCGAGCTGGTCCTGGTCACCAAGCCCAAGCCGGGCGGGCGCACCGAGAAGCTCATCGAGAAGCTCTCCATCGGCGACGCGGTCCGCTTCGTCCACGGCGTCTCCGAGGAGGAGCTGGTGGCCCTGATGGGCTCGGCCGAGGTCGCGTGCGTGCCGTCGTTCTACGAGGGCTTCTCCCTCCCGACCGCCGAGCTGATGGCCTGCGGCACCCCGCTCGTCGTCTCCCGTGCCGGCGCGATCCCCGAGGTGACCGGCCCCGACGGGGAGTGCGCCGACCTGGTCACGCCCGGCGACGTCGGCGAGCTGGAGCAGGCGCTGGCCGCCCTGCTCGACGACCCCGAGCGCCGCGAGCGGATGGGCCGCGCGGGTCGCCGGCGGGTCGAGGAGATGTTCAGCTGGCGGGCCGTGGCCGTGAAGGTCGCTGCCGCCTACGAGCAGGTCGTCGCCGAGTGGCACGAACAGGGCCCGATGCCCGTCCAGGGGCGCAAGGGCCGGCGTACGAAGAAGTGGAGTGCCTGAACCATGCTGACCGTTGACTTCGACCGTCTGGGCCTGCGTCCGGGTGAGCGCATCCTCGACATGGGCGCCGGTGCCGGTCGTCACGCCTTCGAGGCCTACCGCCGCGGCGGCGACGTGATCGCCTTCGACATGGACGCCGAGGAGCTCGGCCGCGTCCGCGACCTGTTCGTGGCGATGAAGGAGGCCGGCGAGGCCCCCGCGGGCGCCGAGGCCGACGTGAAGGAGGGCAACGCGCTGGCGCTGCCCTTCGCCGACGGCGAGTTCGACCGGATCGTCTGCGCCGAGGTGCTCGAGCACATCCACGAAGACGTCGCCGCGATCAAGGAGCTGGTCCGCGTCCTGCGTCCCGGGGGCACCATGGCGATCTCGGTGCCGCGCTGGCTGCCCGAGGTGGTGAACTGGAAGCTCTCGCCGGACTACCACCACGCCGAGGGCGGGCACATCCGGATCTACACCGACCACGAGCTCATCGACAAGGTCACCAAGGCCGGCCGGTTCAACGACGGCACCCCCGGCGACGCGATGGTCTACGAGGGTCGCGGCTACGCGCACGGCCTGCACACGCCGTACTGGTGGATCAAGTGCGCCGTG
This sequence comes from Nocardioides sp., assembly GCF_030149505.1. Lineage (GTDB taxonomy): Bacteria > Actinomycetota > Actinomycetes > Propionibacteriales > Nocardioidaceae > Nocardioides. The sequence continues at coordinate 357,713 of NZ_JASBRN010000045.1, forward strand.
GGCGTGGAGAACGACGAGCACCCCGCGGTCAAGGCGTGGCACAAGCTGCTGGTCTGGGAGATCATGAAGCAGCCGACCGCCCTCAAGCTGGCCGGCAAGGTGCTCGACCCGCTGATCGGCAAGAGCCTGGTGCTCTACTTCCGCAAGCCGGAGGCCGGCGGCTCGTCCGGGGCCACCGCGTGAGCGTGCCGTACGTCGAGGGGCTGCTCACCGCGGACCAGGTCGCCGACACGGCTGCGGCGATCGCGGCGATGCAGGAGCCCTGCGGTGCCGTGCCCTGGACCACCGGCGAGCACGTCGACATCTGGAACCACGTCGAGGCCGCCATGGCCATGCTGGTCGGCGGCGAGGTGGAGGCCGCGGAGCGGGCCTACGCGTGGGTCCCCACGATGCAGCGCGCCGACGGCTCGTGGCCGATGAAGATCGTGGCGAACACCGTCGAGGACGACCGCGGCGAGTCCAACATGTCCGCCTACCTCGCGGTGGGCGTGTGGCACCACTGGCTGGTGCGCCGCGACCTGGACTTCGTGCGCACCTACTGGCCCTCGGTCCAGGCGGGCCTGGACTTCGTGGTCTCGCTGCAGACCGCGTGGGGCGGCATCGCCTGGACGCCCGTCGATGACTTCTGCCTGCTCACGGGCTCCTCGAGCATCTACCACTCGCTGCGTGCGGGTGTCGCGATCGCCGAGCTGCTCGACGAGCCGCAGCCGGAGTGGGAGCTGGCCGGCGGTCGGCTGGGCCACGCCGTGCGCGAGCACCAGGACCTCTTCGCCGACAAGTCGACCTACTCCATGGACTGGTACTACCCGGTCCTCGGCGGCGCCGTGCGCGGCCCGGCCGCATTCGACCGCCTGGCCGAGCGCTGGGACGACTTCGTGGTGCCCGGCCTGGGCATCCACTGCGTCGACACCAACCCGTGGGTCACGGGTGCGGAGACGTGCGAGCTGGCGATGGCGCTCGATGCGGTCGGCGACCACGCCCGCGCGCTGGCGCTGGTGCGCGACATGCAGCACCTGCGCGAGTCCGACGGCCGCTACTGGACCGGCTGGGTCTACGACACCGGCCGCACCGACGAGCCGTCCGACGTCTACTGGCCGCACGAGCACACGACGTACACCGCCGCCGCGGTCGTGCTGGCCGTCGACGCGCTGGGGGAGACCCACGGGCACGCGACCCCGGGCTCGGGGATCATGCGCGGGACCTCGCTGGCCCCGCACTTCGCCGAGATCGCGCTCGAGTGCGGCTGCGAGTCGGCCGACGCCTCAGCCGACCGGCTCGCCCGCTGACCCGGAGGTCCGCCGCAGCACCCGCATGGACCCCAGCGCCTCCTCCTCGGTGAAGGCGCCGGAGGCCAGCGCGCGCTGGAAGACGTGGTACGGCGCCTGCCCGCCGTCGGCGGGGTCGGCGAAGACGTCGTGGATGACGAGCAGGCCGTCGCGATCGACGTGGTGTGCCCAGCCGGAGTAGTCGTTCTGCGCGTGCACCTCGGCGTGGCCGCCGTCGATGAAGAGCAGCGACAGGGGGGTGCGCCAGTGGGTAGCGACGGTCGTGGACTGGCCGATCACGGCCACCACGACGTCCTCGAGGCCGGCGTCCTCGATCGTGCGGCGGAAAATCGGCAGCGTGTCCATCCGACCGGTGCGCTGGTCGACGAGGCTGGCGTCGTGGTGCTCCCAACCGGCCTGGTTCTCCTCCGACCCGTGGTGGTGGTCGACGGTGAAGACGACGGCCTGGGGGCCGCCGACGGCGCGGGCGGCTGCACCGAGGTAGACCCCCGACTTGCCGCAGTAGCTGCCCACCTCCAGGACGGGGCCGTGCGGGAGCCGCTCCAGGGCGCGGCGGTGCAGCAGCATCCCCTCGTCCTCGGGCATGAAGCCCTTCGCGGCCAGGGCGTGGCTCAACCAGTCGTCACTCACGGCGGCAGCCTATAGAGTGAGAACACGTTCTAGTTTTCGCGGTCAGGCACCCGCCGTCGCTGGAAGGACACGCATGTCGATCGGCATCTCCGAGGAGCACACCGAGCTCGCCGCCAGCCTGCGCGGCTGGGCCGCCGACGCGGGGGGCCTCGCGGCAGCCCGGGCCGCCGAGGGCGACCCCGGGGCGCGCTTCGACGACGCCTGGAAGGCCAGCGTCGAGATGGGGCTGGTGACCATCGCGGTGCCCGAGTCCCGAGGCGGCGGGGGCGGCACGACCCTCGACCTGGCCGTCGCGCTCGAGGCATGCGCCGAGGAGCTGGTCGCCGGCCCGCTGCTCGGTCCCGCGGTCGTGGCCGGCGTGCTGACGCGGGCCGGCGCCGGGCCGGCCGTCGAGGCCGGCCTGGCGGCACTGGCGGGCGGCTCCGTGGTGTCCGTGGCGCTCCCGACGGCCTCCGGAGGTGTCCTGCTCGACGCCCCCTCGCTCGAGCACGCGCTGGTGCGGGGTGTCGACGGCTGGCTGCTGCTGCCCTCCTCCGCACTGGCGTTCGAGCCCGCCGCCGGGCTGGACCTCTCCCGCCGTGCGGGCGCGCTGGTCTCGTGCGAGGAGTCGGCGGGGGAGCGCGCCGACGTCGACGACGCCCTCGTGCGTCGGGTGGCTGTCACCCTGGCTGCCGCCGAGGCCTCGGGCATCGCCCGCTGGTGCCTGCGCACGGCCGTGGCGTACGCCGGGGTGCGCGAGCAGTTCGGGCGCAAGATCGGCTCGTTCCAGGCCGTGAAGCACCTCTGCGCCGAGATGCTCGAGACCGCCGAGGCCGTCACCGCCGCAGCCTGGGACGCCGCGGCCGCAGCCGACGCGACCGGGCTCGACGCCGACGCCCAATGGGCCTTCGCCTGCGACGTCGCCGAGGCGACCTGCTTCGACGGGGCCGTCGAGGTCGCCAAGACCTGCATCCAGGTGCTCGGGGGCATCGGCTTCACCTTCGAGCACGACGCGCACCTCTACCTCCGACGCGCTCTCTCCCTGCGGGCCGCGCACGCGCGGCCGGACGCCGCCGCCGAGCGGCTCGCCGCCCAGGCCGTCGACGGTCGCCGCCGCCGGGTCGAGGTCGACCTCGAGGGTCGCGACGAGGCGGTCCGCCCCGACCTGCGTGCCGACGTCGAGGCGGTCGCGGCCCGGCCCGCCGCCGAGCGCCGAGCCGCCCTCGTCGACACCGGCCTGCTCATGCCGCACTGGCCGGCGCCGTACGGGCGGGACGCGGACGCGGTGACCCAGGTCGTCATCGACGAGGAGCTGGCCCGGGCCGGCGTCGAGCGGCCCGACATCGTCATCGCGGCGTGGGCCCTGCCGACGATCCTCCAGCACGGCACCGAGGCCCAGCGGGAGCGCTTCGTGCGGCCCTCGCTGCTCGGCGAGCTGGTGTGGTGCCAGCTCTTCTCCGAGCCCGGCTCGGGCTCCGACCTGGCCTCGTTGCGCACCAAGGCGGTGCGGGTCGAGGGTGGCTGGCGCCTGACCGGGCAGAAGGTCTGGACCTCGGTGGCCGACCAGGCCGACTGGGCCATCTGCCTGGCCCGCACCGACGCGGACGTGCCCCAGCACAAGGGCATCACCTACTTCCTCGTCGACATGCGCAGCGAGGGCATCGACGTCCGGCCGCTGCGCGAGATCACCGGCGAGGCGCTCTTCAACGAGGTGTTCCTCGACGACGTGTTCGTGCCCGACGACTGCGTCGTGGCCGAGCCCGGCGACGGCTGGAAGCTGGCTCGCACGACGCTGGCCAACGAGCGGGTCGCCATGGCCACCACGCGACTCTCGGCCGCCACCGAGCGGGCCGTCGAGCTGGCCGCCGAGGGGCTCGACCCCGCGCAGCGGGTCGCCGTCGGTCGGGCCGTCGCGCTGTCGACGGTCTGCACGCTGCTGGGCGTCCGCTCGACGCTGCGGTCGCTCGCCGGCCAGGGCCCGGGCGCGGAGTCGAGCGTCGCCAAGCTCCTGGGGGTGCGCAACCGCCAGGACGCCGCCGAGCTGGTCGTGACGCTCCAGCAGGAGCGGCTGCTGCTCGTCGACACCACCGCTCGCGGGGAGGACCGCTTCGCCGCGGACGTCTGGGAGATGCTCAACACCCGCTGCCTGTCGATCGCCGGCGGGACCACCCAGATCCTGCGCAACATCGCCGGCGAGCGGATCCTCGGGCTGCCCCGCTGAGTCGCTCACTCGGCGCTGGTTCGAGCGTGACTCGGCGCTGGTTCGAGTGAGCGTCGAATCCGTGCCGAGTGAGGCTCTTGTGACTGATGTGTGGGTCATGTTCGGCCTGGGAGTGTGGGTCGGTGTCCGCCGAGGGTGAGCATGAGCAGCGCGATGAGGGCGTCGGGGTCTTTGAAGCCGAAGGCCATGCGGGTGCGGAGTCGGATCTTGGTG
>NZ_JASBRN010000055.1 GCF_030149505.1 Nocardioides sp.
GGACGAACCAGACCAGGTGATCCTCAGGTAGCCAGTCGGCCATGTTCGGCGGGAGCAGGAACTCCTGATCCCGCACGACTGGGCGATACGAACGAGCCATGCCCAAGTATTTCGCCCCAGCCGCAAAAACGGGCCGATCTCGCCCGGCGATTTGCAACAGCCACCAGGTTGAACCCGAACGCCACACAAGCGAGCTCGACGGAGATCTCGGCACGTGCCGACGCCTCAGGGAGCAGCGGGCGCGGGCTCCACCCGGACCTTCCCGCCAGTCCTGAACCCCCGCAGGTGCCCCGGGAGGTCGATCCACCTCTGCCCGCGCCAGGCGGTGACGAGGGCGTCGAGGGCGAGGACGTGCTCGTGGAACAGCTCGGCCGGCGGGGCGCCGGCGTCGAGGGCGAGGCGGCGGAGCAGCCGGGTGCGCAGGGCGGTGGGGAGGGCGGCGAGCGCGTCGACGGGGAGCCCGTCGGGAGTCAGGAGGGCGGCGTACTGCTCGTCGGCGAGGTCGTCGAGGCAGTCGGCGTCGGCGCGCAGCTGCTGCGCCGTACGGGCGAGGGCTGCTGCGACGCCGGGGCCGAGGTGCTCCTCAAGGACCGGGAGGACGGATCGGCGCACGCGGACGCGGGCGTAGCCGGGGTCGGAGTTGTGGGGGTCGTCCCAGGCGTCGAGCCCGAGCACCTGGCAGGCGGTGACGGTGTCGTCGCGGGACAGGTCGAGGAACGGCCGGCGGTAGACGTCGAACGCGCGGCGCATGCCGGCCAGGGAGCGGGCGCCGGAGCCGCGGGCCAGCCCGAGCAGGACGGTCTCGGCCTGGTCGTCACGCGTGTGCCCGAGGAGTACGACGGCAGCCCGGCTGTGCTCGGCGACCTGCTCGAGCACGGCGTACCTCGCCCGGCGCGCGGCGCCCTCGGGCCCCTCGCCGCCGGGCTCCCACGCGACCGTGACCCGCGCGGTCAGGGTCTCGTCGACGCCCAGCGCGGCCAGCTGCTCCACGACCCGCGCGGCCTGCGCCGCCGACCCCTCCTGCAGCTGGTGGTCGACCGTCGCCCCGACGACCCGCCAGCCGCCCGCGCGCGCCTCGTGCACGGTGGCGGCGGCCAGGGCGAGGGAGTCGGCGCCGCCAGAGCAGGCGACGACCACGGTCGACCCGGCCGGGACGTCGGCGAGCTCGCGGCGCACCGCGACCCGGGTCGCGGCGACCGAGGGGTGGGGGCCGGCCATGTCAGGGGGAGCGGGCTCAGCCCAGGACGCGGGAGACCCAGGCGTCCGGGTCGTTGATCTCGGCCTTGGTCGGCAGGTTCTCCGGCCCGGCGAAGACCGCGTTGAACTCCTCCATGCCGACCTTGTCGACGACGTGGCGGACGTACTTCGCGCCGTCGCGGTACTGCGCCATCTTCGCCTCCAGCCCCAGCAGCCGCCGGATCAGCCGGTCCAGCGACCCGGCGCCCTTGCGCCGCTCGGTGAACCGTTCGCGGATCTGCGCCACCGAGGGGATGACCGTCGGGCCCACGTCGTCCATCACGACGTCGGCGTGACCCTCGAGCAGCGACATCACGCCGGTGACCCGGTCGAGCACCTCGCGCTGGGCCGGCGTGGAGAGCAGCTCCATGATCGAGCCGGACGTCTCGCCCCGCCGCTTGACCGCCTCGAGCACCCGCCCGAGACCGTCCTCGAGCAGCTCCTTGGAGTCGAGGGAGTCACCGAGCTGGCCGACCAGGGAGTAGATGTGGTCGCGCATCCACGGCACGGCGGTGAACTGCACGCGGTGGGTCTCCTCGTGCAGGCACACCCACAGCCGAAAGTCGTGCGGGTCGACCTCGAGCTCGCGCTCGACGTGGACGATGTTGGGCGCCACCAGCAGCAGCCGCCCGGACGGCTCGTGGAACGGGTCGAACTGACCCAGCACCTTCCCCGACAGGAACCCCAGCAGCCCGCCCACCTCGACGCCGGTCACCCGGCGCCCGACCGCCAGCGACAGCCCGCTCGGCGGCTTGCGCTCCGACAGCTTCTCGGCGATCGGCGACAGCACCGTGCGGAAGCCCTCGGCGTTGGCCTTGACCCAGCCCGGCCGGTCGACCACGAGCACCGGCGCGGTGCCGTCCCCACCGTCGAGGCCGGTGAACTCCCGCACCAGCGGGGTCGACCGCCCCGCGCCCTCCCGCAGCTCGGCCACCGCCGCGGCAGCCTCGTCGCGGGAGACCTGGGGCCCGTCGCCCGCGAGCCGCGAGCCCAGCGAGACCGCGAGGTCCCAGTCGACCATCTCGGGGGCGGGGCCCGACGCCGGCTCAGTCATGGACCGAACCTATCCCCCGGCCCCACCCGCCCCGCCGCCCCCGACGGGGTGCGGCCGGGTGCGGCCGGGTGCGGCCTGAGCAGCGGGGAGGAATCCCCTCACGCGACCCGCCCGCAGCGGCAGGCGGCGAGGGCGGCGGCGGCCCGGTCGAGCAGCGCCTCGGCCTCCTCGTCCCGGTCGCCGGGGATCCGGTCGGCCATGAGCGCGAAGACCATCGGCGTCCCGTCGCGCGCGACGACGACCCCGGACAGGCTGCGTACGCCGGCGAGCGTGCCGGTCTTGGCGCGCACCCGCCCGACGGCGGCCGGCGGCGCATCGTCGAAGCGGAACGCCAGCGACCCCGAGAACCCGGCCACGGGCAACCCGGGCAGGAGCCCGCGCACGGGGTCGTCCGAGGGCGATCCGGCCACCGCCTGCAGCAGCCCGACCAGCGTGTCGGGGCCGATGAGGTTCTCTCGCGACAGGCCGCTGCCGTCACGCAGTCGCTGGGGCGCCGGGACGCCCCGCTCCTCAAGCACCTCCCGCACCCCGGCGACCCCGTCCTGGGTCGAGCCGACGCCCCCGGTGGCGAGCCCGACGTGGCGCAGCACGGTCTCCGCTGTCTCGTTGTCGCTGACCCGCACCAGCTGCTCGACGAGCGACCCGACCGGCGCGGACTCGACCTCGGCCACCAGGTCGGCCCCCGCCGACGCCGCCGCCGGGCTCGGCACGCCCAGCACCTGCACGCCCGCGCGGCGCAGCGCGGCGGCGTAGACCTCCGCGGCCGCGCGGGACGGGTCGGCCACCCGGCCGAAGCCGTTGGGGTCGCTGCCGTCGTCGACCATCAGCGCAGTGATCGGGGCCTGGAAGTCGCGGTAGGTCGCGGGCCAGGTGCGGTTGAAGGCGGGCCCGGAGAAGAGTCCGTCGTCGTACCCCAGCCGCACCCGCCGCACCCCGCGGTCGGCCAGCGCCTCGGCGGTCCGCCGCGCGAGCGTGGTGAGGTCGGCGCCCTGCGTCTCCCCGGGGGCCGCGTCGGGGTCCGGGGCGCGCTGGAGCAGCGGGTCCCCTCCCCCGACGAGCACGAGGTCGGTCCCGTCGAGCACCGCCCGGGTGGCGAACCTCGTGCGCGGGTCGATCGTGTCCAGCGCCGCGAACGCGGTCAGCAGCTTCGTGGTCGAGGCCGGTACCAGGCCCTCCGGGCCCGCGTCGTACGCCGTCTCGCCGGCCAGTCCGGCGACCGCGACGCCCACGCGGCGACCGAGCACGGGCTGGCCGAGCGGACCGCTGACGGCCCGGCGGACGGCCGTCGCGCTGACCGGGCGAGCCCCGAGCGCGACCGCGGGCGGCGCGGGGGGCTCGACGTCGGGGAGCGCGAGCCCCTCGGGCGGCTCGACCTCGGCGGGCTCGGTGCGCGGGTCGGGGTCCTCGCCGAGCAGGTCCTCCCCCCACGCGCGCACCCGGTCGAGGGTCGGCTCGGCCTCGCCGCTGAGCACCACGCCACCGGCCGCCACGAGGGCGACGACGGCGAGCGCGGCCACCACCCGGCGTACCTTCCGGGGACCGCTCTTGGAGTGGCGTGTGTCACGTCGTCCCACATCTGCCCCCTCCCGGTGCGCGTGCCGGGCCATTGTGCGCGAGACTGTCCCCCGGCTCCCGCGCGGGGGCCGCACCCGCCCCGAGCCGGGCGGCGGGTCCGACGACACAGCAGAGCGGCGATCCAGATCGCCCACGGAGGCAGACGTGCTCGAGTTCGACGTCCTGGTGGAGATCCCCAAGGGGGAGCGCAACAAGTACGAGGTCGACCACGAGTCGGGCCGCCTGCGCCTGGACCGCACCCTGTTCACCTCGACGCAGTACCCCGCCGACTACGGCTACATCGAGGACACCCTGGGCCAGGACGGCGACCCCCTCGACGCGCTCGTGATCCTGCAGCAGCCGACGTTCCCCGGCTGCCTGATCAAGTGCCGCGCGATCGGCATGTTCCGCATGACCGACGAGGCCGGCGGTGACGACAAGGTGCTGTGCGTCCCGGCCGCGGACCCCCGTCTCGAGCACCTGCGCGACATCTCCCACGTGTCGAAGTTCGACCGCCTGGAGATCCAGCACTTCTTCGAGGTCTACAAGGACCTCGAGCCCGGCAAGTCCGTCGAGGGTGCCGAGTGGGTCGGCCGCACCGAGGCCGAGGCCGAGGTCGTCGCGTCGTTCGAGCGGTTCAAGAAGACCGGTCACTGATCGGGGCTGCGGCCGGGGGGCCAGCTGTCGGTCGTCGGCGAGGTTCATCGGACGGCCGATGAACCTTGCCGATGACCGATGAAGCGACATCGGCCCGCCGCAAGGTACGTCGTCGGCCCGGCACCCCAGATCCCGCCGCGGCTCACGCCGCCTGCCTGAGGAGCACCCGCTCGAGACGACGCTGGGTGTCGCTCCAGCGGTAGAGGTCGCGCCACACGAAGCGGATCATCTGCCACCCGGTGATCTCGCGCATCTGGTCCTCTCGGGCCTTCTCGCGCATCACCATCTGCTCGATGCTCTCACCAGGCCGTCGGAACCGGTGGTACTTCTCCTGGCCGTCGGCCTCACCCAGCGCCTTGTGGTCGGGCCACCCGAAGTCGGACCTCCCCACCAGACGGCCCGACGGGTGCAGCACCTCGAACTGCAGCACTGGCTGCGGCAGAGACGACTCACCCATCCGGAGTCGAAGCAGTGTCTCCAGGACACTCTCCGACGCCCCGTCAGCCAGCCCCACCTTGAGCGCGAGATCCAGGTGGTCCGGCCACGAGCCCCGCCGCGCGAGGTGCGCTTGCAGCTCGTCAGCGCTGACCCCGCCGAAACGCAGGAACCAGTCGAGCACACAGATCGCCCCGTCGTGCCTCGAGACCGCGGCCGTGTCCAGCGCCGTCCGCACCGGACTGGTCATCCACCGTCCGCCGGCGCGAGTGACGTCGTCGACGAGCAGCGTTCCCCGGTGGTGCACGATCGATGCTTGAGTCCTCTCCCCTGTCCCCACCAGCGACGTGAGGTGCGCGTCACCGAGCGCGAGGTCGTGCGCCGGCGCGCCGTCGGAAAGGGCAGCACTCACGTGCGACAGAGCCACGTCGTCGCCGTACAAGCGCCACGCTCCGTGGGCGAGCATGATGTGCCGGGCTCGCGGATCTGCCCCGTGCCAGCGCTCGGCCAACGCGTAGACGCCTTGACGGAGGCGGACCAGGACACCGCGTCGCCGCATCTTGGAGATGGCTGGGTCGGTGACGCCCACCGCCACGAGGTCGCGCCGAAGGACGACGCCGTAGTCATCAACAAGGTGTTCGATCATGGCCCGACTGTGGCCCGGTACGCCTCGGCTGCTCCGCTCGACGTGCCGGCCTGTGGATGAGGCTCGCGGGGCGGTGGGCTGTGGACAGACAGCGGACCTTGCAGTGGGCCGATGGTGCTTCATCGGCCATCCGCAAGGTTCATCGGCCGGCCGATGGACCGTGCGACTCGCCTTGAAAAGGTTTGTCGGCCGGCCGACAAACCTCGGCTCCGAGGGAACAAACCTTGCAGTGGGCCGATGTTCATTCATCGGTCAGCCGCAAGGTTCATCGGCCGGCCGATGAACCTTGCCAGACGCCACGCCCTCAGCCCGCCTTGACCCCCGCGAAGTACCCGAACGCCCCGGCCAGCTCGACCTCCAGCGGTACGCCGGCGGCGGCCGACCACGAGGCCAGCTCGGTCGAGGTGCAGCACGGGCCGATCAGCCCGCCGAGCCGTCCGCCGCGCCGCAGCGGCTCGAAGGCCAGCCCGGTGTCGTTGAGCAGCGCCGACCCGACCAGCCGCCCGCCCGGGCGCAGCACCCGGGCCATCTCCTCCACGGCCCGCTTCGGGTCGGGGAAGCAGTGCAGCCCGGTCAGCGACAGCACCAGGTCGAACGAGCCGTCCTCGAAGGGCAGCGCCCCCACGTCGGCCTGCCGCGTGGTGACCAGGTGCATCACCCCGCGCCGGAGTGCGGCCCGGCGGGTGCGCTCGAGCATCTCGGGGGCCAGGTCGGCGGCGACGTACTCGATGCGTTGCGAGGGCCGCAGCCCGCGCAGCGCGACGCCCCCGCCGCACGGGACGTCCAGCACCCGCGAGCCGTCGGGCAGCCGGCCGACCTCGTCAGCGGTGGCGTGCAGCCGTCGCAGGTCGCTGTGCGTCCCGGCGAACCACACCGGGCGCCCGACCACCGGGTGCTCGACCAGGAAGTCGTAGACCACGCCCCACAGCGGGTCCGCGCCCCAGCCGCCGCGCAGGCGGGAGAGCAGGCTCACGACGGGGACGAACCCGCGGCCCCGGCGGACGCCCCCGGCGCCATGGGGACGAGGTCCCCGATCAGCTCGGGCGAGCGGAGCATCTCCACGGGGACGCCGAAGCCGTCGACCAGGTCACCGGCGAGCGGGCGCACCTTGCGGCACAGCGAGGAGACCTCGCGGCTGATCGCCTTGGAGCGCTGGACGGTGAGCCGACCGTGCTCCATGAACCAGGCCCGGTCGGCCTCGATGCCGGACAGTGCGTGCAGGTCGCACAGCAGGTTCATCGCGACCTTGAGGTCGCCCTCGGGCAGCTGGCGGCAGCGGTCGATGAACGCCTCCAGCACCAGCCGCTCCATGTGGGCGCGGGCGGCGCCGATGACGTGGTCCTGCACGCGGGAGAAGACGGCGCCGGGGTTCATCCCGTTGTCGACACCGCGCTTGAGCCGGCGGGCGACGCCGCTGACCATGTGCTCCTCGCGGAAGCGGTACATCGCCAGCTGGTACTCCGGGTCGAGCAGGCCGGCGTCCTGGTCCCAGTCGTCGCCGCCGGGCAGCAGGTCGCGGAAGCGCTCGATCAGCCCGTGCACGCGGGTGCGCTCGACGACCGTCTCGACCGCCAGTCCCGCGACGAAGCGGACCATGTCGAGCTGGTCCATGTCGTGGAACTCGCCCGCGTAGTCGGTGAGCAGGCCCTTGGCGACCAGCTGCAGCAGGACGTGGTTGTCGCCCTCGAAGGTGGTGAAGACGTCGGTGTCGGCCTTGAGCGCGGCGAAGCGGTTCTCCGCGAGGTAGCCGGCGCCGCCGCAGGCCTCGCGGCACTCCTGGATGGTGCGGGTGGCGTGCCAGGTGCCGAGCGCCTTGGTGCCCGCGGCGAGCGACTCCAGCTCGCGCTGTGCCTGCTCGTCCTCCTTCACCCCGGTCAGCACGTCGTGGAGGTTGGCCGAGAGCAGGTCCTGGGCGAAGTGCAGGGCGTAGGTGCGCGCGAGGAGCGGCAGCAGCCGGCGCTGGTGCATGCCGTAGTCGAGGAGCAGCTCCTCCTCCTCGCCGCTGGCCTCGAACTGGCGCCGGCGCTCGGCGTACTTCACCGCGATCGCCAGCGCGACCTTCGAGGCGTTGATGCCCGCGCCGCCGACGCAGACACGCCCCTGCACGAGGGTGCCGAGCATCGTGAAGAAGCGGCGGTTGGGGTTCTCGATCGCGCTCTCGTAGACCCCCGACGGCGTGACGTCGGCGAAGCGGTTGAGCAGGTTCTCCCGCGGCACCCGCACGTGGTCGAAGTGGAGCCGGCCGTTGTCGACGCCGTTGAGGCCCATCTTCAGGCCGTCGTCGGCGATCGTGACGCCGGGCGCCGGCTCGAGCTCGCCGGCCTCCGAGCGCACCCGGATCGGCACGACGAAGGCGTGCACGCCGCGACCCTCCCCGCCGACCTCCAGCTGGGCGAAGACGACCGCGAGCTCACCGTGCTCGGCGGCGTTGCCGATGTAGTCCTTGCGCGCGTCCTCGCGCGTGGTCGTGATGACGAACTCCTGCGTGGCCAGGTCGTAGGTCGCCACCGTGCCGAGCGCCTGGACGTTGGAGCCGTGCCCGGTCTCGGTCATCGCGAAGCAGCCCATGAGCTCGCCGGTGACGATCTGGCGCAGGTACTGCTCGTGGTGCTTCTCGGTGCCCAGCTGGAGGATCGCCCCGCCGAACAGCCCGAACTGGACACCCACCTTGACCAGCACCGACAGGTCGCCGAACGCCAGGGTCTCGAAGGCCGCGATCGAGGCGCCGATGTCGTCGCCGCCGCCGTACGCCGCCGGGAAGCCCATGCCGGTCTGGCCGGTCGAGGCCATCTCGACGACGAGCTCCTTGACCCGCTCGCGGTACTCCTCGGTGGTCATCGTCTCGGCGTCGGTGAGGATCGAGGCGTACGTCGTCAGGTTGCTGCGCACGAGGTTGCGCACCTCGGCGTAGCGACCGTCGAGCAGGCGGGTCAGCGCCGGCACGTCGATGGTGGGCTGGCGGTAGCCGCTGCTCCCCCCGGCCGCGGGCTCGGTGCCCGCTTCGGGGCCCGTGGGCGCGTCGTCGGTGGTCGGGGGAACGGTGTCGGTGGCCACGCCTCGAGGCTAGCCCCGCGACCGCTGCCGCTCACCCCCTTCGGGGCGAGAGCCACCTCACCGGGTCACCCACCAGCGGCGGGGTACCGACGAGGGCTCGGTCCCGGCACGCGGGTCGCGACCTCGTTCCTCAGTCCTGGGAGACCGGGATCTTCGAGGTCGTCGACGTCGGGTGCGAGGCCAGCCCGCCGTGGTCGAACTTCTGCCCCGTGGCCAGGCCCGCCAGGTAGAAGGACACGAAGGCGATCGTGATGCCGGCGATGTCGTCGGCGATGTAGTGCCAGCCGAAGTAGAGCGTCGCCACGACGGTCAGCCCGAAGTTGACCCAGAAGGCGATCCGGATCCAGCGGTTCTGCACCGTGAACTGCACCATCAGCGCCCACAGCAGCGAGATGCCGGTGTGCAGGCTGGCGAAGCCGGCCACGGTCTGGGTCTCGCCATCACCGAAGCGGAAGTCCTGGCGCGCGTTGACCAGCGCGTTCATCAGGTCGGTGGTGCCCGTGGTCGCGAGGTTGTCGTAGAGCCAGTAGTACTCCAGGCCCGGGCCCAGCGTGGGCAGCGCGTAGTAGGACAGCGTCCCGAGCGTCCACGCGAAGCCCTGCGAGGTGACGAACCACCAGCCGTGGGAGATGTTGCGCGCCCAGACCAGCCACACGGTCACGAGGATCGCGACCATCGGGATGAAGAGCAGGTAGAAGGCGGAGAGGAAGTGCGCGACGACGGTGGTGCCGAGCAGGTCGTGGAAGACCGGGCCGGGCTCGCGGCCGAAGAACAGCGCCCGGTCGAGCAGGTGCAGCTCGCGGTCGTAGATCCGGTCGCTGACCAGCGGCAGGAACGACTTGAGGTTCCGGTAGCAGACGTAGATGACGTAGAAGCCGATGATGCCGAGCATCACCAGCAGCAGCCGCTCCCGCGTCCAGTGCGAGCGCCAGCGTTCGCGCACGACCTCGAGCGCGACCCGCGGCCGACCGCCGGAGCGCCACAGCGCCCGCGGCACCATGTCGAGCGCCAGCGCGCCGAAGCAGAGGATCGGCAGCCGCAGCCACGACGGGCCGAGGAAGCTGCTCTCGGGGTCGATCAGCGGCCGGTCGACGACCTGCGCCGTGATGATCGCCCACAGGCCGATCGCGAGCGCGGTCGCGACGAGGGCGGTATAGGCACGGCGGTACACCCGGGTGATTCTAGGGGTCGCCGCCACCCCGGTTGAGCACCCCGCTCAGCCCGCGGCGAGCGCTGCGACCCGGGTCACGTCGACGCCCAGCGTCACCCGGTCCCCCGGGGAGGTCCGGTGGTCGAGCGGGGCGACGGCGTCGAGGTCCCCCAGCCCGTCGACGGTCACGACCAGACGCTGCAGCTGCGGCGTCGACCGGATCGAGCGCACCTCCCCCTCGAGCGGGCCGCGCTCGTCGACCACGACCGCCGAGCGTCGTACGGCGACAGCGGCCGCGGCCGGGGCACCGGCCGCAGCCAGCACGCGACGCGCGGCGTCGCCCTGGAGCACCCGGGCGTACCCGAGGAACAGCGCCGTGCCCGCGTCGACCGGGGAGCGCCAGACCTCGTCGATGGGCCCCTCCTGCACGAGGCGCCCCTCGCGCATCACGGCCAGCCGGTCGGCGACGCTGAACGCCTCCTCGTGGTCGTGGGTGACCATCACCGCCGTGGTGCCGGCCCGGGTGAGGATCTCGCGCAGCTCGCCCGCGAGGTGGCGGCGCAGCCCGGCGTCGAGGGCGGAGAGCGGCTCGTCGAGCAGCAGCAGCCGCGGCTGGTGGGCCAGGCTGCGGGCCAGCGCGACCCGCTGGCGCTCGCCGCCGGACAGGGTGCGGGGCAGCCGGTCGGCGTACCCCTCGAGCCCGACGAGGGCGAGCAGCTCCTCGACCCGGGCGCGCTCGGCGGCGCGGGCGGCGCGGCCCCGGGAGCGCAGGCGCAGCGCGTAGCCGACGTTGCGCCCGACGGTGAGGTGGTCGAAGAGCTGGCCGTCCTGGAACATCAGTGCGAAGCCGCGGCGGTGGGTGGGCAGCCGGGTGACGTCCTCGCCGTCCCAGACGATCGAGCCGGTCGCCTGCTCCAGCCCGGCGACCCCGCGCAGCAGCGTGGACTTGCCGCAGCCGGAGGGCCCCAGGACGGCCAGCACCGACCCGTCGGGCACCTCCAGGGAGACCTCGCGCACCGCCGGCACGTCGTCGTAGGCGACCGAGAGGTCGCGGATCGTCAGGGTCATCGGTGCGTGCTCCTCACAGGGCCCCCAGCGACGGGACGCGCAGCCGTTCGACGGCCAGCATGACCAGGGCGGTGGTGGCGGCGAGCACGACGCAGGCCGCGAGCGCCATGCCGTAGTTGAGCCGGCCCGGGTGGCCGATCAGCCGGAAGATGACGACCGGCAGCGTCGGCTCGTCCGGTCGGGCCAGGAACGAGGTCGCGCCGAACTCCCCCAGCGACACCGCGAACGCGAAGCCGCCCGAGGCCAGGAGCGGGCGCCACACGACCGGCAGGTCGACGGTGAGCAGCGCCCGGACCGGGCCGGCGCCGAGCGACGCGGCGGCCTGCCGCAGCCGGTCGTCGACCCCGGCCAGCACGGGCACCAGCGTGCGGACCACCAGCGGTAGCGCGACCAGGGCCTGCGCCAGCGGGATGAGCAGCGGGCTGTCGCGCAGGTCCAGGGGCGGCTCGTCGAGGGTGATGAGGAAGCCGAACCCCAGGGTCACCGCCGAGACCCCGAGCGGCAGCATGAAGAGACCGTCGAGGACCGAGCGCACCCGGCGTTCCGTGCGGCTCCGGGAGCGCCGGGTCAGCAGCACCGCGAGCAGCCCGCCGAGCAGCAGCGCCATCCAGGTCGCGTCGACGGCGACCCGGATGCTCGCGAGCAGCGCGTCGGTGACCGGCACGAGCAGGGCCTGGTTGTCGCCCTGGCCGGTGAGCGCGCGGTAGTTCTCCAGCGACCAGGTCGACCCACCGCCGGGCAGCGCCTCGCGGAAGGAGCCGACGACCAGCGACACGACCGGTGTGGCGATCGCGAGCAGCAGCAGGGCGGTGGCACTGAGCGGGGCCAGGTCGCCGCGCCGCGGGCGGCGGGGCGGGGCCGTCGTACGCCGCACGGTCGGGTCGGGCACGGCGCGCAGCCGCCCGGCCAGCACGAGGAGCCCGGTCACGGCCACGAGCTGCACCAGCGACAGCGCGGCTGCGGCCTGGAGGTCGAGCAGGTCGGTGGTCAGCAGGTAGATCTCGGTCTCGACCGTGCTGAACGCCAGTCCGCCCAGCACCAGCACCACGCCGAAGCCGGTCGCGCAGAAGAGGAAGACCACGCTCGCCGCCGAGACCACGGCGGGGCGCAGTGCCGGCCAGGTGACCGTGCGGAAGACCTGCGCCGGTGAGGCGCCGAGCGCCGCGGCGGCCTCGCCGGGCCGGCTGTCGAGCGACTCCCACGCCGAGCCGACCACCCGGATCACGACCGAGACGTTGAAGAACACCAGGCCCGCGAGGATCGCCCACGCAGTGCCGTCGAGGCCGAGCGGTCCCAGCGGCCCGGACTCCCCGATCAGCTGGCGGAAGGCCACCCCCACCACCACGGTCGGCAGCACGAACGGCACCAGCAGGCACGCGCGGACCACGCGGCGGCCGGTCCACTCCAGGCGGTGCAGGGAGTACGCCGCGGGCAGGCCCAGCAGCACCGCGACCAGCGTGGCGACCGCCGAGGACCAGACCGTGAACCAGACGACCCGGCCGGTCCGCGGGCGGGCCAGCACCTCGAGCACCGCCCCGGGCTCGAACGACCCGTCGACCACCAGCCCGCGCGCCACCATCCCGCTGACCGGCAGCAGGAAGAAGACGCCGAGCACGGCGGCCGGCAACAGGCCGAGGGCGCCGAGCCCGAGCAGGCGGCGGGTGGTGGTCACGGGTGCGGTCGCGCTCAGGGTC
The DNA here is from genome assembly GCF_030149505.1 of Nocardioides sp. Classification (GTDB taxonomy): domain Bacteria; phylum Actinomycetota; class Actinomycetes; order Propionibacteriales; family Nocardioidaceae; genus Nocardioides. The sequence goes on from NZ_JASBRN010000055.1 coordinate 12,549, forward strand.
GGGGGCGCGGGGTCAGCGCGAGACCAGGTCCTGCCACTCGCGCAGCCAGGTGTCGCGGTTGGCCTCGATGTCGGCGGGGTCGACGGCGAGCGGCTCCTCGGGCCGCGGCGCGAACCGCGCCCAGTCCTCGGGCAGCTCGACGCCCTCGCGGACCGGGAAGACGTACATCGACTCCGGCAGCGCCGCCTGGACCTCCTCCGAGAGCATCCACGCGATCACCGCCTGGGCACCCTCGGGGTTCTCGGCGCCGGCCAGCGCCCCGACGTACTCCACCTGCTCGAAGCAGGTCTGCAGCAGCGCACCCGTCGTGGTGCCGCCCTCGCCGTCGGTGGTGAAGGCGGGGCTGGAGTCGTAGGAGAGCACGATCGGCCGGTCGCCGTCGCCGCCACCGGCGGTGAAGTCGACGAAGTAGGCGTCCTCCCAGCCGCGGACGACCTTGGCGCCGTTGGCCAGCAGGTCCTCCCAGTAGGCCTGCCAGTCCGAGCCGAACTCCGCGATCGTCGCCAGCAGGAAGGCGAACCCGGGCGAGCTGGTGGTGGCGCCGGAGGTCACGAAGAGGTCCTCGTACGCCGGGTCGAGCAGGTCGTCGAGGTCCTCCGGCGGGGCAAGGCCCTCGCGCTCGAACCAGTCGAGGTCGACGTTGACGCACACGTCGCCGTTGTCGACCGGCACCAGCGCGCCCTCGTCGTCGCCGGGGAGCACGAAGTCCGCGACGCCGGGCGGCAGCTCGCCGTCGTACGCCGTGAAGACCCCGCCCTCCAGGGCCCGGCCGCCGAAGGTGTTGTCGACGCCGAAGGCCACGTCACCGAGCGGGTTGTCGGCGTTGAGGACGAACTGGCTGGTGAGGCTGCCGGCGTCGCCGTTGCTGCGCAGCTCCAGGTCGTAGCCGGTGTCGGCCTCGAACTGGTTGATCAGCTTCTTCGGCAGGGTGAAGCTGTCGTGGGTCACCAGGACCACGGTGCCGCCGGACCCGGCCGTGCCGGGCTCGGCGCCGCCGCGGTCGGTGGCCGATCCGTCGTCGTCCCCGTTGCCCACGAGGGAGCAGGAGGAGAGGAGGAGGGCGCCGAGCACGGTGGCCAGGCCCGTCGCCGGGGTGGGCAGGAACGCAGTACGTCGCACGGGACGACTCCCTTCGCCGGTGCTAACCGGTGCAGGTTCGTAGGGTCTGCGTCCACCAGGTGTCCCGGTCCCGCACTCTCAGCCCGCTCGGCACTGCTGCCGCCCGTGCTCCCCTGTCTTGTCGTGGCGAGGGTAGCGCGGATCCGGGAGCGTCCCTCATCGCTGGTCGAGGCGCGGGCGGAGCGAGCCACGAGGTCCTCCTCGACAGGCGGTCTGGTGGGATGGGCCCGTGCCCAGCCTCCGCCACGACGTCCTCGCCCGCGGCATGCCGCGGCTGCGCAAGTCCAGCGAGCTCGACAGCGAGGAGCGCGAGCGCGCTCGGATCGAGCGCTGGCACGCCGACCTCGACGCCCAGGGCCGGGCGCTGCCCACCAACGCGGTGGTGCGGTTCCGCCAGCGCTACGAGGTCCAGCAGTTCCAGGCCGAGGGGCGCGTGCCGTTCACGGTGCACCGGGTCCGGGCCCGGGGCAGCCGCCCCCGGCGCCGGGTCCTCTACCTGCACGGCGGCGGCTTCGTGGCCCCGCTCGACCCCTTCCACGTCCGGTACGCCGCCAGGCTGGCCTCCGCGCTGGACGCCGAGGTCCTGCTCCCCGACTACCCCCTCGCGCCCGGCCACACCTGGGCCGACTCCCACGACGCGCTGGTCGACCTGGCCGCGCGGCTGACCGCCGAGTGGCCGACCGTGCTCGCGGGCGACTCGGCCGGGGGCGGGCTCGCGCTGGCGGTGGCCCAGTCCCTGCGCGACCGCGGCGGCCCCACCGCGACCCACCTCCTGCTGCACTCCCCCTGGGTCGACCTCACGACCTCGACCCCGGCGACGACCTGGTTCGCGAAGCGCGACCCCTGGCTGCGGATCACCAAGCTCGAGGCGTACGCCCGCTGGTGGGCCGGATCGACCGACGACCTCGGGCGCCACGAGGTCTCCCCCGCGCTCGCCGACCTCTCCGGGCTGCCCCGGGCGCTGATGTTCTGCGGCACCCGCGACCTGCTCGTGCCCGGCTGCCGGCTGCTGGCGCGCCGCGCCGAGGAGGCCGGCTGGGACCTCACCTACGTGGAGGAGCCGGGGCTGATCCACGTCTACCCCCTCATCTCGGTCGTCCCGGAGGCGCGGCGCGCCTGGCGCACGACCGTGGAGTTCCTGGGCCGCTGATGGACGCCGCCAGCACGCGCGCCCTGCGCTTCGCCGAGCTCGACGCCCGCGCCGCCCACGACGTCTTCCGGCTGCGCCAGCAGGTCTTCGTCGTCGAGCAGGGCGACCCCTACGACGACCTCGACGGCCGCGACACCGAGCCCGGCACCGTGCACGTGCTGCTCGAGGTGGACGGCCGGCTGCTCGGCGTCGCGCGGGTCCTCGACGAGGGCGACCACCGGCGGATCGGCCGGGTGGCGCTGCTGCCGGAGGCCCGCGGCCGCGGGCTGTCCGGGCCGCTCATGGAGGCCTGCCTCGCTGCCTGCGGGGACGGGCCGGTCGTCCTGGCGGCCCAGACCCCGCTGGCCGGGTGGTACGCGACGTACGGCTTCGAGGTCACCGGGCCGGAGTTCCTCGACGGCTCGATCCCGCACGTGCCGATGCTCAGGTCCGGAGCCGACCGAGGGACGAGGTCGGGTCCGACGACCTGAGGGTCGAGCGAGCGCGCGGCTGAGCCCGCGAAGCCGCGACCGCGGGTCGAGACACCAGTCGACCCCAGGCAGGTCTGCCCCAGGCGGCTGGCCGCGCCCGGCGGTCGAGGTGCGGGTCGTGGTGCACATCCGCGCCCCAGCGCGTCCCCAGGCCTCGACCCAGGCCTCGAGTCCGGCCTCGACCCAGGCCTTGACTGCGTCCGGGTCGAGGTGCGGGTCGAGGTGGGCGTCGAGGTGCAGACACGCGCCCCAGCGCGTCACGAGGCCTCGACCCAGGCCTCGACCCGGGCCTCGACTCCGTTCGGGGTGAGCCGGTCGAGCCCGACGCGGACCGGCACCGAGCGCGACCCGCCCGACGCCGTACGACGTCAGGGGACGACGCGCGTGTAGCGGACCCCGTCCGGGCGCGGCTCGCTGGTGGCCTCGCCGCGGGCGACGAGCAGGTCGAGGTGGGCCTTGGTCTCCATCGCGGCCATGCCGCGGCTGAACGGGTCGAGGCTGTCGTAGCGGTGCTCGTGGCGGGTCCAGCCGAGGTGCCCGGCGACGTCGTGGGCGGTGGCCGGTCCGGCGGCAAGCGCGGCGCGGCACTGGTCGAGCCGGGTGTCGTGGTGGGCCAGCAGCTCGTCGACCCGGGCATGCGTGGAGGCCGCAACCGGGCCGTGGGCCGGCAGGATCCGCAGGTCCGGCAGCTGACGCACGCGGGTCAGCGAGGCCATGAAGTGCCCCAGCGGCTGGTCGTCGGGCGGGACGGTGAACCCGATCGACGGGGTGATCGTGGGCAGCACGTGGTCACCGGCGAAGAGCACGCCCTCGGCGCGGTCGGCGAAGACGAAGTGCCCGGGCGTGTGGCCGGGGGTGTGCACCGCCTCGACGGTGCGGTGGCCGACCTGGATGGTGTGGTCGCCCTCCATCCACCGGGTGGGGTACTGCCAGTCGGACTTCGGCGGCGGCGGGTCGTCGCCGGCACCGGCGGCCCACTGCTCGGCGACCTCGAGGGCGCCCGAGGAGCGCAGCACGGCGAGGAACGGGCTCTCGGTGATCTGGTCGACATTGTTGAGCATGTCGAGCGCCGGCTCCTCGCCGCGCCCCAGCGCGATCTCCGCGCCGACCTCGTGACCCAGCACCGTGGCGAGGGTGAAGTGGTCGCGGTGCACGTGGGTGACCAGGAAGCGACGGATGTCGCCGAAGCCGGCACCGATCTGCGCCAGGCACTTCTCCAGCAGCTCGCGGGCCACCGGGATCGCCCAGCCACCGTCGATGAGGGTCAGCCCCTCGTCGGTCTCCAGGACGTAGACGTTGATCGCGCGCAGCCCGTCCATGGGCAGCGGCAGCGGGATCCGCCAGAGCCCGGGCGCGACCTGCCAGGCGCCCTCGGCGGTCCAGTGCTCGCCGGAGTCGGGCGAGACGGCGTACGCGGTCGGGGTGCCGGAGTGGGTCACCCGGCGACCCTAGGACACGGGCTCACGATTCCCCGAGGGGGCATGCCCCGCGTGGACCGGTCGGGCATCCGGTCAGACATCGGGGAAGCCGAGATCGAGGGTCGGCTGCTGGATGCCGCCGTCGATCTCGAGGAGCTTCCCGGTGAGGTACTGGCCCGCGCGCGAGGACAGGTAGAGCACCCCGGCGGCGATGTCGGCGGGCTCGCCGACCCGGCCGAGCGGCGTCTTGCCCTCGAGCTGGCCCATCAGGTCGGGGTCGCCCGCGACCATCTCCAGCGCGCTGGTCATGATCGAGCCGACGTAGATCCCGTTGACCCGGATGCGCGGCGAGAGGTCCTGGGCGGCCATCTTCGTCCAGTGCGCGAGTGCGGCCTTGGCGGTGCCGTAGGCGACGAACCCGCGGTCGGCGGAACGGCCCATCGTCGAGCTGATCGTGACGACCGACTTCTCCGCGGCGGTCGCACGGTCGCCGCCCTCGGCCTCGAGGGTCTTGAGCAGCAGCGGCACAGCAGCCTTGGTGAGCACGTGGGCGGTGCTGACGTTGAAGGAGAAGGCGCGCTCGAGGTAGCCCGGGCTGGTGTCGAGGAACCCGCGCGGCCCGGTGCCGCCCACGTTGTTGACGACGATGTCGAGACGGCCGAAGGCGTCGTACGCCGTCTGGGCGAGCCCTGCGACCTGGTCGAGGTCGCTGAGATCGGCCACCACGGTCTCGCAGCGCCGGCCGGTCGCCCGGACCTGCGCGGCGACGCCCTCGAGCTGCTCGGCGGTGCGGGCGGAGATGAGCACGTCGGAGCCGGCCTCGGCGAGCGCCACGGCGGTGGCGGCGCCCAGGCCGCGGCCGGCACCGGTGACGACCGCAGCCGTGCCGGGGACGCCGAAGCGGTCGAGGATCGTCACGCCACACCCCCGGTGGTCGAGCTCGTCGAGACCGTCGTACCCGTGTGGCCGGCGCCGGTGACCAGACCGCGGCCGGTGACCAGCGGCAGGTCCAGGACGGTGAGCAGGCCGGGCTCTCCGGCGACGACCGCGGGCAGCGCGTTCACGAGTCGCTGGGCGGTGGTGATCATGCCGCTGACGTTGTGGTCGCCGTGCTCGCCGTGGTGGACGAAGTCGACGTTCATCATCGGCTCCCCGGTGATCTTGACCCGGTAGCAGCCGTCGGTGCCGGCGGGCGGCTTGTCCCAGTCGGGGTCGGACTCGGCGTCGGTGCGGGTGATGTGCTCGAGCACGACCCGCGGGACCCCGTCGACCTTGCCGACCACGGCGAACTTGACCGAGCCCATGGTGCCCTCGGCGATGTCGCCGGAGACGCTCTTCGTGTCGCGGGTGGCGGGGCGCCGCTCGATCTCCTCGGTCAGCGGCTCGTCAAGCGTGATCGAGAGGCCGGCGGCGATCTGCTTGACCACCGAGCCCCACGCCATCGTCAGCACGCCCGGGTGCCACAGGAAGCCGAGCTCGTCCATCGGCTTGCCGAAGCCGAACAGGTCGCCCATGACGACCGGCTGGTAGTACGTCGAGTAGTCGCAGACCTCCATGACCCGCACCTCGTCGATGCGCTGCGACAGGCTGGTCATCACCAGCGGCAGCACGTCGTTGGCGAAGCCGGGGTCGATGCCGTTGACGTGCAGGCTCGCGCCGCCCTTGCGGCCGGCCTCCTGGACCCGTTCGACGATCTCGTCGGGGAGGATCCCGTGCGGCCACTGGAGCAGCACCGGGCCCGAGGAGACGACGTTGACGCCGTGCTCCAGCATCCAGATCAGGTCCTCGATCGACTCGAAGACCCGGTCGTCGGTCATCGCCGTGTGCACGACCGCGTCGGGCGCCAGCGCCATCAGGGCGTCGCGGTCGGTCGTCGCGGCGATGCCCAGCTCGCGGCCGAGCTCGGCCAGCTCGCCGACGTCCTTGCCGTCCTTGTCGGGGTTGGAGACCCACACGCCGACCAGCTCGAGGTCGGGGTGGGCGTCGACGCCCGCGATCGCGTGCCGGCCGATCGTGCCGGTGGACCAGACGACGACGCGCAAGGGCTTCTCGGGGATGACCTGTGACATGCGCCGCAGACTAGAACACGTTCTAGTCTTAGGGAAGCGGTCGGGAGACGTCGCCGACCGGACCGCCCTCGGTGCGCAGGTCGGAGACGACGGCACCCAGCTCGTAGACGTCGTACTTGGACATGAGCACCAGGCCCCACCGCTCGACCTGCTCCTGCGAGACCGGTCCGGACCAGCCGGTCCACACCACGACCGGCCCCTCGTGCCCCAGGCTCCGCGCACGCACGGCGACCTCGAGGCCGGACCTCACCGGCATGTCGAAGTCGAGGACCAGCACGTCGAACCGCTCCTCGTGCTCGAGGAGGTCCTGGGCGGCGCCCCCGTCGGCCACAGCCGTGACCACGCAGCCCCAGCTGGCCAGCAGCATCCCCGCCACCTCGCGCAGGTCGGCGTCGTCCTCGGCGAGCAGCACACGCATCAGCAGTCCTCCGGGCTCGACAGCGGCAGGGACAGGGCGAACGTCGTACCGGTCGGCCCGGTCGAGCGCAGGAGCAGGTCGCCGCCCATGAGTCGGGCGCCCTCGCGGGACACGTGCAGGCCCAGGCCCCGGCCGCTCCCGGCGCCGACCTCCCAGGCGTCGAAGAGGTGCTCGACGACCTCCTGGGCCATCCCCGCCCCGTCGTCGCTCACGACGACCTCCACCGTCCCTGGCCGGCCCGTGCGTGGTCGCGAGGAGACCTGGACGTGCGCGGCCCCCGCGCGCGCGGCGTTGTCGAGGAGGTTGGTCAGGATGCGGCGCAGGCGCAACGCGTCGGCGAGGACCCTGACCCCCGCCGGCACCGACACCTCCACCACCGGGCCGCCGGGCCGCACGACCTCGTGCACCAGCCCGGCCAGGTCCACGCGGTCCACCCGGATCCGGATCTCGTGGTCCATCGAGAGGGCGCAGCGGTCGAGCATCTCGCAGAGCAGGCCGCGCAGGTCCTCGGCAGCTCGACGCACCCGGAGCAGGACGTCCACCTCGGCGGGCGCCAGCGACGCGGGGTCCAGCAGTCCGAGCCCAGCGCTGATGACGGCCAGCGGCGTCTGCATGTCGTGGGAGACCCCGGCCAGGATCGTGTCGCGGTCCCGCCGCCGCTGCGCGTCGCGCCGCAGCGCCGCCAGCTCGAGGTGGGCCCGGGCCCGCGCCAGCAGCTCCTCGCGGGAGAAGGGCTTGGGGACGTAGTCGTCGGCCCCGCGCTCGAGCCCGCTCACCGCGGCCGCCGTCTCCGCGCGTGCCGAGAGCAGCAGGACCGGCAGGTCGCCTCAGGCGGGGTGCTCGCGGATGCGCCGCAGCAGCTGCTCGCCGTCCAGGCGCGGCATCATCACGTCACTGACCACGAGGTCGATCGGCCACCCCTCCAGCAGCTCGATCGCCTCGACCCCGTCACCGGCCGCCAGCACCGTCCCGAGGTCGCCGAGGCAGTCCGCGACGTAGCTGCGCATGCCGGGGTTGTCGTCGACGACGAGCAGGAGCGGGGTGCCGGTCGTGGCGGACCGCTCCGCAACCAGCGGGACAGATGACGAGCTGGGTACGAGCGTCTCCGCCCGTGCAGCCACGGAGGCGAGTCGCTCGACGCCCGGCTCCGCGACCGGCTCCGCGACCGGCCCAGCGACCGGCCCAGCGACCGGTTCGTCGAGCACCACCCCGGGCAGCCGGACGGTGAACGTCGAGCCGACCCCGGGCTCGGAGACGAGGTCGATCGACCCGTGCATGGCCCGCACCGCGTCGGCGACGATGGCCAGCCCCACCCCAGCCCCCTCGATGGTGCGTCCGTCGTCGGTGCGGACACGGTGGAAGCGCTCGAAGACCAGCGGCTGATCTGCGGGCGCGATACCGATGCCGGTGTCCCGCACGGCGAGGAGCAGGTCGCTGCCCTCCCGCTCCAGCGCGACCTCCACCTCGCCGACCGGGGTGTACTTGACGGCGTTGCCGACCAGGTTGACCACGACGTTCTCCCACAGCCGCCGGTCCAGCAGGCACGGCTCGTGGACGTCCCAGCGTTGGCGCACCTCCAGGCCCCCACGTCCACCGGCCTCGAGCAGCGGTGCCACGACCCGGGCGGTGAAGGGCCCCACGTCCAGGGGCTCGGGCGTCGAGGTCAGGCGCCCGCTCTCGGCCCGGGCGACCTCGAGCAGGTCCTCGACCATGCCGAGCAGGCGGCGTCCCTGGTGCTGCAGACGACCTGCCTCCTCCTGGCCCAACGGCCCGCGGCGGCCCGAGGCGACGTCCTCGACCGGCCCGAGCAGGAGGGTCAGCGGCGTCCGGAGCTCGTGGCTCATGGTCGAGAGGAACTGCGTCTTGGCGGCGTCGAGCTCGGCGAGGGCGCGGGCACGCAGGACCTCCAGCTCGCGGGCGTGGGCGATGTCCAGCTGCTGACCGACCTGCTGGGCCAGCTGGCGCAGGAACTGGCGGTGCGCCGCGTCGAGGGGACGCGGCGGGGGCAGCAGCAGCTCGAGGAGCCCGGTCACGCCGTCGGTCCCGACCTCGAGCCAGACGCGGTCCCCGGACGACGGCTCGTCGAGGTCGGTGGGCGGCGCGGGTCTCGGCGGTCGTGGGCCCGGGTCCCCGAAGTCGGCGACGGGGTGCGGCCCGTCGGGGCGGTCCAGCCACAGCCGCCCGCCAGGGAGGTCGGTGCGGTGGTCGTCCAGCAGCCAGGCGAGGTCGTGCGCCGTGGTCGGGACGTCTGCCGCCGTCACCGACCCGACGTCGTTGAGCAGCGCGAGCCGCCGGGCTCCCACGACCTCCGCGGTGGTGACCGACAGCACCGCCAGCACCCCGCCCGGCCGGTCCTCGTCGGGCACGGCGGAGTAGGAGAAGGTGAAGAAGGTCTCCTCCGGCCCCTCGCCCCGTTCGATCACCAGCGGCAGGTCCTCGTCCCAGGTCGCCTCACCCCCGGCGAGCACCGCTTCCTGCAGGGGACGGATCTCGTCCCAGATCTCGCTGAACTGCTCGGCCAGACGTCCCCCCAGCGCACCCGGGTGCTTCTGCCCGAGGGTCGGGATGAAGGCGTCGTTGTAGAGCATGACGAAGTCGCTGCCCCAGCTCAGGATCATCGGGTACTTGCTGCGCAGCAGGATGCTGACCGCGACCCGGAGGGCCTGGGGCCACTGGTCCGGCACCCCCAGGGTGCTGTCGTGCCAGGGGTAGGCACCCATGCGACGGGCCATCTCGCCCGGGCAGGCGAAGACCGGGTCCTCGAGCCAGGGCAGGGCCAACGCTGCCGCGTCCGGCGCGACGTGCGAGGCCGGAGCGGGCCTCAGGTCGGACGGCTGCTCCGGGGCCACTCCTCCAGCATCCGCGCACCCCCGGGCGCACTGGCGGCCCTTCACGAAAACTTCATGAACCCGGGACCAGCGACCCTCCGACGATCCACCAGCAGCAGGCGACGGCTCAGCGCTTGGCCAGGTGCAGCGGCTGCGGCTCGCGGATCGGGCAGCGGGTGCCGTCGTAGATGGTGGGCATGCAGCGGTTGCAGTGGATGCACACGCCCTGGGTCGCCTGCCCGGCCGCCAGCCGGTTGACCAGGTCCGGCTCGCGGAGCACGGCACGACCCATGGCGACGTACTCGAAGCCGTCGGCCATCGCCTGCTGCATCGTGTCGAGCCGGTTGATGCCGCCCAGGAGCATGAGCGGGATCGAGGTGGCCGCGCGGACCTCGAGGGCCTTGTCGCGGAAGTACCCCTCCTCGAAGGGGTAGCTCTTGAGGAACGAACGCCCGACCGGGGTCTTCATCCCCCACCGCACCGGCGCCGGCATGGAGTCGGCGAACTCCGAGGCGGGGACGTCGCCGCGGAAGAGGTACATCGGGTTCATGAGCGACGAGCCGCCCGAGAGCTGGACGGCGTCCAGGGTGCCGTCCTGCTCGAGCATGCCCAGCAGCGCGATCGACTCCTGCAGCGTGACACCGCCCTTGAAGCCGTCGGACAGCGAGACCTTGGCGGTCACGGCCACCGCGTCGCCGACCTCCTCCCGCACCGCGCGGGCGACCTGGCGGGCCAGCCGGGCGCGGTTCTCCAGGGGGCCGCCCCAGCGGTCGCGACGCCGGTTGAGAGCGGGGGCGAGGAACGAGGAGATGAGGTAGTTGTGCGCCATGTGGAGCTCGAGCACGTCGAAGCCGGCGCGCACGAGGGTGCGGGCAGCCGCGACGTAGGCACCGGTGACGCGGGTCAGGTCGGCCTCGGTCGCGGAGCGCACCATCTGCATCGACAGCGGGCTCGGCATCCGGCTGGCGGCGATGGCGTGCACGCCGTTGGAGCGACCGTTGGCCACCGGGCCGGCGTGCCCGACCTGGCCGGCGATCTTGGCGCCGGTCGCGTGGATCGCCTCGGTCATCCGGGCCAGCCCGGCCTCGGTGCCGCGGCCGACGACGACCTGCTCGGCGTGCGTGCGGCCCTCGGGGGCCACCGCGAGGTACGCCACCGTCGTCAGGCCTATCCCGCCCTCGGCGACGGCGAGGTGGTAGTCGATGAGCTCCTGCGTGACCTGGCCGTCCGGCGTCCGGCCCTCGAAGGTGGCGGCCTTCACGGTGCGGTTGCGCAGCTGGACCGGGCCGAGGGTCGCGGGCGCCAGGACGTCGGGAGTGCTCACCGGAGGATGGTAACCCCGAGAACTAGAACGCGTTCTCGTTCTGCTCGGGGCGCCCCGCCCACCCGCCCGCGCCTTCGGCAGGATGGCCCCGTGGACACGCCCGACCCGCTGGTGGCGCAGCTGCGCGCCGCGGGGTGCGTCTACGCCGAGGACGAGGCACGGCTGCTGCGCGCGGCGGCCGACGGCGAGGCCCTCCGGGCCCTCGTCGTACGACGGGTGGCGGGCGAGCCCCTGGAGGTGCTGCTCGGGTGGGCGGAGGTGGCGGGGGTGCGGGTGCGGACCGCCCCGGGGGTCTTCGTCCCCCGGAGGCGCAGCGGCCTCCTGGTGCGACTGGCCCTGGAGGCGCTGGCCGCCACCCCGCCGCCGGTCGTCGTGGACCTGTGCTGCGGCACCGGCGCGCTCGGCGCCGCCGTGGCCCACCACCGCCCGGACGCCGAGGTGCACGCGTGCGACCTCGACCCGGCCGCGGTCGCCTGCGCGCAGCGCAACCTCCCGCCGGACAGGGTCCACCTCGGGGACCTCCTCGACGCACTGCCGCCCGACCTGCGCGGACGGGTCGACGCCCTGGTGGTCAACACCCCCTACGTGCCGAGCGCGGCACTGGCCACGATGCCTCCCGAGGCCCGGGAGCACGAGCCGCAGCCGGCACTGGACGGCGGGCCCGACGGGCTCGACCTGCACCGCCGGGTCGCCGAGGGCGCGCCGCCGTGGCTGGTGCGCGGGGGCGTGCTGGTGCTCGAGACCAGCGAGTCCCAGGCGGAGGGGTCGGCCGGGCTGCTCGCGGCCGCGGGCCTGCGGACCGAGCTGCACCGCGACGAGAAGCTCGACGCCGTCGCGGTCCTGGCCCGGCGTCCCTGACCGACGTGCCGACGGGGCTGCAGCCTCGACGGGTCAGCGCGCCCGGCGGAACGGCAGCACCGTCGCGAGGTCCTCCTCGGCCGGCGGCACCGGCACCACCAGCACCGGGCACACCGACTCGTGCAGCGCGACCCGCCCCGACACCGACAGCCCGCCGGCGCGCCCACCGCGGCCGACCACGAGCAGGCTGGCCCCGCGCGAGGCGGCGACGACGCCGGCACGACCGACCTCCCACCCGCGCAGCAGCTCGACAGCACCGCCCAGGTCCGCAGCACCCTCCAGCCCCGCCCCCACGACCTGGCGGCACTCGGCCGGCTCGTCGAGCAGCACGCCGACGGTCCGCGGCTCGCGGCCGCCGTGCCACGCCGGCGGCAGCCCGTCGCCGACGACGCGCGCGGCCGGCCAGAGCCCCGGCACCACGACCACGGGAGCCTCGAGGTGCTCCACGAGCGCGGTCGTCAACGACGTACGCCGTCGCAGGCCGCCCAGGCGCACCACCGCGGGGCGCTCGAGAACCACCAGGGCGGCCGTGGCCGCCGCGCCCCACACCTGGTCCAGCACCTCCGCGAAGGCCAGCACCGGTTCGACGCGCACCGCACCGCCGCCGAGCGACCGCGCAGCCGCGGCGACCGGGTCCAGGCGCTGCTGGGCCTCCTCGAGCCCCATCGGCGTCGTCGTCTCGGCGACGTGCAGCAGCCGCAGCACCCCGCTCGAGCGCCGGGCCCGCGCGGTGGCCACGCGCAACGTGGCGGCGCCGACTCCGTGGCTGCCGACGCACAGCAGCACCGGCCGCTCACCCGCCGATCCCGACGACACACCCGACGACCCGCCCACCGGACCTCCCACCCGTGGACGCACGACCACGCAGACCCCTCCGGTCCCCACGGCCAGCACGAACCCGAGCACGATAACCAGCACGGCCACCCCCGGACCGGCGTTCGGGCGAACCCGCCTCCGGGGCCGATACTGGTTGCGATGGCGCCCCCCGACCCCGCACCCACGCCGCGCACCCCGCGGCCGGTCCGCGACCCCATCCGCGAGGCCCACCGCCAGTGGGTGGCCCACGGCTGGTCCGACGCCGCCGACGCGATGGCCCTCGTCACCTCGGTCACCCGCGCCCAGCAGCTGCTCGCCGAGCGGGTCGAGCGCGCCCTGCGCCCCCACGGCCTCACCTTCGCCCGCTTCGAGGTCCTGCGCCTGCTCTCCTTCACCCGCGACCGGGCCCTCCCCATGACCCGGCTGGGCTCCCTCCTCCAGGTGCACCCCGCCTCGGTCACCAGCGCGGTGGACCGGCTCGAGGCCCAGGGCTTCGTACGCCGCCAGCGACGCAGCGAGGACCGCCGGGTCGTCCATGCCGAGCTCACCGACGCCGGCACCGCCACCGTCGAGCAAGCCACCGCCGACCTCAACACCGTCTTCACCGACCTCGCCGCCGACCTCGGCCCCACCACCGTCACCGAGCTGACCCGCCTCCTCGGCGCCCTGCGCACCGGCGCCGGCGACGAGGTCGACGGCAGCTGACCCCCAGGCTCGAATCGCTGCCGACTCACCCTCGAACGAGCGCCGAGTCACCCTCGAACCAACGCCGAGTCACCCTCGAACCAGCGCCGAGTCACCGACCCACCCAGCCACAGGAGAGGGGTGCGCGGCGCCGCGCGGGGACACGGCCAGCCGGGGGCGCCCCCGGAGGAGCGTGGCTGGGTCTGGCGCGCCGTTCGTGAGGGACGAGCGAACGGCCTGGTAGCGACGATGGGGGCGCGCCCGG
>NZ_JASBRN010000080.1 GCF_030149505.1 Nocardioides sp.
GCGCCGACGATGCCGATCACGAGCCCCCGCACGATCGGTGTCCCGCCGACGTACTTCCAGCCGTCGAGGATCACCCGGAAGGCGTTGCTGTCACCGCCCTGGGCCGCGGGGCCGCGGGGGATCTCGTGCAGCGTCGCGATCACGAGGCCGGAGACCACGAAGGAGATCCCGTTGAAGTACAGCGCGACGTCGATCGGCCCGATCGGGATCTGCGCGAACACCTGCCGGTAGACGTTGTCGAGCAGGGTCAGCCCGGTGAACAGGGCGGCCGCCGGGAGCGCGGAGCCGTACGTGGTCGCGAGGCTGATCTGGTTGGCCGCCTCGAGCCGGTGGCGCGGGACGAGGTTGGGGATCGAGGCGTCCTTCGCCGGCAGCCACACGAGGCTGATCATCTCGATGAGGACCGTCACCACGAAGACCCACCAGAGCGTGCCGACGATGGGGATGGTGAGGAACAGCGCACCGCGCAGGTAGTCGCCCCACACCAGCGTGAACCGGCGGTCGACGCGGTCCGCGATCCATCCCGCGATCGGTCCCATGACCAGCGCGGGCAGCACCCGGAGGAACAGGACGCCGGCGATGGCGAAGTTCTGCACCGCGTAGGAGCCGCCGGAGGCCTCGCCCGCGATCTGGTTGGCCATCGCGGTCAGCGCCAGCAGGCCGATCCAGTCCCCCAGGCTGGACAGGCCGAGCCCGATCCAGAGGTGCCTGAAGTCCCGGATCCGCAGCACGGCCAGCAACGAGTTCGGCTGGGCGTGCCGAAGATCGTCGACCGAGTCGGCCGACGGCGTCCGCGGCTGGTCGCTCACACGACCACCCTACGAGGACTTCTTGGTCGCCGACTCTTTGGTCGACTTCTTCGCCGTCGACTTCTTCGCCGTCTTCTTGGCGGCCGGCTTCTTCGCCGACTTCTTCGCGGTCTTCTTGGCGCCCTTCTTCGCGGTCTTCTTCGCGGGGCCCTTGGCGCGGCGCTCGGCGAGCAGCTCGGCGGCCCGCTCCAGCCCGATGGTCGCCTCCTCGTCGCCCTGACGCAGGGTGGCGTTGTACTCGCCGTCGGTGACGTAGGGCCCGAACCGGCCGGCCTTGACCGTGATCTTCTGTCCGGTGGCCGGGTCGTCGCCGATCTCGCGTCCCGGCGACGAGGCCCCGCGACCGCGCGCCTTCGGCTGGGCGAAGATCGCCTGCGCCTCCTCGACGGTGATCGTGAGCAGCTTTTCCTCCGAGTCGATGGAGCGGGAGTCACTGCCCTTCTTGAGGTAGGGACCGTACCGGCCGTTCTGGGCCGTGATCTCCTCGTCGGACTCCGGGTCCTTGCCGACCACGCGGGGCAGCGTCAGCAGCTTGACCGCGTCGTCGAGCGTGATCGTGTCGAGGCTCATCGACTTGAACAGGCTGGAGGTGCGGGGCTTCTGGCTCTTGGGGGCGTCCTCGGGCAGCTGCTCGGTGACGAAGGGGCCGAACCGGCCGTTCTTGGCGACCACCGCCAGGCCGGTCTCGGGGTGCTCCCCGAGGTGGTTCTCCGCCCCCGCGGGGTTGGCGAGCAGCTCCTTGGCCTTGGTCTCGGTCAGCTCGTCCGGCGGGAGATCGTCGGGCACGTTGGCGCGGGTCCCGTCGGCGGTCTCGATGTAGGGACCGTAGCGACCGACCCGCAGGGCGATGCCGTCCGCGATCGGGAAGGTGGCCAGCTCGCGGGCGTCGATCTCGCCGAGCTCGTTGACCAGCCGCTTCAGGCCGTCGACGTCGCCGCTGCCGTAGTAGAACTCGCGCAGCTCCTCGACCCGGTCGCGCCGGCCGGCCGCGATCTCGTCGAGGTTGTCCTCCATGCCCGCGGTGAACTCGTAGGAGACCAGCCGCGCGAAGTGCTCCTCCATCAGGCGGATCACCGAGAACGCGAGCCAGGCCGGCACCAGCGCGGTGCCCTTCTTGTAGACGTAGCCGCGGTTGAGGATGGTGCCGATGATCGAGGCGTACGTCGAAGGGCGCCCGATCTCGCGCTCCTCGAGCTCGCGGACGAGCGTCGCCTCCGTGTAGCGCGCCGGCGGCTTCGTCTCGTGGCCGGAAGCCTCGAGGGCCGCCGCGTTGACCGCGTCGCCCTCCTGCACGGCCGGGAGCCGGGTCTCGCGGTCGTCGGCCTCGGCGTTCTCGTCGTCCGAGCCCTCGACGTACGCCTTGAGGAAGCCGTGGAACGTGATCACCCGCCCCGACGCCGCGAACACGCAGTCCTCGCCGGAGGAGGCCGCGCCACCGAGGCGGACCGAGACGGTCTGCCCGACGGCGTCCTTCATCTGGGAGGCGACCGTGCGCATCCAGATCAGCTCGTAGAGCCGGAACTCGTCGCCGCTGAGGCCGGTCTGCGCCGGCGTCCGGAAGCTCTCCCCGGCCGGCCGGATCGCCTCGTGGGCCTCCTGGGCGTTCTTCACCTTGGAGGTGTACGTGCGGGGCGCGTCCGGCAGGTAGTCCGGGCCGTAGAGCTCACGGACCTGCTCACGCGCCGCCGAGACCGCCGACCCCGACAGGGTGGTGGAGTCGGTGCGCATGTAGGTGATGAATCCGTTCTCGTAGAGCCGCTGCGCGATCGACATGGTCCGCGAGGCGCCGTACCCGAGCTTGCGGGAGGCCTCCTGCTGGAGGGTGGTGGTGCGGAACGGGGCGTACGGGGACCTGCGGTACGGCTTGGACTCGACCGACCGGACCTCGAACGAGGTGTCGTGCAGCCCGGCGGCCAGCGCCTCCGCCCGGACGCGGTCGAGGTGCACGACCTTCGCCGACGCGGCGTCCTTGAGCTGCCCCTGCGGACCGAAGTCGGAGCCGCGCGCGACCCGGGACCCGTCGACGGAGTGCAGCTTGGCCGGGAACATCCGGTCCTCGTGCTTGCTGCCGGCGTCGAAGGTGGCCTCGAGGTCCCAGTAGGACGCCACCCGGAACGCCAGCCGCTGTCGCTCCCGGTCGACGACCAGACGGGTCGCCACGGACTGGACCCGGCCGGCGGACAGGCCGGACATGACCTTCTTCCACAGCACCGGGCTGACCTCGTAGCCGTAGAGCCGGTCGAGGATGCGGCGGGTCTCCTGGGCCTCGACGAGGTCCATCGCGAGCTCGCGGGGGTTCTCGGCGGCCTCGAGGATCGCGGCCTTGGTGATCTCGTGGAAGACCATCCGCTTGACCGGGATGCCCTTGGGCTTCAGCTCGTCGAGCAGGTGCCAGGCGATCGCCTCGCCCTCGCGGTCCTCATCGGTGGCGAGGAAGAGCTCGTCGGCGTCCTTGAGCAGGCTCTTGAGCTTGGAGATGTGGCTCTTCTTGTCGCGCGGCACCACGTAGTAGGGCTCGAAGCCGTTGTCGACGTCGACCGCGAGCCGGCCCCACGGCTTGTCCTTGATCTTGGCCGGGGTGTCGGCGGCGGAGTTGGGCAGGTCGCGGATGTGACCGATCGAGGACTCGACGACGTACCCCTGGCCGAGGTACCCGCCGATGGTGCGGGCCTTCGCCGGGGACTCGACGATGACGAGCTTGTGTGCCACGGGGCTGGGTGTTCCTTCGATCGGGGGCGCTGCGCGGGGCCCGGCCAACCTGCCGGGGCCGGCCCGCGCAGGGGGTCGGCGCCGATCACGGTAGCGCGTGGGGGCGACGGGGCCCGCGTCGTACGTCGGGGTCGGGCGGTGGCCCCAGATCGTGACCGGGCCGGGCCGGGCCCTGTGGAGAGCCGGTCACCGTTGTCGTCATCGACTTCTACCCTGCACGGTAGAACGCGCCGTACGCTGGGAAGGTGCCCACGTTGAACCTCAAGGACCCCGAGGTCTACCGCCTCGCGCGCGAGCTGGCGCAGCGTCGAGGCACGTCCATGACCGCAGCCGTGCGGGCCGCGCTTGCCGAGGCGGTGGAGCGCGAGCCAGCCCGCGCACCACGGGCCGACCTCGAGCAGCTCCTGGCGATCGCCCGTCGGTCCGCCGCCAGGCCCGAGCCCTACCTCACCGACGACGACCTCTACGACGAGCGGGGGCTGCCTCGGTGATCGTCGACACCTCGGTGCTCGTGGCCGTCCTCCGCAACGAGCCCGAGGCGGCCGACCTCCTCCGCCTCATGCAGGACCACGGACCGATGCGGGTGTCGGCGGCGACGCTGGTCGAGGCGGCAGTCGTGCTCGGCCAGACACGCCACGGCGACCTCGACGACCTGCTGCACGGTCTCGCGGCCGTGGTCGAGCCCTTCGACCTCGAGCAGGCATCGGCGGCGCGGTCGGGGTACGCCCGCTACGGCAAGGGTTCCGGGTCGCGGGCCCGCCTCAACCTGGGCGACAGCTACTCCTACGCCCTGGCGCGCGTGACGGGTGAGCCCCTGCTCTTCAAGGGCGACGACTTCGCGCACACCGACGTTGTGCCGGCACTGCCTGCTTGATCAGCCCTCGACGAGGAACCCCTCGCGCACCAGCTCCGCGACCACCGGCAGGTAGTCCTCGCGGGTCGCAGCCGGGTCCAGGTCGAGGATCTGCGCGAGCGCGTCGAGGATCTGCCCGACGGTCAGCTCGCCGTCGCACGCACCGGCCAGCCCGGCGACCACGGTGTCGGCGGTGCGGGCCCGGCGCAGGCCGGTCTGCTGGCGCAGCACGATCGTCTCGGGGTCCTCGGCACCGACGGGGCCGACGGTCTCCTGGCGCACGTCGGGGCGCAGCAGCAGCCGCGCGGCCGGGCCGGCCTCGACGTGGACCGCCCGGCCCCACGCGGCGACGGCCGGGGCGATCGGCTGCTCCACGTCGTACGGCCACGACAGCAGCTCGCGGGCGGGAGCGCCCGCCTCGGAGCCGGTACGCCGGTGCAGGTGGATCCAGCCGAACCCGACCGCCTCGATCGCCTGCTCGTCGAACCAGGCCAGCCAGGTGTCGTAGCGCTGGTGGTACTCCTCCATCCCTACGGTGCCCGTCGAGGGGTGGTGGCCGGCGTCCTTGAGCCACAGCTCGACGTACGCCGCCGGGTCGAGCACCTCGCGCTGCACCACGAGCGCGTCCACGTCGTCGGAGAGCCAGCCCGCGAGCCGCTCGTCCCACGGGGTGCCGCCGGCGATGACCCAGTTGGCCAGCACCTGGCACCAGCCGCCGGGGTTCAGGTGGCCCGGCGCGGCCCGCACGATGTCCTCCACCACCCGGTCGCCGGGCAGCCCGGAGTCGCGGTAGACCAGCCGCTCGCCCGTGGCCGGGGAGATCACGAACGGCGGGTTGGTCGCGATCAGGTCGAAGCGCTCCCCGCGCACCGGCTCGAAGAACGAGCCGTCCCGCACGTCGATGCGCCCCTCGACGTCGTTGAGCGCGGCGTTGAAGCGCGTCAGCCGCAGCGCGCGGGCGTTGACGTCGGTGGCGACGACGGTCTGCGCGTGCTGGGCGAGGTGCAGCGCCTGCACGCCGCAGCCGGTGCCGAGGTCGAGCGCGCGGCCGACGGGCTCGCGGATCGTCAGCTGCGCGAGCGAGGTCGAGGCGGGGCTGATGCCGAGCACGTGGTCGGGGCCGACCCGCTGCGGGGCGCCGTCCAGGCCCGGCGTCAGGTCGGAGACGACCCACAGGTGCTGGTCGTCGGCGGCGTACGGGCGCACGTCGAGGCGGGCCGCGACCTCCCCGACGCTCTGCTCGAGCAGGCCCTCGGCGGCGAGCCGGTCGACCAGGCCCGGCAACGCGGCCTCGGCGGCGGAGGCGGGCACCGGCACCTGGAGCAGGAAGAGCCGCACCAGCGTGGACAGCGGGCTGCCGTCGCGGGTGCGGCGCAGCCCCGGCACCGTCTCGTTGCGGGCCAGCGCGTCGTGCGCGAGGGGGCCGAGCAGCTCGGCGACCGCGTCGTAGGTGAAGTCGGCGGCGACGAGGGCGGCTCTCAGGTCGTGGGGCAGGCTCACCCGCCCGAGCCTAGGGGCGGGGTCTCGTGGGTCGCTGCCACGGCGGGTGAAACCTGGGAGCATCCCGCGCATGCCCCTCCCCTCCCCCGCGGGCGACCGCACCGCGGTCGTCACCGGCGCCTCCTCGGGCATCGGCGCCGAGATCGCACGCGAGCTGGCCCGCCGCGGCCACCACGTCACCCTGGTCGCCCGCTCGGTCGACAAGCTCGAGGCGCTGGCGACCGAGCTGGAGGGCCACGCGGGTGCGTCGGTGGTGCCCTGCGACCTGGGTGACCGCGCCGACCGGGAGGCGCTGGCCGCCACGCTGCTGGGCTCCGGGCGCACCGTCGAGGTGCTGGTCAACAACGCCGGCTTCTCCACCCTCGGGCCGGTGCACGCCGCCGACCCCGAGGCCGAGATGCACATGGTCGAGGTCGACGTCGTGGCCGTGGTCGACCTCTGCGCGCGGCTGCTACCCGGCATGGTCGAGCGAGGGCGTGGCGCCGTCCTCAACGTCGCGTCGACCGCGGCGTTCCAGCCACTGCCGGGCCAGGCGGGGTACGGCGCCAGCAAGGCGTTCGTGCTGTCCTACACCCAGTCCCTGGCCGGCGAGCTGCGCGGCACCGGCGTGACCGCGACGACGCTCTGCCCCGGCCCGGTGCACACCGGCTTCGGCGAGCGCGCGGGCTTCAGCAAGGAGGACGCCGAAGCAGCGCTGCCCGCGGTCATGTGGGTCTCCGCCGAGCAGGTCGCCCGCGACGCCGTCGCCGGCCTGGCCAAGGGGCGGCTCGTGGTCATCCCGGGCCGGGCCAACCGCGTCGCGGCGGCCGTCTCCCAAGTCACCCCGCGGACACTGCTGCTCCCGGTGCTCGCCAACAACCACCCGGGGCTGAGGTGAGCCGGCGGTGAGGATCCGCCCCACGCCCCCCGTCGCAGACCTGGCGCTGCCCTGGGACGCCCCGGTCATCGACGCGGTCGCCGCCGTGGCCGCCGCCCGCGCCGAGCACGGCGACACCTTCGCCGCCGTCTCCGGCGGCGACACCTACCTCTTCTGCTTCTCCCCCACCGGCGTGGACTCCTTCTACGCCCTGCCCGAGGACGTCGCCAGCAAGGGCGTCGCCGACTACCTCATGCTGCGGCGCAAGCTGCCCGACGAGGTCTTCGACGGCCGGCGCACCCTGCCGGGCACGCTCTTCCGCAAGGACGACGTCGCGACCTACCTCGCCGCCCTCGACCTGGCCCTCGACGCCGAGGTCGCGGCCCTGGGCGAGGCCGGCACGGTCGACCTCTTCGCCCTCACCCGCCGGCTCGGGCACCGGATGGGACTGGCCTCCTGGGGCGGCCCCGGCTCCGCGGTCGGTGACACCTTCGACGCCCTCGCCACCGACCTCGACCTGCTCGACGGCGCCGCCTCCTTCGTCCACCCCGACACGATGCGCGCCGTCGCCGAGAACGGGTACGCCGAGGAGCGGGCCGCCCTCGAACGCGTGCTGGACCGGCTCGGCCCGGCCGTCGACGCGGCCGCGGCGGACCCCGCGGGGCACGGTCTCCTGGGGCGGATCGCCGCCGCGTGGGCCGACGCACCGCCTGCCGTCGCCCGCCTGGGTGCCGCCCTCGACGTCGTGCTCGTGCACGTCGCCTCCATGTCCAACCTCAACGCCGCGCTCGGGTGGGTGCTCGTCGACCTGCTCGCGCACCCCGAGGCGCTGGGCCGGGTCCGGGCCGGGGAGCGGGAGTACGCCGCCCGGTGCGCCCTGGAGTCGACCCGGCTCGCGCAGCGGTCGATCATGTCCCGCCACGTGCTGCAGCCGCTCACCCTCGACACCGGCGCGGCGTCGTACGAGGTGGGGAGGGGGGTGACGATCGCGACCCTGCTGCCGCTCACCAACCTCGACCCCGCGCTGGGGCACGACACGTGGGACCCCGAGCGGTGGGACCGGCACCGGTTCACCGACACCGCCGGGCTCGGCAGCCCGCGGCTGGTGACGGCGTTCGGGCACGGCCGGCACACCTGCCCCGCCCAGCCGTTCTCGCTGGCGGCGATGAGCGCCGCGGCCACCCGCCTGCTGACGTCGTACGACGTGGAGCAGGCGTGGTCCGCGCGACCGCGCCCGGTCCCCGCGCAGATCGGCGGGGTCGCCCGCGCGGACGGACCGTGCGAGGTGCGCTACCGGGCGCGGGCGTCGAGCGTGGCGACGAGTCGGGCCGGGGCGGTCAGCCGGTAGGAGGCGTCGAGCAGCTCGGCGACCTCGGCCCAGTCCACCGCCGCAGGGTCGGGGCCCAGGTCCACCCCGAGCCAGCCGGACGGCCCGAGGTAGGCCGGCACCCACACCCGCGGGTCCTCGAGCAACCCGGGTCGGTCGGCCTCGTCGGGCAGCACCAGGACGGCGTGGTCGTGCGCGACCCACTCCCCCTCGACCCGCTGCGAGCCGCCGTAGTAGGCGAACACCTTGGTGGTGAAGAAGGCGGGACGGCCGTGGGAGACCTTCACCGCCGCACCGGGCAGCGCCACCTCGCGCACCCGGCCCAGGACGGGATCGCTCTCGTCGAACATCTGCGGATGGGTCACGGACTCACCCCTTCGGTCGGGTTGTGCGGGTCCCCCGGCGGGCATCCGTTCCACTAACGCTCGCCCATCCCGGGCGGGCTCTGCAAGGGAGGAAACCCCATGATCGTCCTCGGACTGGTCCTGCTGATCATCGGCCTCGTGGCCACGATCCCGATCCTGACCACCATCGGCGCGATCCTGCTCGTCGTCGGCCTGGTGCTGAACCTCGTCCCCATGGGCGGCAGCACCCGCAGGGTCTACTGACCCACCGCCGTCCTCGCGGGGCCCGGATGGGGGCGGGCCCCGGAGGCGGCCGGCGGCGGGGCAGGATGAGCCGCATGCGAGCGGTCGTCCAGCGCACCCTGTCCGCCAGCGTCACCGTCGACGGCACGGTCGTCGGCAGCACCGAGGGTCCCGGACTCCTCGTCTACCTCGGGGTCACCCACGACGACGGCCCCGCCGACGTCACCTGGACCGCCCGCAAGATCTGGGAGCTGCGGCTGCTCCGCGACGAGCGCTCCGCCTCCGACGTCGGGGCGCCGGTCCTCCTCGTCAGCCAGTTCACGCTCTACGGCGACGCCCGCAAGGGCCGTCGCCCCACCTGGCAGGCCGCCGCCCCCGGCCCGATCTCCGAGCCGCTGTACGACGCCGTCGCGGCCGAGCTCGAACGCCTCGGCGCCCACGTGGAGCGCGGCGTCTTCGGCGCGGACATGGCCGTCGCCTCGGTCAACGACGGACCGATCACGATGGTCCTCGACTCCCCCCGCTGACGCCGGACGTCATACGGGCGGGACGTCCCCTGCCACCGAACGCATGACGTCCCGCCCCCTCGGGACGTCATACGGACGGGAGGTCCCCTTCCGCACGACGTATGACGTCCCGCGAGGCTCAGGCCAGCGAGCGGAAGGGCATCGGCACCCGCACGCCCCGCTCCCGGGCGACCTCGTCGGCCCGGTCGTAGCCCGCGTCCACGTGCCGCACGACGCCCATGCCGGGGTCGTTGGTGAGCACCCGCTCGATCTTCTCCGCCGCCAGCGCGGTGCCGTCGGCGACGACGACCTGGCCGGCGTGGATCGAGCGGCCGATGCCGACCCCGCCGCCGTGGTGGATGGAGACCCACGTGGCGCCCGAGGCGGTGTTGACCAGCGCGTTGAGCAGCGCCCAGTCCGCGATGGCGTCGGAGCCGTCGAGCATCGCCTCGGTCTCGCGGTACGGCGAGGCGACCGACCCGCAGTCGAGGTGGTCGCGCCCGATGACGACCGGGGCCTTGAGCTCGCCGGAGGCGACCATCGCGTTGAACTTCGCGCCCGCGCGGGCCCGCTCGCCGTACCCCAGCCAGCAGATCCGCGCGGGGAGCCCCTGGAAGTGGACCCGCTCGCCGGCCATCGTGATCCAGCGGCGCAGCCGCTCGTCGTCGGGGAAGAGCTCGAGGACCGCCTTGTCGGTCGCGGCGATGTCGGCGGGGTCCCCGGAGAGCGCGGCCCAGCGGAAGGGGCCGCGGCCCTCGCAGAACTGCGGACGGATGTAGGCCGGCACGAAGCCGGGGAAGTCGAAGGCCCGGTCGTAGCCGCCCTTGCGGGCCTCGTCGCGGATGGAGTTGCCGTAGTCGAAGACCTCGGCGCCGCGGTCCTGGAAGTCGACCATCGCCCGCACGTGGGTGGCCATCGACTCCCGGGCCCGCTTGGTGAAGCCCACGGGGTCCTCGGTGCGCTCGCGCTCCCAGTCCTCGAAGCGGGTCCCGACCGGCAGGTAGGCCAGCGGGTCGTGCGCGGAGGTCTGGTCGGTGACGACGTCGATCGGCGCGTCCGTCTCCAGCAGCCGCGGCAGCAGCTCGGCGGCGTTGCCCAGCACGCCGATGGACAGAGCGCGCCGCTCGTCACGCGCCTCGATCGCCATCGAGACCGCCTCCTCCAGCGACGAGGCCCGCACGTCGAGGTAGCGGTGGTCGATCCGGCGCTGGATGCGCGCGTCATCGCACTCGATGCAGATCGCGACACCGTCGTTCATGGTCACCGCGAGCGGCTGCGCGCCGCCCATGCCGCCGAGGCCGGCGGTGACCGTGATCGTGCCGGCCAGGGTGCCGCCGAACCGGAGGTCGGCCACCGCGGCGAAGGTCTCGTAGGTGCCCTGGAGGATCCCCTGGGTGCCGATGTAGATCCACGACCCTGCGGTCATCTGGCCGTACATCGTCAGCCCCAGGTCCTCCAGCCTGCGGAACTCCTCCCAGTTGGCCCAGTCACCCACCAGGTTGGAGTTGGCGATCAGCACCCGCGGCGCCCATGCGTGGGTGCGCATGACGGCGACCGGCTTGCCCGACTGCACGAGCAGCGTCTCGTCGTCGGCGAGGTCGGTGAGGGTGTCGACGATCGCGTCGTACGCCGCCCACGACCGCGCCGCGCGGCCGGTGCCGCCGTACACGACCAGGTGGTCGGGGTCCTCGGCCACCTCGGGGTCGAGGTTGTTCATCAGCATCCGCAGTGGCGCCTCCGTCTGCCAGGACCGGGCGGTGAGACCGGCGCCGGTGGCGGCGTGGATGGGCAGGCGGGGGTTCGTGTCGGTCATGCGAGGTCTCCGATCTGGGACTGGGCGGCGGCGAGCACCGCGCCGGAGGAGACGAGGTCGACGCACGCCTCGATCTCGGGGGACAGGTGGCGGTCGGGCCCGGGGCCCTCGACGCCGGAGGAACGCAGGAGGGCGACGACGGCGGCCGTGGCGGGCGCGGGCTGCACGTCGAGGGCCGCAGCCCGCAGGTCGAGCGCGCGCGCGGCCGTCATGACCTCGATGGCGACGACGCGCGCGAGGCCGTCGACGGAGCGGCGCAGCTTGCGGGCCGCACCCCACCCCATTGAGACGTGGTCCTCCTGCATGGCCGAGGAGGGGATGGAGTCGACGCTGGCCGGGGCCGCGAGTCGCTTCAGCTCGGAGACGACGGCGGCCTGGGTGTACTGCGCGATCATCAGCCCGCTGTCCACTCCCGGGTCGTCGGCGAGGAACGGCGGCAGTCCCTGGTTGCGGGCCTTGTCGAGGAACCGGTCGGTACGCCGCTCGCTCATCGAGGCCACGTCGGCGACCGGGATCGCGAGGAAGTCCAGGACGTAGGCGACCGGGGCGCCGTGGAAGTTGCCGTTCGACTCCACCCGCCCCGACCCGTCCGGGTCCGTGACCACGACCGGGTTGTCGACGGCCGAGGCCAGCTCCCACGACGCGACCCTCGCCGCGTGGTCGAGGGTGTCCCGGGCGGCGCCGTGCACCTGGGGCGCGCAGCGCAGGGAGTAGGCGTCCTGCACGCGGTTGCAGTCGGGGGTCCGGTGCGAGGCGACCACGCCGGACCCGGCCAGCAGCCGCAGGAGGTTGGCTGCGGACGCCGCCTGGCCGGGGTGCGGCCGGATCGCCTGGAGCTCGGGCGCGAAGACCCGGTCGGTGCCGAGCAGCCCCTCGACCGACATGGCCGCCGCGACGTCGGCGGTGCGCAGCAGGACCTCGAGGTCGTGCAGCGCGAGCAGCAGCATCCCGAGCATCCCGTCGGTGCCGTTGATGAGCGCGAGGCCCTCCTTGGCGGCCAGCTCGACCGGTGCCAGCCCGGCGGCGGCCAGCGCCTCGGCGGCCGGCAGCAGTGCGCCCGAGGCGTCGCGCACCTCGCCCTCGCCGATCAGCGCCAGGGCGCAGTGCGAGAGCGGCGCGAGGTCGCCGGAGCACCCGAGCGACCCGTGCTCGCGCACGACCGGGGTGATGCCGTGGTCGAGCAAGTCGGCCAGCAGCTGCGCGGTCTCGCGGCGCACGCCCGTGCGCCCCGTGGCCAGGGTCGAGAGCCGCAGCAGCATCAGCGCGCGCACCACCTCCCGCTCCACCTCCGGGCCGGAGCCCGCGGCGTGCGAGCGCACCAGCGAGCGCTGCAGCCGGGCGCGCATCTCGGTCGGGATGTGCCGGGTGGCCAGCGCCCCGAACCCCGTCGAGACGCCGTACGCCGGGGTGTCGGCCTCCGCGAGCCGCTCGACCACCGCGCGGGCGCGGTCGATCGCCGCCAGCGCGTCCTCCCCCAGCCGTACCCCGGCCCCGTGGCGGGCGACGGCCACGAGCTCGTGCGGCGCGACGGGTCCGACGCCGACCTCGACGGGGGCCGGTTCAGGGACGGGGACGACCCGCCCGGCGGCGTACGACTCGGAGAGGCTCATGGCTCCCATGACACGCCTGCGCGGTCCCGGCCACCAGCGTCCCCGCGCGGCACGTGTCTCGGATCCAAGACGGGCACTGGTCTGGACCAGTCCTGTCCTCACCCGGCCGGGATGCCTGCGTAGCGTGACGGATGGGCACGGTGGGACCAGGGCGAGGCCGACCGCCGGACCCCACGAGCGCAGGAGCGCGCCCGTTCCGCAGCACCGGAGCACGGGTCTTCCTGGGAGGGAGCGACCCGACGAGGAGTCACATGTCATCCACCACCCGTCCGCACCCAGGCCGCAGCCGCACCCTGCGCGCCGTCACCGGTGGCCTCGCCGCCCTGGCGCTCGGTCTCACCGGGGCTGTGGCCACCGCGCCCACCGCCACCGCATCCGCCCCCGACGCCGAGCGCGCGAAGCCGACCCGCACCGAGTTCGCGTTCAAGGCCAACGGCTACGGCACCTCCGCCAGCGGCGGGCAGGTCCCGGTCGGCTCGGACCGCACCGCGCTGAGCTCGATCGCCTGCACCAGCGACGCCGGCAAGGCCCGCCGCAACTTCGTCGAGGAGACCGAGGTGCCCGGGCTGGGCACCGTGCGCGGCGTCTACTCCCGCCTCAGCACCTCGCGCAAGGGCGGCGTGACCGCCTCCACCTCGGTGCACAAGGTCGCCGAGATCGTCCTGGCCGAGACCCCGCTGGGCAGCCTGACCATCGACGGCGTCGAGTCCACCACCAGCGCCTCCAACGACGGCCGCGCCTTCGACGCCGTCGCCGAGACGAAGATCGCCGGCATCACCTTCACCCCGCCCGCCGGCGAGCCGCAGACCCTGCCGATCCCCTCGCTCGGCCAGCCCCTGGAGATCCCCGGCCTGGCCGTCATCACGCTGGGCCGCACGATCGAGAAGGAGTCCCGCGAGAACGCGCGGGCGTACGCCGTCGGGCTGGTCGTCAAGGTCATCCCCACCGACACCGTCGTGAAGGTCGCGCGCAGCGTGTCCAAGCTCGAGCGCGGCTTCAAGACCGGCATCTTCAGCGGCAGCGGTGTGCCCGTGAAGGCCAACGTGCTCGGCGAGCTGGTCGAGGTCGGCCGGGTCATCACCCAGGTCATGCCCTGCCTCGGGACCGGCGGCGAGCTCGACGCCTCCGACGCCGCCGACGTCGACCTGGGCGACCAGATCCTCGTCGACGGCGCGAGCGCGCGGCAGCGCGGCAACCAGACGGCCCGCAAGGCCAACGGCATGGAGAGCTCCTTCGTCGCCGAGCTCAACCTCGCCGACCAGCTGGTGGTCGAGGCGATCAGCTCGCGCGTCAAGGTCACGCGGATGGCCAGCGGCAAGCTCAAGCGCAGCGCGCGGGCCAGCTTCGGCGCCATCACCGTCGGCGGCCAGCCGCAGAGCCTCGACCAGCTGGGCGAGCTCGAGATCCCCGGCGTGGCCAAGATCCAGACCGGCCTGCGCAAGAAGATCAAGGACGGCATCCGGATGATCGGCGTCCGGGTCACCCTGCTCGACGGCACCGGCGCGGTCATCGACCTCGCCACCTCCAAGCTCTCGATCCGGGAGTCCTGACCCTCGCCCGCTCCGCACCGCCGAGCAGTCACTTTCGAACCGCCGAACAGTCACTTCTGAACCGTCGAGCAGTCACTTGCGCCTCAGGGACTGCTCGGCGGTTCGTTCCTGACGTCTCGGCGGTTCATTTCTGACTGCTCGGCGGTTCATCTCTGACTGCTCGGCGGGGCATTCCTGACCGCCGGGGCGGGAAATGTCACAGCGCGTACGGCGAGACGCGGGCGTGCCCGGCAGGAGCGACCGGGTTCCATGGGGCGGGTGACCACGACCGCTACGCGCGCACCGCTCGACCCGAGCGCCACCCGGCGCTGGGCGATGCTGGGTGCCTCCACGCTGGCGCAGGCCGCGGCGGCGGTCACGATCCACGGGCCGGCGTTCCTCATCCCGAGCCTGCGCGACCAGCTCGGGCTGAGCCTGGCCGAGGCCGGCCTGGTGGCGGCCGCCCCCACGCTCGGCGTGGTCCTGGCCCTCGTCGCGTGGGGCCTGGTGACCGACCGTCGCGGCGAGCGGCTGGTCCTGGTCACGGGGCTGCTCACGACCGCGGCCGCCGGCGGCCTGGCCCTCCTCGCCGCCCGCTCGCAGGACCCGGTCACCCTCGGCCTCGTGCTCGTCCTGGCCGGCGCGGCCGCCTCGAGCACCGCCGCCGCCAGCGGCCGGGTCGTGGTCGGCTGGTTCCCACCGCACCGCCGCGGACTGGCGATGGGCATCCGCCAGATGGCGCAGCCGGTCGGCGTGGGCGTCGCGGCCGTCTCCATCGCCGTCACCGCCGAGCAGCAGGGCATCGCCCAGGCGCTGCTCGTCCCCGCGCTGGCGGCACTCGTGGGCGCGGTCGTGGTGGTGCTCGTCGTCGTCGACCCGCCGCGCCCGGCCCGGGTCGAGGGCGACGCCCCGAACCCCTACCGCCAGGACTCCTACCTCGCCCGGATCCACGCGGTCTCGGTCCTCCTGGTCGTGCCGCAGTTCCTCGTGTGGACCTTCGCGCTCGTGTGGCTGGTGGAGGACCGCGGCTGGTCGGCGGCCGCGGCCGGCTCGCTCGTCGGCCTCGCGCAGGTCGCCGGCGCGCTGGGCCGGATCGCCGCCGGCGCGCTGAGCGACCGGGTCGGCAGCCGGCTGCAGCCGCTGCGCTGGGTCGCGGTCGCGGCCGGCCTGAGCATGGCCGCGCTCGGCGCCGCCGCCGGGCTGGACTGGGCCGTCGCCGTACCCCTCGTCGTGCTGGCCACCGTCGTCACCGTCGCCGACAACGGGCTGGCCTTCACCGCCGTCGCCGAACGCGCGGGCCCGTTCTGGTCCGGCCGCGCCCTCGGGGCGCAGAACACCGCGCAGTACCTCGTCGCCTCCGCCGTCCCACCCGTCGCCGGGCTCCTCGTCGAGGAGGTGGGGTACGCCGCCGCCTTCGCCGTGTCGGCCCTGCTGCCGCTCCTCGCCGCGCCCCTGGTCCCGACCCGCCGCGAGTCCGCCCTGCGCTGACCGCCCGCGCCGCGCGCGGTGGTCCCGGGTGCGTGTCACCCGCGCGGGTGGCGTGTCCCGGGCGCGCCCGGGGCAGTCCCAGGGGAACGGAACCAGGGAGGGACATCCGATGAGCACCACCACCATCGTCGTCATCGTCGTCGTCGCCGTGCTGGTCCTGGCACTGGTCGCGCTGCTGGCGTCCAAGGCCGCGACCCGCCGCCGGGAGCACCGCCGCCAGGAGGCGCAGCGGCTGCGCCAGCAGGCGGTCCGGCACGACGAGCCGATCGCCGCCGAGCGCTCGCGCGTGGAGAACCTGCGCGACGAGGCCGACGTGCTGCGCGCCGAGGCCGACCAGGCCGAGCACCGGGTCGCCGAGGCCGAGCGCGACCTGGCGCTGGAGGAGGCGCGCCAGGAGGACCGGCTGCGCGAGGCCGACCGGATCGACCCCGGGCGGGCCCACCGCGCCTGAGCCGACCAGCCGGCCCGGGCGTCCCCGGATGAGAACCTGGGCGCATGAGCCAGGTGCCCGCGGCCACCCGCACCCTGCGGGTGCTGCGGTTCCTGGCCTCCCAGCCCGGCCCCGTGCCGCTGGAGCGGATCGCGCGCGAGTGCGACCTGCCCCGGTCGACCGCCTACCACCTGCTGGGCGTCATGGTCACCGAGGGCTTCGTCGCGCACCTGCCCGAGGAGCGGCGCTACGGCCTCGGCGTCGCGGCGTTCGAGGTCGGCAGCGGCTACACCCGCCAGGAGCCGCTGCAGCGGCTCAGCCGCCGCGCCCTCGCCCAGCTCGTCGACCGGGTCGGGCACAGCGCGCACCTCGCGGTCCTGCACGGCCGCGACGTGCTGTACGTCGTCGAGGAGCGCGCCCCGGGCCGACCGCCGCTGGTCACCGACGTCGGCGTCCGGCTCCCCGCCCACCTCACCGCCAGCGGCCGCGCGCTGCTCGCCGCCCTCCCGCCCGCCCAGGTCCGCGCGCTCTACCCCGACGCCGGGGCCTTCGTCGACCGCACCGGCCGCGGCCCGCGCACCCCCTCGGCACTGCGCACGCTGCTCACCGAGACCCGCCAGCGCGGCCACGCCACCGAGGACGGCGAGGTCACCGAGGGCCTGGCCAGCGTCGCGGCGGCCGTCCTCGATCACACCGGCCACCCCGCGGCCGGCATCGCGGTCACCTACGCCGTGGCCGACCACGAGGCCGGGTCGCTGGACCCCGCCCGGCTGGCCGGCGACGTACGCCGCACCGCGCAGCTGCTCACCGCCCGGCTCGCCGGGCGGCCCGCCCCGCGGGAAACCACCTGACCCTCCGCCGCCCCTCTGCCACGATGGCCGTGTGAACCTCCTGGTCCTGCCCCCTCCGGTCGCCTGACCGGAGCCCTCCGCGCCCTGTCGGCCTTCCCGGCCGGCGGTCGTGCCGCGCGCTCCTGACGCCCGCCCGTCTCGACCGCACCGCAGGAGCACCCGTGACCAGTCCTTCCACCGCAGCCCGCCTCGGGCTGCTCCAGATCTCCCTCGCCGGCGTCCTGTGGGGCACCGGCGGCCTCGCCGTCCAGCTCGTGCGCGAGCGGGTGCCGATGCACGTCGTCACCATCAGCGCGTGGCGGATGGTGCTCGCCGGCGTCGTCCTCGCGGCGCTGCTGCTGGCGCTGCGCGGCGGCCCGGTGCTGCGCGACCTGCTGCGCTCCCACCCGCGGCGCACCGTCGTCGTCGGCGCCTCGACCGCGGCCTACCAGGCGCTGTACTTCGGGGCCGTCACGCTCGTGGGCGTCTCGGTCGCCACGGTCGTCAGCCTCGGCCTGGCGCCGGTGCTGCTGACCGCCGCCGAAGCGGTGCGCGGGCGCAGTCTCCCCGGCCGCGGCCGGACGGTCGTCCTCGTCGCCGCCCTCGCGGGGCTGGTCCTCGTCACGGTCGGGGCCGGCCATGGCGGCGGGGGCACGGGCCCCGAGCCGCTGCTGGGCGTGCTGGCCGCGTGCGGGTCGGGAGCGGCGTACGCCTTCGCGACCGCGCAGGGCGAGGTGCTCGCCCGCTCGACGGGGCCGCTCGCCCTCACCACCGCCACCACGAGCGTCGGCGCGCTGCTGCTGGTGCCGGCCGCCCTCCTTGTCGACGGCCCCCGCACCACCACCAACCCGCAGGCGATCGCCCTCCTGGTCTACCTCGGCGTGGTCACGATGGCGCTCGCCTACGGCCTGCTGTACGCCGGGCTGCGCACCGCGTCAGGATCGGCCGCCACCATCGCGACCCTCCTCGAGCCGGTCACGGCCGCCGCCGTCGCCGCGATCGTGCTCGACGAGCGGATCGGGCTGCTCGGGCTGGCCGGCACGGCCCTGGTGCTGCTCGCCGTCGCCGGGCTCGGCCGCGAGGAGCCCGCGGCCGGGCCGCCCCCGCCGTAGCGGTCTGCGCTGGTGGAGCAGGTGGAACGCGTTCCAGGAATCCGTGGACACCGAACCTGAACGTGTGTCACATTCTGCGGACGTGCTCACCGGAGGTCCCCCCATGCCCAGCCGCACCCGTCTCCTGCTCGCCGGCGCGACCGCCGCGGGCGTCGTCGCCGCCGCCCTGGCCGCCCCGGTCCTGGCCGACACCGAGCCCGCCGGCCCCCGGCTCGGGCTGCAGGAGGTGCACCGCGCGGAGAGCGGCGGCGGCCTCGTGCTGACGGACAAGCAGGGCAACCAGGTCGAGATCTCCGGCGACATCCACGGCGACCACGGCGGGGAGGGCGTCGACATGGACGCGCTCTCGCGCGCGGGCTCGGCCTCCGAGGACACCACCGACCCGACGAGCGCCGAGGAGCGCCGGGCCGCGGCCAGCTACGTCGACCGCGAGCGCGCCCTGCCCGACCCCGAGCTGCGCACCGTCCGGCCCTACCCGCGGCGCACCAGGGCCCCGCGAACCGCCTTCGCCCTGGCCAACGGCTGCTACACCCTCGTGCCCGGCGGCACCCCGCTCTACTTCAAGCCCACCGACCTCGGCAGCTACCTCATCCAGGACCCCGACTCCCGGCTGCTCGTGCCGGGCGGCACCGCAGCCGAGCCGTCGGACGCCGCGGTGTGGACGGCCGCCGAGGACGGCGGCCGGTTCGCCTTCGCCAACGCCGGCGGCGAGCTCGCCATCGACGGCGCGACGACCTTCGCCCCGCGCAAGGCGAGCGGCTGCACGGCGTACCCCGAGGCCGAGGTCAACGTCTCGGGCAGCCCGCACGCCGGCGTCACCCCGTTCCAGGAGGTCCGTGGGTTCGTCGACGCGCACACCCACCACATGGCCTTCGAGTTCCTCGGCGGCGAGGTGCACTGCGGCAAGCCCTGGGACCGGTTCGGTGCGCCGTACGCCCTGGTCGACTGCGAGGACCACACGCTGACCGGCGGCTACGGCGCGGTCCTCGAGACCGCGCTGTCGGGCGAGCCGGGCCACGACCCCGTCGGGTGGCCGACCTTCGTGGACTGGCCCGCGCCCAACTCGCTGACCCACGAGGGCACCTACTACCGCTGGATGGAGCGCGCCTGGCGCGGCGGTCAGCGGCTGTTCGTCAACCTCCTGGTCGAGAACAACCAGCTGTGCCAGCTCTACCCCCTCAAGCGGAACTCCTGCGACGACATGGACTCCATCCGCCTGCAGGCCGCGCAGACCTACGCCTTCCAGGACTACGTCGACGCCCAGTTCGGCGGGCCGGGCAAGGGCTTCTACCGGATCGTGACGAGCCCCTACGAGGCGCGCCGGGTCATCAACGCCGGCAAGATGGCGGTGGTCCTCGGGATCGAGACCTCGGTGCCGTTCGGCTGCACGTTCAAGAACGTCCCGGGCGTCGGCGACGTGCCGGCCTGCGACGAGGAGGCGATCTCCGAGCAGATGGACGAGGTCCACGACCTCGGCGTGCGGCAGATGGAGCTGGTCAACAAGTTCGACAACGCGCTGTCCGGCATCACCGGCGACGCGGGCGTGACCGGCGTCCTGGTCAACACCGCCAACTTCCTCGAGACCGGCACGTTCTGGGACATGCAGCACTGCGAGCCCGAGGACGGCGAGAGCGCCGACAAGACCCAGCTCGGCGCCCCCGACATCTCGGCCGGCCAGCAGGACGCGCTCTTCGGCGCCGTCGCGATGGTCTCGGGCGTGCTGAGCCTCCCCGCGCTGCCGCTCTACCCGACGCCGCTGCACTGCAACAGCCGCGGCCTGACCACCCTCGGTGAGTACACGATCAACGAGCTCGCCGAGCGCAAGATGATCTTCGACCCCGACCACATGAGCGTGAAGGCCCGCAACGCCGCCCTCGACCAGATCGAGGACATGGGCTACCACGGACTGCTCTCGAGCCACTCGTGGTCGACCCCCGACGCCTACCCGCGCGTCTACGAGGCCGGCGGCTTCATCACGGCGTACGCCGGCAACAGCACCGGTTTCGTCGACAAGTGGCGCACCCACCAGGGCTGGGCCGACCCGCGCTACTACTGGGGCTTCGGCTTCGGCGCCGACATCAACGGCCTCGGCGCCCAGGGCGGCCCCCGCGGCGCCGACGTCCCGAACCCGGTCACCTACCCGTTCCGGGGCTTCAACGGCGTACGCATCGACCAGCAGGTGGCCGGCGAGCGGGTCTACGACCTCAACGTCGACGGCGTGGCGCAGTACGGCCTCTACCCCGACTGGATCCAGGACCTCACGCTGATCGCCGAGGCCTCCGAGCGCGGTGACGGCAAGAAGATCCTCGACGACATGGCGCGTGGCGCCGAGGCCTACCTGCAGATGTGGGAGCGCGCCTACGGCATCGCTCCCGACTCCTGCCGCAACCCGGGCAACCGGCTGCCGGTCGCGACCGTGCAGCGCACGCTCCGGGCGGGCATGAGCACCACCCAGGTGATGAAGGCCGTCGGCCAGCCCTACACGCGCCTGGGCCGGGAGTTCGGCTTCTGCGCCAAGGGCGCCGGCGGCTCCAAGGTCGAGATGACCGCGGTGTTCGACGGGAAGGGCCGGATGGTCCGCGTCTCCTGAACCAGCGCAAGTTACCTACCGGTAGGATCATCCTCACCCCCGGACGGGCCTGACGGCTGCACCCCCGCGCCCCTAGGCTCCAGCGAGCGCCAGCCCCCCAGCGGGCGTGGGAAGACGAGGAGAGATCCCAGCAATGCCAGCAATCCAGATCATCGCCATCGTGGTGTCCCTGGCCTTCACCGCCGTCGCCGTCGCCATGACGACGCGAGCGGTGCAGGCGATCCTCGGGACGGTCCGGGTCGGGCAGCCGGCGTCGCGCACCGACAACCCGGGCAAGCGCACCGTCACGCTGCTGAAGGAGTCGCTCCTCCACACGCGGATGCTCCAGTGGGGCTTCGTCGGCGCCATGCACTGGTTCGTCTACCTGGCGTTCATCGTCCTCTCCTCGGCGGTGGCCACCGGCTACGTCCAGCTCTTCAAGCCCGACTTCGCGCTGCCGATCCTCGGTCACTTCTTCCTCTTCGAGTGGGTCAGCGAGGGCCTGGGCCTCCTGGGCACGATCGGCATCATCGCGCTGATCATCGTGCGCCAGATGAACCACCCGCGCGACAAGGGCCGCAAGAGCCGCTTCTACGGCTCCACGCAGTGGCAGGCCTACTTCGTCGAGGCGTTCGTGCTCGTCGAGAGCGCCGCGATCCTGTTCATCCGCGGCGCGGAGTACAACCTCGGCCAGATCGACAGCGACCACCCCGAGGACTTCACACGCTTCCACTTCCCGATCTCCGGGTACGTCGGCGACTTCCTGTTCCCCGCCGGCATCGAGGGCAACGAGTCGGCGCTGGAGAACACCATCGTCGTCATCGCGATGATCAAGGTCGTCCTGGCGATGATCTGGCTGATGGTCATCTCCTCGAACCTCACGATGGGCATCGCCTGGCACCGCTTCACCGCCTGGTTCAACATCTTCTTCAAGCGCGAGTCGGTCGGTCGCGACACCGACGGCGCCACTACCGCGCTGGGCGGCATGAAGCCGCTGATGAACAACGGCAAGCCGGTCACGCTCGACGACATCGACGACCTCGACGAGGACTCAACGCTCGGCGTCGGCACCCTCGAGCACTTCTCGTGGAAGGGCATCCTCGACTTCTCCACCTGCACCGAGTGCGGTCGCTGCCAGTCGCAGTGCCCCGCGTGGAACACCGACAAGCCGCTGTCGCCCAAGCTGCTCATCACCGCGATGCGCGACCACGCCTACGCCAAGGCCCCCTACCTGCGAGCCGACGAGGCGCAGCGCGAGGCGATGCTCGCCGGCGACACCGCCCTGGCGACCGAGGTCGAGAAGCCGCTGGTCGGCGAGACCGGCGGCCGGATGGACGGCCTCGAGGACGGCGAGTGGTTCTACAACCCCAGCAACGGCGCCGCGGTCATCGACCCCGACGTGCTGTGGAACTGCACGTCCTGCGGCGCGTGCGTCCAGCAGTGCCCGGTCGACATCGAGCACGTCGACCACATCATGGACATGCGTCGCCACCAGGTCCTGGTGGAGTCGAACTTCCCGGCCGAGCTCAACGGACTCTTCAAGGGCCTGGAGAACAAGGGCAACCCCTGGAACATGTCGTCCTCGGCCCGGATGGACTGGGCCAAGGACCTGCCGTTCGAGGTCAAGGTCGTCGGTGAGGACATCGACAACCTGGACTCCGTGGACTGGCTGTTCTGGGTCGGCTGCGCCGGCGCCTACGAGGACCGCGCCAAGAAGACCACTCGCGCCGTGGCCGAGCTGCTCGACATGGCCGGCGTCTCCTTCGGCGTACTGGGCAACGGCGAGACCTGCACCGGCGACCCCGCCCGCCGCGCCGGCAACGAGTTCGTGTTCCAGGGCCTGGCTCAGCAGAACGTCGAGAACTTCAAGGAGTACCGCGTCAAGAAGGTCGTCTCGACCTGCGCGCACTGCTTCAACACGCTCAAGAACGAGTACAAGGAGTTCGGCGTCGAGCTCGAGGTCGTGCACCACACCCAGCTGCTCAACCGGCTGGTGCGCGAGGGCAAGCTGACCCCGGTCTCGGCCGGCCCCGGCGCCCACAAGCGCTCGATCACCTACCACGACCCGTGCTACATCGGTCGCCACAACGGCGTCTACTCGCCCCCGCGCGAGCTGCTCCAGGTCCTGCCCGGCGCGGAGTACGTCGAGATGGAGCGCCACAGCGAGAAGTCCTTCTGCTGCGGCGCCGGCGGCGCGCGCATGTGGATGGAGGAGAACTACGGCGAGCGGATCAACATGAACCGCACGAACGAGGCGGTCGGCACCGGTGCCGACCAGATCGCCGTGGGCTGCCCCTTCTGCCGCGTGATGCTCTCCGACGGCCTGACAATGAAGCAGTCCAAGGGCGAGGCGCGCGAGGAGGTCGAGATCCTCGACGTCGCGCAGATGCTGCTGGCCTCGGTCAAGGGCGAGCAGGCCACCAAGCTGCTCCCCGGCGCCGGCGCCGCAGCCGGTACGACGGCCCCGGCCGCCAAGAAGGCCGCGGGCTCCGCGGACGACTCCGAGGGGTCGGGCTCCGGCGGCACCGCGACCGACGTGGCCACGAAGGCAGAGCCCGAGGCCGGCGACGTGACCATCACCGAGGACACCGTCACCGAGACCCAGGACGCCGGTCCGGCCGCCAAGGCCTCCGGCGGCTCCTCGCTCTTCGACGACGCCTCGTCGATGTTCGACGACGAATCGGGCACCACCGCCACGTCCGCCACGGCGTCGCCCGAGAAGTCCCCGGCCGAGGAGGCCGAGGCCGCCAAGGCCACCCCGAAGGAGGCCGCCTCCTCCGGCGGCTCGCTCTTCGACCTGGGCGGCGACTCGGACGCGGGCGACAAGGCCGCCGAGGCGAAGGCTGAGCCGGCCAAGGCCGAGCCGGCCGAGGCGAAGGCGGAGCCGGCTGCGAAGCAGGCCGCTGCCGAGCCGTCCGCGGACCTCGGCTCGGGCGGGTCGCTCTTCGACCTGCAGGCCGAGGAGCCGGCGGCTGCCAAGGAGTCCCCGGCTCAGGAGGCCCCGGCGGAGGAGGCCCCGAAGGCCGAGGCCCCGAAGCCGTCCGAGCCGGCGGCGAAGGCTGAGGCCCCCGCGGCCGACCCGGCCCCCGCCCAGGACGTCGACCTCTCCAGCGGCGGCTCCCTCTTCGACATCGTCGCCGAGGAGCCCACCCCGACGGCGAAGGCCGAGCCCACCGAGGCCCAGACCCCGGCTCCTGCCGAGGAGAAGGCACCCGAGCCCGAGGCCGAGACCCCCGCCCCGGCGGAGAAGAAGGCGCCCGAGCCCGAGGCGAAGACCGAGGCTGCTCCGGCCGAGCCGACGCCCGCCGCCCCCGCGGTGGACCTCAACGCCGGCGGCTCGCTCTTCGACATCGCGGCGCCGGAGAACGTCCCGGCGCCCCCGAAGGCGACCGCTCCGTCCAGCTCGACCCCCGCCGCGGCGACCGCCGCAGCCCCGGTCGACGTCTCGGCCGAGAACCTCGCCGAGGACGGCACGGACTCCGCGTCCGAGCCGGCCGAGGTCGACGAGCCGGCCGACACGGCGGCGGCACCGGCCGAGGCCGAGCCCGAGGCAGCCGCCGAGGAGCAGGCGACCGAGGAGGAGCCCGCCCCGGCGGAGCCCACCGCGGAGCCGGCTGCCGAGGAGAAGGCCCCGGAGCAGGCCCCGGAGCAGGCGAAGCCGGTCTCCAGCGGCGAGGCCCACCAGCCCCGCACGGACATCGAGATCGAGTCGGTGGGGTCCCTCTTCGACATCTGAGTCCCACCGGCACAGCAGCACGCCACGGAGCCCCGGACCGCCAGGTCCGGGGCTCCGTCGTTATGGGCTCGACGCTCGTAGGGCCCGATGCTCGCGGTGACACATCGCGGCCCGGCGCCACGCCCCAGCACGGCCCACCAGCCCGGTCAGGAAGTCGTCCCTCCCCGCTGTGTGGCGTTCCGGTTCAACCTGGTGGCTGTTGCAAATCGCCGGGCGAGATCGGCCCGTTTTTGCGGCTGGGGCGAAATACTTGGGCATGGCTCGTTCGTATCGCCCAGTCGTGCGGGATCAGGAGTTCCTGCTCCCGC
>NZ_JASBRN010000083.1 GCF_030149505.1 Nocardioides sp.
ACTCTCCGTTGAAAAACAACACCACAACCACAAACGCGATCATGGAAAAAGAGATGCCTGACAGGAGACACTGACACCCAACCGATTCACACCGATCAGGCAAATTGTCAGAATCATTGTCAAAGAAACCATCAACCAACCCAAACCCGAAAGCTAAGGCCAGTCAACGGGGCATAACAAACTAATTCGTCGACTATGACACACTGTTGAGTTCTCAAGAATCAGACGCGCACCGTCCCGTTCGCTCTCGCGACCGGCGGCGGGGCAACCTGCAGAAACTTACCCGTCTGTCTCGGCCTCGTCAACTCCGGGGAGCTGCTGGGCTGTGGCAGGCTGGTGAGCCTCCGTGCTGCGGACATGACGGAGCCCCTGCTTCGAGGTGGCCCTTGGGCCTCGCTCCGAGGAGTTCCGCTTGCCGCGGCGAGAAGGAACATTACACATGCCCCGGGAGCACACAAAATCGGGGGTCACCTCACCCGCGGGGACGCCTGCGCAGGGGTGCGGCGGGGCGGTACGCCGACACCGTCGCCTCCCCTGCCAACCAGTACCGCCAGGGGTGCTCGGCCGCCTGGCGCAGCCCCACCCGTGGTCCGGTGGCCACCTGCCCGACCGGCTCCGTGGCCAGGTCCAGCCGGACCGGTCCGGCGGCCAGGTCCGCTCCCCCGTGCTCGAGACCGATGGCCAACGCACGACAGAGCCGGGCGGGTCCCCGCGCGAGGTCGCGGTCGGACGCACCAGGCCGCCGTCCGCGCGCGACGTCGAGGCCCTCCACGACCTCGCCGGCCCGGAGCAGGACCGCCGAGGCGGTGCCCGGCGTGCCGGTGACGACGTTGGCGCACACGTGCATGCCGTAGATCAGGTAGGCGTACAGGAACCCGGCCGGCCCGAACATCACGGCGTTGCGGTCGGTCCGGCCGCGGAAGGCGTGGGAGCCCGGGTCGGCCTCTCCGGCGTACGCCTCGACCTCGGTGAGGCGCACCGTCACGCCCGCGTGGGACAGGTGCGCGCCGAGCAGCCGGGGCGCCACGTCGAGCACGTCCCCGGCGAGGACCGAGAGGTCAGGCGAGCCGGCCACGCAGCTCGGCCGCGCGGGCCACCAGCTCGGCGTGCTGCTCGCGGACCCGCACCGGCGCCGTGCCGCCTCGGCCGTCGCGGGAGGCCACCGAGCCGGCGGCGGTCAGCACCTCGCGGACACCAGGGGTCAGGTGCGGGGAGATCCCGGCGAACTCCTCGTCGGTCAGCTCGTGCAGCTCGATCCCTCGCTCCTCGCACGCCCGCACGCAGGCGCCGGCCAGCTCGTGGGCGATCCGGAACGGGACGTCCTGCCGCACCAGCCACTCCGCGATGTCCGTCGCCAGGGAGAAGCCGCGGGGCGCGAGGTCGGCCATCCGGTCGGCGTGGAAGACCAGCGTCGCGACCTGACCGGTGAAGGCGGGCAGCAGCACCTCGAGGGTGTCGACGGAGTCGAACACCGGCTCCTTGTCCTCCTGGAGGTCACGATTGTAGGCGAGCGGCAGCGCCTTGAGCGTCGCCATCAGCCCAGACAGGTTGCCGATGAGGCGGCCGGCCTTGCCCCGGGCCAGCTCGGAGATGTCGGGGTTCTTCTTCTGCGGCATGATCGAGGACCCGGTCGACCACGAGTCGTGCAGCGTCACGAAGCCGAACTCGTGGGTCGCCCAGAGGATGACCTCCTCGGCGATCCGGCTGACGTCCACCCCGATCTGGGCGGCCACGAAGGCCAGCTCGGCGACGAAGTCGCGCGAGGCGGTGCCGTCGATGGAGTTGGCGGTCGAGCCGGTGAAGCCCAGCTCTGCGGCGACACCCGTCGGGTCCAGGCCGAGGGACTGGCCCGCCAGCGCCCCCGAGCCGTACGGCGAGTCGCCGGCCACCCGGGCGTCCCAGTCGGCCAGACGGTCGACGTCGCGCAGCAGCGCCCAGGCGTGCGCCATGAGGTGGTGGGACAGCAGCACCGGCTGCGCGTGCTGGAGGTGGGTGCGTCCGGGCATGATCGTCGGCCCGGTGCCCCCCGGCTCCTCCGAGCCAAGGTGCGCCTCGGCCTGGGTCGCCAGCGCCTCGACGAGGTCCAGCACCTGGCCGCCGACGATGCGCGCGTGGTCGCGCAGGAAGACCTTGAAGAGCGTGGCGATCTGGTCGTTGCGCGAGCGTCCGGCCCGCAGCCGGCCGCCGACGTCGGGGCCGACCTCCTCCAGCAGCAGCCGCTCCAGCGCCCCGTGGACGTCCTCGTCGGAGGGGTCCGGGAGCAGCTCGCCCGCGGCGTACCGCTCCCCCAGCACCGCGAGACCGCGCAGCAGCTCGGCGTGGTCGGCGTCGGAGAGCAGACCGGCGCGGTGCAGCGCGTTGGCGTGGGCCCGCGAGCCCGCGAGGTCGTAGGGCGTGAGCCGCCAGTCGAAGTGGGTCGAGCGGGACAGCGCGTCGAGCTCCGGCGAGGGACCCCCGGCGAAGCGACCGCCCCAGAGCTTGCCGGTGTTGGTGCTCTCGCCCTTTCCGGGCTCGAGCGGGTCGGCGGTGCCGGTCACTGGGGGTTCCTCTCGTCGGCGGCCAGGTCGGCCACGGCCTCGACGGCCTTGGTCATGATGTCGGGGAGGTCGGGCAGCACCGCGCGACCGTCCGCGGCGAGGTCCGCGGGACTCCACCATCCGTGGTCGAGCACGTTGTCGACCTCGAGCGGTTCGAGGTGGTCGAACACCACCTCGACGTCGTGGGCGAGCGTGATCGCGAAGAACGTCGAGTCGCCGAGGAATGCCCGGCCGTCGTAGCTGAACGGCACGACGTCGCGGTGCACGGGACCGACCAGGTCGGCGGCCCGGATGCGGATGCCGGTCTCCTCGTGCATCTCACGGACAGCGGTGTCGTGCAGGGTCTCCCCCGGGTCGACGGCACCGCCGATGGTGCCCCAGCGCGCGACGCCCGGCCGTCCGGGGTCCTGGTCGAGGAGCAGCAGCACCTCGCCGCGGGGGTTGACCGGCAGCACCCGCGCGGTGACCCGCAACGTGGGCTCACCGGGGGTGGGCGCCATCGGCTCGTCCATCAATCGGTGCCGAACTCCATGGCCGCCGCGTCCAGCGCCTCGTCGCCGGTCTGGCCGAGCTCGGCGTTCTCGGCGATCCGGCTGGCGCCGCCCGGCTCGATCTCGCCGAAGAGCGTGCCGTTCTCGACCAGGATCTGGCCCTGGTCCAGCGGCTGCCCGGCGTACATCTCGAGCTTGGCGCGCGAGTCGGCGATGTCGAGGTTGCGCATCGTGAGCTGGCCGATCCGGTCGAGCGGGCCGAAGGCGGCGTTCTCGGTGCGCTCCATCGAGAGCTTGTCGGGGTGGTAGGAGAAGTCCTTGCCGACGGTCGAGAGCACGGTGTAGTCCTCGCCGCGGCGCAGCCGCAGCGTCACCTCGCCGGTGACCAGCGAGGCGACCCAGCGCAGCAGGCCCTCGCGGATCATCAGGGCCTGCGGGTCGAGCCAGCGGCCCTCGTACAGCAGCCGGCCGAGCTTGCGGCCCTCGTTGTGGTACTGCGCGACGGTGTCCTCGTTGTGGATCGCGTTCAGCAACCGCTCGTAGGCGATCCACAGCAGCGCCATGCCCGGTGCCTCGTAGATGCCGCGCGACTTGGCCTCGATGATCCGGTTCTCGATCTGGTCCGACATGCCCAGGCCGTGGCGGCCGCCGACCGCGTTGGCCTCCATCACCAGCGCGACCGGGTCGCGGAAGGTCTCGCCGTTGATCGCGACCGGACGCCCCTGGTCGAAGCGGACCCGCACGTCCTCGGTCTCGATCTGCACCGAGGGGTCCCAGAACTTCACGCCCATGATCGGCTCGACGGTCTCCAGCGAGACGTCGAGGTGCTCCAGGGTCTTGGCCTCGTGGGTGGCGCCCCAGATGTTGGCGTCGGTGGAGTAGGCCTTCTCCTTCGAGTCGCGGTAGGGCAGGTCGTGCTCGACCAGCCACTGGCTCATCTCCGCGCGCCCGCCGAGCTCGTGCACGAACTCCGGGTCCAGCCATGGCTTGTAGATCCGCAGGTCGGGGTTGGCCAGCAGGCCGTAGCGGTAGAAGCGCTCGATGTCGTTGCCCTTGAAGGTCGAGCCGTCGCCCCAGATGTCGACGCCGTCCTCGTGCATGGCGCGCACCAGCATCGTGCCGGTGACGGCGCGCCCGAGCGGGGTGGTGTTGAAGTACGCGCGGCCGCCGGAGCGGATGTGGAAGGCACCGCACGCGATCGCGGCCAGGCCCTCCTCGACCAGCTGGCGACGGCAGTCGACGGCGCGGGCGATCTCGGCGCCGTACTGCAGGGCCCGGTCGGGGACGCCGGAGATGTCGGGCTCGTCGTACTGCCCGATGTCGGCGGTGTAGGTGCAGGGCACGGCGCCCTTGTCGCGCATCCAGGCCACCGCGACAGAGGTGTCGAGGCCGCCGGAGAACGCGATGCCCACGCGCTCGCCCTTCGGCAACGTGGTCAGGACCTTGCTCACGGGTGCTCCTCGGTGTCGGTGACGGTGCTTGTCGGGGGTGTGCTCGGGGGGATGGTGCCAGTGGTCTCGGGGGTGCCTGCGAGGGACACCAGGCCCTGGGTGGCCGGCGGGTGCTCGGCCATCGCCAGGAGGCGGTGGGCGAGGTCGTCGCCACCGACCGGGTCGCGGCCGATGACGAGCACGGTGTCGTCGCCCGCGATGGTGCCCAGCACGTCGCCGAGCTCGGCCTTGTCGAAGGCCGAGGCCAGGAACTGCGCCGCCCCCGGCGGGGTACGCAGCACGACGAGGTTGCCGCTGGCCTCGGCGCTCACCAGCAGCTCGGCCAGCAGCCGGGCCAGCCGCGCGCGACCGGTGGCGGTGTCGGCGGGTGCGAGCGGGGTGCGGTCGCCGCCCTCGGCCGGCACGGCGTAGACCAGGGTGCCGGAGGCGCCGCGGACCTTGACGGCCTCGAGCTCGACGAGGTCGCGCGAGAGCGTCGCCTGGGTGACGCGCACGCCGTTCTCGGCCAGCAGCACGGCGAGCTCGCCCTGGGAGTGGATCTCCCGGGAGCCGACCAGCTCGACGATCAGCTGGTGCCGCGCGTTCTTGGTCGTGGGGCGCAGGGCCTGCTCGCTCATCGCAGCAACGCCCCCTCCTTGGCCCGGAGCAGCCATGCCATGACGGCCTTCTGCGCGTGCCGGCGGTTCTCCGCCTCGTCCCAGACCGCGCTCTGCGGCCCCTCGAGCACCTCGGCGGAGATCTCCTTGCCTCGGTACGCCGGCAGGCAGTGCAGCACGATGGCGTCCGGCCCCGCGCAGGCGAGCAGCTCGGCGTCCAGGGACCAGGCCGCGAAGGCCGCGGCCCGCGCGGACTCCTCGCTCTCCTTGCCCATGGAGATCCAGGTGTCGGTGACGACCACGTCGGCCCCGGTGACGGCCGCGCGCGGGTCTGGCTCGGCGACGGCGGAGCCGCCGGTGCTCGCGGCGATCTCGCGGGCGCGCTCGAACATCGCCTCCGAGGGCATGAAGCCCTCCGGCGCGCTGACCCGCACGTGCATGCCGGCGGTGGTGCCGGCCAGCAGCCAGGAGTTGCCCATGTTGCAGGCGCCGTCGCCGACGAAGGCGACCGTCAGGCCGGCGAGGTCGCCCTGGTGCTCCCGGACCGTCAGCAGGTCCGCGATGAGCTGGCACGGGTGGAAGTCGTCGGTGAGCGCGTTGACCACGGGGACGCCCGCGTGCGCGGCCATCGTGTCCAGGTCGGACTGGTGGAACGTGCGCCACACGACCACCGAGACCTGGCGGCCCAGCACGCGCGCGACGTCCTCGACGGACTCGCGGACACCGATCCCGGCGAGCCTGCCCTCGAC
This sequence comes from Nocardioides sp., assembly GCF_030149505.1. Classification (GTDB taxonomy): domain Bacteria; phylum Actinomycetota; class Actinomycetes; order Propionibacteriales; family Nocardioidaceae; genus Nocardioides. The sequence goes on from NZ_JASBRN010000083.1 coordinate 5,825, forward strand.
GAGCATCGGGTTGCCCCCGAGCTCGGCGATGCCGGCGCCGAAGGAGACCTGGGTGCGCAGGGTCGGCTTGTCGAAGATCATCGCGACCGACTGCGGTCCGGCCAGCGGCTTGGCGTCGTACGGCGAGCGCTTCATGGCGGCCGCGAGGTCGAGGACCTCGGCCTGCTCGGCCGGGCTCAGGTCGTCGTCGCGCAGGAAGTGGCGCAGGGTCGGGGCGGGCACCTCACACCCCCGCGGCGTCGAGGATGCCTGGCCAGGCGGCCAGGAAGGCGGCGGCGTCCTCGTCGGTGAGGACCAGCGGCGGGGCGAGCCGGATGCGACGCGGCGTGGGGGCGTTGACGATGAAGCCCGCGTCCTGGGCGGCCTCGACCACCTGGGCCGCGGTCTCGGAGACGAGGTCCAGTCCGATGAGCAGGCCCTCGCCCCGGACCTCGGTGACGCGCGGGTCGGCGGCCAGGCCGTCGCGGACCTTCTGCCCGATCACGGTGACGTGCTCGAGCAGGTGCTCGTCCTCGATCGTGCCGATGACCGCGAGCGCCGCCGCGCACGCGACGGGGTTGCCACCGAAGGTGGTGCCGTGGTTGCCCGGCTGGAGCAGGTCGGCGGCCCGGCCCAGGCCGACGACGGCGCCGATCGGGTAGCCACCGCCCAGGCCCTTGGCGAGCGTGACCACGTCCGGGACCACCTCGTGGCGCAGGTGGGCGAACCACTCGCCCGTGCGGCCGACGCCGGACTGCACCTCGTCGAGCCACAGCAGCGCACCGTGCTCGTCCGCGATCGCGCGGGCCGCGGCGAGGTAGCCGTCGGGGGCGACCACGACGCCGGCCTCGCCCTGGATCGGCTCGAGGCAGATCGCGGCGGTCTGGTCGGTGACGGCGGCGGCGAGGGCCTCGACGTCGCCGTACGGGACGAAGGTGACCTCGCCCGGAAGCGGCTCGAAGGGCTCGCGGTAGGCCGCCTTGCTGGTCAGCGCGAGCGCACCCATCGTGCGGCCGTGGAAGCCGCCCTCGGCCGCGACCACGTGGGTGCGGCCGGTGCGCCGGGTCAGCTTGAAGGCGCCCTCGTTGGCCTCGGCGCCGGAGTTGGCGAGGAAGACCTTCCCCTCGTGTCCCCCGAGCAGCGCGAGGAGCTTCTCGGCCAGCTCGACCTGCGGGCCGGTGGTGAAGAAGTTGGAGACGTGGCCGAGGGTCTGCAGCTGCTCGGTCACCGCGGCGACCAGGGCCGGGTGGGCGTGGCCGAGGGAGTTGACCGCGATGCCACCGAGCAGGTCGACGTACTCCTTGCCGTGCTCGTCCCAGACGTGGCTGCCCTCGCCCCGGACCAGCGCCAGCTTGGGCGGGCCGAAGGTGTTCATGAGCGCGTGGGTGTAGCGCTCGGTGAGCTCGCTCGTGGGGGTGCTCACTTGACCACCGCCTGCTGCCGGGCCTTGCGGACCTTGGTGTCGACGCCGGGCAGCACCTGGGTGCCGACGCCCTCGTCGGTGAAGAGCTCCAGCAGGACGGCGTGCGGCTCGCGACCGTCGACGACGGTGGCGCGCGGGACGCCCTCGGCGACCGCCTTGCGGCAGGCCTCCATCTTGGGGACCATCCCGCTGGCCAGCGTGGGCAGCAGCTCGCCCAGGGTCTCGGGGCTGATCTCGTAGATCACGTCGTCGCTGTCGGGCCAGTCGCGGTAGAGCCCCTCGACGTCGGTGAGGACCAGGAGCTTCTCGGCACCGAGCGCGACCGCCAGGGCCGCGGCCGCGGTGTCGGCGTTGACGTTGTGCACCGCACCGTGGACGTCGGGCGCGACGCTGGACACGACCGGGATGCGCCCGGCCTCGATGATGTCGAGGACCGCCTCGGGGCGTACCTTGGCGACCTCGCCGACCAGCCCGAGGTCGACCTCCTCGCCGTCGACGATGGTGTTGGTGGGCTCGGCGGTGAAGAGACCGGCGTCCTCGCCGGACATGCCGACGGCCAGGGGACCGTGGGAGTTGATCAGCCCGACCAGCTCGCGCTGGACCTGGCCGACCAGGACCATCCGGACCACGTCCATGGCCTCGGGCGTGGTGACGCGCAGCCCGCCGCGGAACTCCGACTCGATGCCGAGCTTGTCCAGCATCGTCGAGATCTGCGGGCCGCCGCCGTGGACCACGACCGGCTTGAAGCCGGCGAAGCGGAGGAAGGCGACGTCCTCGGCGAAGGCTCGCTTGAGCCCGTCGTCGGTCATGGCGTTGCCGCCGTACTTCACCACGATCACCTTGCCGTGGTAGCGCTTGAGCCAGGGAAGGGCGCCGGCGAGGACGCCGGCCTTCGTGGAGTCGGCGGGCGGGACCTCGCTGAAGACCATCGACGCGGGGTCCAGGGCGGGGTTGCTGGCGGGGATCGTCTTGTCGTCGCTCATGAGGAGTAGGCGCTGTTCTCGTGGACGTAGGCGTGGGTCAGGTCGTTGGTCCAGACGGTGGCCCGCTCGGTGCCGGCCTTGAGGTCGATGGTCACGCTCACCTCGCGCGGCTCCAGGTCGACCTTCGTCGGGTCCTCGTGGGGCGTGGACTGCCGGCAGACCCAGACCCCGTTGATCGCGACGTCGAGGTCGGCGGGGTCGAAGGCGGCGCTGGTGGTGCCGATGGAGGCGAGCACCCGGCCCCAGTTGGGGTCCTTGCCGAAGACCGCGGCCTTGAACAGGTTGCTGCGGGCCACGCTCCGCGAGACCTCGACCGCCTCCTCCTCGCTCACGGCGTTGAGGGTGGTGATGGCGATCTCGTGATCGGCGCCCTCGGCGTCCTTGAGCAGCTGCATGGCCAGGTCGGTGCAGGCCTGCGTGAGCGCGGCGGTGAAGTCCGCCAGGCTCGGGGTGATGCCGCTGGCCCCGCTCGCCATGACGGTCACGGTGTCGTTGGTCGACATGCACCCGTCGGAGTCGAGCCGGTCGAAGGAGACCCGGGTCGCGGCGCGCAGCGCGGTGTCGAGGTCGGCGGCGGGCACGACGGCGTCGGTGGTGAGGACGACCAGCATCGTGGCCAGCTGGGGGGCGAGCATGCCCGCGCCCTTGGCCATCCCGCCGATGGACCAGCCGGCGCCCTCGACGACGACCTGCTTGCTCACCGAGTCGGTGGTCATGATCGCCTCGGCGGCCTCGCCACCGCCCTCGGTGGAGAGCGCCGCGTGCGCGGCGTCGACGCCGGCGAGCAGGTCGTCGCGGTCGTTGGCCAGCCCGATCAGGCCGGTCGAGCAGACGACCACGTCGATCGCGCCGATCCCGAGGCGCTCGGCGACCCGCTCGGCCACGGCGTGGGTGGTCTGGAAGCCCTCGGCGCCGGTGTAGCAGTTGGCGCCGCCGGAGTTGAGGACCACGGCGCGGACGGTGCCGTCCTTGACGACCTCCTGGCTCCACAGGACCGGGTTGGCCTTGCAGCGGTTGGAGGTGAAGACGGTCGCGGAGTCGTACGTCGGGCCGTGGTTGACCACGAGCGCGACGTCCTTGGCCCCGGTCGACTTCAGGCCGGCGGCGACACCGGCGGCGGAGAACCCTGCGGGGGCGGTGGTGCTCACGGGGCGAGTCCGATCGTGGTCAGGCCCGTGCCCTCGTCGAGGCCGAGCGCGAGGTTCATGCACTGCACGGCGGCGCCGGCGGTGCCCTTGGCGAGGTTGTCGACGGCACCGACCGCGACCAGGCGGCGGGCCGCGTCGTCGACGGTCACCTGCACGTGGACGGCGTTGGAGCCGGTGACCGACTGGGTCTGGGGCCACAGCCCCTCGGGGAGCACGTGGACGAACTGCTCGTCGGCGTACGCCTTCTCGTAGACCTCGCGGGCCTCGGCGGCGCTCACGTCGCGAGCCAGCGGCGCCGAGCAGGTCGCGAGGATGCCGCGCGACATCGCCACGAGCAACGGGGTGAAGCTGACGCTGACGGTGCCGTCGACCAGCCCCGAGAGGTTCTGGGTGATCTCAGGCGTGTGCCGGTGGCTGCCGCCGACGCCGTACGCCGAGGCGTTGCCCATGACCTCGCTGCCGAGCAGGTGCGGCTTGGCGGCCTTGCCGGCGCCCGAGGTGCCGCTCGCGGCGACCACGACGACGTCGGGCTCGACCAGCCCGGCGGCCACGGCGGGCGCGAGGGTCAGCGTGGAGACGGTCGGGTAGCAGCCGGGGACGGCGACCCTGGTGGCCCCGCGCAGTCGGTCACGGGCGCCGGGGAGCTCGGGAAGGCCGTAGGGCCAGGTGCCGGCGTGCTCGCCGCCGTAGAAGGCGGCCCAGGCCGCGGGGTCCTGCAGGCGGAAGTCGGCGCCGCAGTCGATGACCACGGTGCCCTCCCCCAGCTCGGCCGCGACCGCACCGGACTGCCCGTGCGGGAGGGCGAGGAAGACGACGTCGTGGCCGGAGAGCACCTCGGTGGTCGTCTCCTCCAGCACCCGGTCGGCCAGCGGCACCAGGTGCGGCTGCAGGGCGCCGAGCGGCTGGCCGGCGTTGGACGCGCCCGTCAGGGCACCGATCTCGACCGCGGGATGGGCCAGCAGGTGGCGCAGCAGCTCACCTCCGGCGTACCCGCTCGCTCCGGCGACGGCGACGCGTGTGCGACTCATGTGCATGACTATACAAAGGTCTGCATGAGTATGTGAATCCGGGTCGGCCCGGCGCAGGAAAGTCGGCTGCCGGGGACCCGGCAGCGGCCTAGGTTGGCGGTCATGAGCCGCCTGCACCCTGCCGAGTACGTTGCCCACCTGCGTCGGGAGTCAACCCGTTTCCGCGACGTCCTCGCCACCACCCCGTCGGTGGCCCGGGTGCCGTCGTGCCCGGACTGGGACGCCGACGACCTGCTGTGGCACCTCGGCGAGGTCCAGTGGTTCTGGGGCGAGGTCGTCAGGTCACGCCCGGCCGGGCCGCCCGAGGAGCACCCGGCGCGACCCGCGGACCGCGAGGGGCTGCTGGCATTCTTCGACGAGGCCTCCGAGCGGCTCGCCGGGCTGCTGGGCCCGCTCCCGCCGGACGAGCCCGCGTGGTCGTGGGCCGACGAGCAGACCGTCGGGTTCACCCAGCGCCGCCAGGCGCACGAGGCGATGGTCCACCGGCTCGACGCCGAGCTGGCCGCGGGCAGCGTCACCCCGCTGCCGGCCGACCTCGCCGCGGACGGCGTCGCCGAGGTCGTGGACGTGATGAAGGGTGGGGAGCCCCCGGTGTGGGGAGCCTTCACGCCCGACGGGCACACCACCGCCCTCGAGCTCACCGACACCGGGGACCGGCTGGTGCTGCAGACCGGCCGGTTCATCGGCACCGAGCCCGAGTCGGGCACGGCCTACGACGTGCCGCACCTCGTCCGGGCCGTCGACGACGCGCCCGCTGATGCGGTCGTGCGCGGGACGGCCGCTGACGTGGACACGTGGCTCTGGCGGCGTACGGACCGGGGGCGCTTGGCCGTCAGCGGGTCGGAGGTGGCGTTCGCCGCGTTCCTGGACGCCGTGGACCAGCCGATCGACTGAGACCTGGCGACGGGTCACGCGCAACCTGGCGACGGGTCGCGGGCAGCTCAGGCGCGCTGGACGGCTCCGGTGCGCTCCGCGGCGAGAGCCACGGCCGCCTCGCGGGCGGCGGTGGTGTCCTCGTCGGTGAGCGTGCGGTCGGGGGCGCGGAAGCGCAGGGCGAAGGCCAGCGACTTGCGACCCTCCCCCAGCTGCTCGCTGCGGTAGACGTCGAAGAGCCGGATCGACTCGAGCAGGTCTCCGGCACCCTCGCGCAGGGCGGCTTCGACCGCAGCGGCCTCCACGGACTCCTCCACCACGAGGGCGACGTCCTCCTTGGCGGCCGGGAAGGTCGAGAAGGTCGGGGCGGGCCGCAGGTGCACGGCGTGCTGGATCAGCACGTCGAGGTCGACCTCGGCCGCCACCGACCGGGCCGGCAGTCCGAAGGTGGTGCAGACCCGCGGGTGCAGCTCGCCGGCGTGGCCGACGAGCGCGTCGCCGAGCCGCAGCTCTGCGCATCGGCCGGGGTGCCAGGGGGCGAGGGCCGCGGGGCGGACGTCGAGCTCCAGGCCGAGGGCGTCGGCCACCGAGCGCACCGCGTCGACGGCGTCGGACCACTCCACGGGGCGCCCGGGGCCCCACCAGCCGGCCGGGTCGGCCTCGCCGGCGGCGACCAGCCCGAGGTGCAGCGGCTGGTCGGGCAGCGCCTTGACCAGGGCGTCGAGCTCGGCGTCGGTGGGCCGGCGGTCGACCGGCAGGATCGGCGCCGCCTCGCTGGAGCGCGGCAGCGTCACGGTCGCGGTCTCGAAGACCGCCACCGAGGAGGCGCCCAGGCCCACGTTGCGTCCCGCGGTGCGCAGCAGCGCCGGGAGCAGCGTGGTGGTCATGGCCGGGGCCTCGCTGCTGAGCGGGTTCGAGAGCCGCAGCACGGTCCGGCGCGGGTCGTCGGCCTCCAGGCCGAGCGCGTCGAGGTCCGTCTCTCCCACGAAGGGGAAGTCGACGACCTCGACCCAGCCGGCACCGGCCAGGGTCCGGCCGATCCGACGCCGCAGCTGCTGGGCGCGCGTCAGGCCCCGGCCGCCGGGAGCGGCGGGCAGGACCGAGGGGATGGTGTCGTAGCCGACGAGCCGCACGACCTCCTCGACCAGGTCGTAGGGGTCGGTGACGTCGGGGCGCCACGGCGGCGGGGTCGCGGTGAGGGTGTCCCCGTCGACGCGGACCGTGCAGCCGACGGCCTCGAGGTGGCCCACGGTCGTGTCCGGGTCGATGGGCAGCCCGGACACGTTGGCCGGCAGGTCGAGCGCCATGGTGACCGTCGGCATCGCCGGAGCCTCCCCCACGACGGTCACGCCGGGCTCGGCGCTCGCGCCGCCGTACGTCGTCAGGAGCTCGACCACGCGGTCGGCCGCGGCCTCGCAGATCGTGGGGTCGACGCCGCGCTCGTTGCGCTTGCCGGCCTCGGAGGTGATCTTGTGGCGGCGGCCCGTGCGGAACATCGAGACCGCGTCCCAGTGGGCCGACTCCACGAGCACGCGCGTGGTGCTCCCCGAGATCTCGGTGGACTCACCACCCATGACGCCGCCGAGGCCGATCGGCCCGGAGTCGTCGCAGACCACGAGGTCCTCGGCGGTGAGCGTGCGCCGGGTGCCGTCGAGGGTGGTGAGCTGCTCGCCCTCGCTCGCGCGGCGGACCACGATCGCGCCCTGCACCTTGTCGGCGTCGTAGCCGTGGATCGGGCGGCCGGTCTCGAGCATGACGTAGTTGGTGACGTCGACGGCCAGGGAGATCGGCCGCATGCCGGCGGCGGTGATCCGCTGGGCGATGAAGTCGGGGGTGGGTGCGGCGGAGTCGAAGCCGCTCACGGTGCGGGCGACGAAGACCGGGCAGCCGGTGGTGTCCTCGAGCCGCACGGGGTGGCCCTGGTCGTCGGCCAGCGGGGTGTCGCGGAGGGCGGGGTCGCGGAACCCGGTGGCGCCCGGGACCGACACGGCGACCTCGCGGGCGATGCCGCGGATCGACAGCGCGTAGGCACGGTCGGGGTTGACCTCGAGCTCGATGACCTCCTCGTCGAGGCCGAGGATGCCGCGGACGTCCTGGCCGGGCTCACCGGCGTCGGCGGGCAGGACGATGATGCCGTCGTGGTCCTCGCCCAGGCCGAGCTCGCGGGCCGAGCAGATCATCCCGGCGGAGACGTGGCCGTAGGTCTTGCGGGCGCTGATCTCGAAGCCCCCGGGCAGCACGCCGCCCGGAAGCACCACGACGACCAGGTCGCCGGGCTCGAAGTTGTGGGCACCGCAGACGATGCCCTGCGGCTCGCCGGTGCCGTTGGCATCGCCGACGTCGACGGTGCACCAGTTGATGGTCTTGCCGTTCTTCTGCGGCTCGGGCTCCTTGGTGAGCACCCGGCCGACCACGAGGGGGCCGCTGATGTCGGCGCCGGCCGACTCGACCGCCTCGAGCTTGAGCCCGGTGAGGGTCAGGCGGGCGGTGAGCTCGTCGGTGGAGGTGCCCTCCGGCACGTCGACGTGCTCGAGGATCCAGGACTTGGGGGCCTTCATGTCTGCTCGTTCCTCAGATCTCGGTGCCGAAGGCGGCGCTGAACCGGACGTCGCCCTCGAAGAGCGGGCGGAGGTCCTCCAGGTTGTGGCGGAACATGAAGCTGCGGTCGATGCCCATGCCGAAGGCGAAGCCGGAGTAGCGCTCGGGGTCCACGCCGCACGCGACCAGCACGCGCGGGTTGACCACACCGCAGCCGCCCCACTCGATCCAGCCCTCGCCGCGACAGGTGCGGCAGGACTCCGCGTCGACGCCGCGGCAGACGAAGCAGCGCACGTCGACCTCGGCCGAGGGCTCGGTGAAGGGGAAGTACGACGGGCGGAACCGCGTGTCGATGCCGTCTCCGAACAGCTGTGAGGCGAGGTGGTCCAGCGAGCCCTTGAGGTGCGCCATGGTGATGCCCTCGTCGACGACCAGGCCCTCGACCTGGTGGAACATCGGGGAGTGCGTGGCGTCGTACTCGTCGGTGCGGAAGACCCGACCGGGGCAGGCGACGTAGATCGGGGGCGTGCGGGTGAGCATGGTGCGCGCCTGCACGGGGCTGGTCTGGGTGCGCAGCACGACGTGCCGGTCGGCGGGCTCGGTCCAGAAGGTGTCCTGCATGGTGCGCGCCGGGTGGTCGGGCCCCAGGTTGAGGGCGTCGAAGTTGAGCCACTCGGCCTCCACGACAGGGCCCTCGGCGATCTCCCAGCCCATCGCGACGAAGATGTCGGCGATCAGCTCGGACTGCAGGGTGATCGGGTGCCGGCCGCCGCGACGGCGGCGGTCGGTGGGCAGCGTGACGTCGACGGTCTCCTCGACCAGCATCCGCTCCTCGTGCTCGGCCTCGAGCACCTCCTGGCGGGCGGCGAGCGCCTGGTTGACCGCGCCGCGGGCCTGACCGATCCGCTGGCCGGCCTCCTTGCGGGCCTGCGGCGGCAGGGCGCCGATCTCCCGGTTGGCCAGGGCCAGCGGGGAGCGGTCGCCGGTGTGGGCGATCCGGACCTGCTTGAGCGCCTCGAGGTCGGCGGCCGCCGCGATGGCGGCGATCGCCTCGTCGCGGGCCGCGGCCACGTGCTCGGCCTGCAGCGGGGTGACCTCGACGGGGTCGTACTCGGAGTTCGGACCGGACATGGGGCGCAGTCTAGGAAGCGCGGCTCCACCCCGACGAACCGGCACACGTCGCGGGCTCAGCGCCGGCGGTGGTCCTCCACCGGCCAGCGCACGAGGATGCGCGCCCCGCCGCCCGGAGCGTCGTCGATGACGACGTCGCCACCGTGCGCGCGGGTCAGCCCCCCGACGATGTAGAGCCCGAGCCCGGAGCCGCCGCGCGCCCCGTGCTTCCAGAACTTCGTGAACACCTGGCGGCGCAGCTCCTCGGGGATGCCGGGGCCCTGGTCGTCGACGGTGATCCGCACCGACTCCGGGACCTCGGGGTGCTCGGGCCGGCCCGCCCGGGCCGCGAGGTGCTCCACGGTGACCCGGACGGTGCCCTCGCCGTGCCGCAGCCCGTTCTCCACCAGGTTGGTCACGACCTGGGTGAGCTTGTCGGGGTCGGCGGAGACCTTCGGCAGGTCGGATCGCAGGTCGAGCTCCACCGGGCGGGCGGTCCCGGCACTGATCGACTCCACGACCCGGCCCACGACCGTGGCGACGTCGGTCGGGCGCGGGTGCAGCTGCAGGCGACCGGTGTCGATCCGGGCCACGTCGAGCAGCTCGGCGATCAGGCGGCTCAGCCGGTCGGAGTCGGCGTGGACCGTGGTGAGCATCAGCTTCTTCTGCTCGTCGCTGAGCTTGTCCCAGCGGTTGAGCATCGCCTGCACGAAGCCCTTGACGCCGGTCAGCGGAGAGCGGAGCTCGTGGGCGACGGTGGCGACGAGGTCGGAGCGGTCGCGGTCGAGCCGGGCCCGGCCGCGACCCGAGCGCAGGCTGACCGCCACCCGCTCCACGGGTCGGCCGCGGCCGGCACGGTGCAGCCGGGCGGTGACCAGGACCTCGCTGCCGTCCGGCAGCCGCCACGACTGCTCGGGCACGCCGGTGCGGGTGCTGATGCCCGCGAACGGGCAGTGGACGTCGTACCAGGTCTGGCCGTCGGTGTCGCGCAGCGCGAGGACCTCGCGCAACGGGCGGCCGACGGCGCCGGCACCGCCGTCGGGGCCCAGGCCGAGCATCCGGGCGGCGGTGGACGAGACCAGCTCGACCCGCTCGTCTGGCCCGGCCAGCAGGACCCCGTCGGGGAGGGCGTCCACCACGTCCTGCGCGCTCGGCTCCACGCGGCCACCCTAGGGCGTCAGGCCCGGTGGACCCGGGCGGAGGCGTAGAGGCAGAGCGCGGCGGCGGTGGAGAGGTTGAGCGACTCCGCGCGACCGTGGATCGGGATGGCGACGCGGTGGTCGGCGAGGGCCGCCAAGTCCTCCGGCAGGCCCCAGGCCTCGTTGCCGAGCAGCCAGGCGGTGGGCGCGGCGAGGACGTCGTCCATCGCGAAGAGGTCGCGCTCCCCTGCGCCGTCGGCGGCCAGCACGCTCAGGCCGGCCGCTCGCGCGGCGTGCACGGCCGTGACGGGGTCGGGCTCGAGCGCCACCGGGAGGTGGAAGGCCGAGCCGACGCTGGCGCGCAGCGTCTTGGGGTTGTAGAGGTCCACCGAGCTGCCCGCGAACACCACCGCGTCGGCGCCGGCGGCGTCGGCGCAGCGCACGACGGTGCCGGCGTTGCCGGGGTCGCGCACGTCGGCGCAGATCGCCACCAGCCGGGCACCGGCCAGGGCGTCGGCGAGCGGCACGTCGACGAACCGGCACAGGGCCACCACGCCGGCCGGGCTCACCGAGTCGCTGAGGGCGGCCAGGGCACGGTCCTCGACCAGGGTCAGGCGGACGTCGACGGGCAGCTCGGGCACCAGCCCGAGCGCGTCGGGGCGGACGAAGACCTCCTCGACGCAGCCGGCGGCGAGGGCACCCTCGACGGCCTTCGGGCCGTCAGCGAGGAACAGCCGCCGCTCGGAGCGTTCCGAGCGGCGGCTGAGCCGGCGTATGTGCTTGAGCCGGGCGTTGGACGCGGCGAGCGGGGTCTGGTCACCCGCCCGCTGCTGGCCCACCGGCTCGGTCAGGCCGAGACCTTGGGCGCGTTGACGTCCTCGGGCAGCGCGGCCTTGGCGGTCTCGACGAGCGCGTTGAACGCGGCGATGTCGTTGACGGCCAGGTCGGCGAGGATCTTGCGGTCGACCTCGACGCCGGCCAGGTTCAGGCCCTGGATGAAGCGGTTGTAGGTCATGCCCTGCGCACGCGCGGCGGCGTTGATGCGCTGGATCCACAGACGACGGAAGTTGCCCTTGTTCTTGCGGCGGTCGTTGTAGCTGTAGACCAGGGAGTGGGTGACCTGCTCCTTGGCCTTGCGGTAGAGGCGCGAGCGCTGGCCGCGGTAACCGCTGGCGCGCTCGAGGGTGGTACGACGCTTCTTCTGGGCGTTCACTGCGCGCTTGACGCGTGCCATGTCTGTTGCTCCTTGCTTGCGGACGTTCTCAGGGGGCCGGGGGCCCGGGACCTGGGGCGGTACCCCAGTGGGGGCGTACGGGGGCGGAGCCCCCGTGGGATCAGCGGCCCAGCAGCTTCTTGGCGCGCGGGACGTCGGCGGTGGCGACCTCGGCGGTGCCGGAGAGGCGGCGCGTCACCCGGGAGGACTTCTTCTCCAGGTTGTGGCGCATGCCCGCCTTCTGGCGGCGGATCTTGCCGGAGCCGGTCACCCGGAACCGCTTGGAGGCGCCGGAGTGCGACTTGTTCTTGGGCATCGTTGTCTCTTCCTAGTTGCGGTGGTCTCGCCACGCCCGCCCGCGAGGGCGGACAGGGGATCAGGGGTTCAGGCCTCGATCTCGGGATCGAGGTTCTCGGAGCGGCCACGCTCCTTGGCCACGCCGGTGCGGCCGGCGTTGGCGGCGGTGCGCTCGGCCTTCTCCTCCGCCTCGAGCTCGGCCTTCTCGGCGGCGGCGATGTTCTTGGCGGCCTTGATCTCGGCCTTCGCCTCGGCCTTCTTCTTGTGCGGGCCGAGCACCATGATCATGTTGCGGCCGTCCTGCTTGGGCGCGGACTCCACGAAGCCCAGCTCGGTGACGTCCTCGGCCAGGCGCTGGAGCAGGCGGAAGCCCAGCTCGGGCCGGTGCTGCTCGCGACCACGGAACATGATCGTGATCTTGACCTTGTCGCCCGCCTTGAGGAACCGCACGACGTGACCCTTCTTGGTCTCGTAGTCGTGGGCGTCGATCTTGGGCCGGAGCTTCATCTCCTTGATGATGACGTTGGTCTGGTTCCGGCGCGCCTCGCGGGCCTTCTGGGCGTTCTCGTACTTGAACTTCCCGTAGTCCATGAGCTTGCAGACCGGGGGGTGCGCCATCGGGGCGATCTCGACGAGGTCGAGGTCGGCCTCCTGCGCGAGGCGCAGCGCGTCGCCCGTCGGCACGATGCCGACGGTCTCTCCGTTGGGACCGACGAGTCGGACCTCGGAAACCCGGATCCGGTCGTTGATACGAAGCTCAGTGCTGATGTGTCCTCCTGGGGCTTGATGGACAAGCGGAACCCAGTCATGACACGCGCGCTCTCCGTGGACAGGCCCCGGAGAGAGGGTGCACCTGCGAGGGCACGAGGCTCTCGCGGACCGGACCCGACGACCTGGATGTGGCTGGTGCTGCGGTGGTGCTGCAGCGGCGGTCGGTGCGGGTGGGAGACATGTCGTTCTGGTCCCCGCTTGTGGATCGACTCCGCGCTCCCGGTCACCCGGGCACGTGGAACAGATCGGTCAACAGCAGATACTAGGCGCTTGTTCCCGGCTCGGACCAATCCGCGTCCTTGACCCAGCCGACCTGGCCGCCCACGCGCGCGAGCCGCCAGCCCCGGGCCAGCCCCTCGAGGTCCACGCCCTCCACGACCAGCCGGGTCGGGCCGGCGACGTCGACCAGCAGCGCGGCGGCGCCCTCCTGGATCGCGGCCTGCGCGGCGAGCTGTGCCCGCACGGGCACCGGCCGCGCCTGCGGGTCCCAGGCCTGCATGGCCGCGGTGTGGGTGAAGGCGAGCAGCGCGTTGCGACCGTCACGGCCGGTGAGCAGGACCGCCGCCATGTCGCTGGACTTGTCGCGGGCCAGCCCGTCCTCCCCGACCTCGGCCTCCCCGAGCACGGCGACCACCGGGACCAGGAGGCGGGCGCCCAGGAGGGCCTCGAGGCAGGCGGGCAGCAGCGCCCGCCGCTCCCGGGCGTCGGCTGCGGCGTCGTACGCCGTCAGCGCGGCGCGCAGCCGCGGGTCGTCGTCACCGGTGTCGTCGGGGAACTCGGAGCCCAGCAGGCTCCGCCCCTCGGGGCTGCTCACGGCTCCATCCTGCCCTCTCACCGCTGTGGCAGTCTGGAGGGGTGGACGACGCCGCCTGGACCGCCCTCGCCCTGACCCTCACGACCGTCGGAGCCGCCGCGACCTGGCTGCTCTGGCGCCGGCGCGGCCTGGTCCCCGGGCTGCGGGCCGCCGCGATCACCCTCCTGGTGCCGGCCGCGTGGCTCACGGACACGCTGCGGATGTTCACCCGGATCGGCGACGCGGTGGCCGACTGGGCCCTGGGTCTCGTCTTCTCCCCCGTCGTGTGGACGGGCGTGGCGCTCGCCGGCGTCTCGGTGGTGCTGTTGGTGGTCACCGGCATGCTGGCCCGCCGGGGTGTCGGCGCTCGAGCAGGGAGCGAGGTGGAGCCGGGGCGCTCCGCACCGGCCGCGGGTCCTGCCGGTCGGGGGGCCCCCGCCATCGACGACGACCTCGCCGACATCGAGGCGCTGCTGCGCAGCAAGGGCATCTCCTGACCGCCGCTCCCCCGCCCGGCGACCCGGCGGGGACGGTGCCCGGCGCGCCTCGCGCCGCGGAGCAGGTGCTCGACCTGGCGCTGTCACGACCCGCGACGCTGGGCGCCGGTCGGCTGGTGCTCGTCGACGGGCCGTCGGGCGCGGGCAAGACGACCCTGGCAGCGGCGGTCGCCGCGGCGGCTGCCGTGCGGGGCGTCGCGTCGCAGGTGGTGCACCTCGACGCGATGTACGACGGGTGGGAGGGGCTCCCCGGGATCGGCTGCCAGCTCCTCGCCCTGCTGGCTCCGCTCGCCGAGGGGCGCGCCGGCACCTACCGGCGCTACGACTGGGTGGCCGGTCGCTACGCCGGGACCGAGACCGTGGAGCCGGTGGACCTGCTGGTCGTGGAGGGCGTCGGGGCGGCGGCCGGCGCGGTCGCGCACCTCGGCACCGCGCTGGTCTGGGTCGACGCCCCGCGCGAGCTGCGGCGACGGCGCGGAGTCCAGCGCGACGGCCCGTCCTACGAGGCGGTGTGGGAGCGCTGGGAGGCGAGCGAGGCGGAGACCTTCGCCCGGGACCGCGGCCGTGAGCGGGCGGACCTCGTCGTCGACGGGACCGCCTCGCGCTGACCCGCGCTGTCGGACCGGTGCCGACTCACGCTCGAACCGGTGCCGACTCACGCTCGAACGGGCGCCGAGTCACCGTCGAACGGGCGCCGAGTCAGCGGGGCAGCTCCATGACGAGCGCCCGGAGCTGGCGGGCGCACGTGCGGGCGTGGGAGCCGTCGGAGCCCTGGATGGCCATGACGTTGCAGGTGGTGCCGTCGGCCAGGTCGAGGACCACCCACGGGGCGCCGGGCGAGAGACGGACCTCGACGATCTGCTCCCAGGCCAGCTGCCGGCGGCGGTAGCCGTTGACGACCAGCAGGCCCTCGCGGGTCGCGGTGGCGCGCGAGCGGACCAGGGCGTAGACGCAGAAGAGCCCGAGACCGGTCAGCGCGAAGACGGTGCCGATCTGGAAGCCGGTGAAGTCGTCGCGGACCTCCTGGTCGAAGGAGAACCAGGCGGCGGCGTACACCACGATGAGGCCGACGCCGAGGACGGTGCCGACCAGCCGCGGCCCGAGCGGGCGCCAGGTGTGCGGGAGCGTCGGGGCGAGCGGCGGCTGCGGCCCCGGGCCCGGCTCAGAGGCGGCAGGCATGGATGTCGGTCAGCAGGATGCCGCGGGCACCCAGGCCGTAGAGCTCGTCCATGAGGCGCTGGGCGCCGTCGCGCGGGACCATCGCCCGCACCGCCGACCAGCCCTCCTTGTGCAGCGGGGCGACCGTGGGGCTCTCGATCCCCGGGGTCAGCCGCACGGCGTCCTCGACCTGGGCGGTCGGGATGTCGTAGTCCATCATCACGTAGGTCCGCGCGACCAGGACGCCCTCGATCCGGCGGCGGAAGACCTCCAGGCCGGTCGGGGCGGTGCCGGTGCGGGTGATGAGGACGGCCTCGGAGTCCAGGATCGTCTCGCCGAAGACCTCCAGGCCCGCGCGGCGCAGCGTCGAACCGGTCTCCACGACGTCGGCGATCACGTCGGCCACGCCGAGCTGGATGCTGGTCTCGACGGCACCGTCCAGGCGCACGACGCTGGCCTCGATGCCGCGCTCCTCCAGGAACGCGCGCACGACCCCGACGTACGACGTCGCGATCCGGGCCCCAGCCAGCTGTGAAAGCTCGGTGAAGCGGCCAGCCGGGCCGGCGAAGCGGAAGCGGCTGCGCCCGAAGCCCAGCTGCAGGGCCTCCTCGGCCTTGGCGCCGGAGTCCGCGAGCAGGTCGCGGCCGGTGACGCCGACGTCGAGGGTCCCCTCACCGACGTACAGCGCGATGTCGCGGGGGCGGAGGTAGAAGAACTCCACGCCGTTCTCGGCGTCGACGAGGGTCAGCTGCTTGGAGTCGCTGCGCTGGCGGTAGCCGGACTCGCGCAGCATGTCGGTGGCCGACTCCGACAGGGCGCCCTTGTTGGGCACCGCGACGCGCAGCAGCGGCTGGTCTGCACTGGTGGTCATCGGATCCTCAGAGGTGGGCGTAGACGTCGTCGAGCTCGATGCCGCTGGCCAGCATCAGGCACTGGGCGTGGTAGAGCAGCTGGGAGATCTCCTCGGCGGCACGCTCGCGGCCCTCGTGCTCCGCGGCCATCCAGGACTCCGCGGCCTCCTCGACCAGCTTCTTGCCGATCGCGTGGACGCCGGCGTCCAGCTGGGCGACGGTGCCCGAGCCCTCGGGGCGGGTCCTGGCCTTCTCGCTGAGCTCGGCCCACAGGCCGTCGAAGGTCTTCACGGTCGCCCAGCCTAGGCGGTGGGCCCACGTCGCCCGATATCCGCGCGCGGCCGCGAGACCCGCGCCGGGAGGGACCTGCTCCGGAGGGCCTCAGCCGCGGCGCAGGTCGCGCAGGGTCCGCGCGGTGAGCAGGGCGGCCGCGGTGGCCTCCCAGCCCTTGTCCTCGCTCGAGCCCTCCAGACCGGCGCGGTCCAGGGCCTGCTCGTCGGTGTCGCAGGTGAGCACGCCGAAGCCGACCGGCACGGTGTGGTCGAGCGCGACCCGGGTCAGGCCGTCGGTGGCCGCGGAGCAGACGTAGTCGAAGTGCGGGGTCCCCCCGCGGATGACCACGCCGAGGGCCACGACGGCGTCGTAGCCCTCCCCCGCGAGCGCCGAGGCCACGACCGGCAGCTCGAAGGTGCCCGGGACCCGGACGACGGAGGGCTCGGTGACCTGGTGCGCGGCCAGCGCGCGCTCGGCACCGGCCAGCAGGCCGTCCATCACCTCGGTGTGCCAGGAGGCCGCGACGACCGCGACGCGGAGGTCGCTGCAGTCGACGGGCTCGGTGGTGGGTGCGCCGTGTCCGCTCATCTCAAGCTCCCTGGATCAGGTCGTCGTTGTCGCCGGCGTGGGCCCCGCCCGCTGCGGAGTCGCCGAGGTCGGGCAGCACGTGGCCCATCCGGTCGCGCTTGGTCAGCAGGTAGGCCAGGTTGTGGTCGTTGGGGTGCGGGGTCAGCGGGACGCGCTCGGTGACGGTGATCCCGAAGTCCTCGAGGTTGCTGACCTTGTCGGGGTTGTTGGTCATGAGCCGGACGCTGCGGATGCCCAGGTCGCGCAGGATCTGCGTGGCGGTGCCGTAGTGGCGGGCGTCGGCGGGCAGGCCGAGGTCGAGGTTGGCGTCCACGGTGTCGCGGCCGCCGTCCTGGAGCTGGTAGGCCTGGAGCTTGGCCAGGAGGCCGATCCCGCGACCCTCGTGACCGCGGAGGTAGACGACGACGCCGCGGCCCTCCTCGACGACCCGCTCCAGCGCCTCCTCCAGCTGCGGCCCGCAGTCGCAGCGGTGGCTGCCGAAGACGTCCCCGGTGAGGCACTCCGAGTGCACGCGGGTCAGCACCGGCTCGCCGTCGCGGAGCGCCTCGGGGTCGCCGTGCACCAGGGCGATGTGCTCGGAGCCGTCGACGGTGATGCGGTAGCCGAAGGCGGTGAAGTCGCCGACGCGGGTCGGCAGCTGGGTGACGGCCCGGCGCTCGACGAGGTTCTCGTGGCGGCGGCGGTAGCGGACGAGGTCCTCGATGCTGATCATCGCCAGCCCGTGCTCGTCGGCGAAGTCGCGCAGCTCCTGGCCGCGCTTCATCGAGCCGTCCTCGTTGACGACCTCGACCAGCACGCCGGCCGGCGTGAGCCCGGCCATCCGGGCCAGGTCGACGGCGGCCTCGGTGTGCCCACGGCGTACGAGCACGCCGCCCTCGCGGTAGCGCAGCGGGAAGACGTGGCCGGGCCGGGTGATCTCCCAGGGCTCGGTGGCGGAGTCGGCCAGCACGCGGGCGGTGCGGGCGCGGTCGGCGGCCGAGATGCCGGTGGTGACGCCGTCGCGGGCGTCGACGGAGATGGTGTACGCCGTGCGGTAGGCGTCCTTGTTGTGCGGGGTCATCAGCGGGACCTCGAGCCGGTCGAGCATCTCGCCGGGCATGGGCACGCAGATCACGCCGCTGGAGTGGCGGATCGTCCACGCCATCAGCTCCGGGGTCGCCTTCGCTGCGGCGAAGATGATGTCGCCCTCGTTCTCGCGGTCCTCGTCGTCGACGACCACGACCGCCTTGCCGTCGGCGATGTCGGCCAGCGCCCGCTCGATGGTGTCGAGGCGGATCCGGCGCAGCGTGGGGTTGTCGTGGGGGGCGTCGGCCTCGTGGCCGTCCTTGGACTCGTCGATGCGGGTCATGCGTCCTGCTCCTTGCTCTCCTGGACCTGCGGCAGGTAGGCCGCGACCAGCTTGGCGACGTGCTTGGCGATCACGTCGGTCTCGAGGTTGACCCGGTCGCCGACCTGGCGGTGACCGAGGGTGGTGCGCGCGAGCGTCTCGGGGATGAGGCTCACGGTGAAGCTGGTCGGGCGGGCCTCGACCACCGTGAGGCTGACGCCGTCGACGGTGACCGAGCCCTTGTCGACGAGGTACGGCGCCATCTCGGCCGGCAGCGAGACCTCGACGACCTCCCAGTGCTCGCTGGGGTGGCGCGCCAGGACGTGGCCGACGCCGTCGACGTGCCCCTGGACGATGTGGCCGCCCAGGCGCTTGTCGGCGGTCACCGCACGCTCGAGGTTGACCCGGTCGCCCGGCTGCACGCCGTGCAGGCTGGTCTTGTCGAGGGTCTCCTGCATGACGTCGGCGGTCCACGTGCCGTCGTCGATCGTGGTGACGGTGAGGCAGCAGCCGTTGACGGCGATGCTGTCGCCCAGGCCGGTGCCCTCGAGCACCGTCTCGGCGCGCACGGTCAGGCGGATCGCGTCGCCCTGGTCCTCGACGGACTCGACGGTGCCGAGCTCCTCGACGATGCCGGTGAACATCTCAGTGGTCCTCTCGCTGGGGGCGCATCGTGATGCGCACGTTGGGCTGCTCGCCGGCGACGACGGGCTCGAGGACGGTGACGTCCTCGACCACGGGGCGCCAGGCGGCGGAGACGGTGGTGATGCCGAGGTCGGCGACGGTGCCGGTGCCGGCTCCGAGGAAGGCCGGCGCGACGTAGGCGACGACCTCGTCGACCAGGCCGGCCCGGATGAAGGCGGCGGCGAGCGTGGCGCCGCCCTCGAGGAAGACGTGCTGGCGGTCGTGCTGCCGCAGCGTCGCCAGCGCCTCGTGCGGGTCGCGGGTGCGCAGCAGCAGCGTCTCGGCGGCGTCGTCGAGCACCCGGCTGGTCGGCGGCAGGTCCCGCAGGCCCATCACCGCGCGCAGCGGCTGGTGGGGCAGGTCGCGGTCGTGGGCGTCGCGCACGGTGAGCCGCGGGTCGTCGGCGGCCACCGTCCCGGTGCCGACGAGCATGGTGTCGGCCAGGGCGCGGAGCCGGTGGGTGTCGCGCCGAGCGGCGGTGCTGGAGATCCAGCGGCTGGTGCCATCGGCGGCCGCGCTGCGGCCGTCGAGGGTGGTGGCGGTCTTCCAGGTGACGAACGGGCGCCCGGTCTCGACGGCGAAGGTCCAGGCCCGGTTGAGGGCGCGCGCCTCGTCGGCGAGCAGCCCCGAGGCCACCTCGGCCCCTGCGGCGCGCAGGGTGTCCGCGCCGCCTGCCGCGACCGGGTTGGGGTCGGACTGGGCGTGCACCACCCGTCGTACGCCGGCGGCCAGGAGGGCCTGGGCGCACGGGCCGGTGCGGCCGGTGTGGTTGCAGGGCTCGAGGGTGACGACCGCGGTGGTGCCGCGGGCCCGGTCACCGGCCCGGGCGAGCGCGTCGGCCTCGGCGTGGGCGGTGCCGGCGCCGCGGTGGTGGCCCTCGGCCACGGTGCGACCGTCGTCGTCGAGCAGGACGCAGCCGACGCGCGGGTTGGGACCGAGCGGGACGCCGGGGGTCGCCGCCAGCTCGAGCGCGCGCCGCATCGCGGCGGTCTCGGCAGCGGTCCACGCCTGCCTGCTCGTCTGGTCGGTCAACGCTCGTCCTCGGTCCGGCCGCGGACTCGGGGGGACGGCGGGCGACCACGGCCGTCGTGCGTGACGGCGCGCGGGTGACCTGCCGCTGCGTGCACTTCCCATCCGGACTTTGACCGTCGGCCCAGGATTCCCACCTGGTCAACCGGTGACTGGCTGTCACCGGGTCGCGGGCTCGCGGCCTCTCGGCCGCTCACCGCCGGTGCGGATTTCCACCGCCCCCAGAGCACGCGAGCATGTTCACTCGTCTGGAGGAGTCAACCACAGCGGTCGGTGTCTATTCCCCGTGACGCCGGTCACGTCCGGGCGGCGTCCGCCTTCGCACGCAGGGCGGTGACCATCGCGTCGGGGTCCTCGGCGGAGAAGACCGCCGAGCCGGCGACGAAGGTGTCGGCGCCGGCCTCGGCGCAGCGCTCGATGGTCTCCAGCGAGACGCCACCGTCGACCTGCAGCCAGGTCTCGACGCCGTGCTTGTCCATGAGGGCGCGGGCCCGGCGGATCTTGGGCAGCACCAGGTCGAGGAACTTCTGACCGCCGAAGCCGGGCTCGACGGTCATGAGCAGCAGCATGTCGAGCTCGGGGAGCAGGTCCTCGTAGGGCTCGACGGGCGTCGCGGGCTTGAGCGCCATGCTGGCGCGACCACCCGCGGCGCGGATCTCGCGGGCCAGCCGGACCGGCGCCGCGGCCGCCTCGACGTGGAAGGTCACCGAGGCGCAGCCGGCCTCGACGTACGTCGGGGCGTGCCGGTCGGCGTCGGCGATCATCAGGTGCGCGTCGAGAGGGGTCTCGGTGGACCGCGCGAGCGCCTCGACCATCGTCGGGCCGAACGTGAGGTTCGGGACGAAGTGGTTGTCCATCACGTCGACGTGGATCCAGTCGGCGCTGGGGATGCGGGCCACCTCGGCCCCCAGGGCGGCGAAGTCGGCGTTGAGGATGCTCGGCGTGATCTGGACGTGTCCCACGGGCGGTCATCCTCCCAGACCCGGGCTCACACCGCCTGCGGGTGCTCCCCTGCCGGGCCGTCGAGCCGTGCGGCCCGGCTGTGCTGGGGCACCACGACATGCACGGCGTTGCGCTCCACGGTGAAGGTGGCCGGCGTCCTCGCCGCGAGCTCGCCGTCGAGGTTGACCGCCATCGGCTCCTCGGTGACCACCCGCACGGCCCGGGTCGTGACGTGGTGGACCAGCTCGTGCTCGACGAAGTCGCCGGTGCGCAGGAAGCGTGCGATCGAGACGTGGTCGCGCACCCGGCCGCGCACGATCGCGTAGACGTCGAGCAGGTGGTCGTCGACCGAGGCCGTCGGCGAGACGGTGTTGCCGCCGCCGTAGTGCACCCCGTTGCCGACGGCGACCTGCAGCAGGTCGTCGAGCTCCAGCGGCGGGTGGTCGCCCTCGGGGAACTCCAGCCGGGCGCGGAACCCGTCGTGCCGGCCGTAGGCGAGCAGGGTGGCGACCGGGTACGCCGCCGGCCCGAGCCGGCGCTTGAGCCCGGGGGTGAGCCGCTGGGTCACGCCCACCGAGAGCCCGAGCGAGGCGACGTTGAGGAAGGCCTCGCCGTCGACCCGGCCCAGGTCGACGTCCACGACCCGGCCCTCGAGCAGGTTCCTGGTGGCGGCGGCGAGCTCGTCGGGCAGCTCCAGGGTGCGGGCGAAGTCGTTGGCGGTCCCGAGAGGCAGGACCCCCAGCACGGTCGTGGTGCCCGCGACCCGGGCGGCCGCGCAGCCGACGGTGCCGTCTCCCCCGCCGACGACGAGGACCGGGGGTCGACCGGCGAGGGCCTCGTCGAGAGCCGAGGTCAGCGTGCGCCCCTCACCGACGGCGTGGAGGCGGGGCACGACGCCGGCCTCGGTCAGCAGGCGGCGTACCTCGGGCCAGGCGGCGGCGCCGCGGCGCGAGCCCGGGTTGACGACGACGGGGACCTGGCTGCCGGGGACGATCACGGCAGCGACGCTAGGCCGAAGGGATGAGACGTCGGTGAGGACTTCGTGAGGAGACGATGAGACCGCTGCCGGCAGCGGCCGTCGTCGCCCTCGGTCAGGTCTGCGGGTCCTCGCGGCGCAGCGTCACCTCGAGGTCGGCCACCTCGCAGCCCAGGGCCTTCAAGGCGCGGACGATCGCGAGGGCGATGACCGGCGCCTTGACCAGCGGGGCCTCGCGGTTCCAGGTGCGGAAGTCCTGCGACCAGGGCTCCTGCCAGCCCTGGCGCCGCAGCTGCGCCTCGACCTCGGGCGCGGTCGGCCACTCCCCGCCGAAGGAGGTCGACCCGACGACCTCGGCGACGAGCGCGCTCTGGGCGGCCGTGACGGAGGCCCATCGGCGCGGTGCCGCCGCGGGCGCCTTGCGGAACAGGCCGCGCTTGACCGGCTCGACCCGCTCGCCGATGACGAGCACGTCGTCGAGGTCCAGGGCCAGGATCGCCCCGGCCAGGCGGCGGTTGACGTCGTCCCAGGTACCCCTCACCGCGCGTCCTCCTCGCTGCCGTCGACGCCGTCCTCGTCGTCCCCCTCGGGCTCGGCGTCGTCACGGTCGGCCCACTCCAGCAGCGGGCTGATGTCCCAGGCGGTCTCGTCGATCCGCTCGTGCAGGTCCCCGAGCTCGGCGAAGCGCCGCGGGACCGTGGCGATGGTGAAGTCGCGCGGGTCGGCGTCGTCGACCTCGTCCCAGCGGATCGGGGTGGAGACGCGGGCGTCGGGCAGGCCGCGCACGGAGTACGCCGCCGCGATGGTGTGGTCGCGGGCGTTCTGGTTGTAGTCGACGAAGACCTGGCCGGGGTCGCGGTCCTTGGTCCACCAGGTGGTGGTGACGTCGTCGGTGCGGCGCTCCACCTCACGGGCGAAGGCGTGCGCCGCCCGGCGTACGTCCTTGAAGCCGTGGTCGGGGCGGATCCGGACGTAGACGTGCAGGCCCTTGCTGCCGCTGGTCTTGGGAAAACCCTCCGCGCCGAGCTCGTCGAGCACCTCGTGCACGACGTGGGCGACCCGGCGGACGGTGGCGTAGCCGCACGCCGGTCCGGGGTCGAGGTCGATGCGCCACTCGTCCGGCTTCTCGGTGTCGGCGCGGCGGCTGTTCCACGGGTGGAACTCCACGGTGCTCATCTGCACCGCCCACACGACCTGCGCGAGCTCGGTGACGCACAGCTCGTCGGCCGTGCGGTTCCACCGCGGGAAGTGCAGCCGGACGGTCTCCACCCACGGCGGGGCACCGGCAGGCAGCCGTTTCTGGTGCACCTTGGGCCCGGCCAGGCCCTTCGGGAACCGGTGCAGCATGCAGGGCCGCTCGCGCAGGGCGTTGACGATGCCCGGCCCGACGGCGAGGTAGTACTCGACCAGGTCGAGCTTGGTCGCGCCGGTCTCGGGGAAGTAGACGCGGTCGGGGTTGGAGACCCGCACCACCTTGTCGTCGACCTCGATCTCCACGGCGGGCGGCTTCGAGGGCATGTCCGCGACCCTAGCCGCGGGCCCGCACCGGGCGGTCCCACCCGTCGGTGGGCACGCCTACGCTCGCGAGGGTGTTCTTCGACCAGCCTCCCGTCGTCCGTGTCACGGTGGAGCCGGGGGACTCCCTCGACGCGCGCTCCTGGCCGGGGCGCCTGGCGGCGGTGCAGCAGCTGGCGAGGACGGGGCTCGACCTGGGTCGGGGCGTGACCTTCCTGGTGGGCGAGAACGGGTCGGGCAAGTCCACGCTGGTGGAGGCCGTCGCGATGGCCTACGGGCTGTCTCCCGAAGGCGGTTCGATCCACAGTCGGCACTCGACCCGACCGAGCGAGTCGACGCTGTCAGCGCTGCTACGACTGCAGCGCGGCATCGGAGCCGGTCGGTGGGGCTTCTTCCTCCGGGCGGAGACCATGCACGGCTGGTACACCTACCAGGAGCGCGAGGTCGGGGGCGGGAGCCGGCTGCACGAGATGAGCCACGGGGAGTCGTTCCTCGAGGTCCTCCGCACCCGCTTCGACTCCCCCGGCTTCTACTGCCTCGACGAGCCGGAGGCCGCGCTGTCGTTCTCCTCGACCCTGGCCCTTGTCGGCACGCTGGCCGACCTCGTCCGTGACGGCGGGCAGGTCCTGTGCGCGACGCACTCCCCCGTGCTGGCCGCGATGCCGGGCGCCACGATCCTCGAGGTCGGTGAGTGGGGGCTGCGCGAGGCGGTCTGGGAGGAGCTGGAGCTGGTGCAGCACTGGCGCCGCTACCTGGAGGAGCCGCAGCGCTACCTGCGCCACGTCCTCGACTGAGCCGCTCTCAGGGCAGCACGGGCGGGTCCTGGCCGACCGCGGCGGCGGCACTGCACGCCGAGCGTCCGCCGCGCCACTCCGCGCGGGTGATCGGCACGGTCACCTCGAGCACTCGTCGCGTCCCGGCCTCGACCTGCGCGCTCTCGGTGGAGACGTAGGGCTGCACGCTCGGCTCCCGGACGCGGTGGACGAAGCCGCGGACGGAGACCGGCACCTCGCCTCGTCCCTCCACCCGCACCGGGACCCGGATGACGGCCCGGCCGTCCTCCCAGGTGCAGGAGACCTCTCCCGTGGTGACCGCGGACAGCGACGGCTGCCACGGTCGGGCCCACAGGAGCGTCGTGGCCAGGGCGGCCACCACGAGCAGGAGGACCAGCACCCGACCCGATCGCTGCGTCATCGGGCGTCGACCCGTCGCAGCAGCGCGAGGAACATCGCGTCGGTGCCGTGGCGGTGCGGCCACAGCTGCAGCGTGCCGGCGAGCGGGCCGGCCGCGTCCTCGGCCTGGGGCAGGACCGGGCCGAGATCGACGAGCTCGACGTCGTCGCGGCCGGCAAGGGCGTGCTCGACGACGCCGCCGGTCTCCGGCAGCGCCGGGGAGCAGGTCGCGTAGAGCACCACTCCGCCGGGGCGGACCGCGTCGAGGGCCGAGCCCAGCAGCCGGCGCTGCAGCGGCACGAGCCCGCGGATGTCAGCCTTGGTGCGTCGCCACCGCGCCTCGGGCCGGCGGCGCAGGGCGCCGAGGCCGCTGCAGGGCGCGTCGACCAGCACCCGGTCGAGGGAGCCGGGGGCGACCGGTGGGCGGGTCGCGTCGGCGGTCGCCACGAGGTGGACGGCCGGGGTCGTCGCGAGGTTGCGTCGAACGAGACCGGAGCGGTGGTGGGTGCGCTCGAGCGCGAGCAGCGAGGCACCGCGCTCGGCGGCGAGGCCGGCGAGCAGCGCGCTCTTGCCTCCGGGGCCCGCGCACCAGTCGGCCCAGCGCTCGTCGCGCCCGAGCACCGGTGCGGCCGCGAGCGCGATCGCGACGAGCTGGGAGCCCTCGTCCTGGACACCCGCGCGGCCCTCGGCCACGGCCGGCACGGCGCCGGGGTCGCCGCCCTCCAGGACGCTGCCGTACGGCGACAGCGGGGTCGGCTCGCCGGGCAGCTCGTCCCGGGTGGCCAGTCCCGGCCGGGCGACCAGGGTCACCCGCGGCGGGGCGTTGTCGGCGGCGAGGAGGGCCTCGACCTCGCTCGGTCCGCGCTCACCCAGGGCCCGGCGCAGCTCGGCGACGATCCAGGCGGGGTGGCTGTGGACGACCGCGTCGTGGCGGTCCGAGCCCTGGTCGCGGGGCGGGGCCACCTCGGAGAGCCAGCCCTGCAGGTCGCGCTCGGAGACCCGGCGCAGCACGGCGTTGACCAGTCCCCCGGCCCCGCGACCCTCGGCCTCCCGGGCCAGGTCGACCGAGGTGGTGATCGCGGCGTGGGCCGGCACCCGCATGGCGAGCAACTGGTGGGCGCCCAGGCGCAGCACGTCGAGGACCACGGGGGCGAGCCGGCGCAACGGCCGGTCCAGGCAGGCAGCCAGGACCGCGTCGTAGGTGCCTTGACGTCGTACGGTCCCGGAGACGAGCTCGGTCACCAGACCGGCGTCGCGGCCGGTTAGCCTGTGGCGGCGCAGGACCGCCGGGAGCAGCAGGTTGGTGTAGGCGTCCTGCTCGCGGACCGCGGCGAGGACCTCGAGCGCGGCCGAGCGGGGGTTGCCGACCGGGGGCTCGGGGCTAGCCACCCAGCCGCGCCCCGTCCTCCAACCGGACGCCGCGCGCCCAGTCGGCCGCGCCCATCTGCTTCTTGCCGAACGCCTTGACCTCGCCGAGGCGCACGGCTGACGTGCCGGTGCCGACCAGGACGTGGTTCTTGCCGACGGCGATCTCGCCGGGCTCGAGGTTCGAGGCCGCCATCGTGACCGGGCCGATCTTGATCCGCTCGCCCTCGAAGGTGCTCCAGGCGCCCGGGAACGGGGTGCACGCACGGATCCGGCGGTCGACGGCCTGCGCGGGCTCGGTCCAGTCGACCCGCGCGTCCTCGACGAGGATCTTCGGCGCCATCGAGACCCCCTCCTCGGGCTGCTCCCGGGGCACGAGGACGCCGTCCTCGATGCCGTCGAGGGTCGTGACCAGCAGGCCGGCGCCGCCCTCGGCCAGCCGGGTCAGCAGGTCGCCCGCGGTGTCGTCCTCGCGGATCCGCTCGGTCATCACGCCGAAGGTCGGGCCGGCGTCCATGGCCTTGACGATGCGGAAGGTCGTGGCACCGGTGACCTCGTCACCGGCCCAGATCGCGTGCTGCACGGGGGCTGCCCCGCGCCACGCGGGCAGGCAGGAGAAGTGCAGGTTGACCCAGCCGTGCGGCGGGATGTCGAGCGCCGACTGCGGCAGCAGCGCGCCGTACGCGACCACCGGGCAGCAGTCGGGACGCAGTGCGCGCAGCGCCTCCTGGAACTCCGGGTCGCGCGGGTGCTCGGGCTTGAGCACGGGCACCCCGAGCTCCTCGGCGCGCACGGCGACCGGGCTCGCCACGAGCTTGCGACCGCGACCGGCAGGCGCGTCGGGTCGGGTCACGACGCCGACCAGCTCGTGGCGGGAGTCCGCGATCGCGTCCAGGGCGGGCAGGGCGACCTCGGGGGTGCCGGCGACTACGACGCGCATCAGGCTGTGCTCCTCACGTGGGGAGTCCCTTCATGATCGGGTGCGGGGAGAGCTTGACGGTGGGGGGAGCCGCGCCGAACCACTCGGCCTCACGGATCTCCTTCATCGCCAGCTTGCGGGTCTCCTCGTCGAGGCGGTCGACGAACAGGACCCCGTCGAGGTGGTCGGTCTCGTGCTGGATGGCGCGGGCGAGGTAGTCGCTGCCGTGGATGGTCACCGGCTCGCCGTGCATGTCGAAGCCGTTGGCCACGACCGAGAGCGCCCGCAGGCACTCGAAGGTCATGTCGGGGATCGAGAGGCACCCCTCGAGGCCGTCCTGCTGCTCCTGGGACAGCTCGAGGGTCGGGTTGACCAGGTGGCCGACCTCGCCGTCGACGTTCCACGTGAACACGCGCAGGCCCACCCCGATCTGGGGCGCAGCCAGGCCCGCGCCGGGCGCGGCCAGCATGGTGTCGGTGAGGTCCTGCACGAGGCGGTGCAGCTCCCGGTCGAAGTCGACGACCTCGACGGCCGGCCGGCGCAGGATCGGGTCGCCGAAGAGGCGGATCGGCTGGACGGGCATGGGCGCGAGTCTAGGAGCGCCGCCGCAGGACGGCGATTTCGCGCCGCGGTCACGGCCGCCGGTGCCGACTCACGCTCGAACTGGCGCCGACTCGCGCTCGAACGGGCGCCGAGTCACCCTCGAACTAGCGCCGGGTCACGCTCGAACGGGCGCCGAGTCACCCTCGAACCAGCGCCGGCTCGGTGGGGTCACCGCGGCACCGCTCACCCACCCACCCGCCAGCACCCACCGACGTCGCGCCTCCAGCGACCTCGTCTCACAGGCTCGGGGGGTCGACCTGGATGCGCACGGGGTCGAGCTTGCGCGCCGAGCGGAGCCGCTGCAGCTCGCCCAGGGCGGCCGAGAGGCGCGGCCCGTGGGCGCGCGGGACCCGGACGACGACCCGTTGGCGTGGCGGACCCTCGGCGTAGGGGTCGTGGTCGGGCAGGTCGACCGGCCCCAGCACCTCGACCGGGTCGGGGACGTCGAGCAGCGTGAGGGCGTCGTCGAGCGCCCCGGGAGCACCGGTGAGGGTCGCCAACCGGGTGGCCGGCGGCAGGTGCGCCTCGACCCGGGCCGCGGACTCGCGGGCGGCGAAGCCGCCCATGTCCCAGCGGACGAGCGCCTGGACGGCCGGGTGCGCCGGATCGCCCACCACGAGGGCGCGGCCGCCGGGGCGGACCAGCGCCACGGCGTTGGCCCAGCGCCGCAGCGCCTCCTCCTCGGTGCGCAGGTCGGGGCGTGAGAGCAGCAGCCAGGCGTCGAGCAGCACGACCGCGGCGTACCCGCCTTCGGCCACGGGCTCGGCGCCGGGCGTCGCCACGACGACCTGGGACCGCCCGTCGACGCGGGCCAGGACCCCGTCGCGGGCCGAGGTGCGCACCCGGACGCTCGGGAGCGCGCGGCCGATCTCCTCGGCGGTGCGGGACTGGCCGATGACCGGGGCGCGCAGGCCGCGGTGCCCGCACTCGGGGCAGGACCACGCCGCGTGCACCTCCCCGCACCACCGGCAGGCGGGCGGCTCGGTGGGCGAGCCGAGGCGCAGGGGTCCCGTGCAGGCGGTGCAGCGCGCGGGGGTGCGGCACCGCTCGCACGCGAGCGCCGGGACGTAGCCGTGGCGAGGGTTCTGCACGAGCACCGGCCCCTCGGCGACCGCCTCCCGCAACAGGTCGTGCACCTGCCTGGGCATCCGCGCCGCGCGGGCGTGGGCGTCGCGCACCAGGTCGTGCTCGGTGGCCCCGGCGACCGCGGTGCGCACCGCAGCGCGCAGCACCTCACGGGGTGCCAGCAGCTCGGGGGCCCATCCGCTGCGCACCAGGTGCTCGCACTCGACCGAGCGGGCGAAGGCGCCCAGCAGCGCGGCGGCACCAGCGCGCTCGGCGCGCAGCAGCAGCGTCTCGCGGGTGTGGGGGTAGGGCGCGCGCGGCTCGGCGTGCAGGTCGTCGCCGTCGTCCCAGACGACGACGAGCGCGAGGTCCGGCACCGGGGCCAGGGCGGCTGCCCGGGTGCCGACCACGATCCGCCGCTGGCCCCGCAGCACCCGCAGGAACGAGCGGTAGCGGGCAGCCGGACCCAGGTCTGCGGTCAGCACGACGTGCTGCTCCGGCTCCCCCGTCGCCCGGAGCGCCGCGTCGACGCGCTCGACGTCCTTGCCGTCGGGCAGGCACACGACGACCCCGCCGGGAGCGGTCAACGCCGCCTCGGCGACCAGGCGCGGCCAGTCGGCGCCGGGGGGAGGGTTCCAGACCGCGCGGGGGGCGGTGCCGGAGCGCAGGTGCCCGAGCCAGGCGGCGGCGAGCGGGTGCTCGGCCCAGGCGGCTTCGGCCGCGGCCGGCTCGCGCGGGACGACGCCGGTGGCGGGGGGTTGCTCCTCGGCCTCGGTCGTCGCGTGCCGGGGCGGGACAGCAAGCCTCAGCACGTCACCGCGGGTGCCGGCGTACCGCTCGGCGAGCGCGCCCGCCAGCTCCACCACCTCGGGGACCAGCACCGGCTCGGGGCTCACCACGCGACGCAGCGGCTGCAGCACACCGGGGTGCTCGGACGTCGCCAGGCGCTCCAGCACGAACCCGTCGGCGTCCTGGCCGGCGAAACGCACCTTCACGCGCACCCCGGGGCGGGCTGCCTCGGCCATCGCCGCGGGGACGGCGAAGTCGAAGGGCCGGTCGAGGTGGGCGAGCGGGAGGTCGAGCAGCACGCGCGCCACCGGGTCGACGTCGGTGATCGCGGCCCCGGCGGCCTTGCGCTCACGCGTGGCGCGGGCCTTGGCCTGCGCCTGCTTCACCGTCGAGCGGACCAACCCCGGGAGCAGCTCGGGCTGTTCCTCGGGGTGGGCGGGCATGCGCGAGTTCTACCAGCCCGGACCGACGCCCCCGCCGAGCCGTCAGAAATGAACCCTCGACCCGTCGGTTCCGTCACCGTGGAGGTGCGGAACTGACGGGTCGAGGGCTCAGAAGTGACGCCTCGGCGGTGGGTCAGGCGCCGACAGCGGCCTTGAGGGCCTCGGCGCGGTCGGTGCGCTCCCAGGTGAAGTCGGGCAGCTCGCGGCCGAAGTGGCCGTACGCCGCGGTCTGGCCGTAGATCGGACGCAGCAGCTGCAGGTCGGAGATGATCGCGGCCGGGCGCAGGTCGAAGACCTCGAGCACCGCGGCCTGGATCCGCTCGTCGGAGACCGTGCCGGTGCCGAAGGTCTCCACGAAGACACCCACGGGCTGGGCCTTGCCGATGGCGTAGGCGACCTGGACCTCGCAGCGACGGGCCAGGCCCGCAGCCACGACGTTCTTGGCGACCCAGCGCATCGCGTAGGCGGCCGAGCGGTCGACCTTCGAGGGGTCCTTGCCCGAGAAGGCGCCGCCGCCGTGGCGGGCCATGCCGCCGTAGGTGTCGACGATGATCTTGCGGCCGGTCAGGCCCGCGTCGCCCATCGGGCCGCCGAGCACGAACTTGCCGGTCGGGTTCACCAGCAGGCGGATGTCGGAGGTGTCCAGCGACGGCAGCTCCAGGTCACCGATGACGGCGTCGACGACCTTCGCGCGGATGTCGGGCGCGAGCAGGTTGTCCAGGTCGATGTCGGCGGCGTGCTGGGTGGAGATGACGACCGTGTCGAGGCGAACCGGCTTGTCACCGTCGTATTCGATGGTGACCTGGGTCTTGCCGTCGGGCCGCAGGTACGGCAGCACGCCGGACTTGCGCACCTCGGTGAGCTTGCGCGAGAGCCGGTGCGCGAGCGCGATCGGCAGCGGCATCAGTTCCGGGGTGTCCTTGATGGCGTATCCGAACATCAGCCCCTGATCGCCGGCGCCCTGCAGGTCCAACGGGTCACCGGCGCCCTCGACGCGGGTCTCGTGTGCGGTGTCCACACCCTGCG